>NZ_JBRKTB010000001.1:0-731612 GCF_053005425.1 Aeromonas sp. 25-248 | reverse complement strand
CAACACAATGATGGGATACCGCCAGCAGAGGCCGAAAATCGGCTTAACTGTGTGTCCGGATTTAGTTGACCACTACAATTTGCCCTTTTTGTCATTAAACTGCAGCGTGATATACAACCGCCCAAACTCATCAGCTCCCCCACTATCAAGGGAGAAATGGTACGCGCAGACGCCCTGGTTGGCGTAGATGGTGTCGGTGTGCTGGATAGCGAGGTAGTGCTGTTCTTTCGCATGGCTTGGGTGGCTCCAGAGCAGTCCACAAGCCATCAGGGCTGCTATCGAGCATTTGGTTGAAGTGATGTTCATGACTCACCCGTTGTAATAGTCGCAAGTGGAGGTCAACTTCGTAGGCTTGACCGTCCATGTGGCTTTTTGATCCTGCCCACGGTAGATGCTCAGGGTTGAGGCGGAGAGGATCGCGTTGACGAGTTGAGTCCATTCGGCCTGGCTTTTGGCTTCACCGGACAGACGTTGACCATTGACTTCGATCTCCTCAACACTGCTTGAGGCATCGTAGGCTCTGGTGTATCTGAGTTCAGAGTGCAGGGGCCAGGTTGCCCCCGCCATCTGATAGGCGCATTTGATTTCCAGTACGTATCGTGAGTAACCCTGGCCCTGTGTCAGGGTATAACGAGGGCCACAGCGCCCCTCTTCGGCCACCCACTGTGCAGGGGTACCTTTTGGTGCATCCAGCATCTGAGGCTTCTTGGCATTCTCTTCTGCCTTGCTCCAAGACGCCCCTTTACCCGCCTTGCGTATTTCTCCCCACATCCAAGCATCTAACGGATAACGCTTGATGAGTCGGTCACCGATCATGACATCGACGTTGTTCAGTCGATTGTAGGTATTGACCTCGATACTGGCCGAGGTGCTGCAGGTGCCGGTATCCAGTTTCTTAAAGCTGCGACTGGCGTGTTCGGCAACCAGCAGATCACCAGTGGCACAGCCCGTTTGGGAGCTGTTGTTGACGAAGGCAAGGTAGTGGCTGTTTTTGTAGATCAGATCACAGGTACGTTTGTTATGACACGCTTGAGCCAAGGTGGTGCCATCAGTGTCTTGATAGGACCAGATGTGATTGGTGTTGCTGGCCATGATACTCGGTGCAGTGACTGCCAGGGTGAGCAATGGAACGAGTCGTTTCATGAGAACTCCTATTGGTAGTAAGTCGTAGAGAAGGGGATAACCCTAGTCCGGTTAAATAGGCAGATAATGCCCAATAACAACCTTTTGGGTTGATCCTCGCCTTTTGTGGTTCTTCATGTCAACGAGTCCACACCCAACCATAGGGGTTGGTTGGAGGACTTATGACAGATATCAACTTTGAGCAGTTAGCCAAGAACGTGGGTAAGGTGATTGGGCGTCAGCGTAACCAGGCCGGGTTTACCCAGGAGCAGGTGGCTGAACACCTCAATATCGGGATGGAGGCCGTCTCCCGGATGGAGCGGGGGATTGTGGTGCCGACCGTGGTGCGGCTGGCGGAGCTCGCTCAACTTTTCGGCTGCGAGCTGGCGGATTTCCTGCGTGAGACCAGTAACCGCCCGACCGAGCAGGGCATTGTGCTGAGCCAGCAACTGGCTCGGCTCGATGATGCTGACCGAACCCTGTTGCTGGAAACGGTAGAACGGTTGGTGGAGCGGTTGGCGCGTCCCCGCTGACCACCCGCCATTCACTGGGGAGGGGATGGGGTCCCTTTCCCCAATTTGTTGGTGAGCGGACTCCTTCTTGGTTGTGGTCTCTCTGGCGTTCTGGTTGCTTTGCCTTGCGGGACGTGAGGTGAGATTGTCGCCTCAGAACCATTGATACCATTCGCCGTCTCGTTGCGGTTGGCTTCGGGATAGAACTCCTCCAGCAGCATCGGCACCTCTTCATCGATATCTTCAAACTGTCCGTTACGCAGCAATTCACGCGCGGCCTGCTCCATCTGGTCGATGGCGAGACCCGCCTCCTGGTCACGCTGTGCCGCCTCTTGTGATTGCCTGACTGTCTCAGTCAGGTTGGTTTCTTCCCGCAAGGTTAAATCCACGTAGTTGACCGGTGTGCGGTACGACTGGGTGGTGCTCTTGGCTCGCAACCGCAGGGTGAGCGGCAGATAGCGGGTATGGCCCCCGCTTACAGCCTCCAGGTACTTCAGCCGAGCAGCCAGAGTGCGAACCGAGTTGTAGCCGGTGGTGCGGAAGATAAAGCTACCCAACTCATCACCTTGCCCCTCCACAAACAGGTTCAGTCGTCCGTACAGCTTGCAGCCTTGTTGGCCTGCAAAGGCGCAGCGCTCAGGTCCAGGGCAGCTGACCTCCTCTATGCCTTGTGCCCCCACGCGTCTTGCCATCTCCCCATTCCCGACACAGAGCGGCCTGCCGGTTTGCCGGTCAAAGGCGCTGTATTCCGCCCGCAGATTCAAGTCGCTGTCGTTGAACAGCACGCGCACCGGAATAGCGCGGATCTTGGTCTGCTCCTGTCCTTGGTTATTCTTTTGCGATGAGTAGTGTTGATGCAGAGGATGGAGCAACCATCCCCCCTTTTGCTGTATCTGGGTGGTGAGGGTGAAGCTGTCGTCCTTCTCCGGTACCCACTTATCCTGTTTTTGCACCAGCTTGCCGATGCAGATCCGCCCAATCACGGGCGGGGTAATTGCCAGTCCTTTGATCATGGTGTTTGCCTCAAGGGGTGAATGGTGAAACGGCGCACGCCGGGTACCGGTTTGACGTAACGGGTGAGCAGGTCGGGATGATCCTGACCGAGCTTATCGAGATCCGGCGCCAGCCGGTCTTTGCTGCGTTTCCAGGTGATCTTGCCGTCGGCAAACAGCCCGGCTGTCGCTTCACCCAAAGTGGCTTGAAGCCGCTGTTTGAGCTGTGACTCCTGCAGCTCGACGGCTTCCTTTTGCTCGCGCAATCGCAGCAGATCGCCAAACAGCTGGTTGAACTCGAGGGAATCGGAGAGATCCACCGTCTGGCCATCGTCACGCGGAAACAGCCAGCTGATGCAGTACCTGACACTGGTAAGCCACCGGCACTCCTTCCTCCCACTGGGGAGCATTGTGATAGCTGGCAGTTTTGATCTCCAGAATGCCCGGCCCATCGGGATGGCCGACTACCTCCCGATCGAGGTTTGCGAGCATGAAGGGTTGCTCGGGGTGTTGCAGCACCGCATTGACCCGGCGCACCTTATAGCCGGTGCGTTTGGCATAGACCTGCGCCAATACCGGCTCCAGCTCGATGCCCCACAGCACCGCTTCCTTGTGGGAGATATCTTCCGGCTCCTTGCGACCGGTCTTCTCCAGCCAGAGGCTGAGCGGGCATTTGTAGGGGGAGAGCCCCACTGCGACGGCGGCATCGGAGGAGCCAATGCCGAGTTTACGGATAGCGAGCCACTGCTCGCGGGTTAACTGGGTAGTAGAGGCTAGCCGCAGGGCTTGGCCGTATTTGGCTTTTGATTTCATGACTATTCCTTGTTGACGGCATAAATGGCTACGCCCGGATTGGCTTGCGCCAGTCCGGGTGAGGTCGTTATGCGGTTTGAATGGGGAAGCGTAATTACTGCAGCAGAGTGAGTGCCTGATTCAGGGCTTGGGATTTGAGTTGGGCACCCTGACCGAACCAAGCGGAATCAAGCCGGTGATCCTGGCTGCGGGCACGGCGGTGGTGATCCACGTATTCAGTGACCGCATTGACCAGCCCCCAGGCGGTATTGCGGGAGCTCGTAAGTTCTGAGCCCATGCCTGCGCCCTGATAGAGCTCATGCAGCCGTTGTATCGGCTTGGTGAGAATGATGTTCTCCTCATCGAGCGGTTGCGCCAACAGATCGCTGAAAAAGCGCAGCGCCTCTTCGGGGGCGACGGGCCGCTGTGCCAGCGCCTTGGTCTGCGTCTTGAACTCATCCCAATGAGAGAGCCCCAGTCCAAGCGACTCTTTGACGGCAGCGGCATCGAACTGAGTGGAGTGGGGCACCTTGATGGCACCAGTAGCGCCGCGCAATGCCATCTGCAGGGTGTTGTTGCAAACCACCCGCAAAGAGGTGAACTGCGCCGTGGTGCAGAGTGTGCCGTCGCAACTGGTCGCCAGTAGCAGATAGGACTTTACCAAGTCATTGCCTTTGAGTGTTAGATCCTGGCCGGTCTTAGCCAGTGCCCACAGTTTGCGACCACCTTTGAGCGAGCCTGCTGTTTCCAACTCAAAGCCACCGGCTTCCACCAGATCTTGATAGAAGTGCAGCACCTCGTGAGGCTGTACCACGTTGTAGCGGCTTGAGACCACTGACAGAGGGGCAAGGGTATCGGAGCGATAAAGTACCTTGCTGTCGCTGTAGGGGCGGATATGTAGTGCATCGGAGGCGACGTTAAACATCACATCGCTCTGCTCGATGGTCCAATCCATCCCGGCTGCTTGCAGCCAGATATCGAGAGATTGCTGTGGGGGCAAGACATTGCCAAGGCCATGCCAAGGGGTTTGGCCAGTGTAGGCCATGGTGTCAATCAGGTGAGCCATATCTCCTCCAGGAATAGTGAAATGCAGACATTCAGCCTGCTAACTCATGGAGGTGATGTAGGTTTGAAAGTTTATTGAATAGGAATTATTTGCTATTAAGTTCTCATTATTTTAAGGGGCGTTACAGCATGATGGTGTTGTGCAATGAACTGCACTGGAGGGGTATGGAGAGGGGTACGAGGCCAAAAACGACCAAGGGGTTAGCACCATGACGACGCTAACCCCTTGTTTTGTATGGCGTTCCCGACTGGAGTCGAACCAGTGGCCTGTCCCTTAGGAGGGGACCGCTCTATCCTGCTGAGCTACGGGAACCTTGTGGCGGGCATTATACAAGAAGCATTGTGCTTTTAAACCCTTGATTCCTATTCCAATACGGCCAGGTCACCGATTTGGACATTGAACGGCGAATATTTGTTCTGACTGCTGATGATGGCGCCATCCTCAAACACCTGCACCACCTCGAACAGACCGTCTGCGGGGTTGCGCATCACCCTGGACTTGCCATAGGGGTCGACGAAGTCGGCGCTGTGCTGGACCCGGAACTGGTCCCCGAGCTTGACCCCGTTGCGGCGGCCCAGGTTGATGTGGGGGCCGCGCTCGTGCTGGGCCACGATCCGGGCGGTGACGGGGGCACAGGCGAGTTCGGCGGCGATGTCCTGGGCCGCCTCCTTCAACTGGTAGCCCACCTCCTGGCCAAAGCTCGACTGCCAGAACTGGCCGCCGCTGCTGCCCACCTGCTCCCGCTTGGAGAAGGTCCAGTTGGCGCGGCCCTTGTACTCCTTGCGGCCGAGCAGGCTGCCGTTGATGCCGTCGAACAGGTAGAGCTGCATGGAGAAATTGCGCACGGGATCCTCATACCAGCTGGTGAGGGCGTTGCCCTGGGGCTCGAGGGAGAGGTCGTCGATGCTGCCGAGCACCAGATACTGGCTGTCGGTGCGCAGGCTCAGGGCCTTGATCTCCTCGAGGGCGCTGCGATCCCCCTGTTGCAGATGGAGAGGATCGATGCGCAGGTTCTCGTCCAGCCACTGGCGCGCGACCACCTGGGGCGTCGTCGCCAGGGTTTCAAACAGCCGGCGGGAGAGATCGGCGGGCATGTCGTCCAGGGCACCGGTGCTCGCCTGGTCCGGGTAGCGCATGCGCAGACGCACCAGCGTCAAATCCTTGGCGTAGTGCTGGGTCTGGCAGATCTGCCGCTCCGCCTGGATGTCGGCCACGAGGGTGATGTACATGCGGCCGTTGCGCACCTCTTCGCGCTTGAGGCGGTACTGGCGGATGTCGCCGCCGGAGCGGATCTGGATCTGCTCGGAGCGCAGGCTGCCGTTTTCCAGGCGCTGGATGCTGGAGACGGAGGCACCGCTGGCCAGCAGCGCCTGGCGCAGGGCATCCCGGGTCGCCTGCTCGCGGGCGTAGACCTCGTCGCCCCCCAGAATGGCGGCACTGCCCTGGGCCTCGATAAGTTCGGCCCTGGCCGACAGGCTGGCCAGCAGCAGGGTGAACAGCAGCGAAACTTTCATAACAAACACCTTGAGTGGGCGACCCCGCTGCCGCCGGTGGGGCGGGTCAGGGATCCTGGACACAGATCCGGTCTGGACCGGAGCGGGTGACCAAATAAAAGCAAGAACCATGCCTTCTTCCCCGGCCGGAGCCCGCGCGGCGGGCTCCGGTGGCACAGTGCGCGCCTTTGCCCGGGGATCATCGAGGATCCTGCGCGCATTCCCGCCTCAAGTGTTGGCGGTTGCGACCGATAACAGGTCAGGTGCAGATACAGGAAAGGTATCCATGAAGAGAGTTATCACGGTGCTGGCGGTGGCGCTGGCATTGGTCGGTTGCGGGTCGGCCGACCCCATCAATCGGGAGCTGGGAGACCCCCGCCAGGCGGCGAAGGGGATGGAGCTCAACTGGCTGGTGGCCCGCATGACGGATCAGCTGATGGAGCGCAAGTCTCTCACGACCCTGACCGAGCCCATTGCGGTCGCCTCCTTTGTCGATCTCGACACCCTGAAGGACACCAACTGGATGGGGCAGCAGATCGAGGAGAGCTTCATCTACGAGCTGAACCGGCGCGGTGAGGTGGTGGTGGACTTCAAGACCACGGGCAACATCCAGGTGACCCCGCAGGGGGACTTCGTGATGAGCCGCAACTACAAGGATCTCTCGTCCCGGCTGCCCATCTCCCGCATCCTGACCGGCACCTTCAGCCGCAATCAGCAGGGGATCCTGGTCAACGCCCGCATCATCGATCTGCGCACCAAGATGGTGGAGACCACGGCCCAGAGCCTGATCCCGAAACAATATTTGTCCGGTGCCAGCAACTCCTTTGGCCGGGCCTCCATCAATCGCGGTTACCTGATGCGGGGGGGCCAGAGCCCGTCCGGCCATCTGGTCAACCTGACCCCTTGAGGTGGCGCGTCATGAAGCGTGAAGCGGGCTGGCTGACATTGAGCCGTGAAACATCGGGTGTGGTGAACAGGAAAACGGGGAAACAGCGATGAAAATCTTGTTGGGTTGCCTGATGGCCATGTTGCTGACGGCGTGCAGTGGCAACCGGGTGGTGAACTATGACGTGGGCGAGAAGCCCGATGACTTCCCGGTGCTCAAGGCGGTGGGGTATGCGGTGATCGACATCCAGCCCGGTCCCTCCCAGTCCGAGAAGATGTTGCAGGCGATCCGCGCCTCCAAGATGGACGCCTACCGGGAGCTGGCGGAGCAGCTCAATGGCCAGCAGGTGCGCGGCCAGAGCAGCTACAAGGACCTGACCCAGACCTCCAACTCCCTGGATGTGTCGGTGGCGGGCATGGTGCGCGGTGCCCGGGTGGTGGCGACCTATCCCCGTGGCAACACCTATGCCACCGAGCTGGAGCTCGATACCCGCAACCTCTATCACCTGAACCAGCTGATGGCGGGCCAGTTCTAGGGCGGGTCCGGGGGGCGCCGGCATGAGCCCGGCGATCATCACGGCACAGACAAAGGCGAGCGCAGGCTCGCCTTTTTGTTTGGTCGGGAAGGGGCTCGGATCTGCGGGGAATAACCGGGTTGGTGCCTTGGACTGCATTGGGCCTGGGGAGGATAACCGGGGTTGGCGTCTTGGGGGGAACTGGTCTTCGGCAGGAGAAACGGGGTTGAGGTGCCGGGCGGGATCCGGCCTGTGGCGAGGAAACAGGGGGCTGAAGTAGAACAAGAGGTGCCCGGGGGTCGGAATGGCGGCCTTTTTTGTTTAGGGAAATCTAACGATATGGTCATATCGTTAAATAAAGCCAAACGATAGATAGGCCCGGCAGGCGGCAAAAGGGGGCCGCAACGGGAGGAAGATGGCCTGATGGTGAGTGGAAAGACAGCAGCGCCAGGATCCCGGGTCCACGAGGAAGGGGGTGGAGGGCGGTTTAACGCCGGAAGGGAAGGGCGGGACTGGGCCGCGTCTCACGGGGAGGGCGCAGAGAGCACAAAGGCGAGCCGGGGCTCGCCTTTGTGTGGCAGGGGCGGGATCCCCTTCCCATCAGCTTCCCATCAAGACGGGCGGTACGGCGGTCGGCTTGACGTCTTCGCTCGGGTAGCAGCCCAGCACCTTGATGTAGCGGGTGATCTTGGTCAGCTCCAGCAGGGCGGCCTGCATGGCCGGGGTCTGCAGGTTGGCGGAGACATCCAGGTAGAACATCTCCTCCCAGGGGTTGCCCTGCACCGGACGGGATTCCAGCTTGGTCATGTTGATCTCGTGGCTGCGCAGCACCAGCAGCGCCTCCACCAGGGAGCCCGGCTTCTGGGAGGTGGACATGATGAGGGTGGTCTTGGCCGGGATCTGGGGCGCCACGTCGATGGGCTTGCGCGCCACCACGATGAAGCGGCTGTAGTTCTCCTTCTGGTTGGCGAGCTGCTCGGCCAGCACGTCCAGGCCATAGAGCTCGCCGCCGGCGGCGCTGCCGATGGCCGCCGCTTCCGGGCTTGCCAGCTCCTTCACCTTCATCATGGCGCTGGAGGAGGAGTCGCAGATCTCGTGGCGCGCCCCTTCCAGCTTGCTGAGGTAATGGGAGCACTGCTGGAACACCTGGGGATGGGCGTAGAAGGTCTTGATGCGAGAGAGTTCGGTGGGCACGGCGGTGAGGATGCAGTGCTCGATGGGATAGGTGAGCTCACCCACGATGGAGAGGGTGGTGTGCTGCATCACGTCGTACACCTCGTTGATGGAGCCCGAGCTGGTGTTCTCGATGGGCAGCACCCCGAAGGCGGCGCGGCCCGACTCCACGGTGTCCAGCACCTCGCGGAAGTTCTGGCAGTTCACCTCGATCACCTGATCCTTGTAGCGGGCCAGGTACTTGCGGGCGGCCAGGCTCGAGTAGGAGCCGCGCGGTCCCAGGTAGGCGACGCTGGTCATGGGCTCCTGCTGCTGGGGGTTGAGCAGGCTCTGCAGGTAGGCCTGCTGGGAGAGCACGGAGTCTTCGATGATGGTGTGGTAGATGCGGGTGATGTACTGGGCATCCAGTCCGAGGGCGCGCCCTTTCTGGATCAGGGCGACCAGCAAGTCCTGTTCGCGCTGGTGGTCACGGATGGGACGGGGATTGGCCTGCTTGGCGCGGGCGACCTCGATGCTGAGGGTCTTGCGTTTGGCCAGCAGGGCGAGCAGCTCCTGATCCAACTGGGTGATGTCGTGTCTGATCTCGTCGAGCGTTGCCATGGTGGTTCCCTATCCAGTGATTCTGTGGTGTGTGGTGCAAAAAAAAGCCTCCGCTGGGGAGGCTCGATTCGTCTTTGGTTTCTGTTTACGCGAATGGTTCACGTGACGACGGGCCTTCCCTCATGTGGGCCGGGTAAACGAGAAAACAAAGAAGAATGGTGTGTTCATGGGCGTGTCCTGAATGTAACGCCATAACCATTAAGGGATTTGGCGGTGCGATGCAAGTAAAACTTGCCCGGGGGCGTTGAACGGGGCAGGGTGGTGGCTCGGGTTGCCGGGGGAGAGTGAGCGTCGTTCTGGTCCCTGTTTATGGCAACCGCCGTGACCACATCCGTGGCAACAACACATAGAGGGGACGAGACGATGGCGGTGATCTTCGATCTGGGCAGGGTGGTGGTGCGCTGGGATCCGGTGGCCATAGTGAGTGGGGTGCGCGGACCCGAGGGGGCGACTGCGATCGCGGAGCAGCTGTTCAACCACCCGGACTGGCTGGAGGTGGACAGGGGGACCCTCTCCCTGCACACCATGGCCCGTCAGGCGCAGGGGCGCACCGGCCTGTCGATGGCGGAGAATCTGGCCATCTTGCAGGCGGTGCCGTCCTCCCTTGTGCCGGATCCCGCCATGGTGGCGCTCATCGAAGAATTGCACGGTGCAGGCCACCCCCTCTATGCCCTCTCCAACATGGGGCACGCCAGCATCGACTGGCTGGAGCAGCATCAGTCCTTCTGGCGCTTCTTCAGCGGCAAGGTAGTGTCGGCCCGGGTGCGGATGCTCAAGCCCGAGCCCGACATCTACCGCTATCTGCTGGTGTCGTTCGACCTCAAGGCTGGGGAGTGCCTCTTTATCGACGACAGCCCGGCCAACGTGGCGGCGGCCGAGGCGCTCGGTCTGCGGGGGCTGGTCTTCACCGATCCGGCCCGGTGCCGGGCGCATCTGATCGCTCAGGGGTTGTTGCCTGCCTGAGGGGAGCCAGTTTCGCTTCGCAGCGAAAAAAGTGGGGGAAGCGTTGATTTGGAGCAAATAATGTACAGTTTTACCCGCACTCTTTAAGTGTATATTCAGCTTGGGGCGGGCAAAATGGTATCCAGTTCATCATCCGGAGTTGTTGTTATGGATGCCAATGTCGTTGCGCTGCATCGGGGATACGATCAGACCTTTCAAGCCAGGGAACAGAGGCTCATCAACACCCTGGCCGGTTACAGCGAACTGCTTGTCTCCTTCTCCGGCCGACTGGAATCCTGCTACAGCATGGATCTGTGCCGGGCCAGCGGGGTGCGATTTCGCGCCATCACCCTGGACAACCCCACCCTCAGCCGCCAGTCGGTGGCCAGGGCACAGCGCTACTGCCGGCACTACGGCATCCCCCATCAGGTGCTCAAGACCGACGAGATGATCTTCAGCGCCCACCTGGGCCACCTTGCCGAGGTGACCGACCCGGTGCGCTACCTCTGCCAGCAGCTCGAACATGAAGAGGGACCGCCGCTGCTGATGTCGGCCTCGGTGGAGGAGAAGCGGGAGTACCTGCGCCGATTCCACAGCCTGCCCGCCAACACCCTCTGGATCTTTGCCGAGCAGGGGATGACCAACCGGGATTTTCGCTACGGCTTTCACAAGCGGCAACTGGCGCTCTGGGGAGACGTGGGGGAGGCCTGCCTGAGCCGGCGGTTTGTCGATATGACTTCCCTGGACAGGCGGCACCTGCGGATGGTCGACATGGCCGAGCAGATGCTGGTGGACATGGGGCTGGGGGGCGCCCAGGTCTTCTTCCATACCCTGGGTGACAGGGTCACCACCCTTGCGAGGATCCGGGTGCCCGAACGGCTGCGGGCCCTGGTGTTCGACATGCAGCCCACCATCCAGAAGGCCCTCAGGAGTGCCCAGTTCGATCTGGTGACCCTGGATCTGGCCACGCTGGAGGATCCCCACCCCCTGGTCATCTGAGCCGGGGCGTAACGTGAGGGGGGTCATAGGCAAGGAGGGCACGACTCTTTATACTGCCCCCTTCGCATCCTTTATCGAGTGCCTGCCCATGAAACCCCTCTCCCGACTGCTGGTCGCCCTCTGTCTGTGCCCTCTGCTGGCCGAGGCGGCTCCCCTGCACCAGATCACCTTGCCGGATGGTCGCCAGGTGCAACTCAATGACGATTTCACCTGGGAATACCTGCTGGTCAAGCCGGCAGCCACGGTAGCCGGTCAGGCAGTGACGGCGAGTGTCGCGGCCCCGGTGCTGACCGAGCAGGCCATGGCCCATCCCGACTTGCTCTCCCAGGCGACCCGGGACGGCATCACGGTGAAGCTGGACCAGGTGGCGGGGGACGATCCCCTCAGCCTGCAGTTCGTGGTGAGCAACACCGGCAGTCGCAACGTGGTGCGCGTCAACGGCAGCCTGACCCTGTTCAGCGCCGACGGGGTGCAGCTTTCGACCGAGCCCGTGCGCTTCTGGGTCGGGGAGAACCGCCTGCCTGACTCCTACCTGCGCAAGGGGGAGGCACGCGCCTCCCGGGCCATCGAGCTGGCACGACCCGCCGGCCTCACCGGCAAGCCGCTGGTGCGGGTGCAGATCGACGAGGTGGAGTTCCGCTAGGATGACGGCGGGGGAGCCCTGGCTCCCCCGCAGAGTGTTGCACCGGTAACCGCCAGCAATATCCGCTTACATCTGACATGGTTTGGCAACAGCTTGCCCCTCGGCGTTGCCCCCTTTGCCCGTCACAATGGCTCCATTCCAGTTAGGTCCGCCTAACTCAACCCATGGAGTCAACAAAATGCAAAAGATCGCACTGTCTGTTCTGGTTCTGGCCGGTCTCTCTTCCACCTCCGTCCTGGCGCAAGATGCCTTCAGCTATGCCAAGGGCTCTGCTACCTGGGCCCACACCAAGTCTGACTACATCGGTGGCAAGGATGGGGAGAACCGCGACTTCGGCGGCCTGAGCCTGGATCTCTCCAAGAGCTTCACCAGCAATGTTTATGGCCGGATCGGCAGCGAATACACCTCCCGCAGCAGCGGCAACGACAGCATGGCCATCTCCAGCCTGGGGATGGGTGTCTACACCCCCCTCAGCACCGGCCTGAACCTCTACGGTGAAACCGGCCTGATGGGCTACAGCCTGGAACGGGAGCTGGCCTCCGACGTGAACCACTCCGCTTGGGATACCCTGGCCCGCAAGAAGAGCGGCAGCCTCTACGGAGAAGTGGGCCTGCGCTACGACATCGGTGCCGTCGAGCTCTCCACCGGCTATCGCTACGCCAACATGACCGACGACATGCACGACTTCAAGGCGGGGGCGGCCTACAAGCTGACCCAGAACCTGGCCCTCACCGCCGACTACACCTATCGCAACTGGGAGCTGCAAAAAGGCTCCATCTCCAGCCTGGGTGTGAAATACAGCTTCTGATCATCCTTCCTGCAGGGTCTTCACCTTTACCCATGACTTCGGTCATGGGTTTTTTTTTATGGGGGCTGATCCGCCCGCCGCCCCCTGGCCGTATCAGTTCGCAATAGTTATACAGCTTCCAATCTTTTGTATAACTGCTATAACTTACTCAAGGCTTATACAAGGGGCTTCATCATGTACAAGATCAAGGTCGGTATCAGTGCCTGTCTGCTCGGCCAGGAAGTGCGCTTCGACGGGGGCCACAAACGATCCAGTTTCTGCGAACGGGATCTGGGTGCCCATTTCGACTATCACCCCGTCTGCCCCGAGATGGCCATTGGCCTGGGGGCACCCCGCGCCGCCATACGGCTGGTGAAGCGCCAGGGCGAGGTGCGGGCCGAGGCAAGCAACGGCAGCTTCGACGTCACCGACAAGCTGATTGCCTTCAGCGAGCAGAAGGCACGCCAGCTCGACTTCCTCTCTGGCTACATCCTCTGCGCCAAGTCCCCCAGCTGCGGCATGGAGCGGGTGCGCATCTATGGCGCCAACAACGAGGGGAGCGCCAAGGAGGGGGTCGGCCTCTTCGCCAAGGCGCTGATGGAGGCCAACCCCCTGCTGCCGGTGGAGGAAGATGGCCGCCTGTGCGACCCCATCCTGCGGGAGAACTTCGTGCTGCGGGTCTTCGCCTACCACGACTGGCAGCAGCTTTGCGCCCGGGGGATCACTGCCTCAGCCCTGATCCGCTTCCATTCACGCTACAAGTACCTGGTGCTCTCCCACGCCACCACCCACTACCGGGCGCTGGGGCGCCTGCTCGCCAACCTTGGCAAGGCCAACCTGCAGGAGGTGGCCGACAGCTACATCCAGGGGTTGATGGCGGCGCTGACCCTGCGGGCCAACCGCCGCAGCCACACCAATGTGCTGATGCACCTGCAGGGCTACTTCAAGCGGGTGCTGACCCCGGCCCAGAAGCAGGAGCTGTGTGACACCATCGACAAGTACCGCACCGGGGTCTTCCCGTTACTGGTGCCCCTTACCCTGATCCGCCACTACCTGCGCGAGTACCCGAACCCCTATCTCGCCGAGCAGGTGTACCTCAATCCCCATCCCGACACGCTGAAATTGCGTTACGGGCTGTGAAGGAGTGGCTGGATTTGGCCGATCAGGCCTACCTCGACCTTCATCCCGACACGCTCAAGCTGCGCTACGGGCTCTGAACACCCTGTGCAGGCCCCGGCGGATGACCGGGGCCTCTTCCCAACGTCTGATGGACTCTCTCATGTCTGATGAATCACAAGCAGCCGCGCCTCTCCCCGACGAGGGCGTCTACCCCATTCGCGAGGTCTCCCGCCTCACCGGCGTCAACGCCGTCACCCTGCGCGCCTGGCAGCGCCGCTACGGGCTGGTGCAACCGGCCCGAACCGAGAAGGGCCATCGCCTCTACAGCGAGCAGGATATCCGCCAGATAGGCGAGATCCTGAGCTGGCTGGAGCGGGGGGTGAGCATAGGTCAGGTGAAGGGGCTGCTGAGCGAGCCCCAGAGTGCGCCGGTGAGCGATCACTGGCAGCAGACCCTGGAGCAATTCAGCCAGGCGCTGCTCGCCTTCAACCAGCGCAAGGCGGAGGCCGAGCTTGGCGATCTGCTGGCGAGCTACCCCTTCGAGCTGGTGCGCAACCGGGTGCTGCAGCCCCTGGTGGAGCGGCTGCTGGGGCTGTGGCGCGAGCGCCCCGATGGCGAGCTGCTGCAACAGGTGTGGCTCGGCTGGCTGCATACCCGCTTCGCCCGCCACCTCATCGAGCAGGAGAAGGGCGTCCCCGTCACCCTGGCAAGCTGGGGGCAGGTGGGGCCGCTGGATCTGGTCTGGGCTGCGTATGAGCTCATCGGTCAGGGATATGAGGTGCAACTGCTGGGGGCGGTGGAGCCCCGCCATGCCACCCTGCTGGAGGGGCGCGCCACTCCCCCCTGGCTGATCCTGCTGGGGGCCGGGCTCGGCAAGCAGGACCAGGCCGCCGAATGGCCTGCGGGTACCCGCTTCTTTGGCGAGCTGGGACGCCTCTACGATGAGCCGTGGCGGCGTGCCCGCAACTGGCACGCCACCCTGGCAGAGGTCAGTGCGACGCCCCGTACTGCCAAGGCGAAGGGCAAGGGCGGGAGAACACCGTCATGAGGCTGGTCTGGTTTCGCAACGATCTGCGTCTGGCCGACAACCCGGCCCTGCGCCACGCCTGCGCCGGAGATGAACCGGTCGCCGCACTCTTCATCGTCTCGCCGACCCAGTGGCAGACGCACAAGCTGGCCCCGGTCCGCCAGCGCTTCATGCTGGCACAGGTGGATGCCATGGGCCGCGAGCTGGCGGCCCTCGGCATTCCGCTTCATCTGCTGCGGGTCGAGACCTTTGCCGAGGTGCCGACAGCGCTGACGGCGCTTTGCCGGGATCTCGGGGTGAGCCAGCTCTACGCCAACCAGGCCATCGAGATCGACGAGCTGCGCCGCGACCACGCCGTCAGCGCCGCGCTGGGGGAGCAGGGCATGACCAGCCACTGGTTCAACGGCTGCTGCGTGCTGCCGCCCGGTCGGGTGTTGACCGGGTCGGGGGAGATGTTCAAGGTCTTCACCCCCTTCAGCCGCGCCTGGCTCAAGGCTCTCGAGGAGGATGGCTTCGTCATTCACCGTGCCCCCGCACCACGCGGCGAGCCGTTGCCGTGGCTGCCCCTGGCCGAGCGGGAGTGGGTGGACGACGGGCTGGGGGATCTGACGCCGGACACCCGCTGGCCGGTGGGGGAGGCCGAGGCGAGCCGCCGGTTGCACGCTTTTCTGGATCAGGCTGTGCTCGATTACGGCGAGACCCGGGACTTTCCGGCGCTGGCGGGCACCTCCGTGCTCTCCCCCTATCTGGCGGCGGGCATCATCAGTGCCCGCCAGTGCGTGGGGGCGCTGCAGCAGCGTCTCGGCTACCGGCCCCTGTCGAAGGCCCAACCCGGTTTTGTCTGGCTCAACGAGCTTATCTGGCGCGAGTTCTACCGCCACTTGCTGGTGCTGATCCCGAGCCTCTCCATGAACCGCCCCTTCAAGCCGGAGACGGCGGCCCTGCCGTGGAGCTGGGATCCGGATGCCTTCGCCGCCTGGTGCGAGGGGCGCACCGGTTACCCCGTGGTCGATGCGGCCATGCGCTGCCTCAACGCCACCGGCTGGATGCACAACCGGCTGCGGATGATAGTGGCGAGCTTCCTCACCAAGGATCTCCACATCCACTGGCGGCTCGGGGAGGACTACTTCATGAGTCGGCTCATCGACGGGGATCTGGCGGCCAACAATGGTGGCTGGCAGTGGGCGGCGGGGACCGGGGCCGATGCGGCGCCCTATTTCCGGGTCTTCAACCCCACCACCCAGGGGCAACGATTTGATCCACAAGGGGAGTTCATTCGTACCTGGGTCACTGAGCTGGCGGATGTGCCTGCTGCCTATCTCCACGAGCCCCACGACTGGTTGCGGCTCAAGGGGCGGCAGAATTATCCGGCCCCCATGGTGGATCATGCCGTTGCACGGGTGAGGGCCATCGAGATGTTCCGCGAACTGGAGAAAAACTAGCATGAATGACGCGCTGGCCCGCTTTGTCATCCTCTACCTGCAATTGGACAAGCATCAGTTGCACCGCTTGCCGGAGGTCTATGCCGATGAGGTGCTCTTCATCGATCCTGCGCACCGGATAGAGGGGCTGGCTGCGCTCACCCGCTACTTTTCCTCCCTTTATGAGCGCCTTGCCCAGTGCAGTTTCGAGATAACGAGTCAGCAGCAGTCGGGCAACGAAGCCTGGCTCGCCTGGGTCATGACCTTCTCCCACCCCAGAATTGCCGGTGGCCGGGCCGTCAGGGTCGAGGGGGCCACCCGGCTGACGTTCGACTCCTGGGGCAAGGTGTGCCTGCACCGGGACTACTTCGATCTCGGGGCCATGCTCTACGAGCAGTTGCCGCTGCTGGGGCCCGTGGTACGGGCCATCAAGGGGAGGCTGGGGACATGAGCGGCCGGGTGCTGATCACCGGGGCCACCTCGGGCATCGGCCGCCAGCTGGCGCTGGATTATCGGCGCGCCGGCTGGCAGGTGTGGGGTTGTGGCCGGGACGAGGTGCGCTTGCAGGCACTGGCCGACCTGGGGATCACCCCTTTGCGATTCGATGCGCGCGACAGCGCCGCCATGGCCGGGGTGGCCGCGAGCCTGCCCGCCCTCGACCTGCTCATTCTCAATGCGGGCAACTGTGAATACATGGATCCGGCAGAAGGCTTTGACGGCGCCCTGTTTGCCCGGGTCATCGAGACCAACCTCATCGCCACCGGCAACGCCCTGGCCGCCTTGCTGCCACGGCTGGGGGCGGGTGGACGGCTTGCCATCGTCAGCTCCTCGGTGAGCTGGCTGCCCCTGCCACGGGCGGAGGCCTATGGCGCCTCCAAGGCGGCTCTCGATTATCTGGCGGATACGTTGCGCCTGGATCTGGCCAGCAAGGGCATCGGGGTGACCCTGATCCGCCCGGGCTTCGTGCAGACGCCGCTCACCGACAAGAATGATTTTCCCATGCCCTGCCTGGTGACGGTGGAAGAGGCTTCCCGCGCCATCATGACGGGGCTTGCCGCCGGTCGCCACCAGATCCACTTTCCCCGTCGCTTCATCTGGCTGCTGCGCCTGCTCGGCGCCCTGCCGACAGGGCTCTGGCTGCGCCTTGGCCGCACACTCGTTTCGAAAGGACGCCCTTCATGAAGAAAAAGATCGCCATCGTCGGCTCCGGTATCTCCGGTCTCACCGCCGGTTTTCTGCTCCACAAGCTGCATGACATCACCCTGTTCGAGGCGGCGCCGACCCTGGGAGGCCACACCGCCACCGTGGAGGTGGAACAGGCTGGGCGCCACTATGCCATCGACACCGGCTTCATCGTCTTCAATGACCGCACCTATCCCAACTTCCTCAAATTGCTGGAGCGCATCGGGGTGGGGCGCCAACCCGCCGAGATGAGCTTCTCGGTCAAGAGTCCCGAGGGGATGGAGTACAACGGCCACAACCTCGATACCCTGTTCGCCCGGCGCCGCAATCTGCTGAGCCCGCGCTTCTATCGCTTCGTCGCCGAGATACTGCGCTTCAACCGGGAGGCGCGGACCTGGCTGGCCGCGCATCGCCAGCGGGAGCTGACCCCCGAGCTGACCCTGGGGGACTTCCTGCAGGCGGGGAAATTCAGCGACTATTTCGCCCGTCACTACATCCTGCCCATGGGGGCGGCCATCTGGTCCTCCACCCTGGCGGACATGCGTGCCTTCCCCTTGAGCTTCTTCCTGCGGTTTTTCGCCAACCACGGGCTGCTGGAGGTGGCGAACCGCCCCCAGTGGTATGTGATCCCGGGTGGCTCGCGAGAGTACATAGGGCCGCTCACGGCGGGCTGGCAGTCGCGCATCCGCCTCGCTACCCCGGTGGAGGCGGTGCGCCGGGGGGCGGATGGCGTCGTGGTCACCAGCCAGGGGCAGGAGGCCCATTTTGACGAGGTGATCTTCGCCTGTCACAGCGATCAGGCCCTGGCCCTGCTGGCGGATGCGAGCGACGCAGAGAGGGCCATCCTCGGGAACATGCCCTATCAGGCCAACGACGTCTGGCTGCACACCGACGCCTCCTGCCTGCCGATGCGCCGCAAGGCGTGGGCGAGCTGGAACTACCAGCTCGGTGAGGATGACGGGGCGCGCCCCCTGGTGAGCTACAACATGAACATCCTGCAGGGGGTGAGCTCCCCCGCGCCCTTCTGCGTCAGCCTCAATCCCCGTGGACGGGTGGACGAGAGCAAGGTGTTGCGCCGTTTCGTCTATCATCATCCGGTATTCAATCAGGGCTCCATCGCCGCCCAGCAGCGACGGGGCGAGATCTGTGGCCATCAGCGCACCCACTTCTGCGGGGCTTACTGGTACAACGGTTTTCACGAGGACGGGGTGCGCAGCGCCCTGGACGTGGCCAGACGCTTCGGGGCCGAGCTATGAGCGGCGCCGCGGCCTTGACGCAAGGGGACGAGGGAATGGGGGAGGGGATCAGCGCCATCTGGCAAGGCTCGGTGCGCCATCGCCGCTTCGCCCCCAGGGCCCACGCTTTTTCATACAGCCTCTTCATGCTGGGGCTGGATCTGGACGAACTGCCCGGGCTTGAGCAGGGGCGCTGGTTTGCCGTGGAGCGGGCCGGACTGCTCTCGTTTCGCCGCGAGGACTATCTGCGGGGCAGCGAAGGGCCCCTCAAGCAGGCGGTCTGGGACAAGGTGGCGGCCCTTGGGGGGGATGCGGAGCCCGGCGGGCGGGTGCTGCTCCTTGGCAACGTGCGCTGCCTCGGGTTTTATTTCAGCCCGGTCAATTTCTACTTTTGCGATCGGGCGGGGGAGACCCGCTACCTGCTGGCGGAGGTCTCCAATACCCCCTGGAACGAGCGCCACTACTACCTGCTGGATCTGGCGGCGCTCTCCCCCCATGACAAGGATTTCCATGTCTCCCCCTTCATGGGACTGGGGATGCGCTACCACTGGCGCATCCGGGCGCCGAAAGAGGAGGCGCTGATCCATATCGAGAGCCACCCCGTATCCGGTGAGAGCAAGCTGTTTGACGCCACCCTGGCCCTGCGCCGCGCGCCGCTGTCGCGCAAGGGGCTGGCGGCGCTGCTGGTTCGCTGGCCCTGGATGACCCTGAAGGTGCTGCTCGGGATCTACTGGCAGGCCCTGCGCCTTTTTATCAAACGCACCCCCGTCTTCACCCATCCGGAGAGCCGCCCATGACGCCGACACACCCGTTTAATTCCGCTTCCTGGTGTTGTCAGCAGCCCATGGTGCGGGTTCATCCCAACCGAACGACCTCACTCTTGACCCATTCGGAGAGCCGCTAATGGAACTTGCTCAATCAACCCTCTCTGCCTCTTTCATCGACAAGGGGGCCAAGCAACTGCTGCTCAAATTGCTGGCGCGCCTTGAGCAGGGTCAACTGGTGCTTCACGACGGCAGCGAGTGCCACCGTTTCGGCAAGGCGGGCAGCGACCTGCATGCCGAGCTGGTGGTGCAGGATCCGGCGTTTTATCGCCGCCTGCTGCTGGGGGGCAGCATCGCCGCAGGAGAGACCTGGGTGGAGGGTCTCTGGACCAGCCCGGAGCCGGTGGCACTGGTGCGCTTGCTGGCCCGCAATCTGCCGCTGCTCGACGCCCTGGAACGGCGCCTCGGCTGGCTCAGCTTCCCGTTCAACAAGGTGCGCCACTGGTTCAATCGCAATACCCTGACCGGTTCGCGCGCCAACATCGCCGCCCACTATGACCTTGGCAACACCCTCTATCAGGGCTTTCTCGACGATCACATGCAGTATTCGAGCGCCATCTATCCCCACCCGGATGCCACCCTGGAGGAGGGGCAGCAGGCCAAGCTGCGCACCATCTGTGAGCGGCTTGAGCTTGGGCCGGATGACCACCTGCTGGAGATAGGCACCGGCTGGGGCGGTCTCGCCGTCTATGCGGCCCGTCACTACGGCTGCCGGGTCACCACCACGACCATCTCCCGGGCCCAGCACGACTATGCCAAGGCGTGGATCGAGCGGGAGGGGCTGGGGGATCGCATCACCTTGCTGCTGGAGGATTACCGCAAGCTGGAGGGACGCTATGACAAGCTGGTCTCCATCGAGATGATCGAGGCGGTGGGGCACGCCTTCCTGCCCGACTATTTCCGCCAGTTGTCGCGCCTGCTCAAGCCCGGCGGACGCCTGCTGATCCAGGCCATCACCATCGCCGATCAGCGCCACGCCCAGTATCTGCGCGGGGTGGACTTCATCCAGCGCTACATCTTCCCGGGAGGCTGCCTGCCTTGCGTCTCCCAGATGGCGGGTCTGCTGGCGAGGGAGACCGACATGCAGCTGGTACGGCTGCACGATCACGGCCACCACTATGCCCGCACCCTGGCCCACTGGTGCGAACGCTTCCTGGCGCTGGCCCCGGAGCTGCCCAAACTCGGTTACAGCCAGGATTTCATCCGGCTCTGGCACTTCTACTTCGCCTACTGTGAAGGGGGATTCTGGGAGCGGGCCATCAGCCTGGTGCAACTGGAGGCCGCCAAGCCGGGGCCCCATGGCTGGTCCGGGGACTTGCCGGCACACGGTCGCTGATCATGTGGCAGTGGGCCCACCTGCTGGGATTCAACCTCTACTGGTTGCTGGCGGTGAGATGGCAGCAACCGGGCCCGCTGCTCGGGATGCTGCTGCTCCATTTCATCTTCTCCCCCCGCCGCGGGCAGGACTGGCGCCTCATCCCGGTCGCCCTGGCAGGCTGCCTGCTCGACATCCTGCTCTGGCGCCTCGGCCTGTTTCACTTTCCGTCCGGTTTTCCGCTCTGGCTGTTGCTGCTCTGGTGCGGTTTCGCCCTGACCCTCTCCCACGGCCTTCCCTGGCTTCGCCTCTTGCCGCGCTGGCAACAGGGGCTGTTCGGCATGGTAGGGGGCGCCTCCTCTTATATGGCGGGGGCCGCCATGGGGGCAGTAAACTTACCCTGGGGCATCTGGACAAGCGCAGTGCTGCTGGCGGTGATCTGGATGTGGTGGTTACCCGTACTCCTGTGGGTAACGGTCAAGCTGGAGGGTGAGACGAGATGAACACCTTTTCGACCGACACCTTGTTGTTTTCCAAGTGGACCAGGGATGGCCAGTGCGAGCTGGCCGAGCGTTTCTACCTGGTGGTGGCCTGCCAGCGCGATGCCCAGGGGCATCTGGCGAGCGTGGTGATGCAGGATATCAACACCCTGCAGGAACAGGAGATGGACTGGCATGAACTGGAGGATCCCGCCCGTTGGCACATGGGGTGGAACTAGTCTGCTGCTGGCGGCCTTGAGCCTGCCACTGTTTGCGACCGCCCAGAGCGTTGCCGCCCCCTGGCAGGGGCTGCGTACCGTGGGACAGGGGGAGATGCGCTGGCTCTGGTTCAAGCTCTATGACGCCACCCTCTACAGCGAGAGCGGTCGCTATCAGCCGGGGCGCTACCCGCAGGCCCTCAGCATTACCTACGCGAGGGCCATCGAGCGCCAGGATCTGCTGGAGGCGACCGCCGCCGAGTGGCAGCGGCTCGGCCTTGGCAGCGAGAGTGAGCGCCAACGCTGGCTGGCTCGACTGGCCACGCTCTGGCCGGATGTCGCCCCCGGCGACAAGCTTGTTTTTTATGTGGACGAGCAAGGCACGGGCCACTTCTGGTTGCGAGATCGCCTCCTTGGCTCTCTTGATGATCCCGCCTTCGCCCCCGCGTTTCTTGCCATCTGGCTGACTGACGACAGCCGGGATCCCGCCCTGACCCGCCGCCTGCGCGGCCAATCCTGATGGAGTATTCCATGAAATTCTCTTCCTGGTGGCGTCTTGCCTGGTTGCTGCCCCTGCTGTGGCTCTCTGGTTGCGGCGCGGGTCTTGATGATTATCGCGGCTCCCGGCCGGGCTGGGATCTCGCCCGTTTCTTCAATGGCAAGCTGATGGCCCACGGCCTGGTGACGGACCGCAGCGGCGAAGTGACCAGTCGCTTTCGGGTCGAGATGCAGGGGCACTGGCGAGAGGGCAAGGGGGAGCTGTTCGAGCAGTTCTACTTCGATGATGGCCGTCGGCAGACCCGCACCTGGTTTTTGAGCAAGGGGGCGGATGGCCACTGGCGCGGCACGGCTTCAGACGTGGTGGGGGAGGCGGTAGGCAAGACAGAGGGCTTTGCCCTCAACTGGCGTTATCAACTCGATCTGGCACTGCCGGATGAGAGCGTGGTGAGGGTGAGCTTTGATGACTGGATGTATCTGCTGGACGACGATCGCCTGATCAACCGCGCGAAGATCAGCAAGTTCGGCATTCATCTCGGCGAGGTGATCCTCTATATCGAACGGCTTGAGCAATGAAAGCCGGTGCATTTTTTGCTGACGATAGCCATTGGCTATGGATCGGCAAGGCACAGACGATTGTCCTTTGAGTCTGCTTCTGGATAAACTGACTCCGTTCCCGATAATGCTTACCACCTGGAGGTGAATCATGAAGAGCCCCATTGGTCTTGATACCGTTCAATCACAAGCCCTGGCCGCCGAGCTCAACAAGCTGCTGGCCAGCTACCAGATCCTCTACATGAACGTCCGTGGCTTCCACTGGAACATCCGCGGCAACCAGTTCTTCGAGCTGCACCTGAAATTCGAAGAGATCTACAACGACCTGCTGCTGAAAGTCGATGCCCTGGCCGAACGCATTCTGACCCTGGATGGCGTGCCCCTGCACAGCTTCAGCGACTACATCCAGGTGTCCGCCATCCCCGAGCAGAAGGGGCTGCATGACGGTCGTGCCTGCGTGGGATCCCTGCTGGCGAGCTTCCGCGAACTGCTGGTTGCCCAGCGCCGCATCCTGGGTCAGGCCGCCGATGCCGGTGATGAAGGGACTGCATCCATCCTCTCCGACTATGTGCAGCAGCAGGAAAAACTGGTCTGGATGCTGCGCGCCTATCTGGCCTGATGAACCTGGGGCCGGCTGCCCATGCTCCGGCCCGTATCATTGCCCCTGTTGTTGCACACCCGAGTTGTCTCTCCTTGATTTCCCACCCGCTTGCCGCCCGATTTGGGCGGCTTTTTTCTATTTGATCTGCATCAATGAAATGTTAATTGGTAAATTGAATGCCTATTAAGTTTTCCAGGAGGGGAATAGAATCGCCACAAAACAGATAACTGAAATGTCCAATTAGGAGAGACATGATGTTTTGTGTGCAATGTGAACAGACTATTCGTACCCCGGCAGGCAACGGCTGCGCCTATGCACAAGGCATGTGCGGCAAGACGGCGGAAACCTCCGACCTGCAGGATGTGCTGATCTATACCCTGCAAGGGCTCAGCGCCTGGGCCCTGGCGGCCCGCGAGCACGGCATCGTCGACAGCGAAATAGACGCTTTCGTGCCCAAGGCGTTCTTTGCCACCCTCACCAACGTCAACTTCGACTCCGCTCGCATCGTCGCCTACGTCAACCAGGCGCTGGCCTATCGCCAGCAACTGGCCGCCAAGCTGGCACCGCTGGCGGTGCAGGCCGATGCACTGCCCGCTGCCGCCCGTTTCGAGCCGGGTGCCGATCTGCTGGCCCAGCTGGCCCAGGCGCCGCAGACCGCGGTCAACCGCGGCAAGAACGAAGTCAACGAAGACATCATGGGGCTGCGCCTGCTCTGCCTCTACGGCCTCAAGGGTGCAGCCGCCTACATGGAGCACGCCCGGGTGCTGGATCAGCAGGATGCTGGGGTAGCCGCCGAATTCCATCGCATCATGAGCTGGCTCGGTACGGATCCGAGCGATCTGGATCCCCTGTTCAAGTGCGCCATGGACATTGGCCTGCTCAACTTCAAGATCATGGAGATGCTGGATCTCGGTGAAACCACCGCCTTCGGCCACCCCGAGCCGACCCAGGTTCGCGTCACTCCGGTTCCGGGCAAGTGCATTCTGGTCTCCGGTCACGACATGGTGGATCTCAAGCTCATCCTGGAGCAGACCAGGGACACCGGCATCAATGTCTACACCCATGGCGAGATGCTGCCGGCCCTGGCCTACCCCTTCTTCAAGCAGTACCCGCACCTGGTGGGCAACTACGGCTCTGCCTGGCAGAACCAGCAGAAGGAGTTTGCCAACTTCCCGGGCGCCGTGGTGATGACCTCCAACTGCATCATCGACCCGAACGTGGGCAACTACTCGGATCGCATCTTCACTCGCTCCATCGTCGGCTGGCCGGGCGTGACTCATCTGGAAGGGGAAGATTTCTCTGCCGTGATCGCCAAGGCGCAAGCGCTGGTAGGCTTCAAGCACGTTGAGCTCGAGCACTTCATCACCATCGGCTTTGCCCGCGACGCCCTGATGCAGGCCGCCCCGGCGGTGATCGACAAGGTCAAGGCTGGTGAAATCAGCCACTTCTTCCTGGTCGGTGGCTGTGACGGTGACCGTGCCGAGCGCGCCTACTACACCGAGTTTGCCAAGGCGATCCCGCAGGACAGCCTGCTGCTGACCCTGGGCTGCGGCAAGTACAAGTTCAACAAGCTCGACTTCGGCGACATCGGTGGTATTCCGCGTCTGCTGGACGTGGGTCAGTGCAATGATGCCTACTCCGCCATCCAGCTGGCCCTGGCGCTCGCCGACGCGTTCGAGTGCGGCGTCAACGATCTGCCCCTGACCCTGGTGCTCTCCTGGTTCGAGCAAAAAGCCATCGTCATTTTGCTCACCCTGCTTGCACTCGGCGTGAAGGACATCCGCACCGGCCCGACCGCCCCGGCCTTCCTCACCCCGGCCCTGCTCAAGGTGCTGGAGGAGCAGTTTGGCCTGAAAGGCACCACCACGGCAGACGCGGATCTCGCCGAGATCCTGGCGGCCTGAGCAAAGACACAGCCTTACACGCTCAGCATGTTGTAAGCCTTTGGCGAGCCTGATGGCTCGCCTTTTTTCAACGCTATTTCCGAGCAAGAGGAGCCTTGCGATGACCTCCACCTCTTTGAGCCTGCGCTGTATAGCCCGCCGGGTAGAGACCCACGACGTGGCGAGCTGGCAATTTGAACCCCTGGCTGGCGACCTGCCCCCCGTGCTGGCCGGCCAGTGCGTCACCCTGCACACGATGATTGACGGCCAGCCCCACTGCCGCGCCTACACCCTCTCCTCCAGCCCGCAGGATCCTTTCTGGCAGGTCACCATCAAGGATGTGGGGCTGGTCTCTCACCATCTGCACCAGAGCCTGCAAGTGGGGGACGAGATCCGGGTAGACGGCCCCTTCGGCGACTTCCACCTGACTGCCTTGCCCTGCGAGCGGCCGCTGCTGCTCAGCGCCGGCTCCGGCATCACCCCCATGTGGGCCATGCTGCGGGACGAGCTCGCCAAGCGGCCAGACGCCGATATCCGCTTTATTCACAGCGCCAGAACCCCCGGGGATGTGATCTTCGCGAGAGAACTGGCTTCATTGGCCGAGGCTCATGCCGGTGTGCGCCATGCTTTAGTGCTGGAGAAAGTAGGGGAAGAGGCGCCAACGGCTCATCCCTGGGTTGGCCGGCTCACACCGGGGATGCTCAAGGAACTGGCGCCGGATCTCTTGAGCCGCCATGTCTATCTGTGTGGCCCAGCCCCCTACATGACCGCCGTCTGCACCATGCTGGCGGAGCTGGGACTGCCGGCAGCACAGTTGCACCAGGAGTCATTCGGTCTGCCTGCTGTTACATCGGGCGCGGCGCCAGTTGCGGCCGATAGCGACCACTTCTGGCTGACCCTGAAAAAGAGCGGCAAGAAAGTGAAGATACTGCCTGGCCAGACCCTGCTGGCAGCACTGGAGGGGGCGGGGGAGACCATGATGGCCGCTTGCCGCGCCGGGGTGTGCGGCGCCTGTCGCTGCACCACGGAAGGCGAAATCGAGCGCCAGAGCGTGATGACCCTGAGCGCGCAAGATCTCGAGAACGGGGTGGCGCTGGCCTGTTCCTGCACCGCCAGAGGGGATGTGAGCCTGGAGTACTGACGGGCGTCATTGGTATCCCGAGCTTTTCCCGGGCGGGTCGTGCGGGTAGACTCAACCCCAGTTTCAGCAAAGTACGGGATAAAAAATGACAATTCTGGTGACGGGGGGAGCCGGTTACATCGGTTCCCACACCCTGGTCGAGCTGCTTGGTACCGGGCAGCAGGTCGTAGTACTGGACAACCTCTCCAACGCTTCCCCCGAATCGCTCAAACGGGTCGAGCGGATCACCGGCAAGCCGGTCACCTTCGTGGAAGGGGACATTCTGGACAGAGCCTGCCTGCAGCGGCTGTTTGCCGAACACAAGATAGCATCCGTGATCCACTTCGCCGGCCTCAAGGCGGTGGGGGAATCCGGCCAGATCCCGCTTACCTACTATCAGAACAACGTGACCGGCACCCTGGTGCTGTGCGAAGAGATGGCCAGGGCCGGCGTGTTCCGGCTGGTGTTCAGCTCCTCGGCCACCGTCTATGGGGATCCGGCCTCGGTACCGCTGCGGGAAGATTTCCCCACCAGCGCCACCAATCCCTATGGCCGCTCCAAGCTGATGGTCGAAGAGATCCTGCGTGACCTCTCCAAATCCGATCCTCGCTGGGCCATCGTGCTGCTGCGCTACTTCAACCCGGTGGGGGCTCACGAGAGCGGCCTCATCGGTGAAGATCCCAACGGCATCCCCAACAACCTGCTGCCTTACATCAGTCAGGTCGGCGTGGGCAAGCTCAAGGAGCTGGGGGTCTTTGGCAACGACTATCCGACCCCGGACGGCACCGGGGTGCGCGACTATATCCACGTGGTGGATCTCGCCATCGGTCACCTCAAAGCGTTGGCCCGCATCAAGAGTGATACCGGCGTCTTCACCTATAACCTCGGCACCGGTCAGGGCTATTCCGTGCTGGAGATGGTCAAGGCGTTCGAGGCAGCCAGTGGCCGTGCCATTCCCTACCAGATCAAGCCCCGTCGCCCCGGCGACATCGCCGAGTGCTGGGCTGAACCGGCCCTGGCCCGTGATGAGCTGGGCTGGCAGGCCGAGCGGGGGCTGGAGCAGATGATGATCGATACCTGGCGCTGGCAAAGTCAGAACCCGAACGGTTATGGCCCTGCTGCGAAGCCGTGATCAAGGGTCATGGGCTGCTCGGAAACCTCATTTATTCATATAAACTCGGGTCCCTGCGCTGCTCTTCGCCTTGCTGACAGTTTCTCGCGACGGCCCATCAGGCCTGATGGTTTGCAGCCTGAATAGCAAAACGCCCCGGCATGCCGGGGCGTTTTTTCATGAACAATGCGCGGGTTACTGGATGCTCTTGCCGGCGCGGACATCCTTGATGATGGCCTTGAGGCTGGCCAGATCCCGCGGTGCGCCGCGCAGGATCTGATCGCCGATGATAAAGGCCGGGGTACCGGAAATGGCCATGGCTTCGGCCAGCGCCCGGTTGGTACCCAGATTCTGATCGATGCTGCCGTCCTTGATCTTCGCCTCTACCTTGCTCCAGTCCACGCCGGCTGCCCTGGCGACGTCTTTCACCTGGGCTTCGTCGGAGAGGGGCCCCTGATGGGCGTACAGCTTGTCGTGGAAGGCCTGGTATTTGTCGGGCTGGCCGAGCTTCACCGCCAGCGCCGCGCGGGCGGCGTAGTAGGAGGTTTCGCTCAGGATGGGGAACTGCTTGTAGATGTAGCGGATCTCCTTGTCCTCAGAGAGCAGTTGCTGAATGAGGGGATGAGCGCGCTTGCAGTAGCCGCAGTTGTAGTCGAAGAACTCCACCACCGTCAGGCTGCCCTTGGGATTGCCGCTCTCGGGATCCTGGTTGGCGAAGAGCTGCTTGGCATGGGCTTCTATCAGCGTCTTGTCGTTCTCGGCCTGCTGGCTCTCCTGCTTGGCACGCAGGGCGTTGGACATCTCGACCAGGATCTCCGGATTCTTGACCAGATAGTCGCGCACGATCTGCTCGACATCGCTCTTGGTCAGCTCGCTCGCCTGCACGGGCGCCACAAGCAGGGTCGCGCCGGTCAGGGCGGCGAACAGGGCATGTTTGATTCTCATAAGTCCATCTTGCTGGGGATGTGGTAGTGGCCCCTATAGTGGGTGAGTCTGTTTTCAAGTCAAGCCATCCGCTTGAAAAAGCACGGTTTGCAGCGGTTTTGCCGGTTTTGTGCGCCAGATAGCCCAATAAATGGGCAAACAAACGGAGTGGGGATTTACAAGGGCTGGGGGCATGGGTAATATGCGTCGCACTGCTGCGGAGGGGTGGCAGAGCGGCTGAATGCACCGGTCTTGAAAACCGGCGATGGGCGACCATCCGTGGGTTCAAATCCCACCTCCTCCGCCATCTATATAGCCCAACTGATTTATTCAGTTGGGCTTTTTTGTGTCTTCGGTTTTGGGTATGCCGCCGTGTGCCCGGATTTAGTTGACCATCGCAATCACTCCCAGGGCGTCACATTGGCGTACTTGTATTTGGCGTAGACGGGCTGGCCGTTGTAGGAGCTGGGCGGGAAGCTCGGGTTGGCGCTGATCCAGTTATTTACAAACGTCTGCATCCAGCTGGTGACGGGGCGGCTCTCGCGGCGCACGCTCACCCATTTGTTCTGGGTACGGCTGAAGACCTGCCAGGTGACTCCCGCCTCGTCGATGTTGAAGGCGTAGCGCTCCATGTTCCAGATGGAGATACCGTACTTGCCCAGGTCGATGTCCTGGGGATACTGACGCCCCTGGATCCAGACGTTGGTATGGAGCAGGTTGGTGCCCCCCATCAGCTCGATGTCGACTTCATAGTGAGAGCTGGTGCCTGCATCTCCGGTATAGGTAAAGAAGGAGCTGATGGTGCCGGGCACCGATCCTGCCTGCATCTGCACCTCATAACGACCCTTGCGGGTGTAGTTGTAGGTTCGCAGTTCAGCACAGCTCTTGTTTCCTTTGTCGGATTTCGCATGGAGGATGGCCGTGCCGGACTCCATCCAGACGTTGGCGGCGCGCCAGGTACAGTCGAATTCTGACCCGCCATTGCGCCAACCATCAGAGACCTGCCAATCCTGATTGCTCCACCACCATGCCGATGCCTGAGTGGAATATAATCCTCCCGCCATCAGCAATACTGACATCAGTCCAAGTTTACGCATATTATCCACATTCCTGTGTGTTTATTAATGAGTGTTTTATTGATGACTACAAGCAGCATTAGAATAGCCATAAACAGATATTGAAACTTATACTGGTATCGCGTCATGACAGTTTCATATTTTTGAAATTGCCTGAAAAAGGTATGAAAGACATGACGGCTGGCTGGTATAACCAGAATAAAAAAAGCCACCGTATATAACGGTGGCAAAAGCACGGACTCCCGATCCGATGAGTTAAAATCAGCTGGCTTGGCGGCGATAGATCTCGACCAGTTCGGTGGCCAGTTCGCGGCACAGAATGGAGGTCATCAGGTGATCCTGGGCATGTACCATGACCAGTGTCATCTTGGTCTTGCCTTCGCCCTCATCGGCTTCAATCAGTTTGGTTTGTACGGCATGGGCAGCCTTCCCCGCGTCGGTGGCCTGGAGCAGCAAGGCATCCGCTTCGCTGAACTGGCCAGCACGAGCCTGACGCAGGGCTTCGAAACAGAGACTGCGAGATTGGCCGGCATTGACGATGATGCCCATGACTGCTTCTTCAAGATCCATCATTTATGACTCCTTAAAATCCATTATTACGAGAGACGTTGGCGAACCATTCACCACTTTTCTTGACGGTGCGCTGCTGGCTTTCCAAATCAAGGTTGATGAATCCATAACGGTTCTTGTAGGCATTCATCCAGGACCAGTTGTCAATAAAGGTCCACAGGTGATAACCACGGCAATTACTTCCTTCGGCAATGGCGGTATGAATCCACTGGAGGTGGCCGCGAATGAAGTCGATACGATAATCGTCTTTTACCTGACCATCTTCACCAATAAATCTGTGCTCCCCTTCGACACCCATACCATTTTCGGAGATATAGCTTGGGATATTTCCATAGTTGTCGCGCAGGTTGATCAATATGTCATAAATACCGCGCTCATATATTTCCCAGCCGCGATAAGGGTTCATTTTTCGGCCTGGCATCTCGTAATTCTCGAAGAACCAGTCAGGCAGGAAAGGGGAGTCCGGGTTGATGGCCGTCATGCGTGCCTTCACTCGCCGCGGCTGGTAGTAGTTGATGCCGAGCAGATCGATCTTGCCGGCGGCCAGCAGTTCGCAGTCGCCGCTTTGCACCACGGGCATCTGATCGTGCTCGCGCAGGATATCGATCAGCTCCTGGGGATAAACCCCCTTCACCGCAGGATCGAGGAAGGCGCGGTTGAAGAACAGGTCGGCAATGAACGAGGCCTTCAAGTCTGCCGGGTTTGAAGATCGCGGATAGGAGGGGGTCAGGTTCAGGACGATGCCGATCTGGCCGGGCAGGGAGAGTGTGCGATAACGCTTCACCGCCAGACTGTGGGCCAGCATCATGTGATAGGCCACCTGGGCTGCCCGTTTGAAGTCCATCTGGTTCGGGTAATGGAAGTCATACAGATACCCTCCTTCCACTACCACAACGGGTTCATTGAAGGTCATCCAGCAGGCGACGCGATCACCGAACAGTTTGAAGCAGAGCGCTGCGTACTCGGCATAGGCCGCCACGGTTTCGCGGCTCTCCCAGCCCCCCTGCTCCTGCCAGTACATCGGCATGTCGAAGTGGAACAGGCCGATGAAGGGTTTGATCCCCTTGGCCAGCAGCTCATCGATAACCTTGTTGTAGAAGTCGACGGCCTCCTGATTGACGGTGTGGCCATCCGGCAGCAACCTGGCCCAGGAGATGGATGTGCGGAAGCTGTTGTGGCCAATCTGTTCCATCAATGCGATGTCTTCACGATAACGATCGTAGAAGGTGGAGGTGTTGGCCGGGCCAACCTGACCGTGGAAACGGTGTGGCTCCGTCTCGAACCAGTGATCCCAGATGGTCGGTGCCTTGCCGCCCATATTGGCAGCTCCTTCCGATTGTGCGGCCGACGAGGCGCTACCCCACCAGAAGCCTTCGGGGAATGTATATTGCATTGCAGTTTCCTCTTGATGACCGGCGTGCAGGCGGCGTGGCGCCCGCACGCCTGGCGCTTACGCCTGACTCTGAATCGGTGTGATTGTGTCTGCTTTTTCTGATCTGGCGGCTTCTTCCGCTTCAGCCGTCTCGGCTTCCTGCTTGAGCAGGGTGCGTTCGTAAGCCCGCACGAAGGGGTAATACATCAGGGCGGAGATCCCCATGCAGATGAAGCACATGATGACCGGACTGAAGGCCCAGTTGGTCGCCCAGGAGGCGCCGATGGGGGCCGGTGTGGTCCATGCGGTCAGCATCACGACCTTCTCAACCAGACCCAGATCCACCGCGAACCAGGCCAGGATGGCGTTGATCACCGGCACCAGGATGAAGGGCAGGAAGAAGACCGGGTTCATGATGATGGGAGCACCAAACAGGATAGGCTCGTTGATGTTGAAGAACCCGGGGACCACGCCCATTCGCCCTATGGTGCGCAGGTGCACGGCACGGCTGCGCATCAGCAGGAATGCCAGTGGCAAGGTGGAGCCCACGCCGCCGATAAAGAGGAAATGATCCCAGAAACCGGGCAGGAAGGTGTGGGGAATGGCTTGGCCGGCGGCCAATGCGGCCTGGTTGCTGGCCAGGTTTGCCATCCAGAAGGGGTTCATGATGCCGGTGACGATCATGGTGCCGTGGATGCCGGCAAACCAGAGGATCTGGCACAACAGCACCGCCAGCAAGACGGCAGGCAGGCTGTCGGAAGCCGCCACCAGCGGTTTGAGCATGGACATGATCGCCTCGGGCAGGATCATGCCAGTGGTTTCCTGCAGCAGCATGTTGAAGGGGTGCAGGGTCAGGATAATCGCCAGGACCGGGATCAGCACCTCGAAGGAGCGCGCCACTCCCATCGGCACCTGCTCGGGCAGACGGATGGTGATGTTGTTGCGCTTGAGCCAGGCGTAGACCTCGGTCGAATAGATGGCGCAAATAAGAGCGGTAAAGATGCCCTGACCGGAGAAATACTGGGTGGAGATGGTGCCGTCTTTATATTGCGCCGCCACCAGCATGAACGACATCAGGGAGAGTAGACCTGTGGTGATGGGGTCCAGGGAGTATTGCTTGGCCAGGCTGGATGCGACGCCCACCGAAATGAAGACCGTCATCAGCCCCATGCTCATGTTGAAGGGCAACATGAGTTCGGCACGATAGGTGTTGGAAAAATCGAGCCAGGCTCTGGCAAAGCCCCAGGTGGTTTCGCTGGAGATGGGTGGGAAGATGAAGACCAGCATGAAGCTGCCGACGATCATGAACGGCAGCGCGGCAATAAAACCGTCACGGATGGCCAGAACATAGCGTTGCTGGCCCAGTTTTCCTGCCAATGGGCCGATCCGTTGTTCGATCAACTTGACCAGCATCCCATAGAGTGAACTCATAGTGTGTGTCCTTCCTTGTGAGCACGCTTAACCAATCAGGGAGAGGGCGTAGTCCAGCACCTTGTCGCCGCGCTGCATGCCGTAATCCATCATGTCGATAGGTTGTACCTTGATGCCGTGAGCCGCCGCCTTGGCTTGCAACTCCGGTTGCATGTACTTGATCTGCGGTCCCAGCAAGACCACCTGGTAATGGGGCATCTGGTCATCGAACTCCGATGCGCCAAAAGCCTTGATCTCGGCAGCCAGGCCCCGTTTTTCGGCTTCTACCAGCATTTTTTTCACCAGCAGGCTGGTGGACATCCCGGCAGAGCAGCACAACATGATTTTTTTCATGATCATTCCTCAGTTATTAAGCTGGGCTCACTATAGATCGATGCAATAAAACGGGAAATCGATTTCACGAATCGGGTTTTGTAATTGTGATCGCGATCACTTGATGGATATTTCATATAAGGCGGTGTAGATAAAATATCGTTATTTATCAATAAATTGGCGTTGTTTTTGTGATGTGGCTTTCGCCATGTTTGTTCGACTTGGATTGTTGAAATATCGATTTCAAGTTTGTCGTGGTTTTCATGCTGCTCCTGGACCCCTGCATGATGCAGGGGGCGCTTTCTGCATGGTGCCGATCCGGCGCCCATGCCAGCAACCCCGGGTAACCGAGCCCATTGCCGTGATCCTTCACCCCCTGGTGGCAGGGGGTCATGGTGTCGGCTAAGGGGCTCTGTACAGTGTCTTGCTCAGATGGCGGGCTCAGCCTGGGGTTGCCTTGTGGTGCTCGCTGAGGGTCACGAAACCCGATTCAGGAGCCGGGTATCCTTCTTTCCCGCCTTCTTCGCGCGGGGGGGCACTGTAGAAGAGGCGGGGAGCCGGTGATGCCCAGATGGCGTCAGCAGATCTGATGGCAAATGAGGGATCAAGTGGATGCGCAAATAAGGTGGCCAAGAGACGGACATGTAAAGGCAGGGTTGCGAAGGTGCGGTCAGATGCAATGAAATGATCGATAAGAGAGGGTTCTGCTGCCGTCAGCCTCTGAATGATGACGGAAAAGGGAAACGGAAAACGTAGAGTGGAGGGCGGCGACAGGTGCGGGAGCTGTCCTGGGCAAGAACGGCAGGGGAGTAAAACAATGCTCCGTCACGGGGACGGAGCATTGGAAGGGTGATCAGCGGGTCAATCCACCTTCATCCAGTACGCTGACCGTCCAGAAGAAGGGGGCATTCCAGTTGACGGTGACCTCGTTCAGCGTCCAGGCACCAATCTCATCTTTCCAGCAGGTCTGGCCGGTACACTTGCCCTTGAGGGTGGAGGCAACGGGATCGCTGAAGTTGATGGAGTTCGGCCCGCCCGAGAGTACACCTGGCGGAACCAGGGGAGACGCGGGGTCGATGGGGTGAGCCCAGAACCTGTGGTGCGGATTCTTCAGCGGACGGCTGCCGTAGCCCGACACATAGGACTGGTCGAGGGGGTTGCGGCCGAGCACATAGTCCATGGCATCGGACATGGCCTGCAGGTATTTGCGCTCTCCCGTGAAGTCATGGGCCAACCCGAGGAAGATGCTGCGGTTCATCAGGTTGGAGTTGGAGCCCCAGGGGTATTCGGTCGCCTGATAGGGGATAAGGTAACCCTCCGTCGCCACGCTCTTCTGGTAGCCGTCAGCTGCGGCGATGATAGCGGCGCGCGCCTTCTCCACTTCCTGTTTTCCCAGTTTGTTGGGCACCATGGCCAGCGTGATGGTCCCTGCGCTGCTGAGATCCTGCCAGTAGAGATCACCACTTGCGCTGCGATCCCCCTTGGGGGCGGCCAGATAGAGAGGGGACTGCTGAACGGCCTGCTTGTACTCGGCTTTGCCGGTGGTGGCAAACAACTCGGCGGCAGCCCAGTAGAATTCGTCCTTCAGGTTGGTGTCATCATAGGGACCGGATCCCACAAAGTTGTCATAGGCATAGACGTCCGGATGGCGGTTGGCCGCCTTCCAGGCTCGTTCCGCTGCCTGCAGGCTGCGCTGTGCGAAGGCCGGATCCAGATCTTTCCATACGCGAGCAGACTGGGCGGCGGTGGCCGCCAGGTTCAGAGTCGCAGCCGTGCTGGGGTGGCTCAGGAAACGGGGTTGTGGATCCTTGTGGGGCGGGAGCGGCATCCCGGTCCAGGCTTCGTCGGCGACCTTGTGGAAGACCATGCCGGAGGCATCGATCTCGGTCAGTTTCAGGCTGTCGAGCTGCTTGGACTGATCGCCTACCGGCACCCAGGCCTTCTTGCCTTCGGGCACCTGCATGGCGAGGAAGAACTCCATCATCCAGCGGGACTCGTCCAGCAGATCGTTGTAGCCGTTGTGCTGTTCCGGGATCTTGACCTTGCCGTCGGCAAAGGCGCTCTTGTCACCCTCTTTCGCCAGCTGCTCCCGTTCATAAAGGTTCATCAAGGTCCATACCGAGATCCCACCGTTGACCACGTACTTGCCCTGATCGCCAGCGTCGTACCAGCCGCCGGTCACATCCAGCGTGAAGTCACAGCCAGGCCACTGGTTGCCCTTGGCGTCCTGCTTGTTGAAGCAGGTTACGTTCTCGGGCTTGTGTCCTGCCGGGCGAGCAAGGTCGGGGCGCTGGACATATTTGGCTTCGATGTCGATGCCGCTACGCTGCTGATAGAAGAAGGAGAGGGCATCGAATTTCATGGTGTGATAGATGTCATCGCCGATGCTGAACGGATGACTCTTCTGGCCGGCGACCTCCAGTACCAGGCCGGTGCCCGGGGTGGTGACCTGACTGAAGTCGGCAATCTGCACGTTCTCGCCGGATGCGGCATTCAGGCCAAAGGGCGTGGTCTTGCCTTCCGCGATGGTCTCACCCTGGGCATTGCGCAGGGTCCAGGGGAGCGCGTCCTTGCTGTCGGTGGCGATGGTCGCCCGTTTCAGAGCCTTGCTCAGATAGCCGACCTGGTTGACGCGCACGCTGCCCAGCTCCGATTTCTTGATCAAGGAGGGGCCCGATAGCGTGGCTTCACCGATACAGACAGTGGTCGGTGTCTGGGTGCCCATCTGAAGTTGGAACTGGGTCTTCTCGTCAGTGGCAGAAGGTGTGAACTGGATATCGAACGGTTTGGGCGTGCTGCCGAGGGCGAGGTCCTGCACCATGTAGTTGGTGTAGGGGGCGCCATCATGCTGGATCAGGGCCTTGACGTTGATGTCGCTCTTGGCCATGGCAGTGAAATGGAGTTTGTAGGTTTGCCCCTGCACCAGGCCGAGATTGGACTGACCCAGGATGACATCCCAGGGATTGGAGCCCGACTCGGTGAAGGTGATACAGCCCATCTGGTTCTCGGCGTTCAGGGTCCCCCCGGCCGTCCACCATCCATCGGTTCCCTGGAAGCCCCCATTGGTCAGCAATTCACCCACAGGCCCGGCAGATGCCGAGGAGGTCGCTGAACCAGATGCTCCTGCGCTGGGCAGGGAGCAGCCATGCAAGCCAATGACGCAAGACATGGCAAGCGTCAGGGCACTAAGCCGAGATGTTTTCATTGTTACCCCTTTGATCACAGACGGAAATAATGGCGTCGATTTTCGCACTCACGCAGAAAATGACCGAGTCATCCTGCGGCCCGCATTTCACTGTCAAGATTCACACACAATCCTTGAGTGGAAATCGATTTCACGATTCAGGTAACAGTAAATTTTTTGGCAGATCAAGTTTGCTTTTATGAAATGTGATGGAGACGGCAAATTTTCGTTTATTGATATATTCATGCACTTGAATTGAATTCAATTGAATCCTTTCAACATTCCTCTGACTCCCCAGCCGTTTGGCCATATCGGTGTCGTTCCAGGAAGCTCATGCGGCAAGTCAACGTGATTGGCTGCATTTAAATCATTGTTTTGATTTTACTTTGTTGATCTTCCTGCAATGAGTCTACCCCTTCTCTCTGTTCCTTCCTGGGTATTCTGCTGATGAGACACGCCCCCGAGTTTGTGAGTTGCATCACTATTTTCTCTTTCAGCGGGATCTTTGTCATGGCATGACAAAGATACTGCTGGAATGACGAAGAGATTTCTGTTTACCATTTAATATTCTTGCAATCGATTTCAAATTCGACTGTTTTTCAAGACGACTCGCCATGAACGATGAGTCCAGGCGATGAACGAGAACATCCGGAGAGTCATAAGGAAAATGCGTAAAACTACAGGTCTCACCAGGTCTATGACCTGCCTATTCGTGGGGTGCGGCATCTGGAGTGCCGGGATGGCGGATGAGTTGTCGACCATGCCCTATTTTTCCACCTGGCCGCAGATCCACAGCGCCATTGCCAGGGACGAGGGGATGGAGCGCCAGATCCAGGCTCTGCTCTCCCGGATGACCCTGGAGGAGAAGGTTGGCCAGATGATCCAGCCCGACTTTCGTGAAGTGACACCTGAGGAGGTGACGCGCTACAAGATTGGCTCCGTCCTCAACGGGGGGGGTGGCTGGCCCGGCAACAACAAACACGCGTCGGCCCAGGACTGGGCACACCAGGCCGACACCTATTGGCAGGCGGCGGAAGCGGGCTTTGAGGGCAGGGGGTATCGCATCCCCTTCATGTGGGCGACCGATGCGGTGCACGGCCACAACAACGTCTTCGCGGCGACCCTCTTCCCGCACAATATCGGCCTGGGGGCGGCGCGGGATCCGGATCTCATCTACCGTATCGGCCAGGTGACGGCGCGGGAAGTGGCCGCCACCGGGCTGGATTGGACCTTCGCCCCGACGGTGGCGGTGCCCAGGGATGATCGCTGGGGCCGGACCTATGAGGGCTATTCCGAAGATCCCGCCATCGTCTATCACTATGCCGGCGAGATGGTGCGTGGCCTGCAAGGTTCCGCGACGGATCTGCGCGGCCAGCGCCATGTCATCTCGAACGTGAAACACTTCGTGGGGGACGGCGGTACCCTGAACGGGGTCGACCGGGGTCAGAACTTCTATTCGGAAGAGGACCTGCGCAACCTGCACGCGGTGGGCTACTTCTCGGGGCTGGATGCCGGTGCCCAGGTGGTCATGGCTTCGTTCAACAGCTGGCACAACGAGCTCAACCGCGACGTGCTGCCAGAAGACGGGGTTGAGTACAACGGCAAGCTGCACGGCAGCCGCTATCTGCTGACCGACGTGCTCAAGGGCAAGATGGGCTTTGATGGCCTTGTCGTCTCTGATTGGAACGGTCACAGCGAGATCGCCGGTTGCACCATGGGGAGCTGCCTGCCTGCGGTGCTGGCCGGGGTCGACATCTTCATGGTCACGGCGCGCAAGGACTGGATGGAGTTTCGCCAGAGCCTGCTCGATGGCGTGGCGAGCCGGCAGATCCCGATAAGCCGGATCGACGATGCCGTGACGCGTATCCTGCGGGTCAAGATGCGGGCCGGGCTGTGGGAGAAACCCATGCCATCGGCCCGTGAGCTGGCGGGCAAGCAGGGTGAACTTGGTGCCGTGACGCACAAGGCGCTGGCCCGGGAGGCGGTACGCAAGTCGCTGGTGCTGCTCAAGAACGAGGGCAGGATCCTGCCCCTGAGCCGGCAGAGCCGGGTGCTGGTGGCTGGGAGCGCCGCCAATGATCTGGGCAAGCAGGTGGGGGGCTGGAGCCTGACCTGGCAAGGCAGCGAAAACGGGCGCGGTGATTTCCCCGGTGCCCAGAGCGTGCTGGATGCGGTGACCGCCACCGTCGGTGCGGATCATGTGCAGGTGAGCACGGGATCCGGTGAGTTTGCGGGAGCCAAGCCCGATGTCGCCATCCTGGTCATGGGGGAGGATCCCTATGCCGAGTGGTTCGGCGACATTCCTGACAACAAAACCCTTGCCTATGGGGATCTCAAGAGCAGCTATCACGAGGACCTGTTGACCCTCAAGCGGCTGAAGGCGGCCGGCATCCCCGTGGTGACCGTGCTTTTCTCCGGACGTCCGCTCTACGTCAACGAGGAGCTCAATCTCTCTTCCGCCTTTGTCGCCGCCTGGCTGCCGGGCACCGAGGGGGAGGGGATCACCGATCTGCTGTTCAGGGATGCCAAGGGCAAGGTGGCCCATGACTTCCAGGGACGCCTCTCCTTCTCGTGGCCCTTCAGCAAGTGCGCCACCACCATCAATCACACGCCCACCCATATCCCGGGCTGGCAGCGTCCAGCCTTCGAGCAGGATCCAGCGGGTGAGTACGCACCGCTCTTCCCCTATGGCTACGGGCTCAGCTACGGCAAACCTTCCCCTGTGGCGGCCCGGGTCAGCAACCTCAATACCCTGACCCTGGATAAACGTACCTTCGGCTGCAACGAGAGCGACCCCGCCAAACTGAGCGCCGCTGACAAGGTGCTCGAGCTGTTCGGGCCAAAGGCGGGTGAAGAACACCGTCTGCGCATGGGGGATGCCAGCAACTGGACGGGGACTGAAGTCTCCGGCAACAGCGTGACCGAGATGACCTTCATCAAGGTTCAGCCCATCGACTACCTGCGCCAGCAGGATGCGCGAGCGGTCACCTTCCTCGGGGCGGACAAGCCGGGTGTCGACTCCGGGGCCACGATCCAGTTGCAGACCACCCAGGTCAAGGGGGCGGATCGTCGCACCTACCTGAAGGGCGAGAGCGAGCTGCAGGTGACGCTGCGGGTGCAGCAGGCGCCAGCGGGGGACATGACGCTGGGGCTGCAGTGTGGCTGGCCCTGCGGCAAGTCCATCGAGATTGCTCCGGCCTTGCGCCAGTTGCCCCCGCAGAAGTGGGTGACCCTGAGTCTGCCCCTGCGCTGCCTCGAAGAGGGCATGGACTTCGCGAAGGTCAATACCCCCTTCATCCTGGGCACCAGTGGACAGGCGCGTATCGACATGGCGACCGTACGCTGGGTACCGGCTTCTCTGCTGGGGGCCTCAGGGGAAGTGGTCAGGCTCGATTGCCAGGGCAGGTTGAGTCGATAAGCCGTCAGCCAGATGCACCAGGATGCCTGTCGGGCTCCTGGTGCCTTGATAACCGGCTCCGCCCCGATGCGGAGGGAGAGGTGGGAGAGAAGGATGTCGATCGTACAGCGGATCAGATTGGGCTTTACGCTGCTGCTGGTCCTGTTGCTATTGCTCGGGGCCATCAGTTACCTGAAGACGACCTCCATTCACGGTCGTTTCCAGCAGGTGACCGAAGAGGCGACGCCTCAAGCCCTGACCGCCAGCCGGCTGCGCGCCGCGTTGCTGATGGCTGACAGGGACAGCCTGGCGCATCTCGCCATCTGGGAGACGTCGGCGTTCCCCGAGTCCCGTCAGCGTGTTGCCCATGACAAGGTCCGCTATGAGCAGCACATCAAGGCATTCGCGGCCCTGACACTCGATACCGAGAGTGAGCGGCAACTCGCCCGGGTCACCGACCAGGCCCCCCGGCTGTTTACCATCTCTGAGCAGTTGATGAGCCTGCACGAAGAGTCGGTCGAGCTGGAGCGGGTGCTCTCACGGATGCGGAGCGAGCTGCTGCACCTGGACGACAACTACCGTTCGGCGGCAGACCTGCTGGTGCGTTACACGGCGGGGCGGCGCTCTTTGCAGAACAAGGCGGAGCTCATCACCAGCGGTATTGCACGGGATCTCAAGCTGATCCTGCGTGCCGACGGCAACACGGATCTGGTGGCGCTACAGGGGGTGCTGGCCAAAGACATCGACATTGCGAACCAGCGTCTGGAGCGGATTGTTGTCCCCGATGACGTCAAGGCCAGGTTCACCCGCCATGTGGCGCGCATTCCCCAGCTGGTATTTGGCGACAAGGGGCTGATTGCCACCCTGGTGCGCCGTCAGCAAATCAGCCAGCAACTCCATGGCTTGCGTGAACAGCAGGAGGCGCAGAGCCACCAACTGGGAGAGGTCCTGGACAGGCTTATCGCCATCAGCAACCAGAGCATGCAGGAGGACAGGCTGAGTGCCGACGTCGCGGTTGACAGCGCCCGCACCTGGATCGTGATGGTGGCCCTGTGTTCCGTGCTCATCGCCCTCATTGTTGCCTGGAGTACGGCCCGCAGCATCCAGGTGCCGCTGGTGCGGATCAATCGGGTTCTCGGTCTGATGGCACAAGGGGACATGACGCTGCGGGTTCGCTACCCCGCCAGGAACGAGCTTGGTGAGGTCGCGAACTCCATCGACCAACTGGCCCACCACACCAAGACGCTTCTGATGGAGGTCCAGACCGGCTCTGAGTACCTGGTGAGCGAGACGCGCAAGACCGCGGAGATCGGCGAGCAGGTGATGTCGCAGGTGCAGGCGCAGAAGGCCCAGACCGATCAGGTGGCGGCCGCCATCTTCGAGCTGGAGACCAGTGCGACCGAAGTGGCGCGCTCGAGCGATCATGTTCGTCGGGAGGTGGGGGAGGCCAATGACGAGAGCCGGCGCGGACGTCATCTGATGCAGGCCAATCGGGATGGCATCGAGCAACTGGCGACCGACATCGCCGGGGCCATGGCGATCACCCGCAAGCTCGAAGGCTACAGCAGCAACATTGGCAACATTCTCGAGGTGATCCGTGGCATGGCTGAACAGACCAACCTGCTGGCCCTCAATGCGGCCATCGAAGCGGCCCGTGCCGGGGAGGCCGGGCGGGGCTTTGCCGTGGTGGCCGAGGAGGTGCGGGCGCTGGCTACCCGTTCACAAGGGGCGACCCAGGAGATCCAGGTGATGATCGACAACCTGCAGGGATGCGCCCGCGATGTGGCGAGCGTGATGGCCCAGAGCCATGAGCAGACCCAGCAGAGTGTGCAGCAGACCCGGGATGTCGAAAGTGCCCTGGCGGGGATTGCCTCGCGCATGGAGGCCATCAAGGAGATTGCGGATCACATGGCTTATGCCGCAGCGGAGCAGATTTCGGTGAGTCAGGGAGTGGCCCAGCACGTGGCGGCCATCGCAGACGTGGCTCACGAGACCGAGCAGGCGTCCCGGGTATCGGCGAGCAGTGGTGAGGTGTTGTCGGGGCTGGCCAGCCAGCAGCAGAGTCTGGTGGCCCGTTTCAAGGTGTAGGAGAGAGGCGATGTGGAAATCTGTGAGTGCCCTGCTGGTCTGGGGGCTGAGTACGGCGACGGTATCCCAGGAGCTGGTGCTGGAAACCAGGCGCGTGGATGACGAGGCACTCTGGAAGGAGCAGTTTCTGCCCCGTTTTCAGGCGATCCATCCCGAGATCACCCTTAAGCTGCATTCGCAGCGCTCGGCGGATTACGATCGGGAGCTTGCCGAGCGGCTGGCAGCGGGGAAGGCGGGGGATCTCATCACTTGCCGTCCTTATGATCAGTCCCTGCGGCTGTTCCAGCAGGGGCATCTGCTGGATCTGACGGACCTGCCCGGGATGGAGAACTTCCCGAGCTTTGCCAAGGCCGCCTGGCAGACCGACTCCGGGGCCCAGACCTTCTGCCTGCCCATTGCCTCCGTGATCCAGGGTTTCTACTTCAATGTCGATATCTTCAACGCCCTTGGGCTGACACCGCCGCGAACCCGTGCCGACTTCTTCGCCGTGCTGGAGAAGGTGAAGCAGGATGGCCGCTATCTGCCGCTGGCACTGGCGGCTCACGACAGCTGGGTGGTCTCCGAGCTTGGTTATCAGAATATCGGTCCCAATTACTGGCATGGGGAAGATGGCCGCCTGGCGCTGATCAACGGTCAGGCGCGAGTGACCGATGCCCCTTATGTGGCGGCGTTTCGTGAGCTGGCGAGCTGGCGGCCCTACATAGGGGATCATCCGGCCGATGCCACCGAAGCACAGGCGGTGGATGCCTTTGCCGCGGGCAAGGCCGCCATGATAGTGGCGGGCTCCTGGTCGCTGGCCCAGTTCACCGGCAAGGTCAATTTTGGTGCCTTCCCGCCCCCCGTCGCGCGGGAGGGGGACACCTGCTATTTCACCGATCACACCGACATGGGGATCGGCATCAATGCCGCCAGCCCGAACAAGGAGGCCGCCCTGAAACTGGTGGAGTGGATGGCAAGCGCCGACTTTGCCGAGCGTTTCTCCAATTCGGTGCCCGGCTTTTTCTCCCTCTCCAATCACTTCTTCGAGCTCAAGGACCCGGTGGCGAGCACCATGATGGGCTGGCGGGATACCTGCGATTCCACCTTGCGTCTGGGGGCGCAGTTCCTCACCCGGGGTGAGCCATTGCTTACCACAGAGCTTGCGGAGGTATCGCAATCCGTGGTGCTCGGCACCATGACGCCGGAAGCGGCCGCCGCGCGCATCCAGCAGGGGTTGGCAAGCTGGTATCCCCCCCAGAAGGCGGCCACGAGAAGAGCCAGTCTGTGTGAAGCGGACGAGCCTCTCCCCACGCTGGCAACCAGCGCGGCCACCGGGACGGAATCCCCCTTCGCAGCGCCTTGACGGTGGCCACGCTCCCGCAGGGATCTGCACACTCCCCAAGGCGCCTTCAGGCGCCTTGTTTCATTCAGGTCGACCGGGTCCATCGGGTTGCCATTGCCAGGCTTTGGCTGGTGTCATGGGGCCAGGCCGGATTGAGGGGCCGGCAGAAGAGGGACGCCAGGTTGTGTGTGGTCTCTGTGCTATGTCAGAGAGTCAAGGTGGAAGTCGCGGCAGGGACTCGTCGCTCGCTGGACAGGTGGCTGACAAAAGAAAAACGGCCCGAAGGCCGCTTTGCGCTGATGCTGTGCTGGGATCTGATGCTGCGCAGAGAACTGCCCCGGTCTGTGTTCACCCCTTATACGGCAGTGTGGTATCACGCACCACAATGCTCAATTCGGGCAGTTCGTCCGAGTTCAGCTCCGTGTTCTCGATCAAACCCAACAGAGTCTTGACCATCTTGACACCCATCTCGTAGATGGGCTGGCGCACCGTGGTCAATGGCGGGTTGGAAAAGGTGGAGAAGGGCAGGTCGTCAAAACCGATGAGAGAAACATCCTCAGGCACCCGCAAGCCGCACTGCTTGAGACCCAGAATGGCCCCGTAACAGGTCTGATCGTTGGCGCAGAAGATGGCGGAGAATTTCCGGCCGCTCTCCACCAGCTTCTTGACGGCATTGAGCCCGCCGACTTCGGCGAAATCCCCCTGGATGACCAGGGAGGGGTCATATTCGATACCTGCGCTCACCAGGGCCTGGCGATAGCCATGATGACGCTCGATGGCATCGTTATGATCCGGCAAACCGACGATATGGGCGATGTTACGATGACCCAGATCCAATAAATAGCGAGTCGCCATGTAGCCACCCAGCCGGTTATTGATGCTGAAGGAGTGTACCCGCTCGGTCATGATATTGTGACCTGTGGCCACAATCGGTATTTGCTGGGAAAACTCGAGCAGTGTTTGCTGATTGACGTGGCCGGTCAAAATAATAAGGCCATCAACCCGCCGTGCCACCAGCAGGCGCAACCGCTCAACTTCTTCTTCCGCATTCCAGTGACCGCTGACAATCAGCGGCACATACTCCATGCCCTGAAGAGTGTGTTCAACACCCCGCAACATTTCGTTGGAAAATGGACTCTCCACATGTTGGGTCAAAACACCCAGGGTCATGGACTGACCCGTTTTCAAATATTGCGCCATCAGGTTGGGACGAAAATTCAATTCCTGAATGGCATCTTCCACCGCCTGACGTTTATCTGCGGCCACTTTGGCCGAGCCGTTCAATATCCGGGATACAGTGCTTGCCGAGACACCGGCTCGGCGGGCGATATCATAGACAGTGGCTTTTTTCTCCTGAGCTGACTTCGACATCCCCCCTCCGTACTCGACTGTGAAAACCCCTGGTCATGGCCAGTGTTATATGAATATCTTCTTAATAAATCAGCAAGTTAGGATACCCGTTTCCCCTGGTGGTGACAAGCGATGATGCGCCTTGCCAGGGGAGGGAATGCTACTGCTGGGCGGCAAAAAAGACCTCTTTTGCCTTGGTAAAACCGGCTTGCTCGGCGGCTTTGACCCAGGCGAGCGCCTGCTCATAGTTTTTGCTCTGAACGGCAGTGCGAATATGCTGATAATAATCCAGTTCACCCAACGATTTATCGGGTGAGACCATCACGGGTGATATGGTTTTTGCGATCTGCGTCGCATTTGCAGCGGGCTCTGCGTCCAGCGTCAAATATAGGCGTCCGGTAGCAGAGTGAGGCACTTCCACATTGATGAGGCGGGCGACATCCGTGGTGCGATCATATTGCATGGCGCGCTGGAGATCGTCCGGGTTGAGCCGGGTACTGCCCTGCATGTCCTTCGCCGTGGAATAGATCACCATATAGGCGGCCCGAGCGCTGCCGATGGGGGCTGGAATGGTGAATTCCCCCTGAATGTTCTGCCCTGAAATTAACGAACGACCGTCATAACTGAATGTGGAACCGGGAATGGTTTGAACGGCGTTGTATTGCTCGTCCAGCAACAGGATGCTGGGCAGGAAGACGGTATAGTCGACCGGAATGGTTATTTTGACGCGAGTCGCCTGGCTGACTTCGGGCAGCGAGAAGGCCATTACATAGCTTTTGCCTGAATCAAATGCATAGACCTGGCTGTCGGTGCTCACATCGACCCAGCGGCTCTCCTGCCCGAGGGACTGGAAGCGAAGTTCCTTGAACGACTCGACCGCCACCTTGTTCGACAATTGTTCCCGACCTTGTTCAACCTGTTGCTGCAGGGCGGAGACTGCCGATCCTGGCGAATGCTCCGGGCCCATGCCGGCGCATCCGGCCATCAGCAGACTGACCAGGAAAGGCAGACACTGCTTCGTTCCCTTCATCGTGTTTCCTCGTATGCAATGCGGGTCCCCCAAGGGACCCGAGATTATAGTGCAGATAAGTATCGCGACCTAACCTACCACCACATGTCCGCCTGTACACCGACCAGGAAATCTTCCCGGTCTTCCTGCCAGGGGGTCTCGTTGTTGTGATCGACATAGGTCGTCAGAATGCGGATCTCCGGTGAGGGCCCCATGCCGGTATTGACGGTGAAGGTCGGCACTATGCTGACCTTGTGAGAGGTGCCACCCCGTTCGACGTTGTCGATGATCAGGTTGTTTTTCACATATCCGACTTCCGTCTGGATGGAGAAGAACTCATTGATCGGGAATACCGGGCGCAGAGATGCGGCATACCAGGAATCATGGCCACCCAGCTCGTAGTCGTTGTACTGGTAGGAGAGGGTCGGCAGCAGATGAATATTGGCGCCATACCAGCCACCCCAGAGGAAGAGGCGGTAGGATTGATCGCCTTCCATCACCTTGGACTGGTAGGGTTTATAGCCATCCGCCTTGTCCTGCAGTGTCTTCTGATACAGGGAGCCCTTGCGATACATGGCGGTATTGGTCAGGTTGGCACCCAGCAAGTCCCCTGAACCCAGCCCACGTCCTGCCTGGGCGATGAACTTGGAGAAGCCCCCCGGCATGAAGAAGAAGTCGTCGCGGGAATAGATGACGGTTCCTTCTGCCCCCTTGGTCGCATATTGCTTGTTGTCGCCGGTGAACTCGTTGCTGGGCATCTGCTTGAGTGCGATCTCCATGTCCCAGGCACCATAGAGGGCGCTGGTGTGGAGGGTGTGCATGGTGGCTTCAGTGCCATTGGCGCGGTCGGAGTGGCTGGTGTCGTTGCTGTTGATATAGGCAAAGTCCCACTTGCCACCCGCCATCTCCATGGCTTTGATGCCGACGCCGGTTCCCGAGTAGTCCGTGTAGAAATAGTCGGTGGTCCAGATGTAGTTCTCGCGGTCGTAATAGCGCAGGCCGCCCCACATGGTCCCGGTCGGGGTGATGCCACCCAGCTCCACATAGGTTTCTGACACACCGCTTTCGCGAGGCGCGGCACGGGTTTGCAGGCCGTCGGCATCGGACTCCACCTTGAAGTGGATGTTGACCGACTTGTTGCTGCCCAGATCCCACAACTTGTTCAGGCCCGCTTCCCAGCTGTTGTCCAGCTCGGAGCCCAGGCGCCCCATGGTCTTGTCCATCTCATATTCGTACCCCGCCTTGGCGAAGTTGTCCTTGGCGTCAAACATCGAGCCGGCACGAATGTAACCGTGGAAGCCAAAACTCTCGGCGGCATTCGATACTGCGGGCATTGCCAGCCCGCAACATGCCCCGACAAACAAGGCGAGTGACTTCAATTTCATCTTATTGCTCCAATCCGTAGAAAATTATTTTCAATCGATTTCTCGAAGATTCAATGCCTTGTCACTTGATCTGCTGGCAGGGCTGATTGCTGTCAAAGTCTGCCGGGATGGCTGTTTTCAGGGCCACGTTGGTGAAGGCGAAGCGCAGACCGGCCATGGAGTCCCAGGCCCCGCTCAGGTAGAGCGCCTTTTGCACCGAGCCGGTGTTGGCCGCCGGAATGAGAGAGGCGACCGGCAGGATGCAGCGGTACCAGGTGTCGTCATCGGGCACGATGTTGCTGTCCATGGTGAAGAAGGTGCCAAAGTCCGGGCCTGCGGTACCGTCCATGCGGATCTGGATGTTGGGGGAGTCACCGTAGCTGGAGACTTTCAGGTCGAGCAGCATGGCGCCGTCCTGATAGGCGGAGAGATCCCCATTGGCGCTGTCGGTCCCGAGGAAGGCAGCGCCATTGCCTGGCAGGTCCATGGTGATGACCTGGTTTTCATCGGTCAGGGTGCCGCCGAAGCTGGCTGCCGGGTAATCGGAGCTGCGGTCCAAGGCCTGGCTCTTGTCACCGGAGTAGTAGAGTGCGGCATCGGTGGCCACCAGCGCGGGGGCATTGTTGACGCCGGAGCCTGTGTCCGGATTGGTACCTGGATCGGTGCCAGGATCGGTTCCCGGGTCGGTGCCTGGGTCTGTGCCCGGGTCGGTAGCACCGCCAGGCGCTTCACAGGTGACCGGGTCGACAACGGGCTTGGCCGAGGTGGTGAGCAGGTACTTGATGTTGGTGATTTCGTAGTTGAAGGCTTCCTTGGTGGCCAGGTGGAACGGTGTGCCCACAGTGGCGAGGTTGATGGCCGTGGCACCGGGGAAGGGCTTCATGCAGTTGATGGGCAGCGTGAGCGTTTCCCAGTCGCCCGAACCGGTCAGGGCGCTGGCAATGGGCAGGCTGCTGCGGTTGGGATACTCGTTGTCGATGGAGGCATTGAGCACTTCCGGCACCTTGCTCTTGGTCCGCAGCTGGAACTCGATGAAACCGGAGGCGTATTTGCTCAGGTTCAGAGGGGTGGCGGATTTGAGCATGAAGGTGCCATCTCCGTCACCGGCTACCTGCACATCGGCGGTGTCATCGGTACCGGCATTGTTGATGAGCACGGCGCTGATGCTGGTCATGGCGACGGGAGAAGCGGTGACCGGTTGCAAGCTCCAGTTGTCCTTCTCTGACTGGATGCTGGGGGTTGTACCCCCATTGGCACCGACCCCGAACAGGATCAGGGTGCTGTCGCCAGGGGGCGTGGTGCCACCGTTGTCGCCACCGTTATTACCACCGGTGTTGCCACTATTCGAGTCGATATTATCGGCCCCACCACACCCGCCAAGCAGGGCAGCGGCGATCAACGACGCCAAAAGTCCTTTTTTTGATGCATTCATACTGACCACTCCAATCAATGGGAAAAATATCCACCGCGATGAACCGTCAAGACTCAAACAGACGCTATGCAATCGATGCCAAGACAAATCATGCTGGCTTCATTTTCTTGAAATCGATTTCCAATGCAATGCTTATCCCCTGTGATGATCAAAGTTTGTGTTTCAAATCACAGAAAACGTGTCCTGACGACCAGCTGATGGGATGTGCAAGAAAGAGTTATCTTTAAATGAAAAGAGTTTATTGCGTTGTTTTTAATGGTTTATTTTATTTTTCTCTTGAGACTGACGATCAGAGGGAAAGTATCGGAGTAGATCTGCAATGTATCTGAGGTGATTGCGATGTGTCGATTTCTGAGCAACACTTAAATTGACTTCGATTTCATGGTGTATTGCATGAGAACCAGGCTGTCATCAACCTTGCGGGGCCTCTTCAGCGGTTCAAGCACCAGGAGTGTCCAGCCTTGACTGGTGATGGCAGACAGCATGCAGTCGATGAGGCCAAGGGAGTCGGCCGTCAGAGCGATGCTGAGGCCGGGTTCCTGCTGGGTCGGCACCGACCCGGGATGGTGCAAGCCCCCTGTGCCAGATAGCAGATCGCCATCTTGGAGAAGACCAAGGATGCACCGGCGACGGAGGGCTGGACACAAACCCAGGAGAGGCAACCCGCGATAGGGTCGCCCCGCAGCATCGGTCATGAACCACAGGCCCGGCACCATGGCGCGCTCATCCTCTTCGAAGGAACGCAAAATGGTGCCAGGCATGCATAGCATGATCATCGCCTCCCCAGGGCCAGCAAACCCGCGCAGCGGTCAGCATGATCGGTGCTGTGCTCGCTGTGCTCGCTGTGCCCGCCAGGCCTGAATGCGCGCCTGGGTGCCGATGACGAAGACAAAAAAGACCGGCACGAAGAAGATGGCCAGCAGGGTGCCGCTGATCATGCCGCCGAACACGCCGGTGCCGATGGCATGCTGGGTCTCCGCGCTGGCACCGCTGGCGAGCATCAGCGGCACCACGCCGAGGGTGAAGGCGAGCGACGTCATCAGGATGGGGCGCAGGCGCAGGCGGGCGGCGGTCACCGCAGCGTCAAGCAGCGAGCGCCCTTCGCCGTGCAACTGGCGGGCAAACTCCACGATGAGGATGGCGTTCTTGGCCGACAGGCCGATGATGGTGATCATGCCCACCTTGAAGAAGACGTCGTTGGGCATGCCGCGCAGCATCACCGCCGCCACGGCGCCGAGCAGGCCCAGGGGGACCACCAGCATCACGGAGAGCGGAATGGACCAGCTCTCGTAGAGCGCGGCCAGCACCAGGAAGACCACCAGCGCCGACAGCAGCATCAGCAGGGGGGCCTCGGCCGCCGACTGGCGCTCCTGCAGCGACTGTCCCGTCCAGGCCAGGGCGAAGCCTGGCGGCAATTGCGCCACCAGGCGATCCATTTCCGCCATCGCGGCGCCACTGGACACCCCGGGGGCGGCACTCCCGGAGAGACGCACGGCGGGGAAGCCCTCGAAGCGCATCATCTGTTGCGGCGACTGGCGCCAGGTCGGCGTCACCACCTCCCGCAGGGGCACCATGCCGCCGCTGGCATTGCGCACCCGCAGGCCGAGTACGTCATCAAGCTGCATGCGCGCCGACGCGTCGGCCTGCAGGATGACCTGCTGCATGTGCCCGCCGTTGGGGAAATCGTTGATGTAGAGCGACCCCATCGCCGCCGAGAGGGTGCTGCTCACGCTGGTGAACGAGAGTCCCATGGCCTCGGCCTTCTGCCGGTTGATCTCGAGGTGAATGCTCTCGCCGGGGGGCAGGCTGTCGGGATAGACATCGCTCACCACTTCGCTTTGGGCCGCCAGTGCCAGCAGTTGCGCCTGGGCGGCCAGCAGCGCGGCCTCCCCCTGGTTGGCCCTGTCTTGCAGGAAGAGCGTGAAACCCGAAGAGGTGCCCAGTTCGTCGATGGCGGGCGGCAGCAGGCTCATCACGGTGCCTTCCTTGCTGTTGGCCATGGCGGCCTGTGCCAGCTCAGCCTCTTCGGCAGCCGTGGCACCATGACGCTGGTCCCAGTCTTTGAGCATGGTGAAGGCCATGGCCGCATTGGGGCCGGCGCCGGAGAAGCTGAAGCCTTGCACCACCAGATTGGTGTCGAGCGCCTCGCGAGAGGCCACATGGGCCTCGAACTCCTTGATGACGGCCAGGGTGCGCTCGCTGGTGGCGCCGGTCGGCAACTGGATGGAGGTCATGAAATAGCCCTGATCCTCGTCCGGCAGGAAAGAGGAGGGCAGTTGGGTGGCCGCAATGGCCAGCACGGCGCAGAGGGCGGCGAAGGTAGTCATCACGCGTCCGCTGCGCCCGACCAGCCGGGTGACCCGAACGCTGTAGCCTGTGGTGAGCCGCTCGACGCCCCGGTTGAAGGCGCCGAAGAAACCGCGCTTCTCATGGTGACTCGGGCTGACCGGACGCAGCAGGGTGGCGCAGAGCGCCGGCGTCAGGGTCAGGGCGAGGAAGGCGGACATCAGGATCGAGACCGCCATCGACAGGGTGAACTGCTGGTAGATGACCCCCACGGAGCCGCTGCCGAACGCCATGGGGATGAACACCGCCGTGAGCACCAGGGTGATGCCGATCACCGCCCCGGTGATCTCCTTCATGGCCCGCGATGTCGCCTCCCTGGGCGATAGCCCCTGGGTGGCCATCAGGCGCTCGACGTTCTCCACCACCACGATGGCGTCGTCGACGATGATGCCGATGGCCAGCACCATGCCGAACATGGTGAGGGTGTTGATGGAAAAGCCGGCCAGCAGCATCACCGCGAAGGTGCCAAGCAGGGCGATGGGGGCGACGATGGCCGGGATCAGGGTGTAGCGCAGGTTCTGCAGGAAGAGAAACATCACCAGGAACACCAGTACCATGGCTTCCAGCAGGGTGTGGATCACCTTGTCGATGGAGACCTTGACGAAGGGGGCCGAGTCGAACGGGATCGAATAGGCCATGCCCGCCGGCAGAGTGGGGGCGAGCTGAGCGAGACGGGTGCGCACCGCATCGGCGGTGCGCACGGCGTTGGCGCCGGGGGAGAGCTGGATGGCGGCGCTGGTGGCAGCCACCCCGTTCTCGCGGTTGGAAAAGGCGTAGGATTGCGCCCCCAGCTCGACCCGGGCCACGTCACCCAGCACCAGCTTGGCGCCATCGGCACCTGTCCGCAGTACGATGGCGGCGAACGCCTCGGGAGTGGTCAGTTGCCCCTCTACCGTGAGGGGAACCGTCAGTCGCTGGCCAGGCAGGGCGGGTTCGTCGCCGAGGCGCCCCGGTGCAATCTGCACGTTCTGCTGCTCGATGGCCTGCGCCACCTCGCTGATGGTCAACCCGTAGGCGGCGAGCTTGCCCGGATCCACCCAGATGCGCATGGCCTGCTCGGCGCCGAACAGCTGCACTCGCCCCACGCCGTCGATGCGGCGCAGCTCCTGCACGATATTGCGGGCCATGTAGTCGTTCAGCGCGACCTCATCGAAGCGGCCATCCGGTGAAGTCATGCCGACCATCATCAGAAAGCCGGACGAGGCGGACTCCACCTGCAGGCCGGTTTGCCGCACCGCCTGTGGCAAGCGAGGCTCGACCGCCTTGATGCGGTTTTGCACGTCCATCTGGGCCAGCTCCGGATCGGTGCCCGGCTTGAAGGTGGCGGTGATCTGCGCGCTGCCGGAGGCATCTACCGACGACTCGAAGTAGAGCAGGTTCTTCACCCCAGACAGCTCGCGCTCGATCAGGCTCACCACCGCATCGTTCAGGGTCTGCGGCGTGGCGCCCGGATAGGTGGCATAGAGGGTCACCGACACCGGCGCCACCGAGGGATAGCGGGAGATGGGCAGCTTGGGGATGGCGATGACCCCCGCCAGCACGATGAAGAGGGCGATCACCCAGGCAAACACCGGGCGATGAATGAAAAACTGCGGCATGAAATGTCTCCGATTCAACGGTTACCGGCGTCGGCCTGCTGGCTGAGGGCGGGGGATTGCCAGGGATGGGCAATGACTTGCGTCCCCGGGGTCAGGCGGTCGATCCCCTCGATCACCACCCGCTGTCCGGCGTTGAGCCCGGACGCGATGCGGTACTGGCTATTCACCAGTTCAGCGGTGTTGACCGGAACCAGTTGTGCCTGCCCCTGGCCATCCACCACCCACACGCTGGTCTGGCCCGATGTGCGCACCACCGCCTGCTGAGGCACGCTCAGGGCGTTGGCATAGCGGGCACGGGGAATGCGCGCCTGTACGTAGAGGCCGGGCAAGAGCCGCCGCTCCGGGTTGTCCACCAGTACCCGCAGCAGTACGTCACCGGTCCCGGCATCCACCTCGATGCCGGAGAAGAGGATGTGCCCCTGCATGCCGAGCGGCTTGCCGTCGCTGCCGAGGATGTCCACCGTCAGTTCCGGTGCCGTCGAGCCAGCCTGCTGGCGCAGGGTGTCGAGCACAGAGGCGGGTTGACGCACATCGACGTAGACCTGATCGATCTGCTGGATCCTAGCCATGGGGGTGGCGTCGGTGGGGGACACCAGGGCCCCTTCACTCACCAGCGCCTGATCGATGCGCCCGGCGATGGGGGCCTCCACGCTGGCAAATTGCAGGTTCAGCTGGTGCCGGGCCAGGGTCGCCCTGGCCTGAGCCACGTCGGCGGCCGCCTGATCACGCTGGGAGACAGCATCGTCATAGGTTTGGCGGCTGATGGCCTCGGTGCGCAGCAGCGGCACCAGACGGTCAATCTGGATACGGGCGCGGGCCAGCACGGCCTCCGCGCGCTGCAATGCGGCGGCGGCGCTGTCGACATCCGCCTTGAAGGGGGCCGGATTTATCTGGAACAGCACGGTGCCTGCGCCGATTTCGGCGCCCTGCTCGAACAGGCGGCGCTGCACGATGCCGCTAATCTGGGCCCGAATTTCGGCGCTGCGCACCGCGGCCACCCGGGCGGGCAGATCCTCGCTGATGACCAGGTCCTGACCTGCCAGCGTCATCACCGACACCTGAGGAAGGGCCGGCGCATCTTGCGCTTGCGTCGCCCCATCGCAACCTGCCAATCCGAATACGGCAATGACGGCGAGCAAAGCGCCCGCATACCGCTGTTTGACAAACATCATATTCACCTCGTTAAACCGCCTCCCGGGCATGGTGTTGCCGCGAAAGCACATCGAACGGGCATTATGGCGAGGGGCTATTGCGAATGATTCGAGGCTTTGTGGAGAATCCATGGAGGCGGTGATAAAGTTCAAGCCCACCATTTTCGAGTCCGACCATGTCGTATCTTCCTGCTTCCGCCAACCCGGCGGCCCAGTCACTGGTACTGATTGCAGAGGATGAAGCCGAGATAGCCGACATCCTCGCCGCTTACCTGCAACGCCACGGATTGCGCACCCTGCATGCCGCCGATGGCCGCGAAGCCCTGGCCATGCACCAGACATGCAAACCCGACCTCCTGTTGCTGGATGTGCAGATGCCGCAGCTCGATGGCTGGCAGGTGCTCAGCGAGATCCGGGCCCGTGGCGACACGCCGGTGATCATGCTGACCGCCCTGGATCAGGACCTCGACAAGCTGATGGGGCTGCGCATGGGGGCGGATGACTATGTGGTCAAACCCTTCAACCCGGCCGAAGTGGTGGCCCGGGTACAGGCGGTGCTCAGACGCAGCCAGGCTGCGAAACAGACCACGGCCCGGGTGCTGCGGGTCGGCCCCTTCCAGATCGATCTGGAGAGCCACGAGGCCAGCATTTGCCGCGATGAGGGGCAGCAGGTGCTGGATCTGACCCTGACCGAGTTCAAGTTGCTCGCCTCCCTGATGCGGGCACCCAAGCGGGTGTTCAGCCGCGCCGAGCTGCTGACCCACTGCCTGCCGGAGGGGGATACCCAGGAGCGCACGGTGGACAGCCACATCAGCAAGCTGCGCAAGAAGCTGGAGGCACAGGGCATCCAGGGGGTGCCCGCCAGTGTCTGGGGCGTCGGCTATCGCTTCGGGGGCGATGCGTGACATCGGCACCCGGCCTGCGCAGGCAAATCATCCGCTCCCTGGGGCTGATGGCACTCGGCATCATCTGCCTCGCGGTGATCGGCACCTATGTGTTCTACGCCATTGCCGTGACCTATGTGCCTGGCAGCATCTCCGAGAGCTGGATGCCCTCCAGGGTCGAGATGATCTGGATTGGCTCGACCATTCTCATTGCATTGGGGATGGCGCTGTACGTGGCGGTGCGCCTCTCTCGGCGTATCCTGACCCCGCTCAATTCGGTGGCGAACAGCCTGCGAGAGGTGGCAGAGGGCAAACTCGATGCGCGCGTGCCGCTGGATGAACAGGCGATCGGGGAGACGGCGCAACTGGTGCGGGACTTCAACACCATGGCCGAGCGACTGCAGAGCATGACCCGCGAGCGGGAGTTCTGGAATGCCGCCATCGCCCACGAATTGCGCACCCCGGTGACCATATTGCGTGGCCGATTGCAGGGGCTGGCCGAAGGGGTATTTCCGCCAGAGCGTGCGCTCTTTGAAGGTTTGTTGCGCCAGGTGGAGGGATTGACCCACCTGATCGAAGACTTGCGGGTACTCAGTCTCAACGACAGCGGCCACCTGGAGTTGCAACGAGAGGCGATCAGGCTGGCCGACGAGCTTGCCGTGGTGCTTGAGGCGTTTGCCACTCCTCTGGCCGCGAGCGGTTTCACCCTCAAGCGGGAGCTCGATGCCGAGCTTTGTGTCTGTTGCGATGCACTTCGCATTCGTCAGGCTCTGATGGCGCTGCTGGAAAATGCCCAGAAGCACGCGGTGCCGGGCATGCTGACCGTGCGCCTGCATCGTTCGGGCGTCCAGTGCATCCTGAGCGTGGAGGATGAGGGGCCTGGTATCAGCGAGGAGGTCGCCGCCCATATCTTCGAGGCGTTTCGCCGAGGGGATCCGTCACGCTCGCGCAAGAGTGGCGGCAGCGGGCTCGGGCTGGCGGTGGTCAAGGCGATTGCCGAGGCCCACGGCGGCAGCGCGGTTTGCCAACCCGGCGGGCGGGGCGGCACCCTGTTCCTGCTTTCATGGCCCCTCTTGCACCCTGACGGCAGGTCATGACCCCGCGTTGCCGCATCGGCTCGGGATGGGCGCGCCGAGGCGCGTGTGTTGACTGTGATCCAACAGCCCAAAAAAAGCCCATCTCATGGTGAGAGACGGGCTTTTTTTATGGCTTGCAGGCAGCGCCCTCATGGGGGCGCCGGGATCAATGCTCGGCCAGCAGGGGCTCTCCCTCCTGGCGTTTGTCGTGGATGGCAAAGCGATCGACCAGGGTGGCACTGGCGTCGTTCAGGCCGATGACCGCCACCTCTTTCCCCTCGCGGCGGAACTTGATGACCACCTTGTCGAGGGCCGTGATGGCGGTGATGTCCCAGAAGTGGGCGTGCGTCAGGTCGATGACCACCTTCTCCACTTCCTCCCTGAAATCGAAACTGGCCAGGAACTGCTCGGCGCTGGCAAAGAAGACCTGGCCCCGCACCAGATAGGTACGCACGGCGCCGCTGCGCTCGCTGTCGCTCTTGACCAGCATGACGCGGGCAACCTTGTGGGCGAAGAAGAGAGAGGCGAGCAGCACCCCCACGAAGACCCCGAGTGCCAGGTTGTGGGTCGCGACCACCACGGCGACGGTGGTCACCATCACGAGGTTGGTGGAGAGGGGGTGGCTCTTCAGGTTGCGTACCGACTCCCAGGAAAACGTGCCGATGGAGACCATGATCATCACGGCCACCAGGGCTGCCATGGGGATCTGACGGATCCACTCATCCATGAAGACCACCATCAGGATGAGCAGGGTCCCCGCCACGAAGGTGGAGAGGCGGCCGCGGCCACCGGATTTGATGTTGATGACGGACTGGCCAATCATGGCGCACCCCGCCATGCCTCCCAGCAGACCGGCGCCGATGTTGGCGATCCCCTGACCCTTGCACTCGCGGTTGCGATCGCTTGGGGTGTCGGTCATCTCGTCGACGATGGCTGCCGTCATCATGGACTCGAGCAGTCCCACCACCGCCAGCCCCGCTGAGTAGGGGAAGATGATGGCCAGGGTCTCCAGATTGAGGGGCACGTCGGGCCAGAGGAAGACCGGCAGGGTATCGGGCAGCTCGCCCATGTCGCCCACGGTACGGATGTCGATGCCCAGGGTGATGGCCACCGCCGTCAGGACGACGATGCACAGCAGGGGGGAGGGGAGCAGTTTGCCCACCACGGGAACGAGCGGGAACAGATAGATGATGCCAAGCCCGGCCGCGGTCATGGCGTAGACCTGCCAGGTGACGTTGGTGAGTTCGGGCAGCTGGGCCATGAAGATAAGGATGGCCAGGGCGTTGACGAAGCCGGTCACCACGGAGCGGGAGACGAATCGCATCAGGCTGCCGAGCCTGAGGTAGCCCGCCGCTATCTGGAAGAGGCCGGTGAGCAGGGTGGCCGCCAGCAGATACTGCAGGCCATGTTCCTTGACCAGGGTCACCATCAGGAGCGCCATGGCGCCGGTGGCGGCGGAAATCATGCCGGGACGACCGCCGACGAAGGCGATGACCACGGCGATGCAGAAGGAGGCATAGAGGCCGACCTTGGGGTCGACGCCCGCAATGATGGAGAAGGCGATGGCCTCCGGGATCAGCGCCAGGGCGACGACGATGCCCGACAGCAGATCGCCCCGTATGTTGGAGAACCACTCTTGTCTTGCACGTTCCAGCATGGGGATTTTCTCGCTCGTTGAGGGTCCATGGCCACAGGCCCGCAAATCAGGGGAAATGGCGGGGATCACAGGGTTGCATTGGCTGTTGGTGGCCGGGTAAACCGACCGGTCGGCATAACCGGAGTCAGGCGGCAGAGGCTGCACAGGGCAGGGTCAGGGCGGCGTGACGGCCACCCCAGAGCACATAACAGGCATAAGGGGCGCATGTTAACAGCCGGTGCCAGGCCGGGGAAGCCCGTAAAGGGCCAGAAACGGGGGACGGGACACAAAACGATCGGCCTGTCAGTGACCAAGGTCTCATCTGGAAAGTTTATTATCCCTTCCCCGTCGAGTGCTGTTATATGATTGCGATGTTTTTTGCAAAAACTCGTGATTTTAATGCAGTTAAGTTCTGGTTATTGGTATTTCGCTCTGCGTCATGCCCTCCATCCCGCCGAGAGCGAGCCCCCGAGGCTCGTGGCGGGCCCTGAGATCAGGGTTTCACGGGTTCCGTTTCTATTTGTTGGCACGTGATTCAGCTCCCATTGGGTTTCATGAAAAACAATGCCGACACCATTTGAAAACAATTCGACAACATGGATACAAGCTACGCGTTAGATCTCATCTCCCGGTTCGAACAGGCCGACGATGAGCACACCATAGTGGCGTTGCTGCGCCAGTTGACGACACAGGCGGGATTTGACTACTTCAGATTGGCCCTGATGTCTCCCAGCACCATACAGCGACCGGATGTCACCATCTTCAATGGTTGTCCTCAGGAGTGGGTTGACGCCTATACCCAGGCCAACTTCTTTGCCATCGATCCCGTCGTCCAGCGCGGCATGGAGCAGAGCACCCCCATCCTGTGGGCGGATCTCATGGTGCAGGGGGTCTGTGACGATGAGCGCCTTGCGGTGATGACGCTCGCGCAGCAGGCGGGATTGCGCGACGGCATTACGTTTCCCTGGCACGGAGCCAACGGTCATGTGGGCCTGCTCTCCCTGATCACCAGCACGCCTCGCACCAGAGCGCAGTGGCTTTCCGCGGTGCCTTTTCTCAGCTGGCTATCCATGCATATCTTCGAGGCGGTGGTGAGGGTCTGTCTGGTAGGGGAGTCCTCTCATGATGCCCTGAGCCTGCGCGAGCTGGAGGTATGCCGCTGGGCGGCGGAAGGGAAGCAGACGAGCGATATTGCGCAGATCCTGGGGATCACCCCGCGCACGGTGACCTTTCATCTGAACAATGTGGTCACCAAGCTGGGGGCCAGCAGCAAGTGCCAGGCGATCTCCTGGGCGCTGAAACAGGGGGTGGTGAGGTTGAATGTAGAGCTGGCCGCCGTCGCCAATGTGGATGAACAGTAGTGTTCCCGTCGGATTGGCGCAAAAAATTGCGCACATACCAGAAGATTGAACTGCCAGTGCAATGACTGATGGTCAAACGTGTTGAAAAGTACAACTTATTGCGCCGAGCGTACTGCCTTATGGGGAGATTTTTTATAACTGATTGAAATGTAATGGGTAAAAAGAGTGGCATGGACGCTGCTAACGGATTCGGGCGAGTGTCATAACCGTTCAACCATCAGGAGCAATTCCATGCCAACCCCATGTTATATCAGCATCGAAGGTAAAACCCAGGGCAACATCACCGCCGGTGCCTTCACCTCCGATTCCGTCGGCAACATCTTCGTGCAGGGCCACGAAGACGAGATGCTGGTACAAGAGTTCCAGCACGTCGTCACCGTGCCGACCGATCCGCAATCCGGTCAGCCGGCGGGTCAGCGCGTCCACAAGCCGTTCAAGTTCACCGTTGCCCTGAACAAGGCCGTGCCGCTGATGTACAACTCCCTGGCCTCCGGCGAGATGCTGCCGAAAGTGACCCTGAAGTGGTACCGCACCTCCGTCGAGGGCAAGCAGGAGCACTTCTTCAGCACTGTGCTGACCGATGCCACCATCGTTGACATCGACTGCCAGATGCCCCACTGCCAGGATCCGGCGAAGTCCGACTTCACCCAGCTGATCCAGGTCTCCATGGCCTACCGCAAGATCGACTGGGAGCACACCGTTGCCGGTACCTCTGGTGCGGATGACTGGCGCGCGCCGATCGAGGCCTGATCACCGATTTATTGATTGCCGTTGTTCCTTGTAGTGCACCCCAGGGCCTGATGACTGCCGTGTCAGCCGTCACCAGACCCGTGCAAGCTTTCTCCGACCCATTCAACCGGATGTGGTCGGAGCTTTTGTGTTTTGCCATCCGGCTGCATGGCGGCTGGATGGCAAAGCACAACGAAGGCCGGTCGCGCCATCTCCCATGATTGCCTTGTCAGATGAAAGCGGCGCTTCTCAGTTTGCACCGTGCCTTCCCTCGCGATGCTGATGGCGATGGTGACCCATCTTGCGACGCGCCTGATCTCAGACGTCATCCGTGCAGCTCCCGGGGCTGCGAACTGGCAGGTTAAGGAGCCCTAATGGCAGACAGCACAGGATTACAATTCACCGTCAAGGTAGGGGCTCTGCCCGAGAGCACCTTCGTGGTGGCCGAATTTGCGCTGGATGAAGGGCTGAACCGGCCCTTCAACCTGCGCCTGGAGTTGGCAAGCGCCCAGCCCGACATCGACGTTGGCGCCGTGCTGGACCAGCCGTGCGAGCTCTTGGTGTGGTACAACGGCGAGCTGCAACGCCGGGTGTGCGGGGTGGTGAGCGACATGGCGCAAGGTGACAGCGGCTTTCGCCGCACCCGCTATCAGCTCATGGTGCAGCCAGCCCTGTGGCGGCTGTCACTTCGCCACAACTCCCGCATCTTCCAGGCGCAAAAACCCGATGAAATCCTCTCCATCCTGTTGCAAGAGCATGGCATCACCGACTATGCCTTTGCCCTGAAAAACGAGCACGCCAAGCGGGAATACTGCGTTCAATATCGGGAAACCGACCTCGATTTCGTGAACCGCCTCGCCGCCGAAGAGGGGATGTTCTACTTCCACGAGTTTGAAGCAGGCAAGCACCGCATCGTGTTTGCCGACGATGCGGCTGCCCTGACGGCCGGCCCCGAGCTCTTTTTCAACCTCGGCAACCGTTCGCTGGAGCAGGGCCCCTACGTCCGTCAGTTCCACTACCGGGAGGCAGTGCGTCCGAGCGATGTGGAGCTCAAGGACTACAGCTTCAAGACCCCGGCTTACGGCCTCTCTCACAAAAAGCAGGGCGCTGAGCTCGAACACCAGCGCGATACCTACCAGCACTTTGACTACCCGGGCCGCTATAAGCAGGACCCGAGCGGCAAGGCGTTTGCCCAGCATCGGCTGGATGCCCTGCGCAATGATGCTGTGGCGGGCAGTGGCAAGTCGAATAGCACAGCCCTTATGCCGGGGCAGAGCTTCTCGCTCACCGAACATCCCAACGGTAGCCTCAACACCGACTGGCAAATTGTGCGCATCCAGCACACCGGCCTGCAGCCGCAGGCGCTGGAAGAGGAGGGGGGGAGCGGCCCCACCGTCTACCACAACGAATTCGGCGTGGTGAAAGCGAGCACCACCTGGCGGGCGCGCATCGGCAGCCCCGAGGCACCCTACAAGCCGATGGTGGATGGCCCGCAAATTGCCATGGTGGTGGGCCCCGACGGTGAGGAGATTTACTGCGACGAGCACGGCCGGGTGAAACTGCAATTCCCGTGGGATAGATATGGCAGCTCCAACGACCAGAGCTCCTGCTGGGTGCGGGTGAGCCAGGGCTGGGCCGGCGGTCAATACGGCATGATGGCCATCCCACGCATCGGTCACGAAGTTATCGTCTCGTTCCTGGAGGGGGACCCGGACCAGCCCATCGTGACCGGTCGCACCTTCCACGCCACCAACCGGCCGCCCTACGAGCTGCCTGCCAACAAGACCCGCACAGTGCTGCGCACCGAAACCCACCAGGGGGAGGGTTTCAACGAGCTGCGCTTTGAAGACCAGTCGGGGCAGGAAGAGATTTATATCCACGGTCAGAAAGACCTGAACGTGCTTATCGAAAATGATGCCGCCTGGCATATCAAGCACGACGAACACAGGGACATCGACAATGAGCGGGTGACCCGCATCAAGGCCAATGATCACCTCACTGTGAACGGTGAAAAACGGGATCACATCAAGGCCGGCTATTCCCTGACCGTGGATGCCAGCTTGCACCAGAAGCTGGGGCAATCCCTGCTGGTGGAAGCGGGAAGCGAGGTACACCACAAGGCGGGCATGAAGATAGTGATGGAGGCGGGTGCCGAGCTGACCCTCAAGGTGGGGGGGAGTTTTGTCAAAATCGACCCGAGCGGTGTCACCCTCTCGGGCGGCTCCATCAAGATGAACTCAGGCGGCAGCCCGGGGTCTGGCTCTGGCTGGGGCGGCCAGATGCCGATCCAACCCGGAGCGGTTGAAGTGGTGGCGCCCCCGCCTCCCATGGACCCTGCACGTCAGATTGCGACGCTCAAGTCTGCCGAACCTGTGTGCGAGATCTGTGAGCAACTGGCCAGACAGGAGGGTGGTGGCTGATGGCCATGGCTTTCGTCGCAGAGCGTCCCGACATCGAGCTGAACAGCGGTGAGCAACTCTATCTGTTGCTCGATGGGGCGCGCATTCCCGCGCTGGAGCGCGCGTTGTTCGAGCAGGACCCGTCGCCTTCCTATCAGCCCGTTTACCTTCACGCCCCCTGGGACAGCTTGCGAGAAGTGAGCCCCTGTCTGGTCTGTGCAACGCCCAATTTGCTGGATTGGTTTATGCAAAACCGCGATGCATCATGGGGTTACCTGCTATCGTCCCCTCTTTCTCTGTTGCTGTTGGCCGAGCGACTGCGTGGGCTTATCGAGGTGGAGAGTCCCTATGGCAGCAGGATTTTGCTCAAGCTGGCCATGCCGGAGACCATGTGGCGGCTGTTTATGGATGATGAACCCTGGCTCTGGCAGGGGGTGGCTCAAGTCTGGATCCCGACCCGGCAGGGGGAGGGGCTGGTGTGGCAGCACAAGGTTGCCGCGCCTGGAATGGGGTCCCCCATGGGGGAGCGCCTGCGACTTTCCGACGCGCAGTGGCGCCATCTGGGAGAGGTGAGCTGGTTGAACACCCTCGATGGGATAAGAGCGCACATGCACACCTGGTTTGGGGCTCGCATGCTGACGCTGCCAGAACCCATGGCCTGGATTGCCCATTGGGCTGATTACGCCTATGCCCAGGGATTCGAGAGTGAGCGGGATCTGCTGCTGTTTTTCAATGTGATGGGGTATCTCGGCAGTGACTGGTTTGACGAAGATGAGCATCTCCGGATCAAGGCGTTGATTACCCAGCGTTCGCCCCAGACCCCTTCGCAACGTATCGAGCAGGCCGCCGAGCTTGCTGCCGCATTGAGCAACAAGGATCAAGACGCATGAGTACGCCCAATCAAGCCGCCCAGTGTGCAAACACGACCGACAGCAAGAGCCCGGCAGGAGTCTGTCCGCTCAAGAACAAGAAGATTGCCATCATCCCGGTGCGTTATGCCCTGGATGAGCCGTTCTCCCCGCCACAAAAGCAGCCTCACCCAGTCCCCGCCGGAGCAGGCTTTGTGGTGCCTCTCAAGTTGAAAGAGAGCGGTTATGCCTTGCGCCAACTTCGTGATGGCTGGCTCTATGTCTATGACGAAAAGGCCAAGACATTTGATGAGTACGAGATAAAAGGAGCGACCTTCATCAGCCAGAGCAAGGGAAGCAAGGGGCATCTGCTCTACCCGGCGAGCCATACCCTCTCCCTCGCTTATTCTCCCCAGCGCTGGACGGGGCGCATCAAGCATGAGATGGAAAAGAGCGGCGGTTTGCGCACCACCTGGATGCGGCAGGTGAAACTGGGCAGTTTTGCCAGCACCATGAAGGCCCCTCATTGCGGTCTGCCAGATGTGCTCGACAAGGTTGCTGACCTGGGGATGTCCAACAAGGGATTTGTGCTCTCTTCTACCCCCCTTGCCAAGCCTGCCGAAGAGGACAAGCAGGGGATCAAGTTGCTGGCTCACAAACCTGCGAGTTCAGCGACTGCCTACAAGGCGGGCATACCGGATCCCAAGAGCGCCATGGTGGTCGCTCTGGAGGACCCGCTGGCCGACCTTGCCGACCTTTCCATGAAGGTCAATCAACTGCTCGCCAAGCGCGAAGCTCTGCTGGGGAAAGATGATGCCACCATCAAGGTCAACAGCCACAAGCTGATGATGGCGGAGGTCACGCGCAACCTGGCCAGGGTGCGGCTCGACGAGAAGGAGTTGCCCGCCTCCGTCAGGGGCAATGTCGCCAGGACCCAGGCCTTTGAAGAGGCGCTGGATGATTATCTTGGGGATCGCTACCTCGCCGACATGGAGAGCATGACGGCAGAGCCCGGGATGGTGCGGTTCAACTCCCCCATGGAGAAACGGGCTGATGAGAAGCTGAAAATCTTGCGGGAACAATATGGTTTCAACCCATCCCAAAAACAGGTTTCCCAATGGAAAGAGCGCGCCGCCTTCCAGGATGAGGTCAACTGGAGCGGGCTCAATGCCTTTATCAAGCAGTATCAGGTGCCACTCAATGAGCTGGAGCTGGCCCTGACGCGGGCTCATGAAGACCTGTTCAACGGTGTGACCCGCCTCAAGGCCGATCCGCTGCCCTTTGGTCTGGACAACAGAACGACCCAAGGACAAGCCTATCTGCAGACCCTGTTTGCCGAGGCCGGGCCGGTTCTCTCTCTTAGCTGCCGCACGGAGGAGAGGAAGAAAGCGCTGGAGAAGCTGCTGGGCGAAAAGAGCCGCGACAACTTGCTGGCGCTAGCCCCTTATGGCTTTGATGCCGCGTTGCACAAGGGATTGAGCGAGCTGACGGTAGACAATGCTTGGCTCAGCACCTCCTCTGGGGATATGACAGCCCTCTATGGCAGAACGGCTGATCTGGAGACGCTATTGGGGGACGAGAGATTCAAGCAAAAGTCCTGGTTCCAGACGATCGAAGCCGTCATTGAAGCCATGAAAATGGCTGGAAAGTCCATGGCCAAGGGGGCTCACGCCCAGATCATGGCGGCCATCTTGCCCCATGCCTGGAAGAACAGCCTGGCGGGCAACCTCAGACTGGTACTGCTGGAATCCCTGCTCGGCGACCAGCCGCTGCAGGTCAACCGAGACTATCGGATGCTCCACAACCGCTTCCAGCAGAAGGTCTGGATCATTGTGAAGGAGATGTCGGCCATCAGCTCCCCCCCTCCTGGGCGCAGCACCACGGTGAAGGCCATCAACGGTCAGCTAAAAACCTTGCAGCAACAGCTTGATACCCTGATTGCCAGCGAAATGCCCCTGCTGGTGAAACTGAAAGGCGATCTCTACCAGCAACAAGCCAGACAATATGTTGGTGACTATCTGGCGGGCGTGCGTAGCGGCGTGAATCAACGCATCACGGCCATGAACGAGAGAATTCCCAATCTGGCGACCTTTGGCGGGCTGGTTGCCCTGCTCAACCTCTGGAATCTGACTGTGGTCATCGCAGGGACGGCGCAAAACGCCCAGTCCATCGGCCGGGAACGGGCAAATATGCAGTTGGGCTCGGCCTTCGCCTGGACGGGTAATGCCATCGCCGCGCTCTATCAGGGGGCGGCGTGGGAGAAGTTAAAGCCGCTCACTACTGATGGAGGTAAACGAGCCCTGACAGCAATCTCGATAAAAGCAGCAATAAAAGAAGGTGAGCATGCGGTCTGGGTTAAAGCCTTCTCTCTACGGATGCTGGCATTTTCTAGTCTAGGTTTGGCTGCGGCAGGGCTTGAAGCCTTGGACAGTTGGCAGGCTAGCCAAGATCCACTGATAAGTGGTATGGAAAAAACGCTTTTGCAGATGAAAGCAGGGGTGCTATTTGGGCAAAGTGGCATTTTCCTTATCCAGCTTGCGTATTTAGGTGCCAATGGTTTAGGTTTTTCATCCATCGCTGCTATTTTTGCGCCTTGGATGGTTGTCGGGCTCTTTGTGTTGGGTATTGCCTATCTGGCTTTAACTATGTTGCTGAATATTTTTAAACGCTCGGATTTGGAAAAATGGTTGCTGAAATCAATCTGGGGAAAGCAGCCTGCCAATTGGTCCGCCGAAGATGAATTGGCTCGCTTTGAAATGTTGGTCAATAAGCCTGGGGCCAGTTTGACTGTGGTACGCACCGCACCTCAGGGGTGGATGGATACCGGTCGTTCCCAGTGGCAGTTGCAACTTTCACTCCCTGCCCATTTGCGAGGACAAACCATAGGGTTAAATGTCACTTCTCAACCACTTGCCAGTGCTGGTCAGATGATCCCCGCGCGCTCCAAAGAGGAGCTTGACCGCTATCTGGCTGCAATGAAACCCAAGATGATAGATACACTACGCGGGAGCTGGGAGGACATGGTCTATTCCCTGCCGCTGGAGGTTGATACCAACTCGGCCATCAAACTGGAACTGGGGTATCTCGGGGGCATGGTTCAGCGGGAGTTTATTTTCAAGGGCAACAGTAGTAGTGGCGGCCCTGTGACATTGAATAGCTGCAGCGGCGATCTGGGTACAATGCCCGCGTTGGTGGTCGGCAAGCAAGGGAATAAATAATGGATAAGTCAAACGAGGAAGTTGATGTGAATGAGCAGGAGATTCCTTTTCGTCTATTACCACAGGAAGAGCAACAACGTATTCTCGATGCCAATCAAAAAAAAGTGCGTGAGGCCCCAATTCTTCAGGAGTGGAATATTCGGGTTTCTACACCATTTGCTTGGCTTATTATTTTTCTAGTCACTGCAGTTATGACGTTATTTGCTGTAGGTTGTGTATTACTTACAGGTGATGTTGATTGGGGGTTTGCTTATCTAGCATTCGGTGTTGCTATAGCAATGATCCCTTATTTTCGTTATTTAGTGATGGCAGATAAAAACTATCATTACCGTCTTACAACAGAAGGCGTTATTGTCACTTATCAGGATGTTATTCCAGAAGTAGCTTATACGATAGTCCGTGGTTTGGCTTGGCTTGGCGTGGTGGTCTGTGTATTTGCAGTGGCTGTATTGGGACCATTTTCTCTGGTCGGTGCTGGTGGGATGGCACTCCTTGCGATATTTTTCACTGATTTTAAAAGTGAAGTAACAGAGCATGAAACCATGTTTAAAAAAGATTGGGACTATACGTTAATCATCTCCAATAGAAAGAAAGCATTAAGGTTTGAATCAACGCCATTTAAGATTTCACATAGCGATAATTTATATTGTAAATCTGAAGATTTTGAAAAGATTGTTGAACTGATAAAAGGGCAGATTCGATGTGCCGAAATAAAGTATATTAAAGGTCATCCAATGACCTGACTTTTATATTCCACCTGTCAGGTGAGGACCATCTCCATGCCGTCTGAGCCTCCAAAACAGAGCCCCCTTGCCTGTGGCAAAGGGGCTCTGCCGTTTTCAGAGAAGTGATCGGTGCGATTATGGCAACACCGAAGGGGGCAACACCATGGGACCGGCGACCGCGTGAGCGGCCTCGTCACCTCGCAGTACCCGTACTATCTCGAGAGCGAACTCGATGGCGGTGCCTGGGCCCTGGCTGGTGATCAGGCGATGGGCTTCATCGGTCACGACCCGCGCCGTGCTCAATTGTGTCTCGGGCAGACGGGCCTGAAAGCCCGGATGGCAGGTGGTGCTCGCATCCCCCAGCAAGCCGTGATGGTGCAGTACCACGGCGGGGGCGGCGCAGATGGCGGCGCGCCAGCGGCCGAGGCCTGCCTGCTCCCGTAGCAGGTCGATGGCGAGGGGGGTGTCGCGGATCACTTCGCTGCCGGGCAGACCGCCCGGCACGACCATGGCATCGAAGTCACGGGTGGTCAGCTCGTCGAGATGGCAATCCGCCACCAGTTGCACCCCGCGAGAGGCGCGGATCTGGCGCGCTCCAGTGGGGCAGCAGGAGGCCAGCACCACATCGATGCCACCCCGAACCAGGGTATCGACGATGGCAACCGTCTCTATCTCCTCCGACCCGGGGGCCACCAGTACCAGTACGCTCATCCTGCACTCCTTGCTTGCCAGCTGCTCTGCTCAGCGCTTCTCTTTGACGGCCTGATAGAGGCCCTGATTGACCGGTACCGCGATACCGTGAAGGGCGGCCTTGCCCAGCAGGAAGCCGGTGATGGCCTCTATCTCGGTCTCGCGGCCCTGTTCCATGTCCTGATACATGGAAGAGTAATTGTCGGCGGTGAGCTCCACCACCATCATGACACGGCGCAACAGCTCTTCGCTGCCGGTAGGCTGACCTTCGGCCCGCATGACGTCAGCCACTTCCACGCAGATTTGCTGCAGGGCATCGGCAAAACGCGGACCGGCCAATTCGCCGTTCTTGAGCTTGTAGAGCGCGGTGAGGGGATTGATGGCACAGTTGACGGCGAGTTTCTGCCACTGGCGTGTCAGGATCTGCTCATCCCAACCGGCCTGACCCAGGGCGCTGGCCAGCTCGTCGGCGAGGTGGGCATGGGCACGGGCCGCTTCGTTGATTGGGCCCAACCAGGTCTCCCCCTTGCCGGTGTGGCGGAACACGAAGTGGCCGCTCTGCATGGCGCCATGGCTGGTGACGCCGGCGATCACCGGATTGTCGGGGAAGAGTGCAACCACCTGATCGGCGATCCCCATGCCGTTGTGCAGCAGCACGATGGGCACTCCTGCCGCCAGTTGCCCGACCAGAGGAGTGAGGGCCGATATCACCTGCCCCGCTTTGGTCATCACCAGCAGGCGTTTGATGCAGCCCGGCTTGTCGATGAAGGCGCGTTCGATGGCCAGGAGCTGGGTATGCCCCTCAAGGGAGGTAAAGTCGACGCCGGGGTGCAAGGTGGCACGATGGCGCTCGCGCAGCAGGAGGCGGGTTGCTTGGCCGCTTTGGGTCAACAGGGAGGCGAAGACGCCGCCCAGGGCGCCGCAGCCCAGCAAGGTCCACTCGGGAGAGACAGGGTGACGGCGTGTTTTCAGGTTGTTGTCGCGTAATCCGCTTGGCATGAAGAGGCTCGATCATGGGAAGGGCTGCCATCCTGTCAACCGCCAACCCGGGATAAGGGAAGATGTCGCTTGGTGAATACCTGGAACCGGTGCATGAGCTGGTTGCCGGGTCGTGCTCAAGGTTCATGCGCAGCCAGGGAGCCTCATGTATGCATGACCATACGGGTTCCTGGGCTGCACTTCACCGAGTGTCGGACCTCTCGCGACCGCTCCTGAACGGGTTCTAACGGGTCTCACCATTCCTGTGCGCAGGGGATTCTAGCAGAGCAATCCCATCGAAATCAGCAAATTTGCCCGTTTTCTGGTAGATTTGCCCACCTGTCAGCACAACCTGAAGTACAGCATGAGGAGCCCGGCTATGCCGTCATTCGATATTGTCTCTGAAGTCAAAATGAACGAGGTGTTGAACGCCGTTGATAACGCCAACCGTGAACTGGCGACCCGTTTCGATTTTCGTGGTGTGGAAGCCAGCTTCGAATTGAACAAGGAAGAAGTGAAGCTGGAAGCCGACGCCGATTTTCAGCTCAAGCAGATGGTCGAGATCCTGCGTGGCGCCCTGCTCAAGCGCCAGATCGAGAACAGTTCCATGGACGTGGGTGACAGCGTCCACTCCGGCAAGCGTTTCCACCTGACCGTGAAGTTCAAGCAGGGGATCGACAAGGAAGTGGCCAAGAAGCTGGTGAAGCTCATCAAGGATTCCAAGATCAAGGTGCAGGCCGCCATCCAGGGCGACGAGGTGCGGGTCACCGGCAAGAAGCGCGACGATCTGCAAGAGACCATGGCGCTGGTGCGTGGCGCCGAACTGGGCCAGCCGATGCAGTTCCAGAACTTCCGCGATTGATGGCGAACGGGGAGGGCGCGGCTCTCGCCCCACTGCCAGCATGAGGGCATAAAAAAAACCGGAGCAGCTGCTCCGGTTTTTTTGTGTCCGTGTGACGAGTTCGATTAGAACTTGTAGGTCACGGAGAAGTAGTGGCCGAAACCAGTGGTCTTCAGACCGTAGGAACCGTTCTGGATGCCGTAGATGTCGTTGAAGTACTTCAGACCGTAACCGACGGCGTAGCGGTCGGAGTGCCAGTACAGGCCGTTGAACATGGCGGTACCGTCGGTGGAAGTGTCCTTGGCATCAAACAGGTGATCCAGGTAACCCTGATAGGCTACGAAGCTGCCGTTGGAGAAGGTGTAGAAAGGCTTGAACCAGTTCATGGAGAACTGATAGCCGTTCCAGCCCTGCTCGCCACCGCCTTCATTGACGTGACGGGCATACAGGTTCATGCCCATTTTGCCGAACCAGGGCACCATGACGTCTGCACCCAGACCGGTCATGGCTTCAAACAGACCATCCGGACCACCGACGTTGATCAGGTTGGCGATGTAGACTTCCTGCACCGGGCCGAAGGAGAGATCTTTGCCGGTCATGGCATCGATGGAGATGCGCGGTGCAAATTTGATGAACAGGTTGTCCTGGTTGTGCTTGTCGTCGTGACGGTTCTGGAAGATGTCGAATACGTCGACGTAACCGTACAGATCGAAGATACCGGAACGGCCACCAAACTCCATTTCGAAGTAGGTATCGTTGTAACCACCTTCGGACTCAGCGTAGGGCAGCTGATCGATGGTGTGCATCACGTTGAACTGGAACCACTTGTAGTCGTTCTTGTGGATGTCGCCGCTGTAGTCGGCAGCGAAGGCCGGAGTGGCGGAGGCAGCCAGCAGACCGGCAGCGATCAGAGTCTTGGTAAATTTGGCCATTTTATTGGTCTCTTGTGCGTTAGTTGAGGTTTTCCGTAGCCTGCCCACAAGGAGCGGAAGGGATTCTAGCCAAATAAATTCAGCGGATAAACAAGCACCAGGGAACTTTGTCAGGATTTGTGAATCTAATCACCCCCTAAAATGCGCAAACGCTTGCTATTTGTGCGTTTGTGGTGACAAGGTGCTGCCTCGTTTGGCAACCATGATGATCAGGATCATCACCGGAATGCCGAGCAGACTGGTGCCGATGAAGAAGTGGCTGTAGCCGATCTGCTCCACCACGCGACCAGAAAACCCCGCCAGCAACTTGGGCAGCAACAGCATGATGGAGCTGAACAGGGCGTACTGGGTGGCGGAGAAGGCGACGTTGGTGAGGCTCGATAGATAGGTTACAAACGCAGCCGTCGCTATGCCGGCGCTGAGGTTGTCCAGCGAGATGATCAGAGTCAGCAGCTCCAGGTTGTGGCCCACTTCGTTGAGGAGAGCGAACAGCAGATTGGTGCTGGCGGTCAGCACGGCGCCGAGGAACAGGATGCGCAGGGTGCCAAAGCGCATCACCAGCACGCCCCCGAGCGCGGCTCCCACCAGCGTCATGATGACACCATAGACCTTGGTGATGGTGGCCACTTCCGTCTTGCTGAACTGCAGATCCACATAGAAGCTGTTGGACATCACCCCCATCACCACGTCCGAGATGCGATAGCAGGCGATAAGCCCGAGGATCAGCAGGGCCGAGGAGCCGTAGCGGCGAAAGAAGTCGGCGAAGGGACACCAGATGGCCTCGTAGGTCCAGGCCCCCAGCCCAGCCAGCGTGGGTGACCAACCCCGTGCCAGCAGGGTAGTCTTGCGCGCCATCTGCTGCTCGTCCTGACTCTTGAGATCGATCTGCGGCTCGTGACTCATCAGGGTGGTGAGGATGCCAAGAGACATCAGCCCTCCCATCAGCAGATAGGTGAGCTGCCAGCCGCGATAGTCATAGCCGTTGTTGCTGCCGAGCCAGGCCGCCAGCGCCAGCGCCCCCGCTCCCGCCATGATCATGGCGAGTCGATACCCCGTCATATAGGAAGCGGCCATGGCCGCCTGCAGCCGCTCGGGAGCGGATTCGATGCGATAGGCGTCGATGACGATGTCCTGGGTGGCAGAGGAGAGGGCCACCAGCAGAGCGAAGAGGGCCAGCTGGGCGAGCTGGGTCTTGGGATCGCAATAGGCCATCCCCACCAGGGAGAGGGCGATCAGCACCTGGGAGAACAGCATCCAGCTGCGTCGTCGCCCAAGCAGCCGTGACAGCAGGGGCAGGGGCAGCCGATCCACCAGGGGCGACCACAGCCACTTGAAACCGTAGGCCAGCGCTACCCAGCTCATGTAGCCAATGTCGGTCAGGCTGACATCCGCTTCGCGCAGCCAGAACGAGAGGGTGCCAAAGACCAGCAGCAAGGGCAGGCCGGAGGAGAATCCCATGGCAAACAGGATGAGTACCCGCGCTTCCAGATAGACGGCGAGGGCATCTCGCCAGCGGGTGGCGCGGCCCGGTGTGTGGCTGGGCGGGCGGAGATTGTTCAACTGCCTGACTCCTCGGGGAAAAGGGGGTCATTTTGTCAGGTTCGGCAGGCGTAGCCAAGGCAAGCCGAGGGGGGAGCGGCAGGTTTCAGGGGCGTGAGCCGATGCAGTGGTGCGGGCAGGGGCCCCCGTCGGCGAGAAAATTGGCGCAGGCCATGAGTTGCAGGCGCAGCGCGTCATCACAGAGGAGGTGCTGCTCATCCCACAGGTGCAGGCTGTGAAGCAGATGCCAGAACACCCCTTCCTGTGCGTTGGCGGGGGTTTTGTCCATGGGGATCACGCAGAGCGCCTGCCAATGGGAGAGAAGCTGCCAACTCAAGTCTTCCAGCTGCTGATAGGGAATCTTGCGTGCCAGAAAATGGCGAACCGCCTGGGCCAGCGGGCCGGCGTGTTGGGTTATGTAATCATGACAGGTCACCGGCTCCTCCTTCTGGTTCTGCTCCCCGATGCGTGGCACACATCGGGGAGCAGAGTATAGAAAAAGAGATTGGTGACCCGTTCAGGGACGCGGTGGAATGTGATCCGGGCCGCGTTATTTGTCCGCGAGCAGCACCACTTTCTTCAGGATGATGGGGCTGGTGGGGACGTCGTTGGCACGCAGGATGGAGCTGTAGCCGGTCTGGACCTGGGCCAGTTTGTCCAGCACCTCCATCCCCTTCACGACCTGGCCGAACACGGTGTAACCGGCGCCGGCATTGGCGTTGAGGTTGTCGTTGTCCACCAGATTGAAATAGAACTGGCGAGTGGCGCTGTCGACCGCCTGGGTGCGGGCCATGGCGATGGTGCCGCGCTTGTTGGGCAGGCCGCCTCTGGACTCGTTGACCACGGGATCGAAGGTCGGCAGGGGCTGGAACTGCTGGTTGTAGCCCCCACCCTGCACCACGAAGTTCTGGATCACCCGGTGGAACAGGCTGCCGTCATAGCTGCCGTCTGCCACGTAGCGCAGGAAGTTCTTCACGGTCTGGGGTGCCTGTTTGGGGGCCAGCTCCACGACGATGGTGCCATGGTTGGTCTCCATCTGGACTTTTTGACCGGCAAAAGCCAGGGGGGCGATCAGGGTGACCAGTAACCAGAGTTTCTTCATTTATATGTCCTCGCTCAGCTCGGCTGACCCTTGAGATAACCGCGCAGCGCCTCGTCGGCCATGATCTGCTGCAGCACGCTGCCCAGCTGCTGGTTCAGGGTGGATTCCAGATCGGCCATGCTCGGCTCGCCCGGGCTCTCTTTGCTGGAGGACATGTTGAACTGCTTGGTCAGCTTGCTGCCCTGGAAGTCGGCAATCACCTGCAGGCTGACGCGGGACTTGGTGACATAGGTGAAGGTTTTCTCTTCCACGGTGACGGCGGCGGTGGAGATGGCCAGCGTCAGGTTGGTGGTGCCGCTGTTGCCCACTTCCAGGCCCTGGCTGCGCAGCCCTTCCGCCAGTTTTTCAGCCAGCAGGCTGTTGAGAGGCTGACTGCTGTTCACCAGCACAGGCGCCTTCTCTTTCTTCTTGATGGAGAAGACATAGGCGGCTTCACGCTTGTCCACCCCTTCCATGGTGATGCGGTTGCCGGAGTAGTACTGCTGGTTGGAGGGGATGACTTGCGGGTTGAGCAGGGCGCTCTCGGGCCAGTGAGTAGCACAACCGCCCAATACCAGAGCGGCTAGCAGCAAGAGTGACTTTTTCATCATGGGTTTCCTTTAGCTTTATCTTTAGCGTTTGATGGCTTTCAAAATAACGAATTTGCTGTTCGACGCAACGACTTGTGCGTTGCCAAACAGGCGCTTGAGTTTGTTGTGATAGTCCAGATGACGGTTGCCTACTATCCAGAGTTCGCCCCCCTGAGGCAACACCCGGTGGGCATCGCTGAACATCTGCCAGGCGATGTGATCGGTGATCGCCTGCAGCTGATGGAAGGGGGGATTGCAGAGGATCCTGTCCGCTGCCCCGACGGGAACGTCATCGAGACAGTTATTGACCATGAAGTGGGCACGGGGCAGGGCATCGGGCAGGTTGTGCTCGACGTTGAGCCGTGCGGACGCTACCGCCATCCGGGATTCGTCGATGAAGGTCACCTCCACCTCGCTGTCGCGCGCGAGCAGGGAGAGCCCGAGCACGCCGTTGCCACATCCCAGATCGATCACTCTGCGGGCACTGTGGATGGGCAGGTTGTCCAGCATGAAGCGGGCGCCGATATCCAGGCTGGTGCGCGAGAACACGTTGGCATGGTTGTGGATGAGCATGTCGGTGCCTTCCAGCGGCCAGACGGTCGGGAAGGGACTGGTCAGGGACGGGCGCTCGGCGGCCGGGGTGCAATGAATGAGGCGTGCCTTCTTCCAGGCGAGTGAGGTGCGGGTCTCCCCCAGATACTTCTCGAACAGCTTGAGGGTGGAGGTGTGGATGTCCTTGGCCTTGCCGGCAGCAATGATGCGGGTCGCGGGGGTGACGACCCCGCGCAGGGCAAGCAGTTGCTGCTCCAGCAGCGCCTGATACTTGGAGACCTTGATCACCACCAGGGCGGGGGCATCGGGCAGGGGGGCCAGCGCATCCTGCAGGGTGATGGCGTGGGGATCCAGCCCGTTTTCCGCCAGATTGGCCAGGGTGGCCCGCTCGCTGATGTGGGAGTCGGTCACGCAGACGGGGGCGTGGGCATGCAGGTAGCCTGCCAGGGCGCCGAAGCCGTCGTTCATGATGATGACGGGGCCGTCAGGTGCCTGCTGCGATTCGGCAAGGTGGCTTATCAGGTACTCGTCCGCCGCATCCCAGGCCTGCAGAGGGTCCTGGCTCTGCCGCGGGTAACGATACAGGGTCAGGCGGCAGTGGGCCGTGTCGAGCAGGGTTTGCATAGGCAAGAGTCCAACGTGTGATTGATGAATGGCGACCGTCTGCCCCGTGTTGCCCGGCAGCGGTGAAAGTGGCGCTATTCTAGCGGCGGCGGAGAAATTCACCAGTCCGGTACGGCGAGAGCGAGCGGATCCTTCGTACCTGATGCATCGGGCGCACAACCCTGGCTACAATGGCCGGATATTCAACGAGGAGTCCTTACCGTGAGCATGCAACAACAGATAGAGGCCAAGCTGGCCGCCGCGCTCTCCCCGAGCCACCTGGAAGTGATCAATGAAAGCTACATGCACAGGGTGGCACCGGGCTCCGAAAGCCACTTCAAGGTAGTCGTGGTGAGCCAGGCGTTTGAGGGACAGCGTTTGCTGGGGCGCCATCGTCAGGTGAACGGGGTGCTGGCCGACGAGCTGGCGGGAGCCATTCATGCATTGGCGCTGCATACCTATACCGAATCCGAGTGGCAGGCTAGGGAGCAGGCGCCAAAGACGCCGGGTTGCGTCAGCAAATCCCCCTTTGCGTAGCCGTTGGACCTTCTGATGGCGCCTTCCTCGGGCCATTAACAGCGCTATCACGAATGGTGTGCTGCCAGGGATGAGGGGTGTAGCATTATTTTTTCTAATCCTTTTCCTTATGCCTGAAAAATACCTCTATATGGTTAGTTTTGCGAAAAGTCCTTTAAAACCACGGCTTGCAAGGACGTGCGCGAAATATTCAGTGAAGGTTAATTTTGTGATAGGGCGGGGATTTTCCCCATTTGGCGTGGCGGCTAACTCGCCTAAGGTGGTAAACTCAGGCGCTTTTGAATGATCCTGTATGTTGCTGATTTGTTTATTTCTTCGACAGCTTTCCGCGATGTTGACGGGCTCATTCAACAACTCGTCGTGATGTATTTCTCGGCGCTAACCAACCTGTCTTCCCTTAACGGTAGTGCAAGTGAGTATGATTACAATTAAAAGAGGACTGGACATCCCCGTGCTGGGTGCTCCGGAGCAAGTAATCTACGATGGCCCGGCCATCACCCGTGTTGCTACACTCGGCGAAGAGTTCGTGGGGATGCGTCCTACTATGTTTGTCAAAGTAGGTGATCGCGTCATTAAAGGTCAGGAGCTCTTCGAAGATAAGAAGAATCCCGGCGTTAAATTCACGGCCCCTGCCACCGGTGTGGTTTCTGAGATCAACCGTGGTGCCAAGCGTGTTCTCCAGTCCGTCGTCATCGACATCGATGGGTCCGACGAGCAGGTGACCTTTGAGCATTTTGCCTCCGCCGAGCTGGCACAGCTCGAGCGCAGCAAGGTGCAGGAGATCCTGGTCGCATCAGGCCAATGGACCGCGCTGCGTACCCGCCCGTTCAGCAAGGTGCCGGCCGTGGGTTCCACCCCGCGCGCCATCTTCGTGACCGCCATGGACACCAACCCGCTGGCCGCCAGTGCGGAGCTGATCATCAAGGAACAGGCCCAGGCCTTCCTCGACGGTCTGGCCGTGCTGACCCGCCTGACCGATGGTACCGTCCACGTCTGCAAGGGCGAAGCCAGCCTGCCGCACTCCTCCCTGGCCCAGGTCAAGGAAGCCGTGTTCGTCGGTCCGCATCCAGCCGGTCTGCCGGGCACCCACATCCACTTCCTGGATCCGGTCGGTGCCAACAAGGTGCAGTGGCACATCAACTATCAGGACGTGATCGCTTACGGCAAGCTGTTCACCACCGGCCAGATCTTCACCGACAAGGTGATCTCCCTGGCTGGCCCGAACGTCATCAAGCCGCGTCTGCTGCGTACCCGCCTGGGCGCCAGCCTTAGCCAGCTGACCAACAACGAGCTGCGTGCGGACGAAAATCGCATCATCTCCGGTTCCCTGCTGAGCGGTGCCAAGGCCGAAGGGGTCCATGACTACCTGGGTCGCTTCCACAACCAGGTGAGCGTGCTGGGCGAAGGCCGTGAGAAAGAGTTCATGGGCTGGGTCAAACCCAGTGCCAACAAGTTCTCCATCACCCGTACCACCCTCTCTCACCTGATGAAGGGCAAACTCATCAACTTCACTACCACCACCAACGGTAGTGATCGCTCCATGGTGCCTATCGGCAACTATGAGCGTGTGATGCCGCTCGACATCCTGCCGACCCTGCTGCTGCGGGATCTGATCTCCGGTGACACCGACAGCGCGCAGGCGCTCGGCTGCCTGGAGCTGGATGAGGAAGATTTGGCGCTCTGTACCTTCGTCTGCCCCGGCAAGACAGAGTACGGCCCCGTCTTGCGTGAGTGCCTGACCAAGATCGAACTGGAAGGTTAAGCGATGAGTTTCAAGCAACTTCTTGAAAATATGGAACATCACTTCGAGCCGGGTGGCAAGTACGCCAAGTACTATGCCCTGTTCGAAGCGGCGTACACCCTGTTTTATACCCCGGGTTCCGTGACCCGCAATGCCGCCCACGTCCGTGATGCGATCGATCTGAAGCGCATGATGATCATGGTGTGGCTGGCTGTGTTCCCGGCCATGTTCTGGGGCATGTACAACGTCGGCAACCAGTCCATCGCCGCCATCGCCCACATGGGCAGCGCGGCCGGTGCCGATTCCTGGCAATACGCCCTGGCCACCCTGTTCGGTGCCTCGCTGGATCCGGCCGTCGCCGGCATCGGCAGCAAGATGCTGATCGGTGCGGCGCACTTCTTCCCGATCTACATCACCGTCTTCATCGTCGGTGGTTTCTGGGAAGTGTTGTTCGCCATGGTGCGCAAGCACGAGATCAACGAAGGCTTCTTCGTGACCTCCATCCTGTTCGCCCTGATCGTGCCGCCCGAGCTGCCCCTGTGGCAAGCTGCCCTGGGTATCACCTTCGGTGTGGTGCTGGCCAAGGAAGTGTTCGGTGGTACCGGCAAAAACTTCCTGAACCCGGCGCTGGCGGGTCGTGCCTTCCTGTTCTTCGCCTACCCGGGTCAAATCTCTGGTGATGCGGTCTGGGTTGCCGTTGACGGCTTCTCCGGCGCAACCGCACTGAGCCAGTGGGCCCAGGGCGGTCAGATGGCGCTGATCAACGGTGCCACCGGTGAAGCCATCAGCTGGATGGACGCCTTCCTTGGCAACCTGCCCGGTTCCATCGGTGAAGTTTCCACCCTGATGATCCTCATCGGCGCGGCCATGATCGTCTACATGCGCATCGCCTCCTGGCGCATCATCGCCGGCGTCATGGTCGGCATGGTTGCGACCTCCCTGCTGTTCAACGTCATCGGTTCCGATACCAACCCCATGTTCAGCATGCCGTGGCACTGGCACCTGGTGCTGGGTGGCTTCGCGTTCGGCATGGCCTTCATGGCGACCGACCCCGTTTCCGCTGCCTTTACCAACAAGGGCAAGTGGTGGTATGGCGCCCTGATCGGCGTGATGGTGGTGCTGATCCGGGTAGTGAACCCCGCATTCCCGGAAGGCATGATGCTGGCCATTCTGTTCGCCAACCTGTTTGCCCCCTTGTTTGACCATTTCGTGGCGCAGGCGAACATCAAGCGGAGGATCGCACGTGGCGTTTAATAAAGACTCTACTACCGGCACCCTCGCCGTAGTGACCGGTCTGTGTCTGGTCTGCTCCATCGTGGTCTCCGTGGCTGCCGTGGGTCTGCGTCCGGCCCAGCTGGAAAACAAGGCACTGGACAAGCAAAGCAACATCCTGTCCGTCGCCGGCGTCGACATCAGCGCCGTGGCCAAGCGTGATCTGGCCCAGCTCTATGGCGACAAGATTGAAGCGCGTCTGGTGGATCTGACTACTGGTGAGTTCGTTGACGGCGACGCCGACAACTTCGACACCAAGGTTGCCGCCAAGGATCCGGCCAAGAGCATCCGTCTGGCCCCGGCCGACGACAAGGCCGGCCTGCGTCAGATCTCCAAGCTGGTTCCCGTGTTCTTCGCCAAAGATGCCGAAGGCAAGGTGGACAACATCATCCTGCCGATCTACGGCCAGGGTCTGTGGTCCACCATGTATGCCTTCGTAGCGGTCGCGGCCGACGGTCAGACCATCAAGGGCATCACCTACTATGACCACGGTGAAACCCCGGGTCTGGGTGGCGAGATCGAGAACCCGGCCTGGCGCGAGCTGTTCGTCGGCAAGAAGCTGTTCGACCAGAACGGTCAGCCTGCGCTGCGGGTGATCAAGGGCCATGCTCCGGCTGGTTCCGAGCATGAAATCGACGGCCTGTCTGGTGCAACCCTGACCGGTAATGGTGTACAGCACACCTTCGACTTCTGGATGGGCCCCAAGGGCTTCGGTCCCTTCCTGGCCAAGGTACGTGCAGGAGAAATCAACAATGGCTGACAAGAGCGAAATGAAAAAGTTGCTGTTGACGCCTGTGCTCGGCAACAACCCCATCGCACTGCAGGTGCTGGGTGTCTGTTCCGCGCTGGCCGTTACCAGCCAGATGAAGACGGCGTTCGTGATGACGCTGGCCGTTACCGCGGTCACCGCCTTCTCCAACCTGTTCATCTCCCTGATCCGCAACCAGATCCCGAACAGCGTGCGGATCATCGCCCAGATGGCGGTGATTGCCTCGCTGGTTATCGTGGTTGACCAGGTGCTCAAGGCGTATGCCTATGACATCTCCAAGCAACTGTCGGTGTTCGTCGGTCTCATCATCACCAACTGTATCGTGATGGGTCGTGCCGAAGCCTACGCCATGAAGAGTGCCCCGCTGCCCTCCTTCCTGGACGGTATCGGCAACGGTCTGGGTTATGGCGCCGTGCTGCTGACCGTGGCCACCGTGCGCGAGATCCTGGGTTCCGGCACCTGGTTCGGCATCGAGCTGCTGCCGCTGGTGAACAATGGTGGCTGGTATGTGCCCAACGGCCTGCTGCTGCTGCCGCCGAGTGCGTTCTTCATCATTGGTCTGATCATCTGGGGCGTGCGCACCAAGGATCCCAAGCAGGTGGAGGCGAAGGATTAAGGTATGGAACACTATATCAGTCTGTTGATTCGCTCGATCTTCATCGAGAACCTGGCGCTCTCCTTCTTCCTGGGGATGTGTACCTTCCTGGCGGTGTCCAAGAAGGTCAAGACCGCCATGGGCCTGGGGATTGCCGTTATCGTGGTTCAGACCGTTGCCGTCCCGGCCAACAACCTGATCTACAACTACGTGCTCAAAGACGGTGCCCTGGTATCCGGTCTGGATCTGAGCTTCCTGAGCTTCATCACCTTCATCGGGGTGATCGCGGCCCTGGTACAGATCCTGGAGATGGCGCTGGACAAGTACTTCCCGGCCCTCTACAACGCCCTCGGTATCTTCCTGCCGCTCATCACCGTGAACTGCGCCATCTTCGGCGGCGTCTCCTTCATGGTGCAGCGTGACTACAACTTCGTTGAGTCCGTGGTCTATGGCGTGGGTTCGGGTGCAGGCTGGATGCTTGCCATCGTCGCGATGGCGGGGATCCGCGAGAAGATGAAGTATTCCGATGTTCCGGAAGGCCTGCGCGGCCTTGGCATCACCTTCATCACCGCGGGTCTGATGGCGCTGGGCTTCATGTCCTTCTCTGGTATTTCCCTGTAATCGGAAAGGAAATATAGATGGAAATTATTCTGGGTGTGGTCATGTTCACCGTGATCCTGCTGGCCTTGGTGGCAGTCATTCTGTTCGCCAAGTCCAAGCTGGTGACCGCCGGTGACGTGACAATCAGCATCAACGGCGACCCGGCCAAGGCTGTGACCAGCCCGGCGGGTGGCAAGCTGCTCGGCGTGCTTGCCGGCAGCGGTATCTTCGTCTCCTCCGCCTGCGGCGGCGGCGGCTCCTGTGGTCAGTGCAAGGTACGGGTGAAATCCGGTGGCGGCGATATCCTGCCGACCGAGCTGGATCACATCAGCAAGGGCGAAGCCCGTCACGGCGAGCGTCTGGCCTGTCAGGTCACCGTTCGTTCCGACATGGACATCGAACTGCCGGAAGAGATCTTCGGCGTGAAGAAGTGGGACTGTACCGTCATCTCCAATGACAACAAGGCCACCTTCATCAAGGAGCTCAAGCTGCAGATCCCGGATGGCGAGAGCGTGCCGTTCCGCGCCGGTGGTTATATCCAGATCGAAGCGCCTGCCCACCACGTGCAGTACAAGAACTTCGATATTCCCGAGGAGTATCGTGGCGACTGGGATCGCTTCAAGATCTTCGAGCTGGAGTCCAAGGTCAACGAGCCGATCATCCGTGCCTACTCCATGGCGAACTATCCGGAAGAGTTCGGCATCATCATGCTGAACGTGCGGATCGCAACTCCGCCGCCCAGCAACTGGACTGCACCTCCCGGCCAGATGTCTTCCTACATCTTCAGCCTGAAGGCTGGTGACAAGGTGACCATCTCCGGTCCGTTCGGTGAGTTCTTTGCCAAGGACACCGACGCCGAAATGGTGTTCGTCGGTGGTGGTGCGGGTATGGCGCCGATGCGCTCCCACATCTTCGACCAGCTGCGCCGTCTGAAGACCAAGCGCAAGATGAGCTTCTGGTACGGTGCCCGTTCCAAGCGCGAGATGTTCTATGTCGAAGACTTCGACATGCTGCAGGCCGAGAACGACAACTTCCAGTGGCACGTTGCCCTGTCCGATCCGCAACCGGAAGACAACTGGGATGGCTACACCGGCTTCATCCACAACGTGTTGTTCGAGAACTACCTCAAGAACCACGAGGCGCCTGAGGATTGCGAGTTCTACATGTGCGGGCCTCCCGTGATGAACGCCGCCGTCATCAACATGCTGAAGAACCTCGGTGTTGAAGACGAGAACATCCTGCTGGATGACTTCGGTGGTTAATCCATGCACAGCGTTGTAAAGACCTGGCTAGCCTTCGGGCTAGCCTTTTTCTTGACTGGGTGCGGTCAGGAAACGGTCCAATCGAAGCCGGAGATCCACATCACCGGCAGCACCATGGGTACCTACTACTCCATCAAGGTGGCAGATAGCGCCGTTCAGGATGCCGCCAGGCTGCAAGCCGAGGTCGACGTCTTGCTGGAGCGGGTCAACGATCAGATGTCGACCTATCGCCCGGATTCCGAGCTGTCACGCTTCAACCAGCACAAGAGCAATACCCCTGTGGTGGTTTCCCGCGATACCGCGCGGGTGGTGACCGAGGCCATTCACATTGGCCGCGAGAGCCGTGGGGCGCTGGACGTCACCGTCGGTCCTCTGGTCAATCTGTGGGGCTTTGGGCCGGATGCCAGACCGACCAAGGTGCCGTCCGACGAGCTGATCGCCCAGACCCGGCAGAAGACGGGCCTTGGCAATCTGCATGTGATAACCTCTGCCGATGCCGATACCCTGCAAAAGGACATCCCGGACCTCTACGTGGATCTCTCCGCCATTGCCAAGGGGTTTGGCGTGGACAAGGTGGCCGAGTACCTGGAGTCCCAGGGGGCGCGCAACTATCTGGTGGAGATCGGCGGCGAGCTGCGCATCAATGGTGTCAACGGCAAGGGGCATCCCTGGCGTGTCGCCATCGAGAAGCCGACCGTCAATGCCGGTTCCGTACAGGAGGTGATCCTGCCCGGTGACAACGGGGTGGCCACCTCGGGCGAGTACCGCAACTATTACGAGCTGGACGGCAAGCGCTTCTCCCACACCATGGATCCGCTGACGGGCAAGCCCATCCAGCACCGCCTGGTGTCGGTGACCGTCATCCACCCCTCCTGCATGACTGCAGACGGGTTGGCGACCGTGTTCATGGTCATGGGGCCGGAGAAGAGCCTGGCCTATGCCAAGGAACGGGGGCTGGCCATCTTCACCATCACCAAGACGGATGACGGGTTCGAAGAGGCCTATTCGGATGCCTTCAAACCATATCTGGTCAAGAAGTAAGGGGTAACTACATGCAGATCTTTCTGATCACCTTCGGGGTGTTTCTGATGGTCGTGGTGGCCATGGCCATCGGCTACATTTTCCAGCGCAAGTCCATCTCCGGCTCCTGTGGCGGCCTGGGTTCCATCGGGATCGAGAAGGAGTGCGACTGCCCCGAGCCTTGTGACAACCGCAAGAAGAAGATGGCCAAAGAAGAGGCCCGTCGCAAGATGCTGGTGGACAACCGCATCATCTAACGGCGGATATCGCTCTGAAGGCAGCCTTGCAACGAAACGAGCCGACCCCTGGGTCGGCTCGTTTTGTATGTGGCATGGGGTCAGTAGTCATATTGGCTGCATGCCTTTGCCTTGAACTCTTTCTTTCGCTTTGCCAGCTCTTCCCTGGTGCCCAGTTCATCCCCCTGCCTGATGGCGGTTTCCAGTATCTCGATGCGCTTGTACAGCCAGCTGCATTCGGCTGTCGGGTGATCTTTGGCCATGGTCGCTAGCGGCAACAGCAGCAGGCAGAGCCCCGCCCGGATGATGCTCATGCTTCTCCTCCTTGAGTCTCGTGTGGATGTGGCCTTGAGAGTCTATGCCGCCGCGCCCGCGCGCAGACTGGCAGAAATGACAGGCTTGGGGTAGCATGGAACGTCCAACTGGTTATCCATACAGTATTTTTGGCGTTCGACATGTCTCCTCGCCGGATGCCCAGGGTCTATCCCTATGATCTGTTCGGGAGGCTGTCGACACAGCAACAGACACGGCCATGCGCAAGATCATTCACATCGACATGGACTGCTTCTTCGCCGCGGTGGAGATGCGGGACAACCCGGCCCTCAGGGAGGTGCCGCTCGCCATTGGTGGCGCCGCCGACCGACGCGGGGTCATCTCCACCTGCAACTACGTGGCGCGCCGCTTCGGAGTGCGCTCCGCCATGCCGAGCGCCCTGGCCAGAAAGCTCTGTCCGCCATTGGTGCTGATCCCCGGGCGGATGGCCATCTACAAAGAAACTTCGCGCCAGTTGCGCGCCATCTTCCTGCGCTACACCGAGCAGGTGGAGCCGCTCTCCCTCGATGAAGCCTATCTCGACGTGACCCAGAGTCCCCGCTGCGGTGGCAGCGCCACCCTGATGGCGGCGGAGATCCGCGCCGCCATCAGCGCCGAGCTTGGGCTGACGGCCTCGGCCGGTGTGGCGCCGAACAAGTTTCTGGCCAAGCTCGCCTCGGAGCAGCGCAAGCCTGACGGCCTGTTCGTCATCCGCCCCCAGGAGGTGGACGAGTTCGTGCGCCAGCTCCCTCTTGGCAAGCTGCCCGGCATTGGCCGCAAGACGGCAGAGCGGCTGGAGTCCCTCGGGCTGTATTCGTGCGAAGATGCCCGCCAGCTCGGCAACGAGGAGCTGATCGCCCGTTTCGGCAAGCTCGGGGAGATGCTGGCCGGCCGCATCTGGGGGCATGATGATCAGCCGGTGCAGGCCCGGCGGGTGCGCAAGAGCATCGGTGTGGAGACGACGCTCGCCAGCGACGTGCTGGACGAGGACGCCTGCTGGCAGGTGCTCAGCCGGCTCATTCCCGAGCTGGAGCAGCGTTTTGCCAAGGCCTGCTCTGCGGAGATGCTGATGGGGCAGGGGATCAAGCTGAAGTTTGCCGATTTTCACCAGACCACCGTCTACCGCAAGGGGAGTTATCAGGCGGCCCGTTTCCACGATCTGCTGCACGAGGGACTGCAACGGGCTCAAGGAAAGCCCATTCGCCTGCTCGGTCTGGTCGTTGGTTTGCCCGGAGCGGGTGAAATCAATCAATTAAGCCTGGATCTCTGCTGATTTAGTTAAGTTTTTGTATCCAAAACCGATACAGTGTTCACATCTGTAGACGTTAGGAAATAGTGGCATGAGTTCTCTTTCTGTTCAGGGACGGATCACCCTGATCGCCGGTTGCTGTCTGCTGGCCAGTGCCGTCGCGCTGGTGGCTTCTTCTCTTTTCAACGCGGCCCGCATGCAGGAGCAGGTGCTCACCTCCACCACCCTGGAGGGGCAGCACGCGGCAGAAAACTGGATGCAGGCCATGGGGGCGACCCAGGCAGCCCGGGTGACCAGCTACCTCGATGAGGCTTACTTCAGGGCGACCCTGCTTGCCGAGGGCATCTTGTTCCAGCGCAAGAACGCGGCCGACAACTTCGTTCACTCCGAGGCGCTGCGCAATGCCGTCAACCAGCAGTTGCAGGATGCGGCGGAGTCGTCAGCGAACCTGCTCGGTGTCTATGCGGTATTCGAACCCAACCAGCTCGACGGGGAGGATGACAACTATCAGGGGTCGACGGCACTCGGCGCCAACGACAAGGGGCGTTTTTCCAGCTATTGGGCCAGGGTCGACGGCAAGGTCAACCTGGAGGTGATGGACGAGACGATGCTTGCCAACGACAAGCCCTCCGGACACGGCGGTCTTGAGAACGACTGGTACAGTTGCAGCATCCGCAGCAAGGCGCTCTGTCTGCTCGAACCCTATGTGGACGAGGTGGGGACCCAGCAGGTGTTGATGACCTCGGTGACCGTGCCGCTGCTGGACCAGGGCTCCCTGCTTGGCATGGTGGGGGTCGACATCTCTCTGGGGACCTTGCAGAGCCTGGTGGAAGAGATGGGCCGGACCCTCTACAAGGGGCAGGGCAAGGTGCTCCTGCTCAGCAGTGAAGGGCGGGTGGCCGGCGTGGAAGGGTTCCCGGTCGCCCTTGGCAATCTGCTGGAGCAGCAAGGGCTGGCGCAGGATCTCAAGGGGTGGCTGACCAAGGGAGATGTGGTGACGCGCTGGAGCCCGGATGGCGCACTGTTGCAGACCTTCGTGCCGGTCAGCATGCGCGGTACGGATCGCAAGTGGGGCATCTATATCGAGCTGCCCCGCGCCGTGGTGCTCGCCTCGGCCCTGCAACTGCAAGGGGAGCTTGAGGATCAGGCCCAGCGCAGCGTGGCCACCCAGCTCACCATAGGTGGCGGGATTTCGGCGCTCGCTCTGCTCTGCATCTGGCTGATGGCCCAGCGCATCGTGGCGCCCATCCGCGCCGTGGTGGCACGCCTCAAGGACATCGCCAGCGGGGAGGGGGATCTCACCCAGCGCATCGATCTGCGCAGGGATGACGAGATAGGCGAGCTGGCCAAGTGGTTCAACAAGTTTCTGGACAAGCTGCAATCCACCATCAGCCAGGTGATCGACACCGTTGCGGGCACCCGGGCCAGTGCGGCCCTGGCGGCGCAAGGGGCAGCCCGTACCAGCGCCGGCATGCAGTCCCAGTATCAGGAGGTGGATCTGGTGGCGACCGCGTTTGAAGAGTTGAGCGCTACCGCCCTGCAGGTCGCCGGCAATGCCAATGCGGCGGTGGCGGCGGCCGATGAGGCCGACACGGCGGCCCAGGAGGGCAAGTCCGTGGTGGCGCAGACCCAGGAGGCCATGTCCAGACTGATGACGGTGATAAGCGATGCCAAACCAGTGGTGGAACACCTCTCTGCCAACAGCGACAACATCAACGACATCCTGGTGGTGATCCAGGGGATTGCCGAGCAGACCAACCTGCTGGCCCTGAACGCGGCCATCGAGGCGGCCCGAGCCGGTGAGCAGGGGCGCGGTTTTGCGGTGGTCGCCGACGAGGTGCGCAACCTGGCGGGCCGAACCCAGAACGCCATCGTCGAGATCCAGAACCTCATCGGCCAGTTGCAGTCGGGGACGGAGGCGGTGGTGAAGGCGATCCTGACCGGTCATCACCAGGCGGATCTGACCCTCACCAAGGTGGAGCAGTCGGTCAGCGTGCTGGAGCAGATCATCCAGGCTGTCGGCACCATCCACCAGATGAACGAGCAGATCGCGAGGGCCGCGCAGGAGCAGAGCGGAGTGGCGGACGAGATCAATCGCAACGTCAGCAACATTCGCGATGTGAGCCATACCATTCGGGCGGAAGCGGCGACCTCCGCCGACAACGGGCGCGAGCTGTCGCAACTGGCGGACAAGCAGCAGCAACTGGTGGGCCAGTTCCGGGTGTAGGGGAGGATAAGAAAAAAGGCGCCATCCAACCGGAGGCGCCAAACACATTCAGATGACAGACTGGGTTAAATCGACCTGATTTAGCCCTTCTTCCCGCAGAGGAAGAAACACAACACCACAATCACTGTCGACTCACTCACAAAAACCACATGTAAACCAACATGGAAGAGAAGGTGTGAGCCATATGACAACGAATTGCGTGGCGAATTATGTTTATTCACTGGTCGACCCGCAACCGACAATTTATAATGCGCCCCATTAGAAAAATTCATCGTCGGCCGATTCCATGTCTCGTCGTTTACCTCCGCTCAATGCACTGAAAGCGTTTGAAGCCGCGGCTCGTCACTTGAGCTTTACCCGCGCAGCAGAAGAGCTGTTCGTGACCCAGGCAGCCATCAGCCACCAGATCAAGGCGCTGGAGGAGTATCTCGGCATCAAGCTGTTTCGCCGCAAGAATCGCTCCCTGCTATTGACCGAGGAGGGGCAGAGCTACTTCCTCGACATCAAGGACATCTTCGCCTCCATCTCCGAGGCGACCGACAAGCTGCTGGCCCGCAGCGCCAAGGGGGCGCTCACCGTCTCCCTGCAGCCGAGCTTCGCCATCCAGTGGCTGGTGCCCCGCCTGGTCAAGTTCAGCGAACGCCACCCGGACATCGATGTGCGGATCAAGGCGGTGGACATGGACGAGGGGTCGCTGACCGACGACGTGGACGTGGCCATCTACTACGGCCGCGGCAACTGGCCGGGTCTTCGTTCGGACAAGCTGCACACCGAATATCTGATCCCGGTCTGCTCGCCCCTGTTGCTGACCGGCCCCAAGCCCCTGCGCACCCCGGACGATCTGACCCGCCACACCCTGCTGCACGACACCTCCCGGCGCGACTGGAAGGCCTGGTTCCGCCAGCTCGACATTGACGCGCCCAACGTCAACCAGGGGCCCATCTTCAGCCACTCCACCATGGTGATCCAGGCGGCGATCCACGGTCAGGGGGTGGCGCTCGGCCACAGCGTGCTGGCCCAGCCGGAGATCGAGGCGGGTCGTCTCATCTGCCCGTTCGAACAGGTGCTGGTGAGCAAGAACGCTTTCTATCTGGTGTGTCAGGAGCAGCAGTCCGATCAGGGCAAGATAGTGGCTTTTCGCGACTGGATGCTGGAACTGGTGGAGCAGGAAGAGGCCCGCAGGCGTGCCCGCCTTGCCGATGCCTGAGGAGTTGACCTGGTGACTGACCTGACAAGAGAGGGGGCGAGTGACGCCCCCGTTCGCATTCTGCTGGCCCACGGCGCGGGGGCGGGCATGGAGCACAGCTTCCTGGCCGAGTTGTCGCGACTGCTGGCGGGGCCGGATATCGAGGTGGTGCGCTTCAACTTCCCCTATATGACCACACGAGCTCAGGACGGCAAACGCAGGCCGCCGGACAGACAACCCGTGCTGCTGGCTCACTGGCGCGAGATGGTGCGTCAGTTTGCCCATCCCCGGCTGTTTCTGGCGGGCAAGTCCATGGGGGGGAGGATGGCGGCCGAGCTGTTTTGCGAGGGGGGCGACGAGATGGATGCTGCAGGATTGATCGTTCTCGGGTATCCTTTCCACCCCCCGGCCAAGCCCGACGCATGGCGGGGCGAGGTGCTCAAGCAGATCACGACGCCCACGCTGCTGCTGCAGGGGGAGCGCGATACCTTCGGTTCCCGCGCCGAGCTGGTCGATTTCCCCTTCTCACCCGCCGTATCGGTCCACTGGCTGACCGACGGAGATCATGGCTTCAAACCGAGAAAGGCGAGCGGCATGAGCGAGCAGGAGAACCTGCGACTGGCCGCGGAGCGGATCAAGGGTTTTATCGCGGCGGTGGGCCGCTCCTGACCATCTCGAGCGGGTCGATAGAAGAAGCGTGCAAGGAGAGAAGATGCAGATCCAACGACATTGGCTGGTGCTGGCGGGTTTCTTCGGCCTGACGGCCACCATGCTCGGGGCCTACGGCGCTCACGGGCTGGCGGCGACCGGCATCGCCCCTTCGTTGCTGGCGGCGTTCAACACCGCCGTGCAATACCAGTTTTTCCACGCCCTGGCCCTGCTGGTGCTGGGGTTGTGCGGTGTGCGCGGCAAGGTGATCACCTTCGCGGGCGCCGTCTTTGTGCTGGGGATCCTGGGATTCTCCGGCAGTATTTACGCCATGGTGCTGCTTGGCAGCAAGGGGCTGGGGCTCATCACCCCGGCCGGTGGCCTCTGTTTTATGTTGGGATGGGCGGCTCTGATGTGGGCCGGCTGTCGTCTTGGAGGAAAGAATGAATAATCTGCTGCTTTATTGCCGCCCGGGTTTTGAGAAAGAGGCGGCGGCAGAGATCACCGAGCGTGCCGGCAACATGCAGTGCTACGGCTTTGCCCGGGTCAAGGACGACAGCGGCTATGTGATCTTCGAGTTGTATGACGAGGAGCAGGCCGATCTGCTGGCGCGCAAGCTGCCGTTCCGCGAGCTCATCTTCATTCGCCAGATGCTGGTGGTGACCCACGAGCTGAAAGATCTGGAAATAAGCGATCGGGTCTCTCCCATCCTGGAGGCGGCGAGTGGCTACGCCATCTGCGGGGATCTGCGGGTGGAGACGGCCGACACCAACGAGGCGAAGGAGCTCTCCGCCTTCTGCCGCAAGTTCACCGTGCCGCTTCGCCAGGCGCTGCGCAGCAACGAGATCCTGACCAAGAAGGAGACCCCGAACCGTCCCGTGTTCCACGCCTTCTTCCTGGCCAATGACCACCTGATGCTGGGGTACTCCTACTCCTTCAACAACTCCGCCTTCCACATGGGGATCCCGCGCCTGCGCTTCCCGGCCGATGCCCCGAGCCGCTCCAGCCTCAAGCTGGAAGAGGCGTTCTACGTCTTCGTGCCGAAGGAAGAGTGGGACTTGCGCCTGTGCTCCGGCCTGAAGGCTGTGGATCTCGGCGCCTGCCCGGGTGGCTGGACCTATCAGCTGGTGCGTCGCGGCATGATGGTGACGGCGGTGGACAACGGCATGATGGCCCAATCCCTGATGGACACAGGTCAGGTGAAGCACATCCGTGACGATGGTTTCGTGTGGCGGCCGAGCAAGAAGAATACCTACTGGCTGGTGTGCGACATGGTGGACAAGCCTGCGCGAGTGACCCACATGGTGGCCGACTGGTTCAGGGAGAACGACTGTCAGGAAGCCATGTTCAACCTCAAGCTGCCGATGAAGAAGCGCTATGCCGAGGCGGTGCACAACATCGAGGTGCTGCGCGGACTGCTGGCGGAGATCGACAGCGGCTTCATCATTCAGGCCAAGCAGCTCTATCACGATCGCGAAGAGATCACGGTGCACGTCTACAACAAGTTCTGGGTCTCCAAGCTGTCCCCCAAGTCCTGAAGCAGCATCGGGAACAGGGCATGAAAAAACCGGACGGCGACGTCCGGTTTTTTTGTGTCTAGGTCATCAGAAGCGGTAGTCCAGACGCATCATGGACTCGTCGTCGGTGATCTTCAGCTCAATTTGCAGGGGAATGGTCTTGTCACTGGGGTTGAACTGCATCTTGACGCCATCCCCGCGAAGCTTGACCGAGGTGTTGATGCCGCCAGCGTTGAACTTGATCCTGGGCTTTTGCTTTTCGAAGGAGAGGCTGACGCTCTTCTCTGCCGTGAGGTTCAGCTTCTGATAGGGGGTGACCTGCCGATTGCCGTTGCTGTCGGTGGTGATATCCACCCCCAGAGAGAGCGGCTTGGGCTGTTTGAGCAGATCGTTGGTATCCAGGGTGGATTGCCAGGTCTGCTTGGCTGGCGCCTCGTGCTGGGGGGGCGGCGTCAACCAGGCATTGTCGACTGGTCTGTCTAATGCCGTGGCACTGCTGCTGACAATCAGCAAGATGAAAGTAGCACGCATGGTGGATCTCCTTATCCCTCATATCAACATAGTATTCATCTGGCGAGGGAGGTAGGGAGGCGTTGGCATAAAACAAAGGGAGCCGAAGCTCCCTTTTAAAATCATATGGTTGGACTCTATTTATAGACGGTCGATGATGGCCTGGGTGAATTCGCTGGTAGACGCTGTGCCCCCCAGGTCACGGGTCACCCGATCACCGGACTCGATGGTCGCCCGCACGGCCTCGCGAATGCGCTCCGCCTTGTCCTGCATGCCGAGATACTCCAGCATCTGGATGGAGGCGAGGATCACCGAGGTGGGGTTGGCGATGTTCTTGCCGGCGATGTCCGGCGCAGAGCCGTGTACCGCTTCGAAGATGGCGGCCCCTTCACCGATGTTGGCGCCCGGCGCCATGCCCAGCCCCCCCACCAGACCGGCACAGAGATCCGAGAGAATGTCGCCGAACAGGTTGGTGGTGACCATCACATCGAAGCGCTCCGGGTACATCACCAGGTTCATGCAGGCAGCGTCGACGATCATCTCCTCGTTCTGGATGTCCGGGTAGCGGGCCGCGACCTGACGGGCCACTTCCAGGAACAGGCCGGAGGTGGACTTGAGGATGTTGGCCTTGTGGATGATGGTGACCTTCTTGCGTCCTTCCTGGCGCGCCAGCTCGAAGGCGAAGGTGACGATGCGCTCGGCCCCTTCCCGGGTGATGATGCTCATCGCCTCGGCGCTCTGGTTGTCATCGCTGCGCTTCTGGCCGGCACCGGAGTACATGCCTTCGGTGTTCTCGCGCACCGTGATGATGTCGATGTTGTCGTAACGGCTCTTGGTGCCCTTGAAGGAGAGGACGGGGCGCACGTTGGCGTAGAGATTGAACTTCTTGCGCAGGGAGACGTTGATGGAGGTGAAGCCGCCGCCGACCGGAGTGGTGAGCGGGCCTTTCAGGCTGACCTTGTTCTTCTCGATCAGGTCGAGGGTGGCCTGGGGCAGCAGCTCGCCATGTTTTTCCAGGGCTACCAGACCGGCGTCTGCGTATTCGTAGTCGAAGTCACAACCCGCGTGGGTCAGGATCTGGATGGCGGATTCGATGATGCTGGGGCCGATGCCGTCGCCCGGGATGACGGTAATCTTTCTTTTTGACATGAGGCGTATCCACTTCTAGGGAACAGAGGGGGAGGATTCGTCGGCTTTATACCATTTTTGCACCACATCCTCCATGTTTCTTTACATTTTACCCATTTATGTCAACAGGTACGGCCTGTCCTGGGAAATGGTGTGCTGGGGATCACGCCCCGGCATCAGGGACGGGAGGGTAGCGGATCTCCCGCAGGTTGAACCCGAGCGGGATATCGTGCTGCAGCCGGACCAGGCGTTGGGCCAGCAGGGCCTCTTCCCGGTGCTGGCGCAGCTTGAGCAGGGGTCTGGTGGCCTCCTCCCGCTCACAGGCCTCCAGCATGGCAGCCAGGTCCCCGTATTGCTGCAGCAACTGGGTGGCGGTCTTGGGGCCGATGCCGGGCACCCCCTTGATGTTGGAGCCGCCGATACCGGTCAGGGCCCAGAAGTCCACGAGCTGGGTCGGTGTAACGCCGTACTGCTGCTGGACGAAGGCGGCATCCAGCCAGCGTTTGTTGAAGTAATCCCGCACCCGGATCTGCGGGCAGATGAGCTGGCAGAACCCCTTGTCGGTGGAGATGATGGTGGCGCTGGCGCCGTGCTGGGCAATGCCGCTTGCCAGGGTGGCGATGAGATCGTCCGCCTCGTCGGTCTGGGAGAGCAGGGCATCCACACCGCACTCCCAGAAGGCGTCCTGCAGGTCGGCAAGTCCTTCTCTCAGCTCATCCGGCATGGGGGTGCGGCCCTCCTTGTAGGGGGGATAGAGCGTCTTGCGCCAGCTGTGGACCTCACCGTCAAAGACCGCGATGGCGTGGGTCGGCTCGCTGGCCGCCAGGAGCTTCTTGCAGGTGTGGATGAGGTTGGCACGGGTGGCGAGCAGGGCCTGGGCCGGGGTCAGTCCCTGCTGGCTCTGCACCGCGTGCAGTCGGCGGATGAGATTGAGGGCATCGATGATGAGCAGGTGTGGCATGGGGCACTCCGGGCGTCGGGGGAGGCCATTGTAACAATGGTGGCGTCTCCTGCTAACCCCGTAGAAGACCAGTCAATGAAAGAGGGGCCCATGGGCCCCTCAGGTGCGGTGCATTGTGATGTCCCGACTATTTGACAATCTCGTAGCAGGGAACGTACTGGCTGCCCGGCAGCTTCATGCGCTGCTGCTTGACGAAGCTTTCCAGCAACCTGTCCATCAGGTGCATCAGCTCCTTGTCGCCGTGCAGCTTGAAGGGACCCTTCTTCTCGATGGCCCTGATGCCCCCTTCCTTGACGTTGCCTGCGACGATGCCTGAGAAGGCGCGGCGCAGGTTGGCTGCCAGCAGCTGGGGCGGCTGGTTGCGATGCAGATCCAGGCTGGCCATGCTGGCGTGATCCGGCTCGAACGGCAGCTGGAACTCGGGCTCGATCCGCAGGGACCAGTTGAAGGAGTAGGCATCTCCCACCGACTTGCGGTATTCGCGGATCTTCGGCATCGCCTCCTTCATCACGCGGGCCACCTCGGGCGCATCGCCGATGATGATCCGGTAGAGACTGGTGGCGGCTTCCCCCAGGGTCGCCTTGACGAAGTCGTCGATGGCGCGGAAGTAGTCGGCACTTTCTTTCGGGCCGGTCAGCACGATGGGGATGGGTTGGCGATCGTTGGCCGGGTGCATCATGATGCCGAGCAGGTAGAGCAGCTCCTCGGCAGTTCCGACCCCGCCCGGGAAGATGATGATGCCGTGACCCAGACGCACGAAGGCTTCCAGCCGCTTCTCGATGTCCGGCAGGATCACCAGCTCGTTGACGATGGGGTTCGGCGGTTCGGCGGCGATGATGGAAGGCTCGGTGAGACCGATGTAACGGCCGTTGCGCACCCGCTGCTTGGCGTGGCCGACGGCGGCCCCTTTCATGGGGCCCTCCATGGCACCCGGACCGCAACCGGTACAGATGTTGAGCTCGCGCAGACCCAGCTCGCTACCCACCGCCCGGGTGTACTGGTATTCCACCTCGTTGATGGAGTGGCCGCCCCAGCAGACCACCAGGTTGGGATCGGCGCCGGGCAGGATCGCCTTGGCGTTGCGCAGGATGGCGAACACCACATTGGAGATATGGGTGGAGCTGGTCAGGTTGACCAGACGATTGGACTCGAGCTGGGTCGACACATAGAGAATGTCCCGCAGCACGGAGAACAGGTGCTCCTGGATGCCGCGGATGATCTCGCCGTCGACGAAGGCGTGCTCGGGGGCGTTGAACAGCTCGAGCTTGACCCCGCGCTCGCGCCGGATCACGTGAATATCGAAGGATTTGAAACGTTCCAGTATCTCTTTGGAACTGTCGGTATGGCTGCCGGAGTTGAGGACCGCCAGCGAGCAGTTGCGAAACAGTTGATAGATATCGCTGGAGGCCGTCTGCTTGAGGCGATCCACCTCGAGCTGGGACAGCAGGTCCATGCTGCCCACGGGATTGATGTGTGTAATCATAATTTCCCCTTTCACTCGCTTGTTATCGTTGTGCTTTCCCTGGGGAGAAAACGGGATGCTTTGGCATCCCTCGGGTTCGATAGTAGAGGCAAGGGGGTGGGCAGGGGAATAGGGGGACTGTGCGTTTGCCGCTTTTTTAGCCGCCCCTCAAAGCGGATTCAGGCGAGATTGACCTGATCCCGGCCGGAGTGCTTGGAACTGTAGAGCGCCTTGTCGGCGCGCTCGAACGCATCCGTGGTATGGTCGCCGGTCCGAAACAGGGTGGCACCGATGGAGATGGTGATCTCGACCCTGGCATCGCGAAAGCGGAACGGGATGCTCTTGATGGTCTGACGCAGGTTCTCCAGCGGCTTCTGGTACTTGTCCGGATTGATGTTCGGCAGCAGGACCACAAACTCCTCACCGCCAAAGCGGGCGATGAAGTCGGTGTCGCGCAAGGCGTTCTGCAGGGCCTTGGCAACCACCTTCAATGCCTTGTCGCCGGCCATGTGGCCGTAATTGTCATTGATGTGCTTGAAGTGGTCGATGTCGATGATGGCCAGGCACAGGGGGGTGCCATAGCGTAGCCAGCGTTTGTATTCGAGCTCGAGCCGCTCGTCCAGGGCCGCCCGGTTGTGTACCTGGGTCAGGCTGTCGAGGAAGAGCTTGTGTTTCTGGATGGTGAGCCGCTTCTTGTACTCGGCGGTCTCGTCCTTCATCAACCTGAGCTTGGCTTCCATGTTGGAGAGGTGGGTGAGCAGGTGGCGCTCGCGGTTGGCCATCTCCTCCCGCTCCTGCTGCAGCCGGCGGATGGTGTCCAGATGCCCAGAAATGGCGCCCCTGAGTATTTGTGGCGAGTCATGGGCTGCCATGGCGCGATCGATGGCGGCGAGTTCCCGCTCCAGCGCCTGTCCGCTGAGATGGGCGGCATTTTGCAGCGCCCGCCCTTCATCCAGGGATTCGGTAAAGCTGTAATGGACCGAGGAGAGACTCTCGTTCAGGGTGCTGAGAAACGCCTGGGAGGCTTTGCGCTCTTCCCGGGTACCCTCGATGATGAGTTCGATGATCTGCAGGCAGACTTCGGCCAGCAGGGCAGGGGTGATGCCCCCGAGCAACTGGCGGCGGATGTCTGCGAGGCTCTCGCCCACGGCGCCGGCAAAGTCGAGCTCGGTGATGAGACGCTGCAACTCGTCTGAAATCTGGGCATGTGCCTTGATGTCAAAGGAGTCGGTAGGGGCCGGGCTGGAGAGCTCGGTGGGGATCTCCGCCGAAGGGGGGATCAGCGGCTTGCGCGGCAGCAGCTGGATCTTGATCGCCTGCTGGTAGAACTCCAGCAGCCGGATCACCTTCTTCTGGTGATCGCCGATGCCGTAACTCTCCGGGCTGGCGAGAAACTCCTTGAGGGCGCGGCGGGTATCTTCCGGAAACCCTTTGATGGTTTTGAGCTGTTTGCTGCCGAGATCAATGGCTGCCCGGGTCAGGCTGATGGACTCTTCCATGGTGTGGCTGTGCTGCTGCAACAGCTTCTCGATGGCGTTCAGATCGGCATCGATGGAGGTAAGAGGAGGGTTGCCTTCAAGTTTCTGCTTGAGCTTGGCGAGCCGGTTGTCTAGCTCGCGATCGTGGCCGCGACAGGCTTGCATCAGCTTGCCGATGAACTGGATACTGCGGGTGCGTTCGGCATCGGAGAAGCTCGCCATGCCGTCAAGCTCCTGCTGTTTCTGCTGGAGGGATTCCCTGAGTCTTGCCAGTTGTCCTGTTACGGCAGCCATATCATTCATTCTTCAGGTCGCCCTGTTGTCATTATCGTTTTTGTTTCGTCCAGCAACAGAAAGCCAATCAAAGACCCCGTTGAGTACCTTTTTGTCACGGATTGTCCGCAACCTTCATCCGTGAAAGCGCAAGCCAGTTAACCCATTGCTTTTCATGAGAAGAATTTACTTTTACCAGTCCCTTGTCAATTGCCATCAAGCAGCATTGCCACACATCTCCGTTAAAAAATGCGGCCTGCTGGCAATCGATGGCGGCCAGCTCAAGCCAGACGCTCTGCTGGCATTTTTCGCTGAGCTGAATGGCACCCGAGAGGGCCAGGTAGCAGAGATCGAACAGGCCGTGGTGATCGAGGGCCATGGCCGCCTTGGGCAGGAAGGGATGACTGACGATGCCGAGGCTGATGCGCCTGTCCAGCGGGTGCTCGCAGGGGAAGGCTGCCAGGGTGTCGAGCAGGGTCTGGGCCAGCTGATGCAACTGGGCCACGTGACGCTGGGGCACCACATAGAGCAGGTGGCCTTCGCGCAGGTCGTAGATGCGGCCATCCTGCGGGGTCAGTTCGTTGACGTAGCGGCCGAAGGCCTGCTCTATCTCGCGGCTGACCTGATAGCCGTGTTGCTCCAGGCTGTTGATCAGGAAGGGAACCCGGAACAGCAGGTAGTGCAGCTTGTCGTCAAATTCGCTGGTGGGGCGTTCGCTCAGGTACCAGCGCTCGGATTTCTGCTGGCGCTTGGCCATCTCCCGCGGCCAGCGGCTCATCAGTCGCTGCCAGTTGGCCAGGCCGCTGCGCGGCTCTACCAGCAGGGCCTCTCCCAGCTGTTTGGCATGAAGGCGTGCGACCCGCAGTTTCAGCCAGAGGGTGAAGAACAGATAGATGAAGAGTGCCAGCAGCAGCCCGGTGCTGACGCTGGTCCAGAGGTATCGTTCCTGCTGGTGCTGGCTGACGTCGAGTTGCTGCTCCAGCTCCTTGACCTGTTGCACCCGCTCCACCTGGGCGTAGTTGTCGCGCACCGCCTCCTGCTCCAGCGCCAGCTGTTGCTGGCGAACCAGTTCGCTGCGCTGGTGGTAATTCTTGTAGCTCTCCAGGGCCTGCTGGAGGTAACCCTTCTGCTCATAGGCGACGGAGAGCAGGCGGAAGATCTCGAATTGGCGCCGGATGTCCCCAATCCGGTTGGCCAGGGTGAGAGCGTTCTCCAACTGCAGGATGGCGATGCCCGCCTCCTGCTGCTTGAGGTGCAGCTCTCCCAGCAACAGCAGGGTGTCGATGAGCGACTCCTTGTCATCCCCCAGCTCATGGGACTGGCGTGCGGCGTTCAGGTAGTTTCGCGCCAGGTTGAGATTGCCGGTCTGCAGGTAGGTCTTGCCTATCTCGAACTTGAGGTGGGCGATGCGGGTGCGGTTGCTGCTCTCGTCCAGAAGGTCGAGGGCATTGAAGAAATAGACCAGCGCCATGTTCATCTCGCCCTGATCCCGGTTGAGGCGGGCGAGCACGATCAGGGCGTCGCTCAGCATGGAAGGATTGCCGAGAGCATGAAAATAGTTGGCCGCCTCGCTGGCGTATTGCAGCGCTTTTTGTGGCTCCTGCTCTTCCTGATAGAGGCTGACCATCTGGTTCGAGAGCAGGCCGAGGAAGAGGGGATCCTGCAGGGGCTTGGCTTGCTGTTGTGCTTCGATGTACTCCCCCAGTGCAAGCTGGGGCTGACCCAGAGCCTGATAGAGATCCCCGCCCACGGCGCTGGTCCAGGCCCTGGCCAGAGGCTGTTTGGCGTGATCCGCCCATTTGCGGGTCTCGGCCAGCTGCTGTTTGGCGAGATCGAATTGCCGCTCCTCTATGCTGGCGTTGACGCGCAGCAAGCGGCTGTAGACCTGCAACTGGCTCTCCTTGAGGTCGGGATTGGCCAGCAGTTTGTCGAGTTTGTCGAGCAGGGGGGCCGCGGCGCCATGGGTATGCTGTTGCAGGTTGCGGCTTCGAACCAGCAGATAGAGCCCATGGGCCTGCAGCTCGAACTGCTGCTCTTTCTCGGCCATGGCGATGCCCTGCTCGAAGGACTCCTGTGCCTGGGCGAACTGCCCTAGCTGCTGCAGACACTCCCCCTTGAGCAGATAGGCGCCCGTGGTCTGGGTGGCGGTACCGTAGTTCAGCATCGGCTCGCGATAGCCGTACTCCTGACGGTTGCTGATGATCTGCTTGGGATTGTTGGCCGTGCGTTCGAGGAAGGAGGTGGCAATCTGGGCACATCTGGCGGGATCGGTCAGCACCAGGGTCTGGGCCTGCTGCAGGTCGATGGACAACTGCTCCTTGGCCAGATCCAGATCAGGAGCCGACAGGGAGGACATCATCATTGCCAGAAAAAACAGTTGATTCATTGGATTAAGAACGGCACGGAGGTGCAGGCATGTTATCCAAGCCCACCCCCGCCCGTCCAGAGTTTACTGAGGTGATGCGCAGCGGGCCGCAGCCCGCAGGATGGCGGCGCCGGTGATTACTGGCGAATGAGGCGCAGGTTCGCCGGAACTGGCTCCCAGTCGCTGCGGAAGGGGTTGATGTCCAGGCCGCCGCGGCGGGTGTAACGGGCATGGACGGTCAGTTGTTCCGGGGCGCAGAAGTGCTTGAGATCGGTAAAGATGCGCTCGATGCACTGCTCGTGGAACTCGTTGTGCTGGCGGAACGAGATGAGGTAGCGCAACAGCTTCTCCCGGTCGAGGCGCGGGCCGCGATAGTGGATCACCACGGATCCCCAGTCCGGCTGGCTGGTCACCAGGCAGTTGGACTTGAGGAGGTGGCTGTGCAGGGTCTCCTCCACGATCTCGTGACCGGCGGCCCCTTGCAGCAGGGTCTCGTCAAACTCGTAGCTGTCCACCTCGATATCCAGGCTGTCGATGCACTCACCGGGCAACTGGGCTATCTGGTGGGGGGCCTGGTCGAGCGTGAAGAGGGTGACGCTCACCGGGGCACCAGCGCAGCCACTCAGGTCCTGAACCAGCAGCGCCTGCACCGCCTCCAGGGAGTCGCAACGGGTCTGGTTGAAGGAGTTCAGGTAAAGCTTGAACGACTTGGACTCGATGAGATTCGGGCTGGTGGCCGGCACAAAGACCTCCCCGATGGCAACCACGGGCTTGCCTTTGGCATTGAGCCAGGAGAGTTCATACAGGGTCCAGACGTCGCACCCCTGGAAGGGCAGTTCACCTCTCAGGCCAAGATCGTCGCGGTTCAGGCTGCGTGGCACGGGCTGCAGCAGACTCGGGGTGTACTGGCTGATGTAGGCGGACTGCTGCCCCAGGCTCAGGCCTTGCAGCGCACTGGCGCCGGCGTATCTCTCTTGTTTGCTCATGCTGGTTTGCTCACGCTTGTCTGATAAGGGGTTTGATGGTGCAATGGCCCGATTTTTCGATCAGGTACTTGCGGCCATCAGAGGCCGCTATTGTGGGGAATATCGATGTCGGATCAAGTCCTGTCTGCCCTGGAGCAGTTCTTTTTACGCTGGCAGCGCGATGGCGAAGGAAGGCGGGGGCTGCCCCTGTGTGACTGGGAGGCCGACTGGCGCTCTCCTTGCGAGCTGGATGAACCCAGGGAGGGTCGGGTCGCCTGGCGTCCGTTCCAGCGGGAGCAGGCAGCCGACTTCACGGCCATGGCGAACGCCCTGGAGCTGACCCTGCATCCCAGCGCCATCGCCCTGTTTGGTCACTGGTTCAGCCGCCCTCTGCCCTGCTCTTTCAAGGGGCTGCGCATCGAACTCATCCTGCCGTGGAACGACGCCGATCTGGATCTGCTCAAGGAGAACCTCATCGGCCACCTGCTGATGCTGCGCAAGTTGAAGCGATCCCCTTCACTCTTCATTGCCACGACCCGCAACGAGATGACGCTGGTGTCCCTCGATAACGAGAGCGGCCAGGTGTGGCTGGAGTGGCTGGACTCCGGGCGGCGCCTGACGCTGGCCCCCTCGTTGCCGGCCTTTCTGGCGCGACTGGAAACTTTGCCCCAGTGATGCTCCAAAAGAGAGGGCCTTGCCACCTGGTAAGGCCCTCTCTTTTTATTGCGCCATTGTGCGCGGTAGGCTCCTATTCCTTGAAGTCCCAGGAGAGGTTGGACACCAGCCTGCAAGGCTCGCACCTGAAGTCGAAGATCTCGTGCAGGGGGGCGGCCAGCGCCCATGGGCCACCACAGCCAGGGCAGGGGCGAGCCCGCTCTTCGGCAGCGCTCAGGCCACCTACCCGGTAGAGATAGTAATAGGTGGGGATGCCGCTCAGGACCTCCAGCCGTCTGGCGAGATCACTGCCCCGGCGATGAAGGCGGCTGCCCACCTCGCCGATTTCGTGCAGGGCGGCGTGCTCGGCGATGGAGCCGTTCATCTGCAACTGATCGCAGGCTTCCCAATCTTCCTGCCACTTGATGATCTGCTTGTGGTCACCGTTGGCGACGGCGGGCAGCCGATAGAGCGGGATGGGAGAGAAGTGATCGCCGCAGCGCAGGGGAGAGCAACTGTGCAGGAAGCTGGTGTAGAGCAGCATCCAGCTGGGACGCTCCCCCTGCTCTGCGCACGGGTCCGTGCTGTCCGAGAGCAGATCCGCCCCTTGCAGGTGAAGTTTGGGGGCGAGCAGGCCCGCCTGGTGCAGACCTTGCTCGGCAAGGGTGACCAGCTCGCTCTGGTTGTCAGGGTGCAGGCTGTCCTGCTCCGGGCAGACCACCCGGCTGACGAAATAGCCTTCGTGCATGCTGGTGGGAAACTCCCGCCCCAGGATCTGCCCCTGATAGCGCAGCATGTCGAGGTAGTGGACGATGGCCCGTTCGGCCTCCCCGAGGGAGGTATCGCGGTAGCACTCAAAGGTGAGTTCGAGGATATACATGGCGATGGGTCAATCCGGCTTCTGGTTGAGCAGCAGATCGGTGAGGCGATCGACCTTCTGCTCCAGCCGGGCGAGCTGTTCACTCAGTTGCTGAAGAGTGACGCTTTCCGTGGCCAAGGGGGACGCCTCGGGGGCACTGGCGGGGGCGGGCGCTGTCGCCGCGGGCTGGGGTTGTTGCTTCCACTGGCTGAACACCTTGAGCAGCTCGGCCATGGGCACGGGATGGCTGAGGCGGGCCTTGACCATGGCGGTAGAGGGGGTGATCCCCCTGGCACTGAGTTCGTTGGCTATCTGGATGATCTCTTGGGCTGACATCTTGGCTCCTGCACGGCCGTCTTGCTGCGGGTGGATAGTGGCACAGAGCTTAATCAAAGCCTGTCCATCAGGAAAGCGGAGCGAAGGGCGTGGGTGGCGAGAGGGAGGGGATTGGCGGCTCCGCGTCTACCCAACGCTGGCCGCCGGGAGTGCGGGGATCAGGTCCCCTGGCGCAGCATCACATCCAGCTGGTCGATGGCTTCCGCCCAGTCGGCGTCGTGGCTGAGGGCATCGCGCAGAAAGCCTGCCTGGGAAGGCGTCCAGAACGGCGCGTCGGGCAACTGGGTATGGCGATCGATGGGATGGTTGCGGATAAAACGCTGCTGGCTGATGTCGTCACTGGCCAGCCCCAGCTGGGCAAACAGGGCGGCCATGTCATGGGTGAGCAATTCCATGTCGGTACTCCTTGGAAGGGGGCTGTGGAAGAGTATAGCCAGCCCCCGTGCTCTCAAATCTAGGAGGGGAGACGATGGGGTGGCAGCTCGACACCGGCGACATGCAGCCCCTGCATGCAGAGCTGCCCCTGATAATGGCTCTCTCCGTCGCTGGAGAACTCGAACTGGTAGTAGGTGAGCAGGCGCAGGGGCTTGTGCCCCAGGGCGCGGTGTGTCCGCGCCAGCGACAGCAGTTGCAGGTCGTGGTGCTGGCAGTAGCGGCGCATGTATTGCCAGGCCAGCTCCGCCTGGCGGCGCTGTTGCCAGAAGGCCCAGCCAACGAGGCCGAGCAGCAAGATCCCAAGCATTTCTCCCATCAGCGGGTTCCTTCTGTGATGTGTGTGGGGCCCTGTTCACCTCAGGCAACAGGGCCGTCGTGCCGGGCCTAGGTGGCAGCGAACAGGCGACCGATGGCCAGACCCAGGGCCTCGCTGCGTTCGGGGTCACGCAGTTTTGCCAGCATATCATTGCGCAAGGCCGGTAGCGTGACGAGCTCGGCAAATACCTGGTTGAAGAACTGGGTGGGTTGCAGGGCGAGCTGCTCCAGAAACAGGCCGAGCAGTTCGGGGTGTTTCAGATCGGGCCAGAGGCGGCCAGCGATGGCGAGGAGCAGGGAGGGACTTGGCCGGGTTTGCAGCAGGGTCAGCAGCTTGTTGGTGCGCAGTCCGTTGCCCGGGCAGGAGGCCAGTGCCCGGCACAGATAGGCCAGGGTTTCGGGGTCAGGCTCGGCGCACTCCTGCTCCTTGCCGATGCGCTCCAGCAATGCGCCTTGCAGGGCAGGAGGCAGGGGGGCGTTCTCCAGGCTCTGGCACAGGGCGTAGAGGGGGGCCTGCGGCAGTACGGGCAAGGCCTTGCAGACCAGTGCCTGGTTGCGTTCAACCTGCAGCCGCTCCGCGAGATCTGCAAACCCTTGCAGTCCCAGGGCCTGCCACCCCTCTTCCCCCGGTGCCGCCAGATAGTGGCAGAGGGCCTCGTAGTAAGCGGAAGGGGCTTGTTCCAGCTGGCGGGCCAGCTTGGCGTGCACACTGGCCATCTTGGCCTCGGCCGGACGGAAGGTGTAGGGGTTGTCCGCCAGACGCTGAGCCTTCTCTTCGTCCAGTTCACCGGTGAGCTTGTAGCCCAGAGTCTCTACCACCTGATCCATGAAATGCTTGGGGCCGCTGGAGATGAGCAGGCCGCGTTCATCGAGGGCGAACTTGAGGAACCAGAGGTAGTGCCTGGATTCGGTTGGCTGGAAGAAGTGCACGCCGAGCCAGGCGTGCTGCTGCAACGGCCAGGGGTAGGGCTCCTGCTGCTGCTCGATGCGCACGAAGAGGTCGCTGGGGAGCGGGCGCACCTGGCGGCCCAGATCGAACAGCTGGAACTGGGTATCGGCCTGGGTCAGAAACTCGGTCAGGGTGTTGATGGAAGACATGAAGAGATCCTGCTTGAAGATAATGCGGGCGATTATAAGGGGGCTGCACCAGATAGCCAGAGGCGGTGATGCAGGGTATGAAGGTGACGGCAACATGGCAGCCATTGCGGGGTCGGTGTATAGTAGCGCCCCTTTTGGATGGCCGTATTGAGTGGGGCCCCGTCGCAGACCGGGCCCGCGATGAGGAAGTGAGCGAGATGAATCAATATCTGCTGGTTGCCGGTCTGCTGGGAGAGCTGACTGCCGAGTTGCAACGTCTGGAACGCTGGCAAGCCGACCATCCGGGGAGCGAGGCGCTGGCAAGCGAGCTGCCGTTCTGTGTCGATACCCTGAGTTTCGATCAGTGGCTGCAGTTCGTGCTGATCCCGCGCATGGAGCAGCTGGTGGTGCTGCAGGCACCGCTGCCGACCAGCGTCTCCCTCTATCCCATGGCGAGTGAGGTCTATAAAGAGGAGCTGGCGGAGGTCGAGGCCCTGCTTCGTCTGATCGCCCGTTTCGATCTGCTGCTCTCCGGCAAAGTGGTCGAACAATGATGGACGAGCAGACCCGGACAGCGGATGCCTTGCAGCCGACACTGCTTTATCAGGATGACTGGCTGGTGGCGGTGAACAAACCGTCCGGTCTCCTGGTGCACCGCAGTTGGCTCGACAAGGCCGAGACCCGTTTCGCCATGCAGATGACCCGGGATCTGATCGGGGGTCGTCATGTCTACCCCGTGCACCGACTGGACAGGCCCACTTCGGGTGTGCTGCTGTTTGCTCTCGATCCTGCCGTGGCCCGCACCCTGACCGAGGCCTTTGCTGCCCGTCAGGTCCACAAGGAGTACCTGGCACTGGTGCGGGGATGGGCCCCCGAAGAGGGGCTCATCGACTATCCGCTCAAGGAGCAGCTGGACAAGATTGCCGATGCCTTCAGCGACCCGGATCGCCCCGCCCAGGAGGCGGTGACCGCGTTTCGTCGTCTGCATCAGGTCGAGTTGCCCTTCGCCGTCTCCAAGAAGCATCCCACCAGTCGCTACAGCCTGGTCCGCCTCTTTCCCAAGACGGGGCGCAAGCACCAGCTGCGCCGCCATCTGGATCACCTGTTCCACCCCATCGTTGGTGATACCACCCACGGGGATGGCCGGCACAACCGCTTCTTTCGCGAGCATTACGGGTGCGACCGCCTGCTGCTGATCGCGCACCGTCTGAGCTTCGAGCATCCGGTGCTCAAGGTGCCGATGCGGATCCAGGCGCCCCTGGGCCCCGAGGTGCTGGGTCTGTTCGCCCGTCTGGGCTGGCCTGCCAGCGAGCAAGACTACGGCGCCTGAGCCTCTTTCCATCTGTTGCCTCTGACCGGGCTGTGGCATGCTGTAGCCCAGGTACGTCAGAGGAATGACTTATGGCTCAACGAGATATCGCCTGCGCAATCGCGTGCCCCCCGCCTGTTCAGGGGGGCTCTTCCTACCCATCCCGGTCTTGCCGGGTCCAATATCTGTCCCTGAGGAGTCGCTGATGGCCGAGATCGACATCCTGGTCGGCACCGTCTACGGCTCTGCCATGCTGGTGGCCGAGACCCTCTGTGACCACCTGCAAGCCAATGGCCATGTCTGCCAGATCTTCGATGACGCGGCGCTGACCGACATCGATGCCTCCCGCTTTCTGCTCATCGTGACCGCCACCACGGGGCAGGGGGATATACCGCCCAATTTGCAGCCCTTTGCCAGTGCCCTGGCCGATCGTGCTCCTTATATGAAGGGATGGCGCTATGCCCTCATCGCCATGGGGGACAGCAGCTATGAACATTTCTGCGGGGCAGGGCGCCGGCTCGATGAACTGCTGCAGGAGCTGGCCGCCGACGCCCTGGTGCCGCGTCTGGAGATAGATGCAACGGTGGAGGATGAGCCTGAAGTGGCAGCGCTGGCCTGGTTGAAAACCTGGGAAAATAGACTGTAGCCAGACCCTTCTCCCCGAGAATAAATTCACCTCCGTGAGTGTGCTGACGGGGGTGTTTTATTTTTGGGGCGTCACGCCTCAGCCCCCAAATATATCCTCTCTTTCGTCCGGTTATTTTTCTCGCCAATGATGATAACCGGTTGGCCATATTCATCATCACCCACGACAAATTGAAAAATTAAAAGTTCCGCATTGAAAGCGATTTCAGTCATGTTTTTGCTACTGCGACACGGATTTATCACTTAACTCTCGTCGCGAATTAATATTTGAAAGCGCTTTCTTTGGTGTTGTTGCTCCTCTTTTTGTTGTTCATGGGGTTTTTAATGCCATAAAGTGAAAATTTATTGGGTTGTTGTTGCTGCGGTTGCGGGTGGCGTGCGATTTGTCATCGTTTTGTGAATCAGCTCATGTTTGCAGGGAATTTGGGTACATATAATCGACCTCGGTTATCACCAAAACGTTTTTCCGGTGATAAGAACTTGAATATCAGGATCACACTCCTCTCAGCGGGAATAAGGAAAATGAAAATGAAAGCAAAGTGGCTCCCGATCGCTGCAGCAGTAACCGCAGCCCTGGCTTCCCAAGCCGCCTTCGCCGTTGATTTCCACGGCTACTTCCGTTCAGGTGTCGGTGTTTCCGGTGACGGGGACATGGTCAAATACAACGTCAACAAGGTTGGTCGTCTGGGTAACGAAAATGATACCTACGGCGAAGTCCAGCTGGGTCAGGAAGTCTTCAACAAAGATGGCAAGACTTTCTACGTAGACTCCATGTTCGCCATGGCGTCCAACGGCTCCAACGACTGGGAAGGTACCGGCACCGTCTGTAACTTCGATGCCAAGCAGTGCAACGGCGACTCCGACTTCGCCCTGCGTCAGTTCAACGTGCAAGCCAAGGGGCTGCTGGGCTTCGCGCCGGAAGCCACTCTGTGGGCCGGTAAGCGTTACTACCAACGTCACGACATCCACATCTCTGACTTCTACTACTGGAACATCTCCGGTGCCGGTGCCGGTATCGAAGGCATCCAGGCTGGTCCTGGCAAGCTCTCCCTGGCCTGGGTCCGCAACGACCGCAGCGCGGGTGATGTCTTCGGTCAGTACACCCAGACCGGTGTAGATGGCAACGGTGATCCGGTTTATCAGAAGAACGAAGATCTGAACGTCAACACCCTGGACGTGCGTTATGCCGGCATCCCGCTGTGGCAGGACGGTTCTCTGGAAGTGGGCGCCATGTATGCCCTGGTCAATGAGACAGACGCCCAGAAAGATCTGAAGAACGACAACATGAAGAACGGCGTCATGCTGACCGCCGAACTGACCCAAGGCATCTTCGGTGGCTTCAACAAGACCGTGCTGCAGTACGGTACCGAAGGCTACTCCAAGACCATGGCCTTCTACGGTGACGGTTCCTGGTATGGTGCCGAAGCCAAAGCTGGTGCCGATGGCTACCGTATCATCAACTGGGGCGTCATCCCGATGGGCAACTCCTGGGAAATGGGTCACCAGCTGGTCTACGGGGTAGGCAACGAGATGTGGAACGGCAACGACAAGTACGAAACCATGTCTGTCGTCGCTCGCCCGATGTACAAGTGGGATGACTTCAACAAGACCATCTTCGAAGGCGGCTACTTCCAGGACAAGAACAAGTCCACTTCCGGTACCACCGACAAAGATGGCGCTTACAAGCTGACCCTGGCTCAGGCCTGGTCTGCCGGCTCCAGCTTCTGGGCCCGTCCGGAAATCCGCGTGTTCGCCACCTACCTGAAGAACACCGAAGACCAGAACGCCTTTGAAGGCAACACCTCCAAAGACACCTATCAGGTTGGCGTACAAGCAGAAGCCTGGTGGTAAGCAATATCTTCAGTTAAGTTAGTCACTGCCCCCTTATGGGGGCAGTTTTGTTTCGCATGATGTGGCAACCGGGTTATGGAGATAAGAAGAATGAAACTGGTAAAGATGTCTATCGCGGCCATGGTTACCGCGCTGCTGGCCGGTTGTTCCGGTAGCATGGTGGTGCCCGTGCAGGAGCACGCCTCCATTCTGAGTAATGCCGATCAGGCCAAGCAGGCGCTCTCCCAGGCAACCAGTTGTTGCACAGGGTTCAACGAATTCAATTATGTCTCCCTGCCGGAAGGCGAGACGCTGCTGGCCATCGACGGCAAGCAGCCCAGTTATCAGTTTGACGAGGGCATGAGCTATTTTGCCGCTTATCGTCTGCCGGCCAATACCGGCAATCTGGCCATCACCCTGGCCTCCCAGGTCAGCAAGACGGTCCTGGTTCCCAAGGTGATCATGCTGGATGCCCAGTTCAAGGTGACTCGCGTGCTGGGTGAGTCGGTCTTTGCCTATCAACCAGCCCACCTGCTCGACAACGACAGGATTGAGGGGCGTGTGTTTGTGGACCGCAGCATGCCGGGCAATCCCGCCACTGAAACCTATATGGTGGTCTATGCGCCGGCCAACGAGACGGCGGGCAGCACCACCATCTTGCACCCCGCGAAGGCCTTTGCTCGTGCCAACGGCACGGTCGAGCCGGATATCAAGGACCCCGTGATCCCCCATTCGCCCTGGGGTCTGGTACAGATCAAGGTCACGGACATGGCCAAGGGACAAGGCCTGGAAGCCGTGTTCAAGCCTGAATACGCCGACAAGGTGGCGATGAGCCAGGCCAAGCCTGCTACCACTGCGGTGGCTGCGACGGCTACCACGGCAGCCGTTGCCGCAGCGCCGAGCAAACCGGCTCCCGCCATGCTGAGCGAGACCGAGAGCTTCTACAACGCCCAGATCGAGAAAGCGGTGAAGGCCGGTGACATCGACAAGGCGATGCAACTCGTGAATGAAGCCGAGCGTGCCGGTTCAACCAAGGCGAAATCGGTCTTTATTGACGCAGTGAAACGTTCACAGAAGAACTAAATATCTCGGTTTATTAAAATCGATATTTATTGGAGGCCTCCCTTGTTGGAGGCCTTTTTAATCGGTAGACTGGATAATATAAATCCGCAATAAGTTACATTCAGTTACAGTGAGTATCGTTGGGTATTATTTGGTTTCTTTGTGATTTATTTTGAAGTGGTTTATTTCTTTTTGCGGCGAAGCTATAACAATTCGAAATAATATTCAAGACAGTCCCCTCTCTGCTTATTTATTATCTTGTGATCTCTCCTCCAAATTTATTATTCCCTTGTTTCCGACGGAGGCATTTCCACCCCCGCTGGGTTATATTCTGCTGGTCAAAATAAGCAACCCGGAAAACGCACTTGGCGCAGTGACGGATGAAGCACATCGTCATCAATAAACTGCCCTGAGTCGTTGTCGGAAAAAAATCCATTCAGGAGCGCACACATGTTAAAAAATGCTTTCTCTAATCTGCAAAAGGTCGGTAAGGCGCTGATGCTGCCCGTATCGGTCTTGCCCGTTGCAGGTATTCTGCTGGGGGTGGGTGCTGCCCACTTCAGCTGGTTGCCGGAGATCGTCTCCCAACTGATGGAGCAGGCCGGTGGTTCCGTATTCGGCCAGATGGCTCTGCTGTTCGCCGTGGGCGTCGCCCTTGGCTTCACCAATAACGACGGTGTGTCCGGCCTGTCCGCCATCGTCGGCTACGGCATCATGACCGCTACCCTGACCGTGATGGCGCCTGTGATGGGTGTCGAGAAGATCGATACCGGTGTGCTGGGTGGTATCCTCGCCGGTGGCGTGGCTGCCTGGGCGTTCAACCGCTTCTACAAGATCCAGCTGCCAGAGTACCTTGGCTTCTTCGCTGGCAAGCGTGCCGTGCCCATCATCACCGGTTTTGTTTCCATCGGTCTGGGTGTCGTGCTCTCCTTCATCTGGCCGCCGATTGGTGGTGCCATCGGTGCCTTCTCCGACTGGGCTGCCAACCAGAACCCGGTCCTGGCCTTCGGTATCTACGGCGTGGTTGAGCGCTCCCTGATCCCGTTCGGTCTGCACCACATCTGGAACGTGCCGTTCTTCTATCAGGCTGGTACTTGCGTCAACGCCGCCGGTGAAACCGTACACGGCATCATGACCTGTTTCCTGACTGCTGATGACGCTTCCCGTGCTGCCGGCAACGGCTTCGGTCAGCTGGCGGGTGGCTACCTGTTCAAGATGTTCGGTCTGCCTGCTGCTGCATTCGCCATTGCGCACTCCGCCAAGCCGGAAAACCGCGCCAAGATCGTAGGTATCATGGCTTCTGCTGCCCTGACCTCCTTCCTGACCGGTATCACCGAGCCTATCGAATTCTCCTTCCTGTTCGTGGCCCCGGTTCTGTACGCCATCCACGCCCTGCTGGCCGGTCTGGCATACGTGCTGACCAACATGCTGGGTGTCGTTCACGGTCACACCTTCTCCAACGGCTTCATCGATTTCGTGGTGCAATCTCCGCGTGCCGACAACATGCTGCTGCTGGTGGGTCTGGGTCTGGTCTACGCAGTCATCTACTACGTGGTCTTCACCGTGGTCATCCGTGCCATGAACCTGAAAACCCCGGGTCGTGAAGACGAAGCCGCTCAAGAGTCCTCTGCCGGTCAGAGCAAGGACGGGATGTCTGCTGCACTGGTCTCCGCCTTCGGTGGCAAAGAGAACATCGCCTCTCTGGACGCCTGCATCACCCGTCTGCGTGTCGGTGTGAAGGATGTGGCCAAAGTTGACCAGGCTGGTCTGAAGAAGCTGGGTGCCGCCGGTGTGGTGGTGGCGGGTTCCGGTGTACAAGCCATCTTCGGCACCAAGTCCGACAACCTGAAAACTGAAATGGACATCTGGATGAAGAGCAACTGATTGTCGCTCCAATATCCGAGTTCCGAAAAGGGAGGCGCAAGCCTCCCTTTTTGCTGGGTTGCGTTTGGTGGCGGGGCATGTGCGCGGACTTTCCTGACGGCGCCAGCATGGTGTGATCCAATGAAAAAGGCGCCCCTGGGCGCCTTTGCTGCATCAGACCGGCTTAAAGCTTTTCGAGATCCCGTTCTATCTCGCTGATCTTGTTCTGCACCACTTTTTCCAGATGACGCAAGTCGCGCAGTATCTTCTGCTTGATGTCCGGATCGGCGGAAGGCTGGCCGCCCTGGGTCAGATTGTCCAGCTCATCCACCACGTATTTGAGGTTGGCGTTGATCTCGGTGACATCCTTGTACTCATGGGTCCCCGAGTCGACCAGCATGGTCTTGCGCTGGCGAGGGTATTTGAATTTGACGCTTTTGGCGAAGAATTCACCCTTCTGCTTCTTGAAATAGATCTTGAGGATGTCGTGGTTGGCTTCCTGGCGCAGGGTGTAGCTGTCCACCGAGGTGGGTTCCTGGATCCCCAGGCTCTTGAGATTCTCGTACATCGGGCTTCCTTGGTTTGAAACGATCCTGACCCCTCTATCTTACCCGAGTCCGGACGCCTTGCCTGTGACAGGCGCGCCAAATTCAAATTGGTGTCAAAAAGGTCTTTTTTAATCAGCGAGCCAAGGGGGAGGGGTGAACGCCTTGTCAGCACTGCCATAAGCGGTATCGTCTCATGGGGGTGTGCAGTGCTGGTGGGGCAGGGGGGAGTTGGCGCCCACCCATGAGAGCGGGCATGAAAAAGGGCACCAGAGGTGCCCTTGATGACATCGGCGTGGATTACTCGTCGATGGAGCGCAGCAGGGCGTTGATGCCGACCTTGGCGCGGGTCTTGGCATCCACCTTCTTGACGATGACGGCGGCGTAGAGGCTGTACTTGCCGCACTTGGAGGGCAGGGAGCCGGAAACGACCACGGAGCCGGCCGGGACGCGGCCGTAGTGGATTTCGCCGGTTTCGCGGTCATAGATGCGGGTGGACTGGCCGATGAAGACCCCCATGGAGATGACGGAGCCTTCCTCGACGATCACCCCTTCCACCACTTCGGAACGGGCACCGATGAAGCAGTTGTCTTCGATGATGGTCGGGTTGGCCTGCAGTGGCTCCAGTACGCCGCCGATGCCGACGCCGCCGGAGAGGTGCACATTCTTGCCGATCTGGGCGCAGGAGCCCACGGTGGCCCAGGTGTCGACCATGGTGCCTTCATCGACGAAGGCGCCGATGTTGACGTAGGAGGGCATCAGCACTGTGTTCGGGGCGATGAAGGAGCCTTTGCGCGCGGTCGCGGGCGGCACGACGCGAACACCGGCAGCCTTGAACTGCTCTTCGGTGTAGTTGGAGAACTTCAGGGGAACCTTGTCGTAGTACTGGGCATCGTCGCCCTTGATGATGCCGTTGTCGTTGATGCGGAAGGAGAGCAGCACGGCCTTCTTCAGCCACTGGTGGACGACCCACTCGCCGGCAATCTTCTCGGCAACCCGGGCTTTGCCGGAGTCCAGCAGGTCGATGGCTTCCAGAATGGCGGCCTTGGTGGCGGCATCGACGGAGCCGGGGGTGATGGAGTCACGGCGCTCGAAGGCCGCTTCGATGGTCTGTTGCAACTGGGTCATGACAGGTTTCCTTTATAAAATTCTGTTTGTTGTATCACACTTTTCCAATCGTTTTTAAGGGCTCTCGCCGATTTCTTCAGAATCAGGGCGATTTATTGTACTTGAGTGGTCCAACCATTTGTTCTGATTGAGGAATCAATACGTCAAAAAGCCTCTTTCGAGGCTTCATCCGAGCGTGTCAGGCACTCTCGCCAACCGGTTCCTGGGGGTTGAGCTGATTGACCAGCCTCTCCTCGAGGGCCTGCTGCTCCTCCGGGTTCAGCGGCTCTCCGGCCAGGGTGGTGAGGCTGAAGAAGTCCTCCACCCGCTCACCGATGGTGGTGATCTTGGCGGCATGGAGGGAGAGGCCGCACTGCTGGAACACGGCACCGATACGGGCCAATAGGCCCGGAGTGTCCAGGGCCGTCAGCTCCAGCAGGGTGTGGCGGTTTTCCCCCTTGTGAGGCAGGAAGACCACCCTGGTCGGCACGCTGAACTGGCGGTGGCGTCTGGACAGGGGCTTGCTGCGCAGTACCAGCTTGCCCGGCTCCTGAAGGGCTTTCTCCAGCGCTTTCTTGATGGTGGCGGTACGGTTGGGGCTGATGGGCTCGCCGTTTGGCTCCAGCACGATGAAGGTGTCGAGCACGTAGTCGTTGCGCGAATTCATGATCTGGGCGTCGTGGATGCTGAGGTTCTTCTGATCCAGCGCCGAGGCCACGGTGGCAAAGAGGTTGGGGGTATCGCGACAATAGATGAACACCTCGCTACCGCCCCGTATGGGATGCTTGCCGATGAGCACCAGGGGGGCCGGGTTGTCACCGTGGGCGATGATCTTGCGGCAGTGCCAGGCGATCTGCTCCGGGCTGTGGCGCAGGAAGTAATCGGCCTTGAAGTCGTTCCAGAGGGCGGTGACAGCCTCCTGTGGCACCTCGCGCTGGGTCAGGATCTGTCTGGCCTGACGCTGGTTTTCACGGATCTTGAGGCGCATGTCCGGCGGGTTTTCCAACCCCTGGCGCAGGGCCTTCTGGGTGGCGAAGTAGAGTTCGCGCAGCAGGGTGCCCTTCCAGTCGTTCCACAGACTGTCGTTCGTGGCACAGATGTCGGCCACGGTCAAGCAATAGAGCAGGTCGAGGTGCAATTCATCCCGCACCTTCTGGGCGAAGTCGGTGACCACATCCGGGTCGTAGATGTCGCGACGCTGGGCGGTGACCGACATCAGCAGATGGTGGCGCACCAGCCAGGCGACCAGTCGGCTCTCGTAGCGATCCAGCCCGTGCAACTGGCAGAACTCCAGCGCATCCACGGCCCCGAGTTCGGAATGATCGCCACGCCTGCCCTTGGCGATGTCGTGGAAGAGGGCGGCGATGCTGAGCAGCTCGGGCTTGCGCAACTGGGTGAACACCTCGTGGCAGAGCGGGTGAGTCTGGCGGCTGGCCGGATTCGGGAAGCGATGGATGTTCTGCAGCAGCCTGTGGGTATGTTCGTCCACCGTGTAGGCGTGGAACATGTCGAACTGCATCTGGCCGACGATGAGGTTCCACTGGGGCAGGTAGGCCGCGAGGATCCCGTACTTGTGCATCAGGGTGAGCGGCTGGCCGATGCCGTTGGGGTGGCGCAGGAGCGCCATGAAGAGACGGCGGCACTCGGGTAGATCTTGCAGCCAGCAGTTGAGGGTGCGTCTGGCCTCGCGCAACTGGCGCAAGGTGGCGGAGTGGATGCCGGCAATCTCCGGGTGCTGGGCTATCTGGTAGAAGAGTCGCAGGATGGCGGCAGGATCCCGGCCGAACAGCTCGGAGTCCACCGCATCGATGAGGCGGCCGCGCAGCTGGAATTCGTCGCTGATGCGGCGCACGTCCATGGCGGTGTTGCCGAGAATGGCCTCGTCAAACAGTTGCAGCAGCATCTCGTTGAGCTCGGCCACCCGCCGCACCGTCTGGTAGAAACGCTTCATCATCTGCTCGACCGGGCCGTTACCTTCCCCCTCGAACCCCAGCATCTGGGCCACGGTGCGCTGGCGGTCGAACAAGAGACGGTTGTCCCCCTTGTTGATGGCCATGTGCAGGGCGAAGCGCACCTTCCACAGGAAGTTCTGACAGTCGAGCAGCTCCCGGTACTCGGCCCGGTTGAGAAAACCGTGGCTGGTCATCTCGAACAGGGTGGTGGCGCCGAAGTGGCGGCGGGCGACCCAGGCCAGGGTCTGGATGTCGCGAAGGCCCCCGGGATTGTTCTTGAGATCCGGCTCCAGCTTGTAGGCGGTGCCGAGAAACTGCTGGTGGCGCAGGGCCTGCTCTTCGCGTTTGGCACGAAAGAAGGCTTCGCTCGGCCAGAAGTGCTGGGGCTGGGTGGCCGCCTGCAACTGCTCGAATCCCGCCAGGCGACCCGTGATGTAACGGGCCTCGATGAGGTTGGTGGCAACCGTGATGTCGTTGCGACCCTGCTCGATGCACTCGGCCACGTTGCGCACCGACTGCCCCACTTCCAGCTTGAGATCCCACAAGAGGGTGATGAACTCGCCGATGCGAAGCCCCAGCACCTCGTCCAGTTCATCTCCTTCGTAGAGGATCAGCAGGTCGATATCGGAGTGGGGATGGAGTTCGCCGCGGCCATAGCCGCCTACCGCGATCAGGGTGAGCTCGGTCCTGTCGAAGCCGAACTTGTGCCAGAGCCTGGTCAGCAGCGCGTCCATGTATTCGGAGCGGGTGGCCACTAGTTCGATGATGTTGTCACCGGCGTCGAAGCGCTCGTGCAGCCAGGCGAGAAAGCGGCTCAGGTACTCCTTGCAGTTGTCACGGGTGAGCTGATCGTCTGGGAGCAGATGGGGAGAAAGCAGGCTGGCATCCATGGCATGTCACACTCTCGGTCGGGCCGGGTAAAGAGCAACCCCGGCGCGCGGCCGGGGTTGAATGTCAAACGTGGCGGATAAAACGCTCGATAGTGTCGTCGGGGCGCAGGGTCAGGACCTCGCAGCCATCCTCGGTCACCAGCAGGGTGTGCTCCCACTGGGCGGAGTCGCCGCCGTCCTTGGTGGTGACGGTCCAGCCATCCTTCGGATTGACCTTGCAGTGGTACTTCTTGCTGTTGACCATGGGCTCGATGGTGAAGCACATGCCCGCTTTCAGCTCCAGCTTGCCGCCGTTGCGGTAGTGGAGGATCTGCGGCTCTTCGTGGAACTCGGCACCGATGCCATGGCCGCAGTAGTCGCGTACCACGGAGAAGCCGGCCTGCTCGACGATGGGCTGGATGACGGCGCCGATCTCGGTGATGCACATGCCCGGGCGCACCCGCTTGATGGCGGCATAGAGGCTATCCTGGGCCACCTTGCAGAGCTGGCGACGCAGGGGGGTGGTCTGGCCCACGATGAACATGGCGGAGGTATCGCCGTGATAACCATCCTTGATGACGGTGATATCCAGATTGATGATGTCCCCTTCCCGCAGTTTCTTGTGGTTCGGGATGCCATGGCAGATGACATCGTTCACCGAAGTACAGATGGACTTGGGGAAGCCGTGGTAATTGAGCGGCGCGGGGATGGCCTGTTGCACGTCGACGATGTAATCGTGGCAGAGGGTATTCAGTTCGTCTGTGGTGACGCCCGCCTTGACGTGGGGGGCGATCATGACCAGCACGTCGGCGGCCAGCTGGCCGGCGACACGCATTTTCTCAATCTCTTCCGGTGTCTTGATTTTAATGGACATGGGATCTCTCTTGGGGCCTGATTGCGCATCCTGCCGATGCCCAACAACCAGGTAATGAAAAATAGATGCGTTTGCAATCAGGGCGAAATTTTATCCCCAACCCCCGTTTACTTCCAGTGTGATCGTCATCGCAACGTCATCAGGCGGTCGCACCATGGTCCGGGATCCATTTTTAGCACCCGGGCTGGTGGTGTCATGACCAAAGTTATGGTATAAAGCGCGCCGGAATGGGGAACTCGTGTCCTCATGCCATCACCCTTACTCAACAACACACACACATCGACACATATGCCGGGGTGCCTTAACGGGTCGGTTATATGGGATGTGTGGAGGCCTAACCCCAATACAGAGGTATAAAATGGCTAAAGTTTCTATGCGCGACATGCTGCAAGCCGGCGTTCACTTCGGTCACCAGACTCGTTACTGGAACCCGAAAATGAAGTCCTACATCTTCGGCGCCCGCAGCAAAGTTCACATCATCAACCTGGAAAAAACCGTTCCGATGTTTGACGATGCCATGAACTTCATCAGCTCCGTAGCTGCCAAGAAAGGCAAGGTACTGTTCGTAGGTACCAAGCGTGCCGCGTCTGAAGCCGTCAAAGAAGCCGCTGAGCGTTGCGACCAGTTCTATGTTAACCACCGCTGGCTGGGCGGCATGCTGACCAACTGGAAAACCGTTCGTCAGTCCATCAAGCGCCTGAAAGATCTGGAAACCCAGAGCGAAGACGGTACCTTCGACAAGCTGACCAAGAAAGAGGCGCTGATGCGTACTCGCGAAATGGAAAAGCTGGAGAAGAGCCTGGGTGGTATCAAGAACATGGGCGGCCTGCCTGACGTTCTGTTCGTTGTCGATGCCGACCACGAGCACATCGCTATCAAAGAAGCCAACAACCTGGGTATCCCGGTAGTTTCCATCGTTGATACCAACTCCAACCCGGACGGCGTTGACTATGTCATCCCGGGTAACGACGACGCTATCCGTGCCGTACAGCTGTACCTGAACGCTGCTGCTGACACCGTTCTGGAAGCCCGCGAGCAGGACATCGTTGTTCAAGCCGAACAAGATGGCTTCGTTGAAGCTGAGTAATTGATAAGGACTGAAAAGCCCTTATTAACCAAGCTGATGTAATTGGTTAGCAGGGGCCCTTGTGGCCCCTGTTTCTTGTCAATTCAAGACCGAGGATACTGGACATGGCAAACATTTCTGCCGCCCTGGTAAAAGAACTGCGCGAGCGCACCGCCGCTGGCATGATGGATTGCAAAAAAGCGCTGGAAGAAGCCAACGGTGATATCGAGCTGGCTATCGAGAACATGCGTAAATCCGGTCAGGCCAAGGCCGCCAAGAAAGCTGGCCGTATCGCCGCTGAAGGTGTGATCTTCGCCCGTACCGAAGGCAACGTTGCCGTCATGATCGAGCTGAACTGCGAGACTGACTTCGTTTCCAAGGATGCCGGTTTCCTGGCCATGGGTCAGAAGATCGTCGAGATCGCTGCTACCCAGAAAATCGCTGACGTTGACGCGCTGAAAGCCGCCGATTTCGGCAACGGCGAGTCCGTCGAGCTGACCATCACCAACCTGATCGCCAAGATCGGTGAGAACATGAACCTGCGTCGCGTGATGCTGGTTGAAGGTGACAACCTGGGCACCTACGTTCACGGCTCCCGCATCGGTGTTATCACCAAGCTGGTTGGCGGTACCGACGAGCTGGCCAAAGATCTGGCCATGCACGTTGCTGCCAACAGCCCGCAATTCGTCAAACCGGAAGACGTGTCTGCCGAAGTCGTTGCCAAAGAGCGCGAAATCCAGATCGACATCGCCATCAACTCCGGCAAGCCGAAAGAGATCGCCGAGAAGATGGTTGAAGGCCGCATGAAGAAGTTCACCGGTGAGGTTTCCCTGACTGGTCAACCGTTCGTGAAAGATCCTTCCATGACCGTTGCCGAGCTGCTGAAGAAAGAAGGCGCTGACGTTGTTTCCTTCACCCGTTTCGAAGTGGGCGAAGGCATCGAGAAGCAAGAGACCGACTTCGCTGCTGAAGTAGCAGCCCAGATCGCGGCCGCTCAGAAGGCCTAATCGAACCGGTTTTTCCGTTTCCCCAGACCGCGACTTATGTCGCGGTCTTTATATGACCAGGAATCAGTGACATGAGTACCAATCCCAAGCCTGCATACAGACGTGTTCTTCTGAAGTTGAGTGGTGAAGCCCTGCAAGGATCCGAGGGTTTCGGCATTGATCCGGCGGTGCTGGAACGGATGGCCCAAGAGATCAAAGAGCTGGTTGAGCTGGGTGTTCAGGTCGGTCTGGTCATCGGTGGCGGCAACCTGTTCCGTGGTGCCGGCCTTGCCAAGGCAGGCATGAATCGCGTGGTGGGTGACCACATGGGCATGCTGGCGACCGTCATGAACGGCCTGGCCATGCGTGATGCCCTGCATCGTGCTTATGTGAATGCCCGCCTGATGTCGGCCATCTCCCTGCAAGGGGTCTGCGACTCCTACAGCTGGGCCGAAGCCATCAGCCAGCTGCGCGCCGGCAAGGTGGTGATCTTCTCTGCCGGTACCGGCAACCCCTTCTTTACTACCGACTCGGCAGCCTGCCTGCGCGGTATCGAGATCGAAGCCGACGTCGTGCTGAAAGCCACCAAGGTCGATGGCGTGTTCACCGATGACCCGGTCAAGAACCCGGATGCCGTGCTCTATCAGGAACTGAGTTATGATGAAGTTCTTGAAAAAGAACTCAAAGTGATGGATCTTGCTGCTTTTACCCTGGCCCGCGACCACGATCTGCCGATCCGGGTGTTCAACATGAACAAACCGGGCGCGCTGCGCCGCGTGATCATGGGTGAGCCGGAAGGTACCCTGATCCACCAGGCCAGCAAGTAAGGCAAGTGTGAGCCCCAGGCTCGCTTGTCCATTACGCCAGTCAACAAGATAGATACGAGCCGCCTGTCGGCTCGTTCGCCAAAAGGAAAACCACTGTGATCAACGAGATTAAAAACGACGCCAAGGACCGCATGGGCAAAAGCGTAGAGTCGCTGAAGACCCAGATGTCCAAGATCCGTACCGGCCGTGCTCACCCGAGCCTGCTCGACGGCATCCAGGTGGAGTATTACGGTGCTGCCACTCCTCTGAAGCAGTTGGCCAACGTGGTGGCAGAAGATGCCCGTACTCTCTCCATCTCCATCTTCGATCGCTCCATGATCCAGGCGGTGGAAAAAGCCATCCTGACCTCCGATCTGGGCCTGAACCCGTCCAGCAACGGCCAGACTCTGCGCGTGCCGCTGCCGCCGCTGACCGAAGAGCGTCGCCGTGATCTGACCAAGATCGTCCGTGCCGAAGCCGAAGGTGCCCGAGTTGCCATTCGCAACATCCGTCGCGATGCCAACGCCGATCTGAAAGCCCTGCTGAAAGAGAAAGAGATCTCCGAAGACGACGACCGTCGCGCCCAGGAAGAGATCCAGAAGCTGACCGATACCTTCATCAAGCTGGTGGATGACGCCCTGGTTGTGAAGGAAAAGGAGCTAATGGAAATCTAAGCCTCCGACAGGTATATTACGAGCGCCGTGTAGTGCCCCTGCACGGCGCTTTTGTCTTTGTGGGAGAAATGAATGTCGCTTTTGGCAGCGCTAGGCGATAGCGCCAGCTCGTCCTTGCCCCGTCACGTCGCCATCATCATGGATGGCAATGGTCGCTGGGCCCAGAACCGCGGCAAGATGCGGGTTTCCGGGCACAAGGCGGGCGTGAAATCCGTGCGTGAGGCCGTGGCCTTTGCCGCCCGTGCCAAGATGGAGGCGCTGACCCTGTTTGCGTTTTCCAGCGAGAACTGGCGCCGTCCGGAAGGGGAAGTAAACGCCCTGATGGAGTTGTTCATGACGGTGCTGGGTCGCGAGGTGAGCAAGTTGCACAGCAACGGCATTCGCCTTCGGGTGATTGGCGACACTGCCCGCTTCAGCGAGCGGCTGCAGGCCAAGATCGCCAAGGCCGAGGCCCTGACCGCCAACAATCAGGGATTGACCCTCAATATCGCCGCCAACTATGGCGGTCAGTGGGACATCGCCCAGGCGGCCCGGACCCTGGCACGGGCCGTGGCGGCGGGTGAACTGGATGCCGAGGCGGTCGATGAGGCGGCATTGGGTCGTCATGTCTGCATGGCTGATCTTCCCCCCGTGGATCTGTTGATCCGCACCGGCGGGGATCATCGCATCAGCAACTTTGTCCTGTGGCAGCTCGCCTATGCCGAACTCTATTTTACCCCGGTCCTGTGGCCCGATTTTGACGAGGCCGAGTTCAGTGGGGCAGTTGCCTCCTTCGTTGCTCGCGAGCGTCGCTTCGGGTGTACGGGTGAACAGATCCGGGAATTGATCGCCGCGCAACAGACCGGCTAAACCCCGCTCCCAAGAGAGAGGTTTCTTTTGCTAAAACAACGAATTATTACCGCATTACTGTTAGTACCCCTGGTGTTGGGGGCGCTGTTTTTTCTGCCGTTGAAATTCTTTGCCCTGCTCGCCGCCCTGGTCTTTCTGCTGGCCAGCCGTGAGTGGAGTGCCTTCGTCACTGCCCAGCCGCAACAGTGGTTGCCGCTGGTGTTCTGTCTGCTGCTGGGGGCCAGCCTGTTCTGGGTGCCCGTGGAGCAACTCTGGATCCCCCAACTGCATCCGCTGGTGATGGGCGTGCTCTGGACTGCCGTCAGCTGGTGGCTGCTGGGGCTGCTGCTGGTGCTGCGCTACCCGCAAAGCGCCAGGCTGTGGCGTGAATCCATCTGGCTCAAATCCCTGTTCGGTCTGGTGACCCTGGTTCCCTTCTTCTGGTCCCTGGTGGCCATTCGCGGCTACAACTTCTACCACGACCCCATGATGGGGGCCTGGATCCTGCTGTTCGTGATGGGACTGGTCTGGGCGGCAGATTCTGGCGCGTATTTTTTCGGCAAGGCGTTCGGAAAACACAAGCTGGCGCCGGCCGTGAGCCCGGGGAAAACCATTGAAGGCATGCTGGGCGGCCTCTTTACCGCCAGCCTGCTGGCCATCGGCGTGACCTGGTTCATGGGCTTCGTGCCTGCCAAAATGGGCACCGTGCTGCTCTGTTCCCTGCTGGCGGTGCTGGCCTCCGTGCTCGGCGATCTGGCCGAGAGCATGTTCAAGCGGGAAGCCGGCATCAAGGATTCCGGCACCCTGTTGCCGGGCCATGGGGGCATTCTCGATCGCATCGACAGCCTGACGGCGGCGCTGCCCGTCTTCCTGCTCAGCTACCTGTTGCTCGGTCCGGAGTTTTGATGTTTCGCGCACTGATGATCCCGGGAGCGTCCCGCTCCATCAGTCTGTTACCCAATCAGGAGTCTTGATGCAAAACCTGGTGATCCTGGGAGCGTCAGGCTCCATCGGTCAGAGCACCCTCAAGGTACTGCGCCACAACCCCGGGCGCTGGCAGGTGCTGGCGCTGACCGCTGCCCGCAGCGTGGACGCCATGCTGCGCGACTGTCTCGAATTCTCCCCCCGGTTCGCCGTCATGGTGGACGAAGGCGCCGCCAGTGATCTGGCGGGTCGGCTCAAGGCTCACGGCAGCACCACCCGGGTGTTGTCCGGTCAGGCAGCCCTGTGCGACGTGGCTGCTCACCCCGATGCCCACAGCGTGATGGCGGCCATTGTCGGTGCGGCGGGTCTGGCACCCACCATGGCTGCCGTGCGCGCCGGCAAGCGCATTCTGCTGGCCAACAAGGAGGCGCTGGTGATGTCCGGCGCCTTCTTCATGGAGGCGGTGCGCGAGCACGGCGCCGAGCTGCTACCCATCGACAGCGAACACAACGCCATCTTCCAGTGCCTGCCGGTCGACGTGCAGCGCCAGCCCGGTTTCTGCGATCTGGCCGGGGCGGGGATCAGCAAGATCCTGCTGACCGGCTCCGGTGGGCCTTTCCGCTATGCCGATGTGGGCGAACTGCACCATGTCACTCCGGCGCAAGCCATTGCCCATCCCAACTGGTCCATGGGGGCCAAGATCTCGGTGGACTCCGCCACCATGATGAACAAGGGGCTGGAGTACATCGAAGCGCGCTGGCTGTTCAATGCGGCCCCCGAGCAGATCCAGGTGGTGATCCACCCCCAGTCCGTCATTCACTCCATGGTGCAGTACAAGGATGGCTCCGTACTGGCCCAGCTCGGCAACCCGGACATGTGCACCCCCATTGCCCACGCTCTGGCCTATCCGGAACGGATCGAGTCCGGTGTGGAACCTTTGGATTTCTTCAGTGTCGGAGAGTTCAGCTTTATCCGGCCCGACTATGAGCGCTATCCCTGTCTGGCGCTGGCCATGAGGGCGTGCCAGCAGGGGCAGGGGGCGACCACCTCCCTCAATGCCGCCAACGAGGAGGCCGTCGCGGCTTTTCTTGCAGAGCGGATCGGATTTATGGATATTGCCAGAGTCAACGAATCCGTCATGGCCGAGCTGGGCAGCAGTGCCGCCGGCTCTCTGGCGGATCTCATCGCCCTGGACGGTACGGCCCGAGCCCGTGCCCAGCAACTGATAAAGGAGCTTGCCGTATGAACGGACCGTGGTGGCAGCCAGCCCCTCTCCATGCTCTCGAGCGCAGGACTGGACATGACCGCGAGGTACGCGGCTGATGGGCGGGCTTCTGTGGAATATCGGCGCCTTCATCGTGGCCCTCGGGCTGCTGGTGGCGGTGCATGAATTTGGCCACTTCTGGGTGGCTCGTCGTTGCGGCGTCAAGGTGGAGCGCTTCTCCATCGGCTTTGGCAAGGCCATCTGGCGTCGCCTTGGCAAGGATGGCACCGAATACGTGCTGGCTCTGATCCCCCTTGGCGGCTACGTCAAGATGCTGGATGGCCGGGTCGACGAACTCAAGCCGGGGGAGGAGGCGCAGGCCTTCAACCACAAGAGCGTCTGGGCCCGGATGGCCATCGTCGCGGCCGGCCCCATGGCGAACTTCGTGTTCGCCCTGTTCGCCTTCTGGCTGATGTTCATGATAGGGGTGCCGAGCGTCAAACCCGTGGTGGGCGAGGTGCGTCCCGCCTCCATCGTGGCAGAGGCCGGCATCCTGCCAGGCATGGAGATCGTCGGCGTCGGCGGCGAGGAGACCGGTGACTGGGAGAGCGTCACCTATGCCCTCATCAGCCATCTTGGCGATGACTCGGTGCAGCTCAAGCTCAAGGCGGCCAACACCAGCTATGCAGTGGACAAGACCCTGCAGCTGGCAGGCTGGAAATTCGACCCCGACAAAGAGTCCCCCATCGGGAGCCTCGGGATAGTGCCCCTCGGTGGCAAGGTGCTGCCCGTGGTGGAGGCCGTGGTGCCATCGAGCGCCAGCGAGAAGGCCGGCCTTCAGATAGGGGATCGCATCAAGGGGGTCGATGGAGAGGCCATCACCGAATGGGCCCAGTTTGTCGAGCGTGTCCAGCAGTCACCGGCGCAGCCGCTGCAGGTGACGGTGGAGCGCGGGGGCAGCGAGATGACCCTGACCCTGACCCCGGACGGGAAGAAAGTGAAGGGCCAGCTGCTCGGTTTTGTGGGCTTGTCGCCGCAACTGGTTCCATTACCGGATGAGTATCGAACTCTGTTACAGTATGGGCCTTTGCAAGCCCTGTGGCATGGGGTCCAGAAGACCTGGAGCCTGATCACCCTGACCTTCGACATGATAGGCAAGCTGATCGGTGGCATCGTCTCTTTGGACAACCTGAGCGGCCCCATCTCCATCGCCAAGGGGGCCGGCAGCAGCGCCGATTACGGGTTGGTCTATTTCCTCGGATTCCTGGCGCTCATCAGCGTCAACCTGGGGATCATCAACCTGTTCCCCCTGCCGGTGCTCGATGGTGGCCATCTGGTCTATTTCCTCATCGAGGCGATCACCGGCAAGCCGGTATCGGAAAAAATTCAGGAAGTTGGGTTCAGGATAGGCGCCGCCATTCTGATGTTACTGATGGGCATTGCGCTGTTTAATGATTTCGCTCGCCTCTGAGGCCAGAGCATCAACAAGGACACATAAGAACAAAATGGCTGTTAAAAAAGCATTGGTGTTGAGTTGCCTGCTGGGGGCCAGCTTCCTGGCTCAGGCTGCCCCGGCCTCTTTTGTGGTGCAAGACATTCAGGTCGAGGGCCTGCAGCGGGTGACCCTGGGTGCCGCCCTGTTGAATCTGCCGGTGCGGGTCGGTGATTCCGTCGACTCCGTGTCCCTGGCGAACGCCATCAAGAAGCTCTATGCCTCCGGCAACTTCGAGGACGTCAAGGTCTATCGCGACGGTCAGGTGCTGCAAGTGGTGGTCAAGGAGCGCCCGACCATCTCCAGCATCGAGTTCTCCGGCAACAAGGATATCAAGGAAGAGCAACTGACCCAGAGCCTGGAATCCTCCGGGATCCGCGTAGGTGATCCGCTGGATCGCACCGTGCTGAGCTCCCTCGAGAAAGGGCTGGAAGATTTCTACTACGGCGTGGGCAAGTACTCCGCCAAGGTCAAGGCCATCGTCACCCCGCTGCCGCGCAACCGGGTCGACCTCAAGTTCACCTTCGTGGAAGGGGAAGCGGCCAAGATCCAGCAGATCAACATCGTCGGCAACAACGTCTTCCCGGAAGAGAAGCTGCTGGCCCAGCTCTCCCTCAAGGACGACGTGCCCTGGTGGAACTTCACCGGCGATCAGCGCTACCAGAAGCAGAAGCTGGCCGGTGACATCGAAGTGCTGCGCTCCTACTACATGGACCGCGGCTACATCCGCTTCACCCAGGAGTCCACCCAGGTCTCCATGACCCCGGACAAGAAGGGGGTCTATGTCACCCTCAACGTCAAGGAAGGGGAGCAGTACAAGGTTTCCGGCATCCAGCTCAAGGGCGACCTCATCGACCGCGGCGGCGAGATGAAGGGCCTCATCCCCATCGAGGCGGGCAGCGTCTACTCCGCCAGTCAGGTGACCCATACCGAAGAGGTGCTCTCCAAGTTCCTCGGCCGTTACGGCTACGCCTATCCGAAAGTGGTCACCTTCCCCCAGATCAACGACCAGACCAAGGAAGTGGAGCTCATCGTCAACGTGGAGCCGGGTCCCCGGGTCTATGTGCGCAACATCAACTTCAGCGGCAACGTCACCACCAAGGACGAAGTGCTGCGTCGCGAGATGCGCCAGATGGAGGGCACCTGGCTCTCCTCCGACAACGTCGAGCAGTCCAAGACCCGTCTCAACCGCCTCGGCTTCTTCGAGACCGCGGAAGTGGACACCAAGCGGGTGCCGGGCAGCGATGACCAGGTAGATCTGAACTTCAAGGTCAAGGAGCAGCCGGCGGGGTCCATCAACGCCGGTATCGGCTACGGCACCGAGTCGGGTCTGAGCCTGCAGGCGGGTCTGCAGCAGGACAACTTCATGGGGACCGGCAAGAAGATCGGCATCAACGCCAGCACCAACGACTACTCCAAGAGCGTCGACCTGAGCTATAACGACCCCTACTTCACCGTGGACGGGGTGAGCCTGGGCGGCCGTCTCTACTACAACAAGTTCAGTGCGGCCGACGCCAACATCGTGGACTACGAGAACACCACCGTCGGTTTCCGTCTCTCCAGCGGCTTCCCGGTCAACGAGAACAACCGTCTCGACTTCAGCCTGGGCTACGAGAACAACAAACTCTCCCAGCCCAACCCCTATGTACAGGTGGACGAGTTCTGGAAGGTCTACAACGGCAATCTGGATGGCGACAACCGCATGGTGTTCAACACCGTGGACGTCACCGCCGGCTGGACCCGCTCCACCCTCAACAAGGGTCAGTTCCCGACCGCGGGTGATCGTCAGCGGGTGAACGCCAAGGTGACGGTGCCCGGCATGGATCTGCAGTACTTCAAGCTCAACGCCGAAGATGCTCACTACTTCCCGTTTGATGCCGACCACAAGTGGGTCATGCTGGCCAAGGCCCGCGCCTCCTACGGCGACGGCTACGGCAGCAATGGCGATTACGAGCACGTCCTGCCGTTCTTCGAGAACTACTACGCCGGTGGCTTCGACACCCTGCGCGGCTTCAAGAGCAACACCGTGGGTCCGAAGGCGCTCTATTACTACAACCTGGGCGGCAACGACGTCATCCAGGGCACCGACAGCTCGGTCGGGGGCAACGCCCTGGCGGTGGCCTCGCTGGAAATGATCGTGCCGACGCCCTTTGCCTCCGAGACCTATCAGCCCCAGCTGCGGACCAGCTTCTTCATCGACGCCGGTTCCGTGTGGGATACCCACTTCGACTACAGCCAGTATCAGAACCGTTGCTTCAGTGGTTGCAACTATCTGATGGACTACTCCGACCCGAGCAACATCCGGATGTCGACCGGCCTGTCGCTGCAGTGGCTCTCTCCCATGGGCCCGCTGGTGTTCGTGCTGGCAAGACCAATCAAGAAATACGAAGGGGACGACACCGAAGTCTTCTCCTTCAACATCGGCCGTACCTTCTAAGGGGAGCGGACGCCCCCCCGCCATGGCGGGGGGAAGCATGATGGGTCGCGCGTTTGCGTGCCTCACCAGGTAACAAGACGATCTCGTGGATCGCTTGCACAATCAGGTAAATCAGGTAGCCCTCGACCGAGGGACCAAGGAGTAAGTGTGAATAAAGCGTTGAAAGTAGCTGGTTTGAGCTTTGCACTGATGGCTGCCGGCATGGGTTCTGCCTTCGCTGAGACCAAGATTGCCGTGGTCGACATGGGCGAAGTCTTCCAAAAGCTGCCCCAGCGTGAAGCCGTTGCCAAGAAGCTGAAGGGCGAGTTCGAGCCGCGCATGCGTGAACTGCAGAAGCTGGAGTCCGACGGTCAGGCACTGGTCGAGAAGTTCAAGAAGGACGAAGCCTTCATGAGCGCCGAGCAGAAGAAGCAGAGCCAGGAGAAGCTGGCCAAGCTGCAGATGGAATTCAACCAGAAGCGTCAGGCGTTTGAACAGGACAACGGTCGCCGTCAGTCCGAAGAGCGCAACAAGATCCTGACCAAGGTGCAGGCTGCCATCGACGCCATCGCCAAGAGCAATGGCTACGATCTGGTGCTGGAGCGCAACGCCGCCCCTTATGCAGCCAGCAAGCTGGACATCTCCGGCCAGGTTATTTCTCAGGTTAGCAAGAGCAACTAATTGATGGCATTCACTCTCGCACAGCTGGCCCAGCAACTGGGGGCCGAGGTCCATGGGGATGGGACCCGGGAAATTCGCAAGGTCGCGACACTGGAAAAAGCCGGGGAGGGGGAGATAGCCTTCCTGTCCAACAAGAAGTACCGGCATTTTCTGGAGCAGAGCAAGGCCACTGCCGTGCTCATCACCGAGGCAGACCTGCCGTTTTGCCCCACCAACGCCCTGGTGCTCAAGGACCCCTACGTGGGCTTTGCACGGGTTGCCCAACTGCTGGACACCACCCCGCAGCCGGCCATGGATATCCATCCGAGCGCCGTCATCGCGGCGGATGTGCAACTGGGCGAGAGAGTGGCCATCGGTGCCAATGCGGTGATCGAATCCGGCGTCGTGCTGGGTGACGATGTGCGCATCGGCCCGGGCTGTTTCGTTGGCAAGGATACCCGACTGGGAGCGCGCTCCCGGTTGTGGGCCAACGTCACCCTCTATCACAACGTGACCCTGGGCACGGACTGTCTGGTACAGGCCGGCACCGTGATCGGGGCAGACGGTTTCGGTTATGCCAACGAGCGCGGCGAGTGGATCAAGATCCCCCAGCTCGGCGGCGTGACCATCGGCAACCGGGTCGAGATCGGTGCCTGCACCACCATCGACCGTGGTGCGCTGGAAGATACCCGCATCGCTGACAACGTCATCATCGACAACCAGTGCCAGATCGCCCACAACGTCGAGATCGGCTACGGCACTGCCGTGGCGGGCTCCACCGTGATGGCCGGTAGTCTCAAGGTCGGCAAATACTGTATCATTGGTGGTGCCTCCGTCTTTAACGGGCACATGGAGATCTGCGACCAGGCCACCGTCACCGGCATGGCCATGGTGATGCGTCCCATCACCGAGCCCGGTATCTACTCTTCCGGCATCCCCCTGCAAACCAATAAAGAGTGGCGCAAGACCGCCGCCCGGGTGATGCGTATCGAAGAGATGCACAAGCGGTTGAGCAAGCTTGAGAAAAAGCTGGATCAAGAATAATCACGATTGGTATAGGGTACTGTTTTGACTACTGAAAAGAAGAGCCTGGGCATCCAGGAAATCATGGATCTGCTGCCCCACCGTTATCCGTTCCTGATGGTGGACAAGGTGGAAAACTACGAGATCAGCGATGAGCGCAAGACCCTGCGCGCCATCAAGAACGTCTCGTTCAACGAGCCGATCTTCCAGGGCCACTTCCCGGCCAAGCCGGTCTTCCCCGGCGTGCTGATCCTGGAAGCCATGGCCCAGGCCACCGGTATCCTGGCCTTCACCATGGTGGGCAAGCCGTCCCCCAACGAGCTTTATTACTTTGCCTCCATCGACAATGCCCGCTTCAAGCGCCCGGTGGGCCCCGGCGATCAGCTGGTGCTGGATGTGGAGTTCCTGAAGGAGCGTCGCGGCATCGCCAAGTTCACCGGTGTCGCCACCGTCGACGGTGAAGTGGTCTGTACTGCCGAACTGATGTGCGCCAAGCGCGAGGTATAACCGTGATCGATCAGACTGCCATCATCCACGACACCGCCATAGTCCATGAGTCTGCCGTCATCGGCAAAGGGGTTGAAATCGGCCCCTTCACCGTCATCGGCGCCGAGGTGGAAATCGGTGACAACACCTGGGTGAGCTCCCACGTGGTGATCAAGGGCCCGACCAAGATCGGTCGCGGCAACAAGATCTTCCAGCACACCTCCATCGGTGAGGATTGCCAGGACAAGAAGTACGCCGGTGAGCGCACCTTCCTCGAGATCGGCGACAACAACGTGTTTCGCGAGAACTGCACCGTGCACCGCGGCACCACCCAGGACCAGAGCCTGACCAAGGTGGGTAGCGGCAACCTGTTCATGGTCAACGTTCACGTGGCCCACGACTGCATCATCGGTGACAACTGCATCTTCGCCAACAACGCCACCCTGGCGGGCCATGTGCACATCGGTGACTTCGTGATCTTCGGCGGTCTGTCTGCCATTCACCAATTCGGCCGCGTCGGCTCCCACGCCTTCGTCGGCGGCTGCGCTGCCCTGAACAAGGACGTGCCGCCCTACGTGATGGCCGCCGGCAACTACGCCAAGCCGTTCGGGGTCAACTCCGAAGGCCTGCGTCGTCGTGGCTTCAGCGCCGAGGCGATCTCTGCCGTCAAGCGCGCCTACAAGGAGATCTTCCGCTCCGGCAAGACCATTGAAGAGGTGTTGCCCGTGCTGAGCGAGATGGCCCAGAGCGAACCGGCCATCCAGCTCTATGTGGATTTCCTCAAGGACAACGAGCGCGGGATCATCCGTGCCTGATCCCATTCGCATCGGCATCGTCGCCGGAGAGACCTCCGGCGACATCCTGGCCGCAGGGCTGGTGCGCGAACTGCAAGCCCGCTACCCGGATGCGCAGTTCGAAGGGATCGCCGGGCCGCGGATGCAGGCTCTCGGCGTGAAGGCGCTGTTCGAGATGGAGGAGCTCTCCGTCATGGGCATCACCGAGGTGCTGGGCCGTCTGCCCCGCATCCTCCAGGTGCGCCGCGAACTGCTGCGCCACTTCATCGCCAATCCCCCCGACATCTTCGTCGGTGTGGATGCACCGGATTTCAATATCGGGGTGGAGCTGAAACTGCGCCGCGCCGGTATCAAGACGGTCCACTATGTCAGTCCCTCCGTCTGGGCCTGGCGTCAGGGCCGCATTCACAAGATCAAGGCCGCCACCGACATGGTGCTCGCCTTCCTGCCGTTCGAGAAAGCCTTCTACGACCGTTTCGATGCCCCCTGTCGCTTCGTCGGCCACACCATGGCGGACGACATTCCGCTGGTGCCGGATCAAGGGGAGGTGCGCGAGGCCCTCGGCATCGATCCCGCCCGTCGCTGGCTGGCGGTGCTGCCGGGGAGTCGCACGGCGGAAGTGGGCTTCATGGCGCCGGTCTTCCTCGAGGCGTGCAAGCACCTGACGGTGCACAACCCGGATCTCGGTTTCATCGTGCCTCTGGTCAACCAGAAACGGCGCGAGCAGTTCCTCGCCATCAAGGCCGAGGTGGCCCCGGAGCTCGACATGGTGCTGCTGGACGGCCAGGGCCGCGAGGCCATGATTGCCGCCGACGTGGTGATGCTCGCCTCCGGCACCGCGGCCCTCGAGGCCATGCTGGTGAAAAAGCCCATGGTGGTCGGTTACAAGCTCAAACCCTTCAGCTACTTGCTGGCCCAGTGGCTGGTGAAGACGGATTATGTCTCCCTGCCGAACCTGCTGGCGGACAAGATGCTGGTGCCCGAGCTCATCCAGCACGAGTGCACCCCGGCCAACCTGGTGGAAGAGGTGAGCAAGCTGCTGGACCATGACAACAGCGAGCTCATCGCCACCTTCACCCGGTTGCACGAGAAGATCCGCTGCAATGCGGATGTGCAGGCAGCGGAAGCGGTTGCCGCGCTGCTGGAACGCTAGTGGGCTCTGCCTGTGTGTCAGGCGTGATGTTGTGCTGATACTGGCCCTGCGGGGCCGGTTTTGATTCAAGGCTATGAGATGACGATCGATATTCCCGAAGACAAGCTGATTGCCGGGGTGGACGAGGTGGGTCGCGGCCCCCTGGTGGGTGACGTGGTCACCGCCGCGGTGATCCTGGATCCTGCCAATCCCATCCTTGGCCTCGCCGACTCCAAGAAGCTCTCCGAGAAGAAGCGCCTCGCCCTGTTTGGCGAGATCAAAGAGAAGGCGCTGGCCTATGCCATCGGCCGCGCCAGCCCGGCGGAAATCGACGAGCTCAACATCCTGCACGCCACCATGCTGGCGATGCAGCGCGCCGTGGCGGGGCTCAAGGTGACGCCCGAGCTGGTTTTCATCGACGGCAACCGCTGCCCCAGATTGCCGATGGAGGCCCGCGCCGTGGTCAAGGGTGACAGCCTGGTGGCCGCCATCAGCGCCGCCTCCATCCTCGCCAAGGTGACCCGGGACGCCGAGATGACCGAGCTGGACAGCCGCCATCCCGAGTACGGTTTCGCCCGCCACAAGGGCTACCCGACGGCGGAGCACCTCGCCATTCTGGCCGAACGGGGTCCGCTGCCCGAATACCGGCAGAGCTTCAAGCCGGTGCGCCGCGCCCTGGGGATCGAATAACCGATGCCGATCTGTCTGAACGATTTCTGCTTGCGCAATGAGAGGGCGTGACCATGGCTGATCCCCGTTTCATCCACCTGAGGGTGCACTCCGACTTCTCCATGGTCGACGGCCTGCAGAAGATCGGTCCCATCGTCTCCGCTGCCGCCGCCAACAACATGCCGGCCCTGGCCCTGACGGACCAGATGAACATGTGCGGCCTGGTGCGCTTCTACGGCTCTGCCCACGGCAAGGGGATCAAGCCCCTGGTCGGGGCGGATTTCTGGGTGCAGAGCGACGAGCTTGGGGACGAGCAGTTTCGCCTCACCCTGCTCGCCATGGACAACGACGGCTACCAGAACATCACCCTGCTCATCTCCCGCGGCTATCAGCGCGGTCATGTGCAGGGGCGGCCCGTCATCGACAAGGCCTGGCTTGGCGAACATGCCAAGGGGGTGATCGTCCTCTCCGGCGGGCGCGAGGGGGATGTGGGCAAGTTCCTGCTCAAGGGCAACCGCCAGATGGTGGAGCATTGCCTCGCCTTCTACCAGACCCACTTCCCGGATGCCTACTACTTGGAGCTGCTGCGTACCGGCCGCCCGGACGAGGAAGTCTACCTGCACATGGCGGTGGCCATTGCCACCGAGTTCGAACTGCCGGTGGTGGCCACCAACGAGGTGGTGTTCCTCACTGCCGATGACTTCGATGCCCACGAGATCCGGGTCGCCATCCACGACGGCTACACCCTGATGGACAAGCGCCGACCGCGCCGCTACAGCCCCCAGCAGTACCTGCGCAGTCAGGAGGAGATGGCGGAGCTGTTTGCCGACATCCCGGAAGCCCTGGAAAACACGGTGGAGATCGCCAAGCGCTGCAACGTGACGGTGCGCCTTGGCGAGTATTTCCTGCCCAACTTCCCCACCGGCGACATGACCACCGAGGACTTCCTGGTCATGAAGTCGAAGGAAGGGCTGGAGGAGCGGCTGGCCTTCCTGTTCCCGGATCCGGCGGTGCGGGCCGAGCGTCGTCCCGAGTATGACGAGCGTCTCGACATCGAGCTCAAAGTGATCAACCAGATGGGCTTCCCGGGTTACTTCCTCATCGTGATGGAGTTTATCCAGTGGTCCAAGGACAACGGCATCCCCGTTGGTCCGGGCCGGGGCTCGGGGGCGGGGTCGCTGGTGGCCTACGCCCTCAAGATCACCGATCTCGATCCGCTGGAATTTGACCTGCTGTTCGAACGTTTCCTGAACCCCGAGCGGGTCTCCATGCCCGACTTCGACGTCGACTTCTGTATGGACAGGCGCGACGAGGTGATCGATCACGTCTCCGAGATGTATGGCCGGGAGGCGGTGTCCCAGATCATCACCTTCGGCAGCATGGCGGCCAAGGCGGTGGTGCGGGACGTCGGCCGTGTGCTGGGCCACGCCTACGGTTTTGTGGATCGCATCTCCAAGCTGATTCCGCCGGATCCGGGCATGACCCTCGCCAAGGCGTTCGAAGCCGAGCCCAAGTTGCCGGAGCTCTACGAGCAGGACGAGGAGGTCAAGGACCTCATCGACATGGCCCGCCGCCTCGAAGGGGTGGTGCGCAACGCCGGCAAGCACGCCGGTGGCGTGGTGATCGCGCCTACCAAGATCACCGACTTCGCGCCGCTCTATTGCGACGACGAGGGGCATCACCCGGTCACCCAGTTCGACAAGAACGACGTGGAGTACGCCGGGCTGGTGAAGTTCGACTTCCTGGGGCTGCGCACCCTCACCATCATCGACTGGGCCCTTGGCATGATAAACCCCCGTCTTGCCAAAGAGGGCAAGCCGCCGGTGGACATCGCCGCCATCCCCATCGATGACAAGAAGTCGTTCGCCCTCTTGCAGCGTTTCGAGACCACGGCGGTGTTCCAGCTCGAATCCCGCGGCATGAAGGACCTCATCAAGCGCCTGCAGCCCGACTGCTTCGAAGACATGATCGCGCTGGTGGCCCTGTTCCGTCCGGGCCCGCTCCAGTCGGGCATGGTGGACAACTTCATCGAGCGCAAGCACGGCAAGGAGGCCATCTCCTACCCGGACGAGAAGTGGCAGCACGAGAGCCTCAAACCCATACTCGAGCCCACCTACGGCATCATCCTCTACCAGGAGCAGGTGATGCAGATCGCCCAGACCCTGGCGGGGTATACCCTGGGTGGCGCGGACATGCTGCGTCGGGCCATGGGCAAGAAAAAACCCGAAGAGATGGCCAAGCAGCGGGCGGGCTTCGAGGAGGGGGCGGTCAAGAACGGCGTCGACGGCGAACTGGCGATGAAGATCTTCGATCTGGTGGAGAAGTTTGCGGGCTACGGCTTCAACAAGTCCCACTCCGCTGCCTATGCGCTGGTCTCCTACCAGACCCTCTGGCTCAAGACCCACTTCCCGGCGGAGTTCATGGCGGCGGTGATGACCGCGGACATGGACAACACCGACAAGATAGTGACCCTGGTGGACGAGTGTCAGCGCATGGGGCTGACTGTGATCCCGCCGGACGTCAACACCGGTCGCTACCGCTTCAGCGTCAACGAGGACGGCCACATCGTCTACGGCATCGGCGCGGTGAAGGGAGTAGGGGAAGGGCCCATCGAGGCGATCCTGGACGCGCGGGATCGGGACGGTCCATTCCGCGACCTGTTCGATTTCTGCAACCGGGTCGACATCAAGAAGCTCAACAAACGGGTGATGGAGAAGCTCATCCTCTCCGGCGCCATGGACAGGCTCGGCCCCCACCGCGCCGCCCTGATGGCGACCCTGGAGGAGGCGATGCGCGCCGCCGAGCAGCACGCCAAGGCCCAGGCGGTGGGGCAGGTCGACATGTTCGGCGTGCTCACGGAGGAGATCGACGACGTCAAGAAGGCGTTCGCCAACGTGCCGCACTGGCCTGACAAGGTGTGGCTGGAAGGGGAACGCGAGACCCTCGGGCTCTACCTCACCGGTCACCCCATCAACCAGTACAGCAGCGAGCTGCGGCGCTACACCTCGGGTCGGCTGTGCGATCTGCATCCCACCTCCCGGGATACGGTGACCACGGCGGCGGGGTTGGTGATCGCGGCGCGCAGCATGGTGACCAAGCGCGGCAACAAGATGGGGATCTTCACCCTGGACGACAGATCCGGCCGTCTGGATGTGACCCTTTTCAGTGAAGCGCTGGAAAAATACGAAGAATTGATGCAAAAAGACCGTATTTTAGTGGTTTCTGGACAGGTCAGCTTTGATGACTTCTCCGGTGGCCTTAAAATGTCGGCCCGCGAGTTGCTGGATATCAACGATGCGAGGGAGCGTTTTGCCAGGGCAATCCGCATCTCCCTCGATGAACAACGCATTGACGAGCGCTTTTTCCCGCGTTTGTGCGAGATTTTGGAGCCCGCCCGTGCCGGAGTCTGTCCGGTTCAGGTAAACTATCGTCGCCCCGGTTCCCGGGTGCGATTGACGCTCGGTACCGAGTGGCGGGTGACGCCCACCGATCAACTGATAGATGACTTGCGAGTCCTGCTTGGACGAGAGCGGGTTGAATTGGTTTTTGATTAGAGGATCTATTGTCCCTATGAGTCTTTTTCTGGATTTTGAACAGCCGATCGCCGAGTTGCAGGCACAGATCGATGAACTGCGCCATGTGAGCGAGCACAACAGTGCCGTGGATCTCAGCGAAGACATTCGCCGGCTGGAGAAGAAAAACGAAGAGCTGACCAAGAAGATCTTCGGCGATCTGGGTGCCTGGCAGGTATCCCAGATGGCACGTCATCCCCAGCGCCCCTACACCCTCGACTACATCGAGCAGATCTTCACCGATTTCGACGAGCTGGCCGGGGATCGCGCCTATGCCGATGACAAGGCCATCGTCGGCGGCATCGCCCGTCTCGACGGCGAGCCCGTGATGATCATCGGTCACCAGAAGGGTCGCGAGACCAAGGAGAAGATCAAGCGCAACTTCGGCATGCCGCGTCCGGAAGGGTACCGCAAGGCCCTGCGCCTGATGGAGATGGCCGAGCGCTTCAAGATGCCGATCATCACCTTCATCGACACCCCGGGTGCCTACCCCGGCGTCGGTGCCGAGGAGCGTGGCCAGTCTGAAGCCATCGCCCGCAACCTGAAAGTCATGGCCGGCCTGACCGTGCCGGTGGTCTGCACCGTGATCGGTGAAGGCGGCTCCGGCGGCGCTCTCGCCATCGGCGTGGGCGATCGGGTCAACATGCTGCAGTACTCCACCTACTCGGTCATCTCCCCGGAAGGGTGCGCCTCCATCCTGTGGAAGAGCGCCGAGAAGGCCTCGGTGGCGGCGGATGCCATGGGCATTACCGCCCAGCGCCTGAAGGAGCTGAAGCTCATCGACAACATCGTCGAGGAGCCCCTCGGTGGTGCCCACCGCGATGTGGAGAAGATGGCCAAGCACCTGAAAGCGCGCATCAAACAGGATCTGGATGCCCTGCGCCCCCTCGACAGCGAGCAACTGCTGGAGCAGCGCTACCAGCGTCTGCTGGGTTACGGCTACTGCTGATCTGCCGCTTCCAATAAAAAGTCCCCGCATGCGGGGACTTTTTTTATGGGCGACGTTTGTGGGGGGACGCCGGGGCGGGTCTCAGGGGGCGGTCAGCGCCCGGTGCATGGGGGCGGAAGCACGCCCTCCGGCAGGGCTCAGGGCCCGCCACTCCCGCCACAGCAGCCAGCACAGGGGGGGCGTCAGCAGCAGCACGGTGGCGGGCTGGGCCATCAAGACCCCGTCGCGCCCCCACCAGAGGGGCAGCAGGAAGATGAGGGGCAGCAGCAGCACCGTCTTGGCCACGGAGATGACGAGGGCCTGGCGGGTGCGGGCCATGGCCTGCAACAGCACGATGCCGAACATGACGATCCCCTCCAGGGGCAGGGCAGCGAGGTTGAGGGTCAGGCTGCTGATGGCGGCGGCGAGCAGCTCTGCGTCCTGATCCCCGGTGTAGAGCATGGCGACCGGCTGCGGCAGCAGCTGGACAATCAGCCAGACCCCCAGGCCATAGACCAGGGTGATCTTGAGCCCCATCGCCATCAGGAACTGGAGGTCGCGATGGCGCCCGGCCCCGGCTGCCTGGCTCACCAGGGGCTGGATGCCAAACGCCAGTCCCTGCAGGATGACGATGAAGACCGCCTCCGTGTACCCCGCCACGGTGAAGCCCGCCAGATCCTTGACCGTGCCGTGCACCATCAGCTGGCTGTTGTGCAGCAGCAACAGCAGCCCCAGATTGAACTGGGCGATGAGGCTCGGCAGCCCGGTGAAGAGCAGGCCGGGCATGGCCGGGAAGCGGGGCACCAGCTGGCGCCAGGTCAGCCGCAACCGGGCGTGGCGGGTGAAGAAGTACCCCAGGCCGAGCAGGCTGACCATGGCCTCCGAGAGGAGGGTGGCCTGGGCCGTGCCGGTGAGGCCGAGCCCGAGCCGGCCCACCATGATGTAGTTGAGCAGAATGTTGAGGAGGGCGCCGCCGCTCACCAGTACCATGGCGAGGCGAGGGCGGCCGTCGTTGCGAAGCAGGTAGGGCACCGCCAGGTTGCTGGCGAGCAGCAGGGTGCCACCGCCAATCCAGGTGAGGTAGTCGCTGGCCTGCTGCCAGGTGTCGGTGCCGGGGGCCATTCCCAGGGCCTGCAGGATATCGGTGTGCCAGTGGTGCAGCAGCAGCGGCGCTACCGTGCCCAGGATCAGCAGCAGCCAGAGGGCGCTGACCAGAGCCTGGCGGGCCAGAGCGAGGTTCCTGGCGCCCTGCTGGAAGGAGATGGCGGTGGCGGCCCCCATGGCGATCATGGCGGCGAGGCCGATGAGCACCATGATGACCGGATAGACCAGGTTGATGCCGGCAAGGCCGGCGGCCCCCACGTAGTGGCCGACGAAGATGCCGTCCACCAGGTAGTAGGCGCCGGAGACCAGCATGGCCATGACGGAGGGGAGGGAATAGCCCCAGAAACGGCGGGCCATGGCCCGTTGACGCAGGCGGAAGTAGGCGGACATATCTGTACTCGGGAAAAGGGCCGGAATCGAGCAGACAGTCTAGTTTCTTATGGATTAATTGATAATCAGGCTTTCATTTGATGAATTGCTGAATAAAGCTCATCAATCAACGGATCCTGTGATACTCCTTCAGCATGTCGATCAGGGCTCGCAGCCCTTGCCCCAGCTGGTGCCGGCCCGGATAGAAGAGGTTGAACCCGGCAAAGCTGGGGCTCCAGTCATCCAGCACGCTCACCAGCCGCCCCGATGCCAGGGCGTCGAACACCTCCCCTTCATGGCAGTAGGCGAGCCCGAGCCCCGCCTCGGCCGCCCCCAGGTAGAGCGCGGGCGTGCTGGTGGTGAGCGGGCCCGTCACTTCGATCTCCAGCAGTTCCCCCTCGGCGGCAAAGGCCCAGCGATAGTGGTGATGGGGCGTGAGCCGGTAGCCGATGCAGTCGTGCTGGCGCAGATCCGAGGGGTGGCGAGGGGTGCCACGCCGTGCCAGATAGTCGGGGGAGCCCACCACCAGATAGCGCTGCTGCGGGCCCAGGGGAACCGAGATCATCTCCTGGGGCAGCAGGTCGCCGTAGAAGAGGGCGGCGTCGTAGCCATCCTCGATGAGGCGGGGCATCAGCTCCAGCTCCTCCACCTCCACCTGCATGCGCGGGTAGCGCACCAGATAGTCGATGAGCACCGGGGCCAGCACTTCCTGGATGGCGGCTCGGGGGGCACAGAGCCTGAGCCTGCCCACGGGTTCGCCCGCGTGGCGCGTCAGCTCCGCCAGTGCCGCCTCCAGTTGCCCCAGGGTCGGCAGTACCTGGGCCAGCAGCCGTTCTCCTGCCTCGGTCGGCACCACGGCCCGGGTGCTGCGATTGAGCAGCCTGACGGCCAGGCGACTCTCCAGCCCTTTGAGGGCATGACTCAGGGCCGAGGCGGAGACCCCGAGCTCGAGGGCGGCCTTGCTGAAACTGCGGTGACGGGCGACGGCGGCAAACACGGCCAGCTCGGCGAGATCGGTGCGGGAGAGGGTCATGGTCGGTACGCAGAAAAGGGGCGGACACAAAGGGTACGCCATGGGGCGACGGGAGACAATCGGGGGGCAATGAGGGGGTTGTGACAAAATTGTTGCGCGCCTCAAGGTGAGGTGGATCACACCAAAAAGTTTATATGTTAAAAAAAAATCGCAATATGGCGATTCAAGTGTGATCTGAAGCGACGGAAAGGCGATTCCAATCAAACTTTGGTTGATTAATTCAAAAAAACGCTGTGATTAATAGTGCCTTTTAACTAGAGTCATCTCATCGGATGAGGTGAGCGTTATCCCGTTGTTAACGAGCGAGCACGATCCCCTCTGTATTACGACTCCCCGCCCGTGTTTGTTGCAATCAGGTTGCCACAGGGAGTGGCGGCCGGATGGCCGGGGCGGAGGAACAAACAGGACGAATAGCTGGAGTTCCAGGGAAAGGAACCGGGCCCAGGCCCACTGACAAGTTAAGATCCCACTTTCCTTGATGACAGGAACACCCCTATGTCTGACATGAACATTGCAGTTGAAGGCAGCTTGAGCAAAGCCTCCTCCCGTGGCATCAACAAGGCCGACGTGGTCTGGATGCTGGGTCTGTACGGTACCGCCATCGGCGCCGGTGTCCTCTTCCTGCCGATCAATGCCGGTGTCGGTGGCCTGTGGCCGCTGGTCGCCATGCTGATCCTGGCCCTGCCGCTGACCTTCTTCGCCCACCGTGGCCTGACCCGCTTCGTGCTGTCCGGCTCCACCCGTGACGGCGACATCACCGAGGTGGTGGAAGAGCACTTCGGCAAGACCGCAGGCAAGTTCATCACCCTGCTCTACTTCTTCGCCATCTACCCCATCCTGCTGATGTACTCCGTGGCCATCACCAACACCGTCGAGAGCCTGATGGTGCACCAGCTGGGCATGACGGCACCTCCCCGTGCCATCCTCTCCCTGGTGCTGATCCTGGGTCTGATGGCGATCGTTCGCCTGGGCGGCCAGGTCATCGTCAAGGCGATGAGCGTGCTGGTCTTCCCGTTCGTGGTCACCCTGATGGGCCTGGCGGTCTACCTGATCCCGCACTGGAACGGTGCCATCATCACCGAAGCCCCTGCGCTGGGTGAGGCCTTCAACGGTGACTTCATCAAGACCCTGTGGCTGGCCATCCCGGTGATGGTGTTCTCCTTCAACCACTCCCCGATCATCTCCTCCTTCGCGGTGGACAACAAAGGCCGCTACGGCGCCAACGCCGAGAAGAAGTGCAGCAACATCCTGCTGGGCGCCCACGTCATGATGGTGATGACAGTGATGTTCTTCGTGTTCAGCTGCGTGCTGAGCCTCTCCCCGGCTGACCTGGCGGCGGCCAAGGAGCAGAACATCTCCATCCTCTCCTACCTGGCCAACCACTTCGACAACCCGGTGATCGCCACCGTGGCACCGCTCATCGCCATGGTTGCCATCAGCAAGTCCTTCCTGGGTCACTACCTGGGTGCGCAAGAGGGCATGAACGGCCTGATGGCCAAGTCCCTGCGCGAGAAGGGCAAGAACGTCGACGTCAAGCAGCTGAACAAGGTGACCGCGGTCTTCATGATCCTGACCACCTGGGCCGTGGCCACCATCAACCCGAGCATCCTCGGCATGATTGAAGATCTGGGCGGCCCCATCATCGCCATGCTGCTCTTCCTGATGCCGATGTACGCCATTGCCAAGGTACCGGCCATGCGCAAATATGCCGGCAACCTCAGCAACGGCTTCGTGACCCTCATCGGCCTCATCGCCATGTCCGGCATCATCTACAAGCTGATTGCCTGATGACAGCGTTCATCCCTGTGAGAAAGCCGCCCCCCGGGGCGGTTTTTTTATGGGCACAAATGCTTAACAAAGCGGTGGTGGCGGCCTAACATGGCGGGATGTTTTTCTAGACGGGACAACAGGATATGTCTGGGTTGAAAAAGGATCTCGGGCTCTGGCAGGGGATGGGGCTGCTCGCCACCTCCCTGCTCGGTACCGGGATCTTCGTGGTACCGGCCACCGCCGCCTCGCTGGCGGGAGGGGCGTCGCTGTGGGCCTGGTTGCTGCTGATTGCCCTGGTGCTGCCCATCGCCTTTACCTTCGCCCGCCTCGGGCGGCGTTATCCCCACGCGGGGGGCGCCCCCCATTTGATTGGCCTCGCCTTTGGCAACGGCGCCGAGCGCTTCTCCGCTTTCCTGTTTCTGGCGGTGCTGCCGGTGGGCCTGCCTGCCGCCCTCACCATCGCCGCCGGTTTCTGGCACGCCCTGTTCGACATGGGGGAGTGGACCCTCTGGGGCATCCAGCTGCTCACCCTGCTCGGGGTCTTTCTGCTGGGGCTGCGGGGAGCGCGCTCCTCCGGCAACCTGCAACTGCTGATCGCCCTGGCCATTCTGGGGCTCACCCTGCTTATCTGGGTCAAGGGGGATCTCAGCTGGCGCGATGCCGCCCAGCCTCTGCCAACGGCGAGCGAGTGGCCCGCCATGGGCTCGGCGCTGGCGGTGATGTTCTGGTGTTTCGTGGGGCTCGAGGCCTTCGCCCACATGGGGGAGGAGTTCAAGCGGCCAGAGCGGGACTACCCCCTTGCCCTGTTGGGGGGCGTGCTGCTGGCGGGGCTCATCTACTGGGTGCACTCGCTGGTGGTGCTCAAATATGACCTCTACGGGGACGAGGCGACCAATGCCACCGCCATTCCGGCCCTGCTCTCCCTGCTGTTCGGCCCCACCGCCAAGTGGCTGGTGGCGGTGCTGGGCTATCTCTCCTGCTTCGCCAGCATCAACATCTACCTGCAAGGTTTTGCGCGCCTTATCTGGAGCATGGCGCGGGAGGGCAAACTGCCGGTCTCCCTCTCTCGCCTCTCGGCCCGGGGCGCTCCCCTGCATGCCCTTGCCTGGGTGCTCGCCATCTGTTTCGTCTCCATCACCTTGATCCTCTGGCTGCGTCTGCCCCTCGATGCGTTGATCCGCTACGCCAATGGCAACTTCGTGCTGGTCTATCTGCTCTGCATGGCGGCGGGCTGGCGCTTGCTGTCGGGGACCGGCAAGGGGCTGGCGGGCCTCAGCGTGCTGCTCTGCACCCTGGTGCTGCTGGCCCTCGCTACCCAGGTGCTCTATGCCGTCGTGCTGAGCCTGGGGTATGGCGGCTTCTCCCTGTGGCGGCGCAGACGCCGCCGCTCGGCGTCCGATGAGGGTGTCTGTGCCATCAAGTAACTCCCGAAAAAAAGCCCCGCAGTGCGGGGCTTTTTGTTGCTGGTCACAGGCTGGCGGGCAGGTCGCTGCGCAAGATGGCGTAGTGGCGCAGGGAGATGAAGCCATCCCCCTTGCGCTCGCACTCCCGCGCCGTGCCCTCGTAGTGAAAACCGGCCCGCTCCAGCAGGCGGGCGGAGGGGTGGTTGGGCTCCTCCACCACCGCCATAAGCCGGTGCAGGTCGGTGGTGCGGTAAGTGAGCGGGAGCCAGAGTTGCAGCGCCGCGCTCATTACCCCCTTGCCCCAGTGTTCGGGATAGAGCCAGTAGCCCAGCTCGGCACACCGGTGAGTCAGGTCGGCATCGTTGTAGCCGATGGCCCCCAGCGGTTCGCCCGTGTGCCGGTCGCGAATGAGGTGCCAGGCGCCACGGCCGGTGCGGGTCAGCTCGGCATACCAATCCATCTGTGCCCGGCATGCCGCCAGGCTGTCGTAGCTGACGCCGTAGTAGGCGACGACCCGGGGATCGGAGAGGCCGCGATAGATGTGAGGCAGGTCGGCGTCGCTGACCGGATCCAGCCTGATGTGAGGTTGTTGCGTTGATGTCATGGTGGCTCCTTGCGGCCAGCCGTGGCTGGCCGCGTGTGTTGCGTAACAAGAGATGGATGATCCGGGCTGGCGTCAGGCAAAGCCGAGCCGCTCGGCAAGGCGCGCCAGCTCGTCACGCCACTGCTGCTGCAGGCGCGGGGTCTGGTGCCTGGGCTTGCGGGCCAGATCGGCGGCGAGCAGGGCATCGAGCTCATACCAGCGCGCCAGCAGCGCCTCTTCGTCATCCCCCGTGGCGGCCGCGGCCTGCGGGTCACCTGATCGAGCCGGGCTGCCCGCCTGCGGCAAGGGGGCATCGCCCAGCAGCTCGGCATAGGCCCGCTCGGCGCTGTGAGCCTCCTGGATGCGCCCGTCCCTGATCAGCCAGAAGCGGTTGCAGCTGCGCTCGATCAGCTCCCGGTCGTGGGAGACCAGCAGCACGCCCCCGGGGAAGGCCGCAATGGCGTCGGCCAGCTCCTCCTTGCCCGCCAGATCCAGGTGATTGGTGGGTTCGTCGAGCCAGAGCATGTGGTGGCTGCCGAGGGACAGGGCGAGGAACAGCAACCGTGCCCGCTCGCCCCCGCTCAGGGTGTGCACCTGCTGGCCGTGGCGGGCATAGGGGAAGCCCGCCCGGATCAGCGCCTGTCGCCGCGTCACCTCAGGCAGAGGGGCCAGGGGGTACAGCGCGTCGCTCAGGGTGGCGTCGTCAGCCAGCTGCTGCAGGGACTGATCGTAATAGGCGATGCTCGCGCCGGGGTGGCAGTACCAGCCCGCCTGCGGACTCAGGTCTGTCAGTTCGCGCCAGCACTGGCGCAGCAGGGAGGACTTGCCGGTGCCGTTGGCACCGAGCAGGGCGACCCTGTCCCCGGCCCGCAGCCAGAGTCCCTCGGCACGCAGCAGCGGCGGCAGTGCCGGTGCCGGCGATACGTCGAGGACCTCCAGTCGCAGCAGGGTGTCGGCAGGCAGGCTCACTCCGCGCAGCTCGAGCCGCCAGGGGGCCAGCGCCGCCACCTGGCTCTGCTCCTCCTGCAGGCGGGCGATGCGCTTTTCCATGGACTTGGCCTGGCGCACCAGCTTCTCGTTGTCATGCTCCCGCCCCCAGATGGCGAGGCGCTTGCTGCTGGCGCTCAGGCGGTCTATCTCCTTTTGCTCATCTGCCCGGCGCAGGCGGGCCTGCTCATCCTCGGCAGCCAGTGCCGCCCTGGCCTGGCTGCAGGGCAGGGCGAAGCGGTGCAACTGGCCGTCTCGCAGGATCAGGGTCTGATCCGTGACGCGGTCCAGCAGGCGAGCGTCGTGGGAGACCAGCACGAAGGCGCCGCGCCAGCCCAGCAGAAACTGCTCGAGCCAGAGCAAGGCGGGCAAGTCCAGGTGGTTGCTGGGCTCATCGAGCAGCAGCAGGTTGGGTTGGCGCAGCAGGGCGCGCCCTATCTGCAGCCGGCTGTGCTGGCCACCGCTCAGTGCACTGACCGGCAACGTGGCCTGGGCCTCCAGCTGCAGTTCGGCCAGCAGCTTGTCCACCTGCCATTCGGCGGCGGGGTCGTTGCCGAGCGCATCCAGCAGCACGGCGCGGGTGCTGAGGGTGGAAAGCCCGGCGGGCAGTTGCTGGGCCACGAACTCGCAGCGGCAGGCGGCGGCCTGCACGACCCGGCCGGCCTGGGGCGTGCGCTCGCCCGCCAGCAGCGCGAGCAATGTGCTCTTGCCGCAGCCGTTGGCGCCAATCAGGCCGAGTCGGTCGCCTGCGCGAATGCCGAGTTCGAGGTGATCAAATAAGGGAAGGTGCCCCGCACTCATCTGCAGGGAATGGGTACTCATCAGGGTTGTCATGCTCTTGCTCTCTTAAATCGCGGGATAGGAAATCCCTGTCATCAGGAGCGCTGGCGACAACGGCAGAGTCGAGAAAGGTCTCGGTATGGAAGGGAGTCGGCTTTGCTCGAACCCGCTATCGCAGCGCGATGGTATGCAGGCAAGAGCACTTGAATGTGCCGAACAGGCGAGCCGAGAACATCGGACACGCTTGGATAACCATTTTTTACCTCCTTGTGTTTCGTTATGGCATGGTGCGGCGATTATAGGCACAGAAAAAAACAGTCGTCCATCCGCCCTGTGGGGGGCCGTGGGCACCGCATCGGGAGGCGCGGGGTAAAAAAACGCCCCGTGATACGGGGCGTGGGGGGTCAGTCGCGGGGGGTCTTGAGGGCCTCAATCACATCGTCACTGGGGGCCAGTCCCTCTACGTGGTTGAAGCTCTCCAGCCCCTCCTGGGGATTGATGGTGAGGGCGTCGGCGCTCAGGTAGCTGCCGCTGCCGGCGCTCTCCACCACGACGATGACTTCAGGCTGCTTGTCGCCGTTGAGATCCAGCAGCTTGATCTCCTTGATACTGCCATCGCGCGGCAGCACCTTGCCGTCGATGAACTGATCCAGCGGAAACTGCGGGTTGGCACCGGAGTAGAGGCGCACGTCGTAGCTGCCGGTGGAGGCAGGCTCGGCGCGCCCTTCGCTGACGGTCACCACCTGGCCGGAGGGGAGTGTCAGCTGTTTGAAGAAGCCATCCGCCGCCTGGCTGGCGAGGGGCAGGGTGAGCAGGCCGAGAGTAAGGAATAAGGCTTTCATGGAGAGGACCCTTGTTGCTGCTTGTGTGTCTGTGACGGGCAGGGGACGCTTCCCTGCCACGTCGGAAGCGGGCAGGGGGCCGCTGGTCGGCCGCCCCCTGCCCGGGTTGTCATCACCATATCTTGACCCGTTTGGCCGGGTCCAGATAGAGCTTGTCGCCGGGCTGGATCTTGAACGCCTCGTAGAAGGCGGGGATGTTCGGTACCACGCCGTTGACCCGGTATTCCGGCGGCGAGTGGGGATCCGAGGCGAGCAGCATCTGCATCAGCTCGGGGCGATACATGCCCTTCCACACCTGGGCCCAGCCGAGGAAGAAGCGCTGCTCGCCGGTAAAACCGTCCAGCACCGGGGCCTCCTTGCCATCCAGGGAGAGCAGGTAGGCCTTGTGGGCGATGGTGAGGCCGCCGAGATCGCCGATGTTCTCCCCCAGGGTAAACTGGCCGTTGACGTACTGGCCCTTGATGGGCTCGAAGCGGTTGTACTGGGCCACCAGCCGGCTGGTGCGGAAGCGAAACTCCTTGAGATCCGCCGGCGTCCACCAGTCGCGCATCACGCCGTCACCGTCGGATTTGGCCCCCTGATCATCAAAACCGTGGCCCATCTCGTGGCCGATCACCCCGCCGATGGCGCCGTAGTTGACCGCATCGTCCGCCGTCATGTCGAAGAAGGGGGGCTGCAAAATGGCGGCCGGGAAGACGATCTCGTTGTTGCTCGGGTTGTAGTAGGCGTTCACCGTCTGGGGTGACATGTGCCACTCGTCCCGATCGACCGGCTTGCCGAGGCGCGCCAGGTTGTCGGCGTATTCGAAGGCGCGGGCCCGCTGCAGGTTGCCCACCAGATCGTCGGGGCGAATGGTGATGGCGCTGTAGTCCTTCCACTTGTCCGGGTAGCCTATCTTGGGTCTGAACTTGGCGAGCTTCTCGAGGGCCTGTGTCTTGGTGGCCGGGGACATCCAGTCCAGCTCCTGGATGCTCTGGCCGTAGGCGGTGCGCAGGTTCTCCACCAGCTGCTCCATACGGGCCTTGGCCGCTGGCGGGAAGTAGCGCTCGACATAGAGCTTGCCCACCGCCTCCCCCAGGTTGTTGTCCAGTACCCCGAGGGCCCGCTCCCAGGGGGCGCGCTGCTTGGGCGTGCCGCTAAGAGCGGTGCCGAAGAAGGCAAAATTCTGGGCATCGGTCTGGCTGTCGAGGTAGGGGGCGTAATCGGTGATGAGCTGCCACTTGAGGTAGGCCTGCCAGTCAGCGACCGGGGTCTGCTGCATCACCTCGTTCAGGGCCGAGAGATAGGTGGGCTGGCCGATGACCAGGCTCTGCTGCCCCGCAAGGCCGGCCTGGGCCAGGTAGGCGTCCCAGTCGATGGCGGGGGCGAGGCGCCCCAGCTCGCTCACCGGTCCCTTGTTGTAGTTCTTCTCTCTGTCTCGCAGGGCCACGTTGTCCCACTGGATCTGGGCGAGCCTGGTCTCGAGGGCCAGGATGCGTTTCGCCTTGGCCTGGGCATCCGTCTCACCGAAGCGGGTCAGCATGGCGGCGATGTGTTGCTCGTACTTGTGCAGCAGCGCCTGGCTGTTGGGGTCGCGCTTGAGGTAGTAGTCCCGATCCGGCAGGCCGAGGCCGGCCTGGTAGAGGTAGACGGCATAGCTGTCAGGGGCCTTGGCGTCGGCGTCAATCCAGAAACCGAAGGGGGAGCCGCCACCGGTGCGGGCGCTCTGGGCGAAGGCCCGGGCGAGATCCTGCGGCGTGCTGATCTGCTCTATCTCGCTCAGCATTGGCAGCAGGGGCGTGGTGCCCTTGGCGTTGCGGGCGGCCTGATCCAGATAGCTCTGGTAGAGGTCGTGGATCTGCTGGGCCGGGGTGCCGGTGGCGGCTTTGCCATCCAGCCCCTCCACCAGCACTCGCACGTCCGCCAGGGATTTGTCCCGCAGCAGGTAGAAGGCGCCGTCGGCGGGCCTGTCATCGGGGATCTTGGCCGTGGCGAGCCAGTGGCCGTTCACGTAGCGGAAGAAGTCGTCACCAGGCTTGACGCTGGTGTCCATGTTGGCCAGCGCAAGGCCGGAGTGTTTGTCCGGTTGGCTCGGTGCCTGACTGCAACCGGCCAGCAGGGCCAGCCCGACGAGGGTGGCCAGGATGTGTTTCTTGTTGTTCATTATGGTTTTATTCCAATTCGGGTTATATGGCTTCCTTGCCCACGCAGGGAGCGATTCACTCTAGCAGCCGGGTTAGCGCTTGATAAGCCCGACTCTGCTAAGATCGGCCTGGTCGTATTGGGGAAGCCTATGATTTCTCGTATTTATTCTCGTTTTTGTCAGACCCTGCCCGCGCCGGAAGGTTCCCGCGGTCTGCTGGTGGCTTTCAGCGGCGGGCTCGACTCCACCGTCTTGCTGGTGCTGGCTGCCCGTTTTGCACGCGCCCACGGCCTCGCCCTGAACGCCCTGCACGTTCATCACGGCCTGAGCCCACATGCCGACCACTGGGTGGCTCACTGCGAAGGGGTGTGCCGGCAACTGGCGGTGCCCCTCATCGTGGAGCGGGTGCAGCTCTGCCGGGGCAACGGGGAGAGCCTGGAGGCCCAGGCGCGGGCGGCGCGTTATGAGCGACTCGCCGCCCACCTGGGGGAAGGGGAGTGGCTGCTCACCGCTCACCATCAGGACGATCAGCTGGAGACCCTGCTGCTGGCGCTCAAGCGGGGGGCCGGTCTGCGCGGGCTGGCGGGCATGGTGGCGAGCCAGCCTTTTGCCGCAGGCCATCTGTTGCGCCCCTTGCTCGACATGAGCCGGGCCGAGCTGGCGCAAGCCGCGCAGTCACTTCCTTATGGCTGGGTAGAGGATGAGAGCAACGAGGACCCGAGCTATGACCGCAATTTCCTGCGCCAGCAGATCATCCCCCTGCTCAAGGACCGCTGGCCCGCCATGGCCCGGACGACGGCGCGCACCATGGCCCTGTGCGCCGAGCAGGAGGCGCTTATCAGCGAGCTGGCCGAGGCGGACTGGCAGGCGGTGGGTGAGGGAGAAGGGCTGCGCATTGACGGACTCCTCTCCCTCTCCCCCGTGCGGCGCAACAACCTGCTGCGCCACTGGATCCGCCGTCAGGGGGGAGAGATGCCCTCCCGCGAGCTGCTGGGCCTGCTGTGGCAGGAGGTGGCGCTGGCGCGCGATGACGCCAACCCCAGGCTGAGCCTGCAAGGGTTGGCGTGTCGCCGCTATCAGGGGCGCCTCTACCTGGTGGCGCCGGATCTCGCCCCCCGTGAGGAGGTGCTGCCCATCCGGATGGAAGAGACGCTCACCCTGCCGGACGGGCTCGGGCAGTTCAGGCTCTGGAGAACGGATGGCGAAGGGTTGCGGACACCGAGGGGGGACGAGCCGCTCTCGGTGCGTTTTCAGGTCGCCCCCGGCGTCATGCTGAAACCGGTGGGGCGGGTGGGCAGCCGGCGGCTCAAGAAGCTGCTACAAGAGTACGGGGTGCCCTCCTGGCAGCGGGGGCGCATTCCCATCCTCTACTACGGTGAACAGGTGGCACTGGTGGCCGGGCTCTTTGTCTGCGACGGATTTCTGGCGCCAGAAGAGGGGGTGGCGTGGGAGTGGCGGCCCCCCGTCACCCCGGATGCGGATTGACATCGCAGAGTGACAGGGGGCCGGGAGGCGAAAGGGTGATGCCCTATTCGGGCAGGCCGGAGCCCCCGGCTTTCTTGCGGGCGTAGAGATGGGTATCGGCCGTCTCGTAGAGGCGCTGTACATCCATGCCCGACTGCCAGCTGGCGGCTCCCAGGCTGCACCCCACCGAGAAGGCGCTGAGCTCCTTGTGGCTGTGGAGCACATGTTGCAACCGCAGCCAGACCGGGCGCCAGGCCTCGGGGTCCGCGGGTTGCAGCAGCAGGGCAAACTCGTCCCCGCCGAGGCGAAACGCCTGATCCGTCCCGCGAATGCACCCCTGCAGCAACTGGGCGAAGCGGCTTAGCACCAGGTCGCCCACCGGATGGCCCCAGGTGTCATTGACCTGCTTGAATCTGTCGAGATCCAGCAGCACCAGCACTAGGCCGTGGGGTTCCCGGCTGTGTTGCTCCACCGCCCGGCCGATGGCTTCGTCGAAGTAGGCGCGATTGCCAAGCCCGGTCAGGTGGTCGAGCCGCACCTGCTGTTCCAGCCGATCCAGCCGCAGATAGAGGGGCAGGGGGAGGCTGAACAGCTGATGATATTGCTCAAGCAACCGCCTCTGGCCGTCGCTCAGGGGGTGCTCCAGCTCGTAGTGCAACTGGCCGAGCAACTGCTCGTGTCGTCCCCGCAGCTCGAAGCGATAGGCATGCAGGGTCAACCTGGCCTGGGGCGGGTGCGAGATGAGGGGGTGGGGCTGGCCACAGTCGAACTGGAGCGAGTGGATCCGGACAATGTTTGCCACCCGCTCGGCAAAGATTGCCAGCAGGGCGTCAAGATCCCGTTGCCCCAGCAACTGCTCGATCTGCTGATAGCGGTCCTGCCCGGTCAAGGGCGCAAGCCGCTCCATCTGCTGTACCCACTGCTCTATGCCATGTCCGAAGCCGTTCAATGACGATGTGTTTTCCACGTTACAGCCCTTACACCTCTCCATTCATTGCGCAGGCTCTTGCAAGCCCTGTGCCTAAAATATGTCCGATGAAAAACAAGGGGGCTGGCTAGGCTTAACGGGATGAAACGGGAGGGGAAATCCCTGCCGCTGAGCGAGTGGCGTGCCATATGGGGAGCGGGCGCTGTGCTTGCAGGGAAGAGGGTGCCGGGCAGATGAAGGAGAGGGATGGGTGTACGCCGATGTGTTGATCCTGCTGATCTTCGCCGTTGTGCTGGTGGCCATTTTCCGGCGCCTCGGCCAGCCGGTGATCCTTGCCTATCTGTTTGCCGGCATGCTGCTCGGCCCCCACGGCGTGGCCATCGTCACGGGTCAGGCCATGATGCAGACCATAGGGGAGCTTGGCATCGTGTTCCTGATGTTCTCCCTCGGGCTCGAGTTCTCCCTGCCGCGTCTGCTCGCCATGCGCAAGCTGGTGCTGGGGGTCGGCAGCCTGCAGGTGCTGCTCACCTCACTGCTGTTTTTCGGGCTCGGCTGGTGGTGGGGGCTGAGCCTGGCCCAGGCGCTGGTGGTGTCAGGCACCCTGGCGCTCTCCTCCACCGCCGTGGTGATCAAGCAGCTCGGCGAGCTCAAGCAGCTCCATACCCGGCGAGCCCAGCTCGGGGTGAGCGTGCTGCTGTTCCAGGATCTTGCCGTGGTGCCCCTGCTGGTGATGATCCCCATCCTGGCCCAGCCCGAGGTGCAGGGCAGCGCCCTGCTGGCGGAGGTCGCCTGGGCCTCCCTCAAGGGGTTGTTTGCGCTCTCCGTGCTGCTGGCGGTGGGGAAGTGGCTGCTGCCCATGCTGTTTTTCGAGGTGGCGCGCGCACGTTCAGACGAACTCTTCGTACTGAGTGCCCTGCTGGTGGCATTGCTGGCGGCCTCCCTGACCCAGTGGATGGGGCTCTCCATGGCGCTCGGTGCCTTTCTGGCGGGCATGATGCTGGGGGAGTCCCACTATCGTCATCAGCTCGAGGTGGACATCAAGCCGTTTCGCGACGTGTTGATGGGGCTCTTCTTCATTACCATCGGCATGACCATGGACTGGGCGCTTGTGGCGGGCGCCTGGTGGCAGGTGTTGGCCTGTGTGACGGGGCTCATCCTGTGCAAGTCGCTGCTCATATTGCTGGCGGGCCGCCTGATGGGGGAGCGCAAGCGCGACGCCATGGCCGCCGGCATCATGTTGAGCCAGGTCGGGGAGTTCGGTTTTGTGCTGCTGGCGCTGGCGAGTCATCACGGCTTGCTGGATCACCAGCTGGTCTCTCTGCTGATCGGTATCGGTGTCATCTCCATCGCCCTCACCCCCTGGCTGGTGTTGCGGGCGCTGGGACTTGCCCACTCCCTCACCGACAGTGCCCTGCTCTCTCGCGCCGAGGTGGCCCAGTCGGGCCTGAGCAAACACCAGCACGTCATCATCGCCGGGTTCGGACGCACCGGCCAAACCTGTGCCCGCTTTCTCAAGCTCGAAGAGATCCCCTTCCTGGCCCTGGATCTCGATCCCGAGCGGGTGAGCGAGGCCAAGCTGGCGGGGGAGCAGGTGGCGTTCGGCGATGCCAGCCGGCGCGACATCCTGCTGGCAGCCGGTCTGCTGCGGGCGCGGCTGGTGATCATCACCTTCGACGATCGCAAGCGGGTCGATGCCATGCTGACGCTGATCCGGGAGCTGGCGGGGGAGATCAAGGTGCTGGTACGCACCCGGGATGACAGCTTCCTTGAACACTACAAGCAGGCCGGCGCCTTCGAGGTGATCCCCGAATCCCAGGAGGGAGCCCTGATGCTGGTCTCCCACCTGCTGCTCAACTGCGACATTCCCATCGGCCGGGTGATCCGGCGCATGGAGCACGAGCGCAGCAGCCAGTATCGCTTTCTGCACGGTTTCTACTGGGGCGGCAAGAGTGCGGGCAATCTGGAGACGGATCAACAGCTCGAGCGGCTGCATCCCGTGCTGCTGCACGACCAGGCCTGGGCGGTGGGACACAGGGTACGGGATCTCGCCCTGGGAGAGGTGCGCATCAAGGCGATTCATCGCGGGGAGCGCAGCCTGGATCCCAGGCGCGAGCTGGTGCTGGCGGCGGGAGATACCCTGGTGCTCTTCGGCACGGCCGTGGCCATGGAACAGGCGGAGCAGCGCCTGCTGGAGGGACGCTAGGCTCTCCTTCCCATGAGATAAGGCCCCTCAGGCCTCTTCGCGAAACTGCTCCTGCCTCCCGCTGCCCGGCAGGTCGAGGAAGGCCTCGATGCGCTGGCGGTGATCCAGCGCGTCCTGGTATCCCAGCTTGATGAGCCGCTGGCAATAGCCGGGGTCAAACATCAGGAAGCTGGCCAGGCTGCTGCTCTCTTCGCCGTTGACCCCGAGCACCCGCAGCAGACGGCGCAGCTGGGTCGGCAACCGTGGGAGGTATTCGAGGGCGATGAGGTCGAGATCCTGGCTGGGGCGGATCACGCAGGTCTCCACCTGGCGCAGTTTCAGCCGACTGCGCTCCCGTGCCGGAATGAGGGAAAGGGTCTGGTTGATGCGCCCGAGCCGCTCCAGATCCGAATTGAGGGTGTCGGAGAAGACGGTGTTGAGCAGATGGCTCGCGATGTTGGAGCTGGTCAGGTGCCCCTGGCGGGGAGTCGGGTTCTCCCTGTGAGGGGAGTCCAGGGTCACCAGCAGTATCCGCTCCGCCCCCAGGTGGATGGCGGGGCTGAGCGGACTCAGCTGGTGGATGGATCCATCCCCGTAGACGCGATCGCCGATGGGGGTGGCGGGAAAGACGAAGGGCAGCGCCGACGAGGCCAGCAGGTGATCCGAGGTGAGCAGGGTACGCAGGCCACGTCGTCTGGCGCGCTCCCAGGGCTGATGTTCGGCCCGCCCCTGGAAGAAGGTGGTGGAGAGGCCGTCATCGTAGTCGGAGGCCGTGATGGCGATGGCCTCCAGGCTGCCGTAGAGAATGTTGTCATCGATGCGGTGATAGTCGATGAGCTGATCCAGCAGACGGCGCAGGGGGGCGTTGTCAAACAGGTGAAAGGCGCGGTTGCTCTGGGGGGTGATGAGGCCGGCCGAGCCCTGATAGAGGGTGCGCCACAGCAGTTGGCAAGGGTGGAAGTCGAAGATGTGGTGGGTCTCGAAACGTCGCCAGACCCACTCCAGCTTGCGCACCCCCAGATGGAAACAGGAGGCGTAGCACGCCAGCGCCGTGATGTTGAGAGCCCCCGCCGAGGTGCCGCACAGAATGGGGAAGGGGATGCCGATGTTGCGGGGGTAGAGTTCGGCCACCGCCTTGAGTACGCCGACCTGATAGGCGGCGCGGGCACCACCACCAGTCAGCAGAAGAGCAGTATTGGGTCTGGCCATGAGGGTGCGCCTTATCGTGATCGCCAGGGCGGGTTGCCACCGCGCAATTCAACTATAAGACGTTGTATACCGGATAAAAATGGGCCGCACGCTCAATTTTTGCGGCCCGTTTCATTTTCAGTTTGCCAAGGGGTCTGGCTCAGTTGATCGAAGGCGGCGAAGGCTGGAGGGCTTGCCAGAATACGGCCATGGCCGAGACCCCGGGTGCTCACCAGCCGGGTGCGGCCATCCTGGGCCGCGCGCAGGGAGTCCCGGTGGGGGGCGAAGCGGTCTTCCTCATCGTGCACGATGAGGGCGGCGCCGCTGCGCCGGGCGAGCCGGCCAAGGGGGTCAACCGTGCTGAGCGGGTGCTGGTATTCGTGTTCTATCTCCTTGACCACCGCATCGAACAGCCGGATGGAGTAGCCGGAGCGCGCCACCATGCCGTAGAGCTGGGGCACGTAGTCGAGCACCGGGGAGATGAGCAGCAGCGGCAGCGCATCGATTGCCGGGTGACGGCTGCTGAGGGTGACGGCGCCCCCCATGCTGTGGGTGATGACGCCCTGGACGGGGCCGACCCGCTCGAGGATCTCGTCGAAAGCGCGCACGAAGCGGGGCAGGTGACCCCTGTTCCCTTCGCTCCGGCCGTGGGCGGGGTGATCGTAGGCGAGCGCCGTATAGCCCTGGGCGGCGATGTGGCTCATCAGCGGATAGAACTGGCTGGCACTGCCTGACCAGCCGTGCATCAGCAGCCAGACCGGCCCCTGCCCGAGCCGGTAGCTCATCAGGGTCCCTTCACTGGTGTGGATGGCCTGCTCGACCAGGCCGGCCGGGGCTGCGACGTCCCGGGTCGCCCGCTGCGGGGTGAGCAGCAGCTTGCTGGCGGTGCGCTTGGCGTGGGTGGGCGCGAGCACGTGATGCAGGCGGGTGCCGAGGCCCAGCAGCAACTTGCTCGGGCTGAAGCGGCGTGTGTTGAAATAGATCTTGCTGCTCATGGTCATCCTGTGTCTTTTGTGTGCGAACGGTCGTGCTTTTTTGCGGGTTTTTAAAAAGAAGAACCCGTCGGGTCAGCGCCAGCTGGCCAGCAATTGTTCCACCTCGGGCCAGAAGTGGCGGGCCGGATCCTCGCTGAGCCCCAGGGCATGGAACACCTGATCCCCGAGATAGAGGCCATAGAGACGATAGACGGCGCGCCAGGGATCGAGATCGCTGCGCCACTCCCCTCTGGTCTGCCCCTGCACTACCTGGCGTGCCAGGTAGTCGAGCCAGAAACGGACCAGCTCGCGTGCCGCCTGCTGGACCTCACCCTCCTGGGCGGAGGTCCAGGCATCGAGGAACATGCAGCGGCCGGCAAAACTCTGGTTCCAGGCCAGCCAGGCCTGCAACAGGGCGAGCAGTTTCTCCTGCTGGGTGGCGTGCCCCTGTTGGCGCACCGGCTGGATCACCCGCTCACGAAATACCTCGGCGGAATAGGTGAGCACGGCGATTTGGAGGTTGTCGCGGGACTGGAAGTGGGCGAATAGACCGCTTTTTGACATCTCGCAGGCCGTTGCGAGGGAGCCTATGGTGAGGCTCTCCAGCCCCTGCTGGCTCGCCTGCTCGAATGCAGTCTGCAAAATGGTGTCGCGGGTCAGACGTCCCTTGCTCATCCGGCTCTCCTCTCTCTGGGCTGGCAGCATAAAGTACGACCGTGCTAATTGTCGAGCCGCAAATGGTGCAGGGAGGCCGTTTCCGGCTGCCGCGGGGTGCCAGAGAGTCTGTTGGAGGGGGGCTGGCTCGATACAAGCCAGCCGGGGACGAGCTCAGTCGTCCTTGATGCCCATTTGCTGCAGGGCGATGACTGCCTGGGTGCGGTTCTTGACCCCAAGTTTGCGGAAGGCGAAGTGATATGGGCTCTGATGGTGGCAAGGGGCTCAACTGTTCTTGATATCCATCTGCTGGAGGGCGATGACCGCCTGGGTGCGGTGCTTGACCCCAAGTTTGCGGAAGGCGGAGTGATATGGGCTCTGATGGTGGCAAGGGGCTCAACTGTCCTTGATATCCATCTGCTGGAGGGCGATGACCGCCTGGGTGCGGTTCTTGACCCCGAGTTTGCGGAAAATCGCGGTGATATGGGCCTTGATGGTCGCCTCGGAGACGTTGAGCTCCCAGGCGATCTGTTTGTTGAGGCTGCCATCCCGCAACATGATGAGCACCTTGTATTGCTGGGGGGTGAGGCTGGCCAGCTTGGTGGCGAAATCGGGCCCTTCGCTGGGCTCGGGATGGAGGGAGATGCCTTCCGGCACCCAGTTGTCCCCCCCGATCACCGTATTGAGGGCGCTGACCAGCTCTTTCATGGGGACGGACTTGGGAATGAAGCCGAGCGCGCCCAGGCGCAGCACCTGCTGGATGATGGCGGGATCCTCGGAGGCCGAGACCACGACGATGGGGAGATCTGGGTGATGTCCGCGCAGATAGGCCAGCCCCTCGAAGCCGTTGGCCCCCGGCATCTTGAGATCCAGCAGCAGCAGGTCGACGTCGGGATGTTCATCGAGCAGGTGGCTCAGGCTGTCGATGGAGTCAGCCTCCAGCAATCTGGCGTCGTCGATGGCCATGTGCACCGCTTGATAGAGGGCGCCCCGAAACAGGGGGTGGTCATCTGCGATGACGATGGTAAATTGGCTGTCCATAGCTCACATTGTTGCTAACTGATTGTTTTGAAAAATCAAACTAGCACTGCTACCCAAGTGGGTCAAACCCGCCAGTACGCAAATGTGAGGTGGTCATCGGATGTCGTGCCACGGGGCCGGCGGGATGGCCAGTAAACAACCCATGCAGGAGGCAATCGATGGGATCCCTGGTTTTGACGGTGGGCACGGGCTCCACCTGGGCAATGAGAACGGCGCTGGTGCTGGCCATGAGCGGGCTCAAGTGGCAGGAGCAGGTCTTCGATCTGGAAGATGCCAAGGAGCTGCAACGGCTCAAGCGCACGGCCCCCGCCGGCCTGGTGCCCTGGCTCGACGACGGTGAGCTGCGTATTCACGACTCTCTGGCCATCGCCGAATATCTCCACGAGTGTTGCCCGGAGCGCCACCTTTATCCGGTGGACAAGGCCGAACGGGCCCTGGCCCGCAGCCTGTGCGCCGAGCTGCACGCCGGTTTTCGCCAGATCCGCACCCTGCTGCCCTTCTTCCTGGGGGCGCCCACCCAGAGTGAACCGCCGGTGGAGGTCATCGACGAGCTGGCCCGGTTGCAGACCCTCTGGTCCCAGGCGCGGGGGCCCTTCTATTTCGACGAGGCGAGCATTCTGGATGCCTTCTATGCGGTGATGGCCTATCGACTGGCAAGCTATGGCATTTCGCTGCCCGGTCAGGCTGGCGCCTATCAGCAGGCCTTGCTGGCCTGGCCCCTGTGGCAGGAAACCCTGCTCAAGGCGAGGTTGCAGTGGCCAAAGGCGGCCCGCCAGTCTGATTGATGCGGGCGTCGGCAAGACAAAAAAGGGGAGCCATCGGCTCCCCTTTTTATTCAGGCCAGGTCGCTATTTCTGCCGACCCGCGAAGACCACGACCACTTTGTCTTCTCCTTTCTCCCGCACGAAGCCATAGGGGACATCGGAAATCTTCTTGTGGCTGCCCGCCGCGATGGCAGGGTGGGCGGCACGGAACTGGCCGAGCCGTTGCCAGTGCTTGACCAGCTCCGCCTTCTCGCCACTCGCCAGCTCCTGCCAGTTCATGTCCGAGCGCACGCTCTGATCGAACACGCCGCCATCCTTGGCCAGTCCCCGGCCGGACTCGTCGCCATAGTAGATCTGGATGCCCCCCGGCAGCAGCATGAAGCTGTTGGCCACCCGCCGTTGCAGCGCCACGTCCTGATAGTCGCCGAAGAAGAGCTTGGTGTCGTGGGAGCTGATGTAGCTCAGCACGTTGAACTCGGGATCCTGGTTGATGCGGCTGGCGTAGCTCGCATAGGTGGGCTCTGCCCCCGCCATGCACTGGGCCTGGGGCAGGGCGAATTCACGCTGGTAGTCGAAGTTGATCAGGGAATCGAAGCCGTGCTGGTACCAGAAGTCCTTGGCGACCCCGTGATCCCACACCTCGCCCACCATGTAGAAGGGAAGGTCATCGAGGGCCTTGCCCGGGTTGGCGGCCTTCCACTCCTTGAGCGCGTCGGTGCCCGCCTGCTTGAGCCTGGCCCAGACCGCGGGCTCCAGGTGCTTGACGGTGTCGGCACGGAAGCCGTCGATGCCGAAGCGGCGCACCCAGTCGGTGTGCCAGGCAATGAGGTAATCGGTCACGGTGGCGCTGGGCAGGGCCTTGGCCCTGGTGTCTTTTTTGGCAGCGAGCAGCGGTGGCAGCCCCACCGATCTGGTGGATTCGGTCAGGAAGTCCGGCAGTCCCGCCACCGAGCCGGTGACGTCGTCGGTGCCGGGTTGCGGGTAGCCGGGCAGGCCGGCCCGCACCCAGTCAGGGCCCCACCACTTGTCCCAGTGGGATGACTGGTAGTCGATGAACTGGTTGTAGCCATGCCAGTTGAGGCCGCCGCTCGGGCGCCATTCGTTCCAGCGACTCGGCAGCTTGCCGGTGTTCTGGGTGAGATCGGTGAGCCCCAGATCCTGCAAGTCGGCGAGGGTGGCGTAGCCTGCGTGGTTCATCACCACGTCGAGGATGATCCGCATGCCGCGCTTGTGGGCCTCGTCCACCAGGGTTTTCAGGCTCTCTTCGTCGCCGTAGTTGGGGTCGATTTTGGTGAAGTCGAGCGCCCAGTAGCCGTGGTAGGCGTAGAAGGGGAAGTTCCCCTGTTCGCCACCGCCGATGAAGCCGTGGACCTGTTCCACCATGGGGGTGATCCAGATGGCGTTGATGCCGAGTTGCTTGATGTAGTCGAGCTTCTCGGTCAGCCCCTTGAAGTCACCGCCATGCCAGGTGGCCACTTCGTCCTGACCATCCTTCTGACGACCGAAGCTGTGATCATTGGCGGGATCGCCGTTGTGGAAGCGGTCGGTCAGCAGAAAATAGACGCTTGCCTGATCCCAGCTGAAGGGAGCAGGCTTGGCGGCCTTGACCGGCTCGAGCAGCAGCAGGCCGCCGCTCTCCTTGCTCGGTGTCAGGGTGATCTTGCCGCCCTTGACCACGGCTTCCTGTCCCGAGTAGGCATCCCGCAACCGGGTGCCGTCGGGCCAGACGCCCTTGAGTGATGTCGTGACCGGGCCGCCATCCCAGCTGATGCAGGGCTCTTCCGGGGGCTGGCGTTTGAACTCGCTCTTTTTGGTTGCCCGCAACACCTTGAGGCTGGGGGTATCGGGGTTGAAGGTGAACTCGTAGTCCCCTGCCAGCATCACCCTCAGATTGAAGTCTGTCCCCTTGCTGCACTTGTCCATGGGCTGGGCGGTGCCGAAGGGAAGGGGCCTGGCCTCGGTTGGCCCGAAGCTGGTGCCGCAGCTGTTGCCCGCATCGCTGATGCGGATCTGGTGACTCCCCTTGTCCAGTCTGTGGGTCAGGGTGACGGTGCCCTTGTCCAGCGTCAGCGCCTCGGCTACCGGTTTGCCATCCACATGGAGATAGACCTCGGGGGCGGCCATCGCCTGACCGATGAACAGCGGTGTGGCGAGCACGGCCAGCCACAGGGGTGATAGGCGAAGAGCGGGGCGCGAAGAGAGACGCATAAGCCATTCCTTGAGCAGAGTGTGAGGAGCAGGGTCCGTTGAGGCACTCATTCTAGGGCGCGCTGGGGCAGGCTTGGACCGGTAAAATACCGATTTGTGACGTCAGTTCAAATGGTTACGTTTTCAAGAATGGAAAAGTGTGAACCGGGTGTCGCGGCCATGAAAAAAGCCGGTCAGTTGACCGGCTTGTAGGCATTCGGGGTGGCGTCACACGGTGAAGAACTTGAAGTTGACGAAGGCCACCGCGATGAAGGAGGCAACCATGCCGCTGATGCAGAGCACCGCAGGGCGGATGGCAGGCCAGCGATGGGCCAGCAGCACGATGGCCAGCAGGGTCGGATAGAGGCCGAACATGTAGCGGGGCATGGCGTTGAGTCCGGTCATCAGGGGGATGGTGCAGCAGATGAACATCAGGGTCGCTTCGGCCCAGCGTTTCTGGCTGAACAGGTAGCCATTCAGGCACCAGCCGAAGATCACCATGATGGAGAGATAGGCCTTGCGCCCCCCCAGCTCGAAGCCGCTCAGCCACCACTCCAGGGGGCTGTCCATATAGCGGCCCCAGGCCACCTGGATATGCTTGAAGGCCAGGGCATCCCCGGTGAGGTGATAGAGATAGACCATGTAGGAGAAGAGGCCGAGGGGAATGAGCCAGAGGGTGAACACCACCTTGAAGGCCCGCTCGGTGAAGCGGAAGAACTCGCGCCAGCCGTAGGCCTGCAGGGCCAGGATCAGCACCGGGAACACCATCATCACCCCCAGGTTGCGGGTGGCGGAGATGAAAATGCCGAGGAAGGCGACCATGAGCCACTGTTCGCGGTAGGCGAACAGGAACATTCCCAGCATCAAGGCCATGAACATGGGCTCGGTATAGCCGGAGACGAAATAGGCGGAGAAGGGGGAGAAGGCCAGCAGCCAGACCCCGAAGCGGGCGGTGTCGTCCCCCAGCTTGAGCTGGCGCAGCACCAGCAGCATCAGGGGCAGGCTGATGAAGAAGGCGATGTTGGCCACCAGCATCAGGCCGATGAGGCTCTCCATGTCAAACAGGCTGGAGAGACCGCCGGCCAGCATGGGATAGAGGGGCATGAAGGCCCAGTTCGCCGCATTGCCCTTGCTCAACCAGCGTGGATAGAGGTCGTAACCATTCTCGATGATGCGCTGGAACCAGACGCAGTCGAACTGGCAGTAGGCTTGCAGCGGCCCGATGTCGGTGGCGCCATAGAGCTGGACGCCGAAATAGCCCATGCCATAGAGCGCCACCCGGCTCAGTACGAAGGCGGCGACGATCATCAGCCAGTCGCGGCCGCTGATGCGCAGTGACGGGCGATAGGGGAGTGCAGCCCCGGTTGACGGGGCGGTATTGGTCATATCATTCATCAGGCAAAAACCCAGATACGGGAGAGAACGTAGGTGAGCACGGTGACGGTCAGGGTGGCGATCACCACCGGCAACAGGCCGGAGAGACCGGCAAACAGCAAACCGCTCAGGATGAGATTACGCACCGCCAGCGAGAAGAGGGCAACCAGCAGGAACTTGCTGGCGGCACCTTGTTTCTGGAAGGTGATGTAGCGATGGCCGAAGAACGAGAACCAGAACGCCACGGCAAAGGCTAAGGTAGTGACCAGGTGCTCGGAGATGGCCGGCCAGGTATGAAACAGGGCGATGGAGGTACCCAGATCGACGAGGGTGGCCCCCCCGCCGACAAAACCGAAGCGAACCAGCCGCCAGAATTCCTCGCGGGAGATCATTGAGACGCCTGCTCCTGCTGATCATCAGCGGCTTTCGCGGCGGCCTTCTTGCCAGCGCTCTTCTTGCTGGCGGTGGGCACTTCCTGCTTCTGCTCTTCATCCTGCTTGGCGTACTGGCCGTAGACCCCTTCGATGAGGTAGACGGGGCGCTGTTTCACCTCCACGAACATGCGGCCGATGTACTCACCGATGATGCCCAGCGACAGCAGCTGGATGCCGCCGAGGAACAGCATGACCGACATCAGGGAGGCGTAACCGGGCACGTCGATGCCGAAGAAGAGCACCTGGGTGATGATCTTGAGGATATAGAGGAAGGCGATGAAGGAGACACCGACCCCGATGTAGCTCCACACCCGCAGCGGCCAGCTGGAGAAGCTCATCAGGCCGTCAAGGGCGAAGTTCCACAGCTTCCAGTAGTTGAACTTGGTTTCGCCTGCATGGCGGGCCGGGCGCTCGTAGGGAACGCCGACGGCGCGAAAACCGGCCCAGGCGAACAGCCCCTTCATGAAGCGGTTGCGCTCCGGCAACTGCTTGATGGCCTCGACCACCTTGCGATCGATGAGGCGGAAGTCACCGGCGTTCTCCGGCAGCTTGGTGCTGGTGGAGAGGGCGTTGAAGAAGCGGTAGAAGCCACCGGCGGTGAGGCGTTTCATCGGGGTGTCGGCGCTGCGATCCACCCGGATGCCGTAGACGGTGTCATAGTCGCCGGTCTGCCACAGCTTGACGAACTCCAGAATGAGAGAGGGGGGATCCTGCAGGTCCACGTCCATGGGGACGATGGCGTCGCCCTTGGCCTGGTGCAGGCCGGCGGTCATGGCCGCTTCCTTGCCGAAGTTGCGGGCCAGGTTGACCAGGGTCACACGGGGATCCCGGGCGATGGCCTGCTCGACCACCTCACGGGTGCGGTCACGGCTGCCATCGTTGACGAACACGATTTCAAGCTGGTCTTTGAGCGGGGCCAGTTCGGTATCTATCGCGCTGATGAAGGCGTCTATGCTCTCTTCCTCGTTGTAAACGGGAACGACCAGAGAGAGTCGAAAATCGGCACGGGACATGGGAACTTCCTTATTGAAAGAATTATTTTACGGAACAGATACTTGGGGCATTCCGCTTCACTGAGCCACGGTCAGTCGCACGGACTGGACGTTGAGCGGTGTCGGGGCGGAGAGCGCCAGGAAGTTGGGACGCTTGGGATCGGCGGTCAGGGAGTCGCCCGGCAGGCTGAGGCGGATCTCGTTGATGCCCGCCTTGGCCAGCTTGACCGTGGTGGTGAAATCATGACCCAGCGCCACCTTGAGCAGGGCGCCAGCCTGGGGGCTGTTGATCCTGGCCTGGATGGTGAGCTGCTCCGGCTGGGCCTGCTGCTTGGGCAGCACGAAATAGAGACCGCCCTGACCGCTCAGCTCGGTGCCTTGCTCGCTGGGCTTCTTGGCCCAGCCTTCGCTTGAGAGGAAGCGGCTCGGCTTGGTCAGGTTGAGTTCGTTGCCGGGCTGGTAGGTCATGCTGGAGTTGTGCTCCCAGAAACGGGTCTTGCCTTCCAGGTAATAGAGCTTGTAAGCCAGGCTCACGTTGGGGTGAGCGGCCAGATAGAGGGTATAAAGGTAGAAACCGCTCAGTGCCAGGATGGCAGCCAGAAAACCGAACTTTTTGTAGGTCATATTACTCACTCGACGCCCGACAGATTGATAGGCAGATTTCGCGCATATGCTAATCCAATTGCAAAAAAAGCATAGTGGATCACAAAAATATATTTGCTCACATATTAACCCTCAATCACCCTGCTTACCAAGGGGCTTTGGGGTCGTTTGCTTCCTCTTCTTGATTGTGGCTTTTTCGGCGCCGACCTGTCTGCCGCCACCTGGGGCGCATCAGGCAAACGGCTGATATTGTGCTTTGTTGTGGCAGGATCTGTCGCCATTTCACCCGGGCAGAATTAAGATGGCCTGTCCCGTCGTCAAGGATGACCCATGAGACTCTTCTCTCTGTGTGTGCTCTGCTGTCTGTCCCTCCAACCGTTGTGGGCGCAATCGTTCTGCTCCTCCCCCCTTCGCGTCGGTTTCGATGACTGGCCCCCATACCACTATTACCAGCAAGAGGGAGCACGTCGAGAACTGCGTGGATTTGCGGTCGACTACCTCAATGCCGTGTCGAATCGGCTGGGGTGTCGTCTGGTCTATGTGGAGCGCCCCTGGAAGCGGGGGTTGCACGATCTTGAGCGGGGTCGGCTGGACATCGTGATGGAGGCGTATTTTGCTGATGAGAGGGCGCGTTATGCCTGGTTCTCCATCCCCTACAACCCGGGCCGGACATCGCTCTGGGTACGCAAATCCGGTACCGGTGAGGAGTCGGATCTGGCGAGTTGGCTGGCCCACGGGCATCGCCTCGGTGTGACCAGGGACTACTATTACGGCCCGGAAATCACCAAGGTTCTGCAGCGATACCGCAACCAGGTGAGCGAGGTCAACGATGTGCAAAACTATCGCAAGCTGCTGCTTGGGCGGATAGACGGTTTTCTCGGGGATAGTCTGGCCACGCCCTGGGGTCTGAAGAGAGAGGGGCTGTCGGATGCGGTCGTCCCCCACACCATGGCGATCCATGAGACGCCCACCTTTTTCATGTTGAGCAAGAAGACCCTGTCCGGGGAATTCGTAGCGCGGTTCAACGAGGCGATAGTGGCCGTCGGTGACAGCGGGGAGCAGGAACTCATCTGGCGTCGTTACACCTCCGTCCGCTAGCAAAGTCGCCAGCATTCACGCATCATGGGGACCTGACCGTCGCGCCTGACAGGCCGAAATGAACCGATTTGAGGCAAGCGTGGTAAGAAGCATGGGTAAGAAGTATTGGTTGGCATTGGCGAATCTCATCTGGCTGGGCTGCTGGCCGGCCAGCATGGTTCATGCCAGCACGGAACAGGCGGTAGTGGCCAGTCCCAGCATCCAGCATGACTGGTATCAGAACGAGGTGGCCGAGCAGGCTCGTCATGAGCTTGAACAGCAGTTGCAGGAAGCGGTGCTGGCCCAGCTGCATCCGGATTTCTACCGCCTCTGGCAGCAGTTGCAAAAGACCCCGGCGGATCGGCGCGGTGCCCTCTACGATGAGGCCTTTGGCAAGCTGGCCCGGTTCCAGCAGGCCTGGCGAGGGATGGATCTGGTCGCGCGCGAACAGATGCAGACCCTCAAGCTGGATCTGAACCGCCCCCTGGCCCATGCCCCCCAGGGAGACAATCTGCTGGAGCAGGTCAGGCAACTCAGGCCACAGGTGGCGGAATACGACGCCGTGCGCGAAGAAGTGCGCAAGCTGCTGGCCATGCCCATGGCCAAGCACTGGCCCACCCTCTCCATGCCGACCCTGCGGGCCGGGGAGAGCTCGACCGAGCTCGGCCAGATCCGCTCCATCCTGAACGAACTGGGGGACAGTGCCCCGACTCACCAGGACAGCCTCTACGATCCCGAGACCGAACAGGCCATCAAGCAGTTCCAGCGCCGCCACGGCCTGACCGCCGACGGCATCATCGGTCGTCAGACCCGCAGCTGGCTCAATACCGGCCCCGAGGTGCGCGCCAGTCTGCTGGTTCGCAACCTGTGGCGCCGTGATCTGGTGGATCACCTTGCCGGTCGCTATGTGCTGGTCAACATTCCGGACTACCGCCTGAGCGTGGTGGAGTCTGGCAGCGAGGTCTTCACCAGTCGGGTCATCGTCGGCAAGGAGCAGCGGGCCACCCCCATCCTCGCCAGCGAGATCCGCTCCATCGTGCTGAACCCGGCCTGGCACGTGCCGCGCTCCATCCTGAGCAAGGACATTCTGCCCAAGCTCGGGCGCGATCCTGCCTATCTGGATCGCGAACAGTTCGAGGTGATCGACGGCGAGGGCAATCCGGTGCAGTTCAGCGAAGATGGCTGGCACCATGCGCTGGCCTCCGGTTTCCCTTACCGGTTGCGGCAAAAGCCGGGGGATCACAATGCCCTGGGTCGCTACAAGTTCTATCTGCCCAACAACGATGCCATCTATCTCCATTCCACCCCGCGCAAGGCGCTGTTCGAGCAGGGGGCCCGTGCCTTCAGCTCGGGTTGCATCCGGGTGGAACACGCCGACGATCTGGCGGAGCTGCTGCTGGCGGACTCCCGCTATCAGCCGGACAAGGTGGCCAGCATCCTGAAAGAGACCCAGACCAAGTGGCTGCCCCTGAGCAACCCTATCCCGGTGTTTACCGTCTACTGGAGCAGCTGGATTGATGAAGAGGGACGTCAGCAACTGCGCAACGATATCTACGGATTCGACAGAGTCAGCTATCAAAGCCGCTTGCTGTGATCCTCGCCACAGAGTGAAAAGCCCGGCCCGTTCCGGGCTTTTTCATGGGGGAATGGGGTTTGACAGCGCTTTTTCTGGCAGGTAGTTTCGGCCCTTGTATCAAATTCATTCACCTGTGTGACTTCACCATGAGATGGACGGACAACGGATGCTGGGACAAGAGATAAGCCGACGCCGTCTGCTGCTGGGGGCGGGTTGCCTGATGGGGACCAGCCTGCTGTCGTTCCCTGCGCTGGCGAGCCGCAGCACTTCGGGACGGGAACTGAGTTTCTTCAACCTCAATACCGGCGAGCGGGTACGCGCCAGTTATTGGGAAGATGGCCACTATCTGAGCGATGGGCTGGCGGAGCTCAACCATATTTTCCGTGACTACCGTCGCAACGAAGTGTTCAACATCGACAGAAAGCTGTTCGATCAGCTCTTTCTGCTGCAACACAAGTTGGGACGCCACGGCGAAATCCAGCTCATCTCGGGTTATCGCTCCCCGGCCACCAATCAGCAGAAGCGGCGCAAGAGTCGCGGCGTCGCCAAGCACAGCTACCACACCCTGGGGCAGGCGGTTGACGTGCGCATCCCCGGCGTGCAGCTGGCGCACCTGCGCAAGGCCGCCCTGAACCTCAAGGTGGGCGGTGTGGGTTATTACCCTTCCGACAACTTCGTGCACCTGGACACAGGCCCCGTTCGCAGCTGGTGAGTCGGGATTTCCTCAAGGGTTGAGTGCCGATTGTGTCTTTTTGCCGCTGGCATTGAGGGGAACCAAGCTGCTAGGCTCTGGACTCCAGCCAGAGGAGAGAAAGATGAAGCAGATTGTGATCGGGGGGCTCATCGCCCTGTTGTTGACTGGTTGCGGCAAGCTCAACCGCGAGAGCTACGACAAGCTGAAAGTCGGGATGAGCTATGCCGAAGCGAGTGCCATCCTCGGCAAGGCCGAGCGTTGCGACGATGCTCTCGGCACCACGAGCTGTGTCTGGGGAGGGGAAGGCAAGAATATCAAGGTGCGTTTCATCGCCGACAAGGCGACCTTCTTCAGCTCGGAAGGGATCAACTGACCCTTTCCTCTCTTGCCGATGCCCAACAAAAAAGCGCCGTATGGCGCTTTTTGTTGCTCGTTATCCGTGCAATATGGCCAGGAACTGGCGCGATCAATGGGTGGCGTACTGATAGTTGAAGGTGGGCAGTCCCCACTTGAAGCGTACCGCCAGGAGCCGCAGCACGAAGCCGATGCCGATGGCACCGAAAGCGGCCCAGTCGTTGGGCAGCCCATGGTGCAGCGCAAAGCAGTAGAGCGCGGCGGTGATCAGCGAGACGGCAGCATAGAGCTCGCGCTTGAACACCAGCGGGATACGCTGGCACAGCAAGTCCCGCAGTACCCCCCCGAACACGCCGGTCACCACGGCCATGATGCAGGCGATGCCGGCCCCGTGGCCCATCTCGAGCGCCCGGGCAGCCCCGAAGATGGAGAAGACCACGAGCCCCAGGGCATCGAGCGCCAGGAACAGCTTGCCAAGGTAGCGCATCAGCGGGGCCGAGATGACCCCGGCCATGGCGGCGCCCGCCACCAGCAGCACGTATTCGGGGTGCTCGACCCAGAGCAGGGGATAGTGGCCCAGCAGCACATCCCGAATGGTACCGCCACCGATGGCCGTCGCCGAGGCGATGATCACGACGCCAAACAGATCCATCCGTCGCCGACCCGCTGCCAGCGCGCCAGTCATCCCTTCGGCCACCAGGCCGAGCAAGAAGAGTGCATGTAACATGAGATATCCCAGGGTGCGAGAAAGCCCCGCATCCTAACAATCCTGCGCTGGGGCGACAAGCTATCTTGGTTATGCATTAGATTAAGTAATGAAAAGGGGGCTTTCGCCCCCTCTTTTGATCATGATGACGCGGTTCAGCGTCCAAGTTGCTCGCTGCGGTATTGGTCCACCCACATGGCGGTGGCGCCACAGATGGCCACCGGCATCACGAAGAGATTCACCACCGGGATGGCGGAGAAGAGGGTCACCAGGGCGCCGAAGCTCAGGCACTTGCCGCGCCGCTGCTTGAGGGCGTCGCGCATGGTGATGAAGCCGATCTTGTGGTTGTCGAACGGATAATCGACATACTGGATCGCCATCATCCAGGCGCTGAGCAGGAACCAGAGTACGGGTGCCAGGGTCTGGCCCACTACCGGGATCAGGAAGAGGATCAGGCAGCCGATGGCCTTGGGCAGATAGTATTTCAGCTTGGTCCATTCGCGGCCGAAGGTACGGGGCACATCTTTCACCACATCCAGCATGCCGGTGTCATTCATGGCTTCACCGGTGAGGATCTGTTCCACCTTCTCTGCCAGCAGGCCGTTGAAAGGGGCAGCTATCCAGTTGGCCACCGAGCTGAAGATGAAGGAGAAGACCACCAGTATGGTGATGAGGGCGATGGGCCAGAGCAGGTAATCAAGCCAGGAGAGCCAGCTCGGGATCTGCTGGTGCAGCCAGGCGAACAGGCCGTCCAGTTGTAGCAACAAGGCGTAGAAGGCACCGGCAAAGAGCACGAAGTTGACCAGCAGGGGGATCAGCACGAAGGTGCGGATGCCGGGCTGGCGGATGAGCGAGAAGCCGCGCAGGAAGTAGTCTGCACCGCTGACCGAATCTTTGACCATGTGGGGTGATTGGCTCATGTGAGCTCCATCAGTGAATGGGGAAAGTGCCAGCATATTACAAACAAGCCTTTGATTTGGTAAAGTCGCCTGCCCGCCTCCTCTTTATTTCGTTACCCACATAGGCCGCCATGCGTCTGAAATTGATCAAACTCGCCGGTTTCAAGTCGTTTGTCGAGCCGACCCGCATCGAACTCAACGCCGACATGACCGCCGTGGTGGGCCCCAACGGCTGCGGCAAATCCAACGTCATCGACGCCGTGCGCTGGGTGCTGGGGGAGAGCTCCGCCCGCCATCTGCGCGGCGAGAACATGACCGACGTCATCTTCAACGGCTCCATCAACCGCAGCGCCCATGGCCGCGCCTCGGTGGAGCTGGTGTTCGACAATCCCCACAACCGGGTACCCGGCGAGTTCGGCCGCTTTACCGAGATCTCGGTGCGCCGCGAAGTGCTGCGCGACGGCTCCAATCACTACCAGATCAACGGCCAGAAGTGCCGCCGCAAGGACGTGACCGACCTCTTCCTCGGCACTGGCCTTGGGCCCCGCAGTTACGCCATCATCGAACAGGGCACCGTCAGCCGGCTGGTGGAGTCCCGCCCCGCCGATCTCAAGCTGTTCATGGAAGAGGCCGCCGGGGTCTCCCGCTACAAGGAGCGGCGCCGCGAGACCGAGCAGCGCATCCGCCATACCCAGGAGAACCTGGAGCGCCTCGGCGACATCCGCGGCGAACTGGGCTCGCGCCTCGAGCATCTCAAGGCCCAGGCCGAGACCGCGGAGCGCTACAAGCAGCTCAAGAGTCGATCACGTGCCGCTCGTGCGGAGCTGATCGGCTCGGAACTGTGGGCGCTGGAAACGCGACTCGGCGAAGCCAAGACCGAACTGGCCCAGACCGAGCAGGCGCTGGCGGCACTCGATGCCAAGCGCACCGCAGACGAGGGGCGTCACGTCACCCTGTCGGTGGCCCGCCAGGAGGCGCAGGCCGAGCAGGCGAGCCGCCAGCAACAGATTTTCCTCGGCGGGCAGGCCATCGCTCGCCTCGAGCAGCAGCAACTGCACCAGAGCGAGCTGGGCCGCGACTGGCAGGCGAGGCGGCAGGCCCTCGGCGAGCGTATCGACGGCCTCAAGGCCCAGCTGGCCGGCCAGCTGGAGCAACTGGGCGACAGCACGTTGCAGGGGGAGGTAGCGTCGGCGCGCCTCGAGCAGTGTGAGCAGTTGCTTACCGACCAGCAGAGCGTGCGTGCAGCGGCGGGCGATCGGCTCGAGCAGGCGCGCCAGCGCCAGCAGCAGTGGCAGCAGCAGCTAGGCCAGTTACAGGGGCGGCTCAACCAGACCCGCGCCGAGGTGAACGGTCTGCAGGAGCTGCAGGCCAAGACCCGGCTGGCCCGTCTCAAGTTGGAGGATGAACAGGCCGGCCCCCTCGGCGGCGAAGGGGAGAACCTGCAACCGGCCCTCGATGCCCTGGCGGCGGAGCTCGCGCTCTCCCGCGCCCGCCATGAGGAAGCCGATACGGCGTGGCAGGCCGGTGTGTCGCGCCATGAAGCCCTCAAGGCAGAGCAGGGTCGCCAGCAGGGCCTGCTGCGCGAGCTGGAGGCGCGCCTCGCCACCCTGGATCAGATCCTGGGGGAGCAGATGGCGGGTGCGACCCTGGCGGATCGGCTGCAGGTGCCCCCCGAGTGGGCCCGGGGGCTGGACAAGGTGCTCGGCCGCTGGCTCACCGCAATTCCGGCGGACGAGTGCAACCTGGCGCAACCTGGACTCTGGATTGGCCCGGCCCAGACAGCCAGGGCCGGTACACTGGCGGCGCAACTGGGGGGCGAGCACATTCCGGCTTTCCTCAATGCCATCTGGCTGGCAGAGAGCAGGGAGGCGGCGCTGTCCCGCCTGCACAGCCTCTCTGCCGGTGAGTCGCTGCTCACTCCCGCCGGCGACTGGTTCGGCCCCAACTGGGCGGATCTGGGGGAGGGCATGGCCCTCGGTACCCTGGCGCTGCTCGGTGAGCGTGAGCGGCTGCACACCGAGCGGGCCGCGGGTCGGGAGGCGCTGCACAGACTCGACGAGCAGCTTGTCGCCGCCGATGCAGCGCGGGCCCAGCAGCATGGAGCGCATGAGCTGGCTCAGCGCACCCTGCGCGAGCAGGAGCTGCGGTGGCAACAACTGCGCGAAGCCTGGAGTCTGCGCGAGGGGCAGCGCCAGGAGCGCTTGCAGCGCCTGGGCCAGCTGGGGGAAGAGCTGGCCCGGCTCGATAAGGAGCAGGCTGAGGAGGCGCAGCGGCTGGCGTCGGCCGGGGAGCGGCTTGAGCAGGATGAAGCGGCCCTTGGCGAGCAGCAGGAGCAGGGGGAGGTACTCGCCGAGGCGCTGCTGCTCGCCCAGGAGCAGGTAAGCGGGGCGGAGCGGGCGCTGGAAGAGGCGCGCCTTCGCCGGGAGCAGCAGCAGGCGGCCTGCCAGCGGTTGCAACTGGAGCAGCAGAACCAGCGCCAGCTCATCACGCTGCGCGAGCAGGAGCTGGCCCGTCTCGGCCTGGAGCTGGCGGAACTCAAGGAGCCAGGGGCCGCTCCGAGTCAGGATCTGTCGCCCCTGCTGGTCGAGCAGCGCAATCTTGAGGCGCAGCAACTGGCCTGTCACCAACGGCTCGCAGAGCTGGATCGTCAGCTGACCGAGCTGGAGCAGGCCAGAAGCGCCGATCACAAGCAGCTGGTGAAGATTCAGGAGAAGCTGGCGACCCTGCGGCTCGAGCGCGAGCGCAACCTGACGCGCCGGCAGGGACTGCACGAGCAGTTCGAAGAGCTGGGTGTGCGCCTGGTGGACCTCGATCAGGCGGTGCTGATTGCCGCTGATCGCGGCAAGCTGCGCCAGGAGATCCAGACGCTGGAGGCGCAGGTGGAGGCGCTTGGCGCCATCAACCTGGCGGCACTGGAGGAGTATGAGGAGGCGAAAACCCGTTCAAGCTACCTGGAAAATCAGTGCCAGGATCTGGAGCAGGCCCTCGACACCTTGAGCCAAGCCATTAAAAGAATTGATAAAGAAACACAAATACGCTTCCGCGACACTTTCGATAAGGTCAATGAAGATTTAAAATCCCTGTTCCCAAAAGTGTTCGGGGGGGGCAGTGCCTGGCTTGAGCTGACCTCGGATGATCTTTTGGAGGCCGGAGTGAGCATCATGGCAAGACCTCCGGGCAAGAAGAATGCTACCATTGCCCTGCTTTCCGGGGGGGAGAAGGCGCTAACCGCCCTTGCGCTGGTTTTTGCCATCTTCAGACTCAATCCAGCACCATTTTGTCTGCTGGATGAGGTGGATGCACCGCTCGATGAAGTGAACGTCGGTCGCTTCTGTTCTCTTGTCAAAGAGATGTCGAGCACAGTACAGTTCGTTTACATCAGTCATAATAAGGTCTCCATGGAGATGGCCGAGCAGCTGGTTGGCGTCACGATGCAAGAGCCCGGGGTTTCGCGCATAGTGTCGGTCGATATCGGTGAAGCCGTCGCTTTGGCTGAGCAAAACTAGAAAGAGAAGCAGCTAATGCAGGAATTGCGTTACATCTTGGTTGCCCTGGGCGGTATTGCCATCGCGGCATTGCTCATTCACGGGTTGTGGAGCAACAGAAAGAATCGTCAGGCACCGATCAAGGAGAAACCTCTGGGTCGGATGGAGTCCAAGTCCCGTGAGCGTGACAGCGACGCCTTCGACAGCGATGGCATCGGTCAGGTGCGTGTGGTGAGCGGTGGCCGTCGTGCCGAGCCCAAACTGCGCAGCGACGAGGCCCGTCAGCCCGAACCCCGCCGTGTCGCCCCCGTTCCCGCCTTCGATGATGAAGATGACGACGCCGATCTGCCGCCTCCCGTGGTGCGCAAGCCTGCCGCTCGCCCTGTCCCCCCTCAGCCTGTGTATGAGGAAGAAGAGGACTATGACGAGCCGGTTGCCGCCCCTGTTGAAGAGGCCCCTGCCGCGCCGGTGCGCAAACCAGCCCAGGTGATCCGCCGTACGCCGGTACACCGTTCCCGTCCGCAGCGCGAGCCCATGATGCAGCCGCTGGACGAAGAGCCGCTGGTGGAGCCGGCCTATGCCCAGGCGCCGACCTTCGGTGCACGCGAGCCGGCACCGGTTGCCCAGCAGGCTCCCCGCTACGCCCAGCCGGCTTATGAAGAGCCCGCTTACGATGACGAGCCAGCCTATGAAGAGCCGGTTCACGCAGCCGAGCCAGAACCCGCCCCGGCCCCGGTCGAGAAGATCTGGCAGGATGTCTATGTCATCAACCTGATGGCCCGTCCCGGCCACGATCTGCAAGGTGCGACCCTGCTCTCTTCCCTGCTGGCGCTGGGCTTCAAGTTTGGCGAGATGGACATCTTCCACCGTCACGAAGATCTGGGCGGCAAGGGTGAAGTGCTCTTCTCCATGATCAACATGGTCAAGCCGGGTACCTTCAACCCCTATCGCATGGAGCAGTTCAGCACCCCGGGTGTGTCCCTCTTCATGCAACTGCCCCTTCGCAGCAATGCCGCCTTCGCCTTCGAGCACATGTTGCAGGCCGCGGATCAGCTGGCGAGCGATCTCGATGCCATGCTGACCGACGCCTCGCGCAGTCCCCTCAGCGACGACGACATCGCCCGCTACCGTCACGAGCTGGCGGCCTACGAGGCCAGCCGCGACTGATGCGCCATGGGGCTTGAACAATGAAAAGTGCGGTACCCCGGTGCCGCATTTTTGTTTCTGCCCCAGACTGAATGTTCCATCACACTTCGAGACTTTTTCATGAGCGATATCCTCTCCCGCCACCGTCAACTGTGTGAGCTGCTGACCGAGTACGGCCATCAGTACTATGTGCTGGACAACCCCACGGTGCCGGACGCCGAATACGATCGCCTGATGCGCGAGCTGATTGCGCTGGAGGCCGAGCATCCCGAGCTGAAAACCCCGGCCTCGCCGAGCGTGCGGGTGGGAGGCCAGCCGCTGACCGCCTTCAAGCAGGTACGCCACGAGATCCCCATGCTGAGTCTGGACAACGTCTTCAGCAGCGAGGAGTTGCAGGCGTTCGAGCAACGCATGGGTGATCGCCTCAAGCGGGAGGTGACTTTCACCTTCTGTTGCGAACCCAAGCTCGACGGTCTGGCGGTGAGCCTGCTCTACGTGGATGGCCAGCTGGTGCAGGCCGCCACTCGCGGGGACGGCACCACAGGGGAGGAGATCACCGAGAACGTGCGCACCATCAAGGCCATTCCCCTGACCCTGCGCGGCCAGGGGTGGCCTGCGCGGCTGGAGGTGCGTGGGGAGGTCTTCATGCCCAAGGCGGGGTTCGAGGCGATGAACCGCGATGCGCTGGCGGCGGGGGAGAAGGTGTTCGTCAACCCGCGCAACGCCGCTGCCGGCAGCCTGCGCCAGCTCGATTCACGCATCACCGCCAGCCGCCCCCTCAGCTTCTATGCCTACGGCGTGGGAGTCGGTGGCGACGAGCTGGGGGATTCCCACTTCGCTCGCCTCAATCAGCTCAAGGCCTGGGGTCTGCCGCTCAGCCCCGAGGTGAAGCTGAAAGAGGGTGCCGCCGGCTGTCAGGCGTTTCACGACGACATTCTGGCGCGTCGCGGGGATCTCCCCTACGAGATCGACGGCGTGGTCTACAAGGTGGATGACATCGCCCTGCAAGGGGAGCTCGGTTTCGTTTCCCGCGCGCCGCGCTGGGCTACCGCCCACAAGTTCCCGGCAGAAGAGGAGATGACCCTGCTCGAGAATGTCGAGTTCCAGGTGGGCCGCACCGGCGCCGTGACCCCGGTGGCCAAGCTCAAGCCGGTGTTTGTCGGCGGCGTCACCGTTTCCAACGCTACCCTGCACAATGCGGACGAGATCGCGCGCCTTGGCGTGATGATCGGCGACACCGTGATCGTGCGCCGTGCCGGGGATGTGATCCCCCAGGTCGTGGCTGTGGTGGAGGCGCAGCGCCCGGCGGATGCCCGCACGATCCTCTTCCCGACCGAGTGCCCGGTGTGCGGCTCGGCGGTGGAGCGGCTGGAAGGGGAGGCCGTGGCCCGCTGTTCCGGCGGTCTCTTCTGCGAGGCCCAGCGGGCGGCCGCCATCAAGCACTTCGCGGCGCGTCGCGCCATGGATGTGGATGGCCTTGGCGACAAGATAGTGGAGCAACTGGTGGACAAGGGGCTGGTGAAGACCCCGGCGGACCTGTTCAGCCTCAACGCCATCCAGCTGGCCGGGCTTGAGCGGATGGGGCAAAAATCGGCCCTCAACCTGGTGGCTGCCATCGATGCCGCCCGCAGCACCACCCTGCCCCGCTTCCTGTTTGCCTTGGGGATCCGCGAAGTAGGAGAGGCGACCGCCTTGAACCTCGCCAACCACTTCCTCACCCTGGATGCCCTGCGCGCCGCCTCGGTGGAGCAGTTGCTGGAAGTGGCCGACGTGGGAGACATAGTGGCCAAGCACGTCTACTACTTCCTGCGCCAGCCCCACAACATCGAGGTGCTCGACGCCCTGCTGGCCGCCGGTATCCACTGGCCGGCCATCGAGAAGAAAGAGATAAGCGATCAGCCCTTTGCCGGCAAGACCTTCGTGCTGACCGGCACCCTCACCGCCTTGTCCCGCAACGACGCCAAGGCGGCGCTGCAGGCGCTGGGGGCCAAGGTGGCGGGCTCGGTGTCCGCCAAGACCGACGTGCTGGTGGCAGGTGAAGCCGCTGGCTCCAAGCTTGCCAAGGCCCAGGAGCTCGGCATCACCGTCTGGACCGAAGCTGAGTTGCAGGCGGCCATTCAGCCCTGAGGATGCACGTTTGAGCAGACAAACCCGGCCCACTGGCCGGGTTTGTCGTTGGTGGGCTCACTCGACGTAGCTCACCTTGTCCTGCCAGGCATCGGGAGCCGTCAGGTGCCAGCGTGCCAGTTCGCTCTTGCTGAACAGATATTCCCCGCGGGATGCGGCGCGGGGGGAGAGGGCGCCGGGCGCCGTGCCCGAGAGGATGGCATTGGCCAGTTCGGCGGCTCTCTCTCCCTGGCTGTGGCCGTCGAGCACCAGACCGCCGATGGCGGCTCCCCTGCCCACCGCAAAGGCCCAGAAGCAGAACAGTGGCACCGGGCTGTTGGCGCTGGTCCATGCCAGCACCTGTTGCTCGCTTACATGCTGGCCCTGAGCGTCGGTGAGAGTGTGGTAGAGGCCGATGAAGAGCGCCTGATAGCCGTTTTTCCGACTGGCGAGCACTGCCTCCTGCCAGTGTCCATAGTCGGTGAACTGGCGGCTGCTGACCCGGGTCTGGCCGATCGTCAGCTCGCCTCGCCCCTTGAACTCGTGGGCGACGGCGGTGCGGGACACCTCGCTTTCGTCAAACAGCACCAGGGCGCGCTCCAGTCCTCCCATCAACTGACTCATCTCGCTGATGCTGCGCTTGAGCAGGGGGCGTTCCAGTACGCCGGTGATCAGGGGGTGGCCGACCAGCCCCTTGGGGCGCGGATTCTCGTTCATCCCGAGAAACACCACGGGCGTTCCCCGGGCGGCGATGGGTCGGGCGAGGGCGTTGATGGCGTTGTCATCCCCCAGGATCACCAGCGCCGGCTGGTGCGTCCGGTAGGCGGCCATTCCCTTGGCGAGCAGTTCGTCACGGGTCTGGCCGGGCTGGCGCTTGGTGTCCAGATAGAGATAGCCGAGGTGATGCGCCTGCTTGAGGTGCTGCTCGAGGCCGGCACTGTAGCTCTGATCCCACTGGTTGCTCTGGTGATAGCTGCTGATCACCAGGATATCGGCGGCCAGCAGCGGGAGGGGGAGGAGGGAGAGCAGGAGCAAGACCTTGGTCACGTGTGTTTTCCGCAAGGGAGAGACTGTTCCCCAGTATGTGCTCTCCCGCTCTCTGGCGCCTCGGTCAATTGTTGTCGGAAGGCGTGCCCCTCTCTTTTTATCCCTTGCCGGGCGGGAGCCCGCATCCCGTCTGGGGTGAGCAAAAAGAGCGCCTTTTGGCGCTGGTCGTGAACTGCCCCACTCCTTCCAAAACCTGTTCTGGATCAAGAAACAGGGTACCGCTTTGGTGCCTAATAGACCCCACATATAGGGGTAAGCATAAAAAAAACACCCATATATAGTGTCATAAAGCTGTGCATAAGTGGTCGCCCTCTCAGTGTCAGCCCAGGTGTTTCAAGCCTTGGCTGACCTTGTTTGCGCCGGGGACGGGCGTGGAGAAGGGGACTCAACGAGGGTGAGCCGAGGGTGGCCACCAGGTCTTTCAATACGGGGAAAATCGATGAAACCGGTAGTGATCAAACGCGATGGATGTCGTGCACCATTCAATGGCCAACTGATCCGCGATGCGGTCAGCCGAGCGGCGGCAGCGGTCAATCAGGCCAGTCCGGCGCTGGCAGAGCGCATTGCCGCCGCTGTCAGCCAGGAGCTGGAGGGGCGAGGGGAGGTAGACATCCACGAGATCCAGAACCGGGTCGAGAACCACCTGATGGCCTCCGACGACAAGGCCATCGCCCGTGCCTACATCGAATACCGTCACGACCGGGATCAGGCCCGCGAGGCCAGGGGTCGCCTGGCCCAGGAGATCCGCGGCCTGGTGGAGCAGACCAACGCGGCCCTGCTCAACGAGAACGCCAACAAGGACTCCAAGGTGATCCCGACCCAGCGTGACCTGCTGGCGGGCATCGTCGCCAAGCATTACGCCATCAGTCACATGCTGCCCCGTGACGTGGTGCAGGCCCACGAGAGCGGCGACCTGCACTTCCACGATCTCGACTACTCCCCCTTCTTCCCCATGTTCAACTGCATGCTGATCGATCTGCAGGGGATGCTGACCCACGGCTTCAAGATGGGCAACGCGGAGATAGACACTCCCAAATCCATCAGCACCGCCACTGCGGTGACCGCCCAGATCATCGCCCAGGTGGCGAGCCATATCTATGGCGGCACCACCATCAACCGCATCGACGAAGTGCTGGCACCCTATGTGACCATCAGTTGGCACAAGCACCGGGAGGTGGCCGAGGAGTGGGGGATCCAGGACGTGGATGCCTATGCCATGGCCCGCACCGAGAAGGAGTGCCACGACGCCTTCCAGTCCCTCGAATACGAGGTCAATACCCTGCACACCGCCAACGGTCAGACGCCGTTCGTCACCTTCGGCTTTGGCCTGGGTGACAGCTGGGAATCGCGCCTCATCCAGCGCGCCATCCTTGGCAACCGCATCGCCGGCCTTGGCAAGAACAGGAAGACCGCCGTCTTCCCGAAACTGGTGTTCGCCATCAAGGATGGCCTGAACCACAAGCAGGGGGATCCCAACTACGACATCAAGCAGCTGGCGCTGGAGTGCGCCTCCAAGCGGATGTACCCGGACATCCTCAACCACGACCAGGTGGTCAAAGTGACCGGCTCCTTCAAGACCCCCATGGGGTGCCGCTCCTTCCTCGGTGCCTACGAAGAGAATGGCGAGCTGGTCCACGAGGGGCGCAACAACTTGGGGGTCGTGAGCCTCAACTTGCCGCGCATTGCCCTGAAATCCCGCGATGAAGCGGACTTCTGGGACAAGCTGGATGCCGCCCTGCGGGTGGCCAAGACAGCGCTCATGTACCGCATCAAGCGCCTGGACGGGGTCAAGGCCCGGGTCGCGCCCATCCTCTACATGGAGGGGGCCTGCGGGGTGCGCCTCAAGGCGGACGACAACATCAGCGAGATCTTCAAACATGGCCGCGCCTCCATTTCGCTGGGTTACATCGGGGTACACGAGACCATCAACGCCCTCTATGGCACCGACGTCCACCTGTTCGACAGCGAGACCCTGCGCCAGAAGGCCATCGCCATCATCGCGCGGCTCAAGGCGGCCACCGACGAGTGGAAGGAGGAGACCGGCTACGGCTTCAGCCTCTACTCCACCCCGAGCGAGAACCTCTGCACCCGTTTCTGCCGCATCGATGCCAAGGAGTTTGGCGTGGTGGCCGGGGTGACCGACAAGGGCTACTACACCAACAGCTTCCACCTGGACGTGGAGAAGCAGGTGAACCCCTACGACAAGCTGGACTTCGAGGCGCCCTATCCGCCCATCGCCAGCGGCGGCTTCATCTGTTACGGCGAGTACCCCAACATCCAGCACAACCTGGAGGCGCTGGAGAATGTCTGGGACTACAGCTATGACAAGGTGCCCTACTACGGCACCAACACCCCCATCGACGAGTGCTACGACTGCGGCTTCACCGGCGAGTTCGAGTGCACCTCCAAGGGCTTCACCTGCCCGCGCTGCGGCAACCACGACCCGGCCAAGGTGTCGGTGACCCGCCGGGTGTGCGGCTATCTCGGCAGCCCGGATGCGCGCCCCTTCAACGCGGGCAAGCAGGAAGAGGTCAAACGCCGGGTCAAGCATATGTAAGCGAGCAGACCCCACCCCAGCCCTCCCCTTGGCAGGGGAGGGGGCAAAGAAGCTCCTCCCCCTTTCGAAGGGGGAGGTTGGGAGGGGTTTGGCCGTTAACCCAGAGAACTCGAATGCACTACCACCAGTACTACCCGGTCGATGTGATCAACGGCCCAGGCACCCGCGCCACCTTGTTCGTGTCGGGTTGCGAGCACCAATGTCCCGGCTGCTACAACCAGAGCACCTGGCGGCTCGATGGGGGCAAGCCGTTCGATGAGGCGATGAGCGATCGCATCATTCACGATCTCAACGACAGCCGCATCAAGCGGCGCGGACTGTCGCTCTCCGGTGGCGATCCGCTCCACCCCGCCAACGTGCCGCATGTGCTGGCGCTGGTGAAGCGGGTGCGAACCGAGTGCCCCGGCAAGGACATCTGGTGCTGGACCGGCTATCTGCTGGCAAATCTCAGCCCGGCCCAGCGCGAGCTGGTGGCCTTGCTGGACGTGCTGGTGGACGGCAAGTTTGAAAAAGAGCTGGCGGATCCCGGTCTGCTCTGGCGCGGCAGCAGCAATCAGATGGTTCACGACCTCAACGCCTGGCGGGAAGGAGGGGAGCGGATCCCCTGTCTGGTTTGCAGTTGAGGCCAGGGATGTTTATGGTTAGCCCATCCGAATCACGAGACATCTTTCATGAGGAACCATGAGATGAACAATCTGCTCAAGATCCTGCTGGCCATCTTTCTCCCCCCGGTCTGCGCCTTTATCCAAGTAGGCTTCAGCCTCCATTTCCTCATCAACATAGTGCTGACCCTGCTGGGCGGTCTGCCCGGCATGGTTCATGCCCTCTGGCTGGTGGTAAGCGACAAGCGCGCCTGAGCCGTGAGAGATCACAAGGCCAGCCCTCCGGGGTTGGCTTTTTTTTTGCCTGCCAGATGGGGGCTTCCCGGATGAGCCCCTTTGCCTGACACTGGCGCGTCGCTCATGGAGTCGAGCGATACAACGAAGAGGGAATGTCGAGTGCGAGTGAAAGGGTTGTTGCTGTGGGCCGCCCTGGCCCTGCTCGGGGGCTGTGCCAGCCCCACCGCCAAGCTGAATCAGCCTCCGGTGGATGTCACCTGGGAAACGCTGCCCGAATACTGGGTGCTGGTGGGGGATGCCATCAGTTTTAACCCGGTCGGGGGGCTGCCGGCGAAGAGGCCGGTCAAGGGGTATGTGACCCTTCGCTACCTCATCGATTCCAATGGCACGTTGTTCAGCCCAGAGGTACTGGAGTCCCAGCCCCCCGGCGTGCTGGATCTCATCGCCATCTCCGGGCTGGCGCAGCTGCGCTACCGGCCATCGGAGCAGAATCAGCAAGCCATTCCGGCTCGGGTTGTGGCCCGATTCGAAGTGGAAGTGAAATGACAAACACCCCGGCCAGGCCGGGGTGTTTCGTGTGGGCGGTGTGCCATGACGGCGCGGATCACTGCTCCTTGCAGTCGTTGTAGCGGCTCTGCCACTCCCCGGCGTCATCACGCATCTCGACGAACCCCTCCTTGCCCTTGTTCCACCAGACCACCTCGTGATCGTCGGTATAGCGTGCACCGGAGGCGGAAACCGCCTGGGGCAGGGTGTAATCCTTGCCATCGGGGAGGGAGAGCTTGACGAAGTTCAGGCTCTCGTCCGAGAGGGAGAAGTAGCGAACCTGCACTTTCTGGTTCTGTTCACACAGATAGGTGACGGGATCGCCGCCGGTCACTCCCAGCTTGCCGCTGCCCAGATCGCAGCCGCCGAGCAGGGTGATGGCGCCCGCCCCCAGTAGAAAGAGCTTGGCGTGTTTCATGTTTGATCCTCACAACGGTGTCATATGGCCTTGAGCCTAACAGGATGAGGCACAACTGCAACCTCGTGGCGGGAGCCCTGCGTCGGGATGCGTCCGTCTCCCTCTGGTCCGTGGGGCAGGCAAAAAAACGCCCCGGCAGGCAAGCGGGGCGAAAGGGAGCCGTCCAATGGCTGCAGAAAAGGGTCAGTGGCCGAACCGTGTCGCCTCGAAGCGATTGAGCAGCCGGTGGATGAGGTAGCAGGCGAGCAGGGTGACCACGATGGCAAAGAGGATGCTGCTCACCCGATAGAGGGCGCTGAACACCAGGTCGTTGCCCGGGGTCAGGTACTGGCCGAACAGGATGCCGAGGGTGGTGAGGGCACCGAAGCCGACTCCGGAGCCGCTCGCCTCCTTCACATGGGCATAGCTGAACAGCATGGCGCCGAGCCAGAGCACCGGGGTCACCAGCAGCAGCAAGCCGGACCAGTCATAGAGCACCAGCTGCCCCAGGATGCCGAAACTCACCCCCAGCAGGGTGCCCATGGCCCGCTTGCGGGCATAGTCCAGGGCGCCGTTCCAGTGCATGGGGAAGAGCAGCAGCAGGGTGGTGGCCTGGGCGGACATGGAGTCGCGCAGATCGAAGATCTGGAACACCAGGAACGAGAGGGTTGCGATGGACGCCCCCAGCAGGGCTTCGTGGCGCATCCGGTGCGGCGCCTTGGGGGAGGGGGCCGGCCTGGGGCGCTCCTCCACGTCCGGAATGAGGGCCGTCATCAGATAGGCGATGAGCACCGACAGGACGCTGGCCCAGAGGTTGCTGAAGATGAGGTCGTTCAGATCAATCCCGGGGTAGCTGGCAAAGTGCAGCATGATGCTGAGGCTGAGCACCCCGTTGGCACCGAACAGGAACAGGCTGCCCCGGGACATGGCGGCGAAACGGTAGAGGAAGAGCAAAAAGACCAGGGGAGTCATGAGCCCCGGGTGGCCGCCAAACAGGCCGCCGAGCAGCCCCACTTCCAGACCGCACATGGCGGCGGAGGCGATGAGCTGGCGGGCGGCGTGACCGTTCATCACCGGCACCAGGCCGAGCAGCAGCACCGGGGTGACGGTGAAGAAGACCCCGTTGCTCCAGCCGAAGATCTTGCACAGCACAAACCCCAGGGTACAGCCAAAGGCGATGCGCAGACACTGGCGCAGTTCGTTGGGGGTGAGGGGTCTGTGCCACAGGTTCATGGTCGTCATCTCAATAGATGTAGTGCAGCAGGCTGAGCAGACGGATCTGGCCGCGGGCCAGCAGCCCGGTCAGGGTGTTGTCCGGCAGCAACTGCACCGTGGCGCGGGCCCCGGCCGGCAGGTGGGCGGGCAGTTGCTCCAGGGTCAGGTGCAGGCGCAGGCGCTGGGCATCGCGCACCCAGCGATCGGACTCGACGGGGTTCGCAAGCTGGCCGTTGGCGTCAAACTGGCCGGCGCTGACCCCGGCATCCAGGCTGGCGACGCGGGCCGGATAGAGGCGACCGGGCTCGCCGTCGAAGGCGACGAGGGCCTGACTGCCGGCGCTGACGTGGCGCAGGCTCTTCTCGCGAAAATCGGCGATCACGTCCACCTGCTCGGAGACCAGGGCCAGCAGGGGGGAGCCCGCATTGGCCACGCTGCCAGGCTTGAGCTGCAGGTTGGTGATGATGCCGTCCTGGCTCGCATGAACCCGGCTGTAGGCGAGGTTGAGCTCGGCCTGGGCGAGGCGGTTGCGGGCCTGGCGCAGCAGCAGGTTGTCTTCCCCTGGCAAGCCGCGGTTGACGCGTGCCTGCTCTACCCGGGCCTGGCTGCCGAGCAGGTTGGCACGGGCGGTGCGGGCGGCGCTGTCGGCGTCATCTTTCTGCTGTTCAGAGACCATGTGACGGCGGTAGAGGGCGTCGATGCGCGCCGCTTCCCGCTGTTTCTGGTCGGCCTGGGTGCGCAGCGAGCTGTACTCCGCCTCATAGGCGGTCAGGGTCGCGTCCAGCTGGCGGTTCTGCTGCCTGGCCTGATCCAGGGCGAGCCTGGCCTGATCCACGGCGAGCTGGAAGGGTTCCGGGTCGAGGGCGAACAGCAGATCCCCCTGCTTGACGTGCTGGTTGTTGGCGACGGCGACTTCGACCACCTTGCCGCTGACCTGGGGGGCCATCCGGGTGACGACCCGGGTGGCCATGGCCTGGGGGGTCAGGGGCATCTTGATGTCGGCCAGCAGAAAGTAGCCAAACACCAGGACGAAGCAGGCGATGGCCCACTTTATCCAGCGCTTGAATTGTTGATCCGGTGTCATCTTATTCTCTCTCTTCATGCTGTGCGGCTATCTTGCCGAGGGCGTTGGCGGAGATGCGGTGCACAATGTCTTCAAACTGGGCCAGCTCCTGCTGGCTGATGCCGGTGAGCAGCTCCCGGCGCACGGCGATGATGCGGCCCTCGATCTGATCGAGCAGCGCCTTGCCCGCCGGGGTCAGGGTGACGATGCGGGCCCGCTTGTCCTGGCTGCAACAATGGCGCTCGATCAGCCCCTGCTCCTCGAGCTGACCCAGGGTCCGCATCAGGGAGGGGAGCTCTATCTCCAGGGCCTCGGCCAGGGTCTTCTGGCTGAGGTGGCCGCCGAGGCGGCTGAGTTTCCACAGGGCGGTCCAGCGGGGATGGGTGAGCCCCAGAGGTGCCAGCTCGAGATCGGCCACGGTGCGCCAGAGCCGGTGCAGTCGCCCCAGCTGCTCGGCGAGGGAGAGTTCTCGCAACATCTCCAGATCCTTTTTCATGACGGGCACCTCAATTACTTAGCTTGCGAAGCATTATATTTATTTCGCAGGCTAAGTAAATAGTGTGATACAGCTCACGTTCAGGTTTTTTGCCCGGGCCGTGGTGTTTAAGTTTTTATATGGCTTTGCGGGCCAGCTAACCGACAACGGCCGGGGGAGGCGCTAGAGTGGCCACCTTTGAGGTGCGCCAGGCTGGCCATTGACCCGGCCGGGGGACACCCTCACCCTGGGCTTTCCCGTCCGCTGCAAGGTTGAACGATGAAACTGCGCCACCAGCTAGTCACCCTCTCGCTTGGCTTGTCACTGCTGCTGATCCTGATCCTGGGCTGTCTGCTCGCCCTCTTCATGCGCCACCTGCTGGAGAACAACCTGAAGGAGAAGGGGAGCGATCTGGCCCGGGTGCTGGCGGCGGACAGCCGGGTGGTCCAGGCCCTGGAGAAGGGGAGCGATCCCGGGCTGCGGGATTATGTGCAGGGGATCTGCAGCCGCACCGACGCCGCCTACATGGTGGTGACCGACGAACATGCCAGGCGCCTGAGCCACCCTTCCCCCGAGCTGGTGGGCCAGACCTTCCGGGGGGAGGACATCTGGCCTGCACTCCAGTCGCGCGAGAGCTACTGCTCCCGGGACGTGGGCACCCTGGGCCCCGCCATCCGCTGCTTCGCTCCCGTAGTGGGGCCCGATGGCCAGGCCATCGGCGCGGTGGCGGTGGGTTATCTGATGCGCACCGTGGAGGGCACCTATCAGGAGCGGATCGCCCTGCTGGTCGGCGCCATCGCAGCGGTGCTGGGGTGCGGCCTGCTGCTGGCGCTCTGGGTGCAGCACCTGCTGCGCCGCACCCTGCTGGATCTGGAGCCGGAGACCATCGCCAATCGCTTCGCCCAGCAGGATCTGGTGCTGGAGGGGATCTCGGAGGGGATAGTGGCCCTGGACAACCAGCACAGGATCACCATGCTCAACAGCGCCGCCTTCTATCAGTTGCGACTGCCCGGCACCGGGCGCCACGCCCTGCTGGGCCGCTCCCTGGCGGAGCTGGCCCCCGGCCTCGTGCCCACGTTGCAGCAAGGGGGGGCGGTCAGGTTCACCGTGCAGGGGGATGACTTCGTCGGCCACTGGCAGGAGCTCAGCGGTCGCGAGCCGGGGCGCATGCTTATCTTCAGCCGGCCAGACGGCACCGGCAGCCTGGGCATGCAGGTGACCCACCTGCGCCAGTACGGCGAGATGCTGCGCATCCAGACCCATGAATTCGCCAACAAGCTCAGCAGCCTCTCCGGCCTGCTCCAGCTCGGCCACGTGGATCAGGCGGTAGACCTCATCCAGCAGGAGAACGAAGCCTGCCAGAACCTGTTGCAGGATCTGCTGCGGGTCATCGAGAACAAGCCGGTGGCCGGGCTCATCCTCGGCAAGTTCAGCCGGGCGCGGGAGCTGGGGGTGGAGCTGGTGCTGGATGCGGGGTCGGCCCTCGGGGAGTATCCGGCCGAGGTGTCGGCGGATCTCATCACCTGCATCGGCAACCTGCTGGACAACGGCATTCGCGCCGCCTGGGGGAACCGCGAGCACGCCGCGCCCAGGGTGCTGCTCTCCCTCGATGATCTGGGGCGGCGGCTGGTGATCGAGGTGGAGGACAGTGGCGAGGGGGTGGACGAGGCGCTGGCGGATCACCTGTTCGACTACGGTGTCAGCCGCCAGACCGGGGATCACGGGGTCGGCCTCTTCCTGGTCAAGAAGACGGTGGCCAGGCGGGGGGGCGTGATAGAATGGCGCCGCACCGCCGAGCAGACGACCCTGTTCGGTATCTATTTGAATAAAAACCAATTGGTGTAAGTCATGAAGCCAATCTTCACGCTGATTATCGAGGATGACGAGCGGATAGGCGCCATGTTGGGGGAGCTGGTCTCCTCCACGGCCGGGTTCTCCCTGATGGGGCGGGCCGGCACCCTGGCCGAGGCGGATCGCCTGATGGCGGGGAGCGAGCCCCGCTTGCTGATGGTCGACATCTCCCTGCCCGATGGTTCGGGCCTGGAGTGGGTGAGCCAGCTGCGCAGCCACAACCGGGAGGTGATGGTGATGATGGTGACCGCCTCCTGCGACGTGGAGACCATACAGCAGGCCCTCAACCTGGGCGTGCAGGACTACGTCATCAAGCCGCTGCGGCTGTTTCGCATCCAGCAGAGCCTGGAGGAGATCCTGGTCCTCCATCGCCGCCTGTGCGAGCCGGGGGAGTTGGCCCAGAGCGATCTGGACCGCCTGATGGGCAAGGCGCGCAACCAGGGGCGGGAGGCGCGGGAAACCCCCAAGGGGATCGACGCCATCACCCTGCGCCAGGTGCTGGATCTGCTGGCGGGGGAGCCGGACAACACCTTCTCCACCGACACCGTGGCCCTGCGCCTCTCCCTGAGTCGCACTACGGCCCGCCGTTACCTGGAGTTTCTGGAGTCAGAAGATCGGCTGGACGTGGAGCTCAACTACGGCCAGCGTGGCCGCCCGGAGCGGCGCTACCACTGGCGCCGGGAGTCGTGACCCCGCCGCAGGCACAACGCCGAAGAGGCCGCGCACACCATGCTGCGCAGGCCGCGCAGATAAAAGGGAGCCTTTGAGCTCCCTTTTGTTTCGCCCCGATGCGACCCGGCCCCTCTATCTGGGGTCGCCCGAGAAGGGGTGCAGGGCGGTGCGGGCGCGCTCGAACAGGGCGATGAGGTGATCCGCCACGGCCCGCACCCGCCGGGAGTGGGCGAGATCGCTGTGGAGCACCAGCCAGATGGGCTGATCCACCCCGAGCTCCGGCAGCAGGCAGACCAGATCCGTCTGGCGGGCCAGGTAGTGGGGCAGCACCGCGAGCCCCAGACCGGCCTGGGCGGCGGCGAGCTGGGCCGCCAGGGTGCCGGTCTCCACCCGACAGGGGCGGCCGCGCAGCATGCGGGTCATCCATCTGGCGGCGGGCAGGTGGCTCTGGGTTTCGTTCCAGCCGATGAAGTCATCCTGATCGAAGCTGGCGGCATCCACCCCGGGGCTGCGGGCATCCAGGTAGGCGCCGGTCCCGTAGAGGCCAAAGCCCAGGGTGCCCAGGCGCCGCAGGGTGAGGTGGCCGGCATCGGGCTTGACCATGCGCACCGCGAGATCGGCATCGCGCCGGTGCAGGTTCACCGTCTGCACCCCGGTGACCAGCTCCACCCTCAGCTCGGGGTGCTGGGCAAAGAGCGTCGGCAGGGAGGGGATGATGAGGGGATTGGCCAGGTTCTCGGCGGTGGCGAGGCGCACGGTGCCGGCCACCTGTCCCTGCAACTGCCCCGCCTCGCCAAAGGCCAGCCCCGCATGTTCCAGCGCTTCGGCTCGCTCAAGCAGGGCCTCCCCGTCGTCGGTCAGGCGATAGCCCTGCTGGTGGCGGCTGAACAGGGGCAGGCCGAGGGCCGCCTCCAGCCTGTCCAGGCGCCGGGAGACGGTGGCCACCCCCATGCGCAGGGCGTGGGCGGCACCGCTCAGGGTGCCGCTGCGGGTGATGGCCAGGAAGACGCGGGCGTCGTCCCAGAGCAGGGGATCGTGCATAGCGTTTCCATAATCGGAAGATAGGTTGCCAGTTATCTCTATATCTCATTCATTTTCGGAAGACCATACTCCCCTGCAACTTGTCAGGGAGAAAATGCGATGCAACGACGAACACTGGGAGCCAACCTGCAGGTCTCTGCACTGGGGCTGGGCTGCATGGGGATGAGCGAATTCTACGGGCCGCGGGACGATGAGACGTCCTTGCGGGTGCTGGCGGAGGCGGTGGAGCGGGGCATCGACCTGCTCGACACCGCCGACATGTACGGCCCCCACCACAACGAGGCGCTGATCGGGCGTTTTCTCGCGACCCGGCGGGGGCAGGTGAAGGTCGCCACCAAGTTTGGCATCGTGCGCCAGCACGGGGAGTACAGGCGTACCCTCGACAACAGCGCCCGCTATGCACGCCAGAGCTGCGAGGGTTCCCTGCGCCGCCTCGGCATCGAGCAGATCGATCTCTACTATGTGCACCGCCTCGATCCGGCCCATCCCGTCGAGGAGACCATGGCCGGGCTGGCGCAACTGGTGCAGGAGGGCAAGATAGCCCGCATCGGTCTGTGCGAGGTGAGCGAAGCCACCCTGAGGCGCGCCCATGCCGTACACCCGGTGGCGGCGGTGCAGACCGAATACTCCCTCTGGACGCGGGAGGTGGAGGCGGCGGTGCTGCCCGCCTGCCGGGAGCTGGGGATTGGTCTGGTGGCCTACTCCCCCCTGGGGCGCGGGTTTCTGACCGGGCGTTACCAGCAGGAGGCGGTGTTCGAGGAGGGGGATTTTCGGGCCGGCCTGCCGCGGTTTCAGGGGGAAAACCTCGCCACCAACCGCACCCTGGTGCAGGCGGTCATGGCCCTGGCGCAGCAGAAGGGATGCTCGGCGGCGCAGATAGCCCTGGCCTGGCTGCTGGCGCAATGGGAGGGGATAGTGCCCATCCCCGGCACCCGGCGCCTGACCCACCTTGAGGATAACCTCGGCGCCCTCTCGGTGCGCCTCTCCCCTGCAGAGCTAGGGGCCCTGGGACAGGCCGTCCGGACCCTGCCGGTGGCGGGGGAGCGCTATACCGCCGAGGGGATGAAGGGGGTGAACGCATGAGCGGCCCGCACTCAGCCCGCCCCGGGTTGGCCTGCTCGCTCCGTTGAGGGCACCACCTGGGCGGGAAAATGACAAAGGGAGCCGAGGCTCCCTTCTTTCATGGTGCTGGCCGGCTCAGGCCCCTTCCGGCAGAGGACGGCGTACCCTCGGCTTGAGCTGGGAGAGCGTGACCCCGGTCAGGATGAGGCCGCCCCCCAGCAGGTGATAGCCGTGGATGGGCTCCCCCAGGGTGATGACGGCGATGAGGGCCGTGCACAGGGGCATCAGGTTCATGAAGACCGAGGTGCGCTCCGCCCCCAGGGTGGCGAGGCCGCGCATCCAGCAGTAGGCGGCGAAGATGGAGGAGGCGAGGCCGGCGAACAGCACCATGCTCCAGCCCTGGGCGGGAATGGCCAGGGAGTCGGCAGAGAGGGCCACCGGGATGAGCAGCAGCACCGCCAGCAGGATCTGCAGGTAGAGGTTGAGCCAGGGGCCGAACGGCAGTTGCCAGCGGCGGATCAGCAGGCCATAGAGGGCATAGCTGGCCGCCCCCAGCAACATCATGCCGTCGCCGGGGTTGATGCCGCTGTGCAGCAGTGCCAGGGGGTTGCCCTGACCCAGCAGCCAGAGCACCCCGAACAGGGAGAGGCTCATGCCGAGCAGCGCCTGCTTGCCCGGCTTCTGGCCAAAGCAGCAGGCCCCGATGAGCAGGGTGAGCAGGGGCAGCAGGGAGCCGATGACCCCCATGTTGGTGGCCGAGGTGCTGTGGGCGGCGTAGTAGGCGAGGCACTGGTAGAGCACCATGCCGAGCAGGGAGAGCACCAGCAGCTTGCCGAGCCAGGGGCGGATGTCGGCCCGGCGGCGCCAGAGCTGCGGCAGACAGAAGGGGGAGAGCGCGAGGGCGGCGATCACCCAGCGATAGAAGGAGATGGCGGCGGGATCCAGCACGCCGGCGGCGGCCTTGGAGACCACGGTATTGGCGGCCCAGATCAGGATGGCGAGCAGGGGGAAGAGAAAAGGCATAGGCACTCCTTGGTACGATGGGGAGAGTCTAGCCTTGTCTTGAACGAGGTAAGTAGCGTAAATAAGACATGTCATAACCGCTTTGGGACAATCTGCATGGGCACCCTCACCCTGGCCGAGCAGGATCGCCTGCTGGCCGACCCCAACCCCCTCTACTTTCGCTACAGCCAGATCCAGGGGGGCAACGCCTGCGCCGAGCACGCCCACCCCTGGGGTCAGCTCAGCCTCATCAGCCTGGGGGTCATGGTGGTGGAGGTGGGGGGAGAGCGGCTGGTGGCGCCTCCGGACTACCTCATCTGGGTGCCGGCGGACCTGCCCCACACCGCCTTCAACGAGCAGACCCTGGATTACACCTCCATCTACGTGAGCCACGCCCTGGCACCGCGCCTGCCACGGGAACCCCAGCTGCTGGCCCTCACCCCCTTGCTGCGGGCCCTGCTGGAGGACTTCACCCAGCGCCGGGTCGGGCACATGGAGGATGAGTGGGATGCCCGTCAGGGTGAGCTCTTCATCGAGAAGCTGGCCCGCACCCGTTGCCAGCCGAGCTACCTGCCCCAGAGCCGGGATCGCCTGCTGGCCCCCTTGCTGGCGGCATTGCAGGCGGCGCCGGAGGACAACCGCACGCTGGTGGAGTGGGCCAGGGCGCTGCACACCACGGAGCGCACCCTGGCGCGGCGCTGCCAGAAGGAGCTTGGCATGAGCCTCGGCCAGTGGCGCACCCGGCTGCGGCTGGTGAAGGCGCTGGACTGGCTGCGGGGCGAGATGCCGGTGCAGGAGATCGCCTGGCGCCTCGGTTACGCCTCCACCTCGGCTTTCATCGCCATGTTCCAGCGCGAACAGGGCTGCGCCCCCCAGCGCTATCGCCAGCAACTGGGCCAACCCGTGGCCTGAACCGCATGAAAAAGGGCGCCCGCAGGCGCCCTTGTGGATCACGGGATGGGCTTAGAAGAAGCCGAGGGGGTTGATGTCGTGGCTCACCAGCAGGTTCTTGGTGTTCTGGTAGTGGTCCAGCATCATCTTGTGGGTCTCGCGACCGATCCCTGACTTCTTGTAGCCGCCAAAGGCCGCGTGGGCCGGGTAGGCGTGGTAGCAGTTGACCCAGACCCGGCCGGCCTGGATGCCGCGCCCCATGCGCCAGGCCAGGTTGCTGTCCCGGGTCCACAGGCCGGCCCCCAGCCCGTACTGGGTGTCGTTGGCAATGGCCAGGGCATCCGCCTCGTCCTTGAAGGTGGTGACCCCGAGCGCCGGCCCGAAGATCTCCTCCTGGAACACCCGCATCTTGTTCTGGCCCGAGAAGATGGTGGGCTGGATGTAGAAGCCCCCCTCCAGCCCGCTCACCTTGGCCGGGCCGCCGCCCAGCAGCATCTTGGCCCCTTCGCCGCGGCCGATCTCCATGTAGCTCAGGATCTTGTCGAACTGCTCGCGGGACGCCTGGGCCCCCACCTGGGTCGTGGTGTCGAGGGGGTTGCCCTGCACGATGGTGCGGGCGCGGGCCAGCACCTTGTCCATGAAGTCGTCATAGATGCTGGCCTGCACCAGGGCGCGGGAGGGGCAGGTGCACACCTCGCCCTGGTTGAAGAAGGTCATCAGCATCCCTTCCACCGCCTTGTCGATGTAGCTGCTCTCGTGCTGCATCACGTCGGCGAAGTAGATGTTGGGGGACTTGCCACCGAGCTCCACGGTGGAGGGGATCAGCTTGTCGGCGGCGCAGCGCAGGATATGGGCGCCCACTTCAGTTGAACCGGTGAAGGCGAGCTTCTGGATCCGGTTGCTGGTGGCGAGCGCCTGGCCCGCCTCGGCGCCGAAGCCGTTGACCACGTTGACCACGCCAGGGGGCAGGATGTCCTTGATGAGATCCATCATCAGCATGATGGTGACCGGGGTCTGCTCGGCGGGCTTGAGCACGCTGCAACAGCCGGCCGCCAGTACCGGGGCCAGCTTCCAGGCGGCCATCAGCAGGGGGAAGTTCCACGGGATGATCTGGCCGACCACCCCGATGGGCTCCTTGAAGTGGTAGCTGACGGTGTTCTGGTCCAGCTCGGCGGCGGAGCCCTCCTGAGCGCGGATGCAGCCGGCGAAGTAGCGGAAGTGATCCACCACCAGGGGCAGGTCGGCGGCCAGGGTCTCGCGCACCGCCTTGCCGTTCTCCCAGGTCTCGGCGACGGCAAGCCGCTCAATGTTCTGTTCGATGCGATCGGCGATGCGCAGCAGCAGGTTGCTGCGCTCGGTGACGCTGGTCTTGCTCCAGCTGGCGAACGCCTTGTGGGCCGCGTCCAGGGCGAGCTCGATGTCGGCGGCGTCGGAGCGGGCCACCTCGCAGAACACCCGGCCATCCACCGGCGAGATGTTCTCGAAATAGCGGCCGGCGCGCGGCGCCACCCAGTCGCCACCGATGAAGTTGTCATAACGGGATTTGAAGCTGACCAGGGCACCTGCCTGACCGGGAGCGGTATAAATCATCTCATCATCCTTATGTGTGTGTGGTCCTGACCGGCCTGGCGGGCAGTCCGGTTGCTTCCTGTCATCGCAAGGGGCGTGCCAGCGGGCGGCGCTCTACACAAAAAAGGTTGCAAAAACGTTATCAAACGGGGTGCCAAGGGGTATCTTGGTTAACCAGTGCCCCCCTGGACGGCCCCCGAACTGTGCCGTTTCTGAACATCGGGTGTGACACTGTGCCGTTTGTGAACAGGAGACGTGATGAAGGCGCTTCCCCAAGGCGGCCCTATTCGCGAGTGTGTAGAAGGAGGTGTGATGAGCGAGTTGCCTCAATCCGGTGCCAGCCCAATCCAGCGCTCCTGGGAGCGCTGCCTGCATCAGGGGCTGAGCCGCCAGCAGAGCGCCGAGCTGGACTTGCTGCCCCAGGGGGAGCTGTCGGCTCGCCAGGAGCAGCACAGGACGCTCATCGCCTGCTTCCAGCGCTTCGTGCTGCCGCTCTTTGGCCAGTTGCTGGCGGGCAGACCCTGTCGTCTGCTGTTGTGTGACGGCGAGGGGGCCATCCTCGCGGTGAGCGGAGACGACCGGTTTGCCCGCCATGCCGAGCGGATCTTCCTGCGCAGCGGCGCCCGCTGGGGGGAGGCGAGCAAGGGCACCAACGCCATCGGCACCGCGCTGGCCGAGCAGAGCGAGGTACAGGTGCTGGGGGCGCAGCACTTCTTCGCCCAGCACAGCTTTCTCAGTTGCAGCGCCTGTCCCCTGCTCGGGCCGGACGGGCAGCTGCTCGGCGTGCTCGACATCTCCACCGATGCGGCCCACCACGGCGGCGACATGCTGGGCACCGTGCGCCTCCTGGCCATGACCCTGGAAAACGCCCTGCTGGCCCGCCAGCCGGGCTGGCTGGTGGATCTCGATCCCCAGAGTCTCTGGTCTGCCCGCCTGCTGCTGGGGGAGGGGGGCGAGCTGCTCGGGGCCAACCGGGCCGGTCGGCTCTGGCTCGGCCAGCACCCCTTCGACGGCAAGCAGCTGCTGCGCGAGCGCCGCGGGCTGCGATTGGTGCCGGAGGCGGGGGAGCGCGCCGCCAGGCTCCCCCTGCCGAGCGCGGTTGAGGAGGGGGGATCGCAGGCGCAGCAGGTGCCGCTCAAGATGCTGGAGCGGGGCATCTCATTGCTCATCGAGGGGGAGACCGGCAGCGGCAAGGAGCACCTGGTGCGCACCCTGCACGCTAGATCGAGCCGTCGGGCGCGGCCTCTGGTGTGCGTCAACTGCGGCGCCCTGCCGGCGGAGCTGGTGGAGGCTGAGCTGTTCGGCTATGTGGGGGGGGCCTTCAGCGGTGCCCGCAGCCAGGGCAGCCAGGGCTATCTGCGCGCCGCCCACGGCGGCATCCTGATGCTGGATGAAATTGGCGAGCTGCCGCTCCAGGCCCAGACCCGGCTGCTGCGGGTGTTGCAGGAGCGCGTCGTCACCCCGGTGGGCAGCCACAGACCCGAGGCGGTGGATTTCTGGCTGGTCAGCGCCAGTCATCGGGATCTGGCGGCCATGGTGGCGGCCGGCACCTTTCGCGAAGATCTCTACTACCGCATCTGCGGCTGGCGCCAGCAACTGGCCCCCCTGCGGGCCTGGTCGGTGCCCGAGCGTCAGGGGCTGATCCTGAACCTGCTCGCCCAGATGGACCCGGCGCTACAACTGAGCCGGGAGGCGGAGCAGCGGTTGCTGGCCCACCCGCTGCCCGGCAACGTGCGCCAGCTCAAACAGGCGCTGGAGGTGGCCTGTGTACTGGCAGAGGGGCAGGGCTGGATTGAACCTGCCCATCTGCATCTGCCCGCCGTGGCGGGGGGAGCGAGCTCACCTTTGGGAGGGAATACCCTGCGCGAGCAGAGCCGGCAGCGGGTGCAGCAGACCCTGACGGAGTGCGGCGGCAACGTGAGCGAGGCGGCGCGCCGTCTTGGCATCAGTCGCACCACCCTCTATCGGGCGCTGCGGGAGGAGGGGTAACGGGTGTCGCGCCGTCCAGCGCTTGTGTAGACTGCGGTGGCAAGGACGTTTTTTCGTTATGTTTCCATCGCAGGGAGTGCGCAATGATCCATCTTACGACCGACGAGGCCCCCCGCCTCTCTCCCGGCTGTTGGCCGATGCCGCTTGCGCCCCATGGGGCCCGTGCCGGCTAGTCGGCACTCGTCTGCGCCCGGTGCGGCGCGTGTAATAACCTTGGATCTGGATCAGCGCGGTCCGGCGCTTCAAGGTGTAGGGTAAAAGCCCTTTTTCAGGTGTGATGCCGATGATCCCTTCCTATTCCCGCATGACGACGCTGTTGTTCTGGTGCCTGCTGGCGGCGAGCCTGCTGGCCATGGTGTTATTCGAATTCGGACCCGAGCGGCGGCTCGACATCCTGAGCCAGGCCGGTTTGTCCGTGCGTGCCCAGGATGACAGGGCCCACAAGGGCTCCTCCGTTGCCACCCTGAGTCAGGGGGGCGACAGACCCGCCATCCAGTGCACCCTGCGAAGCCAATATGCCTATCCTTTCTGCGAGCTGGTTCTGACCCTGACCGATCCCGAGCAGGGGCTGGATCTCTCCGGCTTCACCGGGGTGCGGGTGAGGCTGGATGTAGAAGGGCAGGGGGTACAGGCCTGGCGCCTTTATCTGCGCAACTACGATCCCGTCTACTCGACGCGGGAAGACGAGAGTTCCCACAAGTTCAACGAAGTGCTCTTCACCGCCAGGGATTTTGGTCGTGAGCAGGATGTCCCCCTGAATGTCTTTGCCCCCAGCTCCTGGTGGGTGCAGCAGTACGACATCCCGCTGGTCCAGCAGGGGCCGGATCTGCACCATGTTTACGCCATCGAGATCGCCTCCGATGACAAGATGCTGCCGGGGGAGTACCGGTTGCGGCTCGAGCGACTGGAGTTCTATGGCCGCTGGTGCAAGCCGGGGGACTTCTATCGCTATCTGCTGCTGGGGTGGCTTGTCTACGGCGTGCTGCTCTTCCTGGTCCAGAATCTGATGTTTGGCGATCGGCTGCGCAAGGCCAGGGAGGCGCGCCTCGCGGCTGAAGCCCTGAGTGCGAGCCTGTGCGAGCAGAACCGGCGCACCGAGGAGGAGGCCCGTTACGATCCCCTGACCGGGGCCCTCAATCGGCTCGGCGGCGAAAAGCTGCTCGGGGAGCTCGGCGAGATGCCGCTCTCCTTCATCTACATCGACATCGATCACTTCAAGGGGGTCAACGACGGTCACGGCCACCCGGTGGGGGACGAGGTGCTCAAGCACATGGTGAGCGAGCTGCTGCGCCATTGCGACAGCCTGTGCCGACTAGTGCGCTGGGGCGGGGAGGAGTTCGTGCTGGTCTGCCTCCATTACGACGAGGGACGGGCCGCCGCCCTGGCGGAGCGGCTGAGAGGGGCGCTGGAGGGGTACAGGCACTGGCCGCTGGGGCTCGGGATCACCGCCTCCTTCGGGGTGGCCGAGCGGCGCAAGGATAGCCTGGAGCAGGCGCTCAAGCGGGCCGACGAGGCGCTCTATCAGGCCAAGCAGAATGGTCGCAACCGGGTGGAGGTGGCGCCCGACTGATCCGGCGCTGGAGCCCATGGCCGTGCGGGGCTATCATGCGCCCCATCATTTATCTGAGGAGAGATGCCATGGCACAACACATTGGCGCCCTGACGCTGCTGGTGGCGGATTACGACGAGGCCATCGCCTTCTTCACCCGGGGGCTGGGGTTCGAACTGCTGGAGGACACGCCCCTCAAGGAGCCGGGCAAACCGGGCAAACGCTGGGTGCGGGTCGCTCCCAAGGGGGCTCCCGGCTCCGCCCTGCTGCTGGCCCGCGCGGCCAACGAGGAGCAGCGCGCCGCCATCGGTCGCCAGGGGGGCGGTCGGGTCTTCCTGTTCCTTGAGACCGACGACTTCTGGGGCGATTACGAGCGGATGCAGGCCTATGGCGTTCATTTTTGTGAACAGCCGCGCCTCGAACCTTACGGTACCGTGGTGGTGTTCGAGGACATCAGTGGCAATCGCTGGGACCTGCTGCAACTCGCTGCTGCCAACTGAATCTGAAAACGTTTATCATCCCGCCCGTCATAAAGTCATAAAAGTGTCACAGAAAGTTCTAATAATTGGCGCACCCATCTTCACAGAGGAGAGAGAAGGGATATGGCTAAGCGAATTCTGGTGGTCGAGGACGAGGCACCGATCCGCGAAATGCTCTGCTTCGTGCTTGAGCAGAAGGGATATGAAACAGTAGAAGCAGAAGATTACGCCGATGGACTGGCAAAGGTGCGCGAACCCTACCCTGAACTCATCGTGCTGGACTGGATGATGCCAGGCGGCAGCGGTATCCAGTTCCTCAAGCAGCTCAAGCAGGATGAGATGACTCGCCAGATCCCGGTGGTGATGCTGACCGCCCGGGGCGAGGAAGAGGACAAGGTGCGCGGGCTCGAGGCCGGTGCCGACGACTACATCACCAAACCCTTCTCCCCCAAGGAGCTCACCGCCCGCCTGCACGCCGTGATGCGCCGTGTCTCTCCCACCTCGGTGGACGAGGTGATCGAGGTGCAGGGGCTCAAGCTGGATCCCGTTTCCCACCGGGTCAGTGCCGAGGAGAAGGCCCTCGACATGGGGCCGACCGAATTCAAGCTGCTGCACTTCTTCATGACCCACCCCGAGCGGGTCTACAGCCGCGAGCAGTTGCTCAACAACGTCTGGGGTACCAACGTGTATGTCGAGGACAGGACGGTAGACGTACACATTCGCCGCCTGCGCAAGGCCATCGAAGAGACGGGGCACGACAGATTGATCCAGACGGTGCGCGGGGCCGGCTACCGCTTCTCGACCCGTCTCTAGGCCAGGGCCAGTGCCGCCAGCGCCTGCCGGCGGGCATTGGACCCGGCTCTTTGCTGTCTCTAGGAGATCTTAATGTTGCAACCTTACGCCTGGCGGCGACAGTTGTGGCGAATGGCGTTCTTCTACAGCCCCTTCGTCTTGGTAGGTTGGTTAATCGATCATCTCGTTCTCTGCCTGCTGGTGGCCACTGTGGTGCACCTGGTCTGGCACTACCGCTTCCAGAAGCGGCTGTCGGACTGGCTGTGGCACGATCGCAGCCTGGTGCCGCCCCACGGCAGCGGCAGTTGGGAGCACATCTTCAACGGCATCTACAAGTTGCAGCAGCGTCACCGGGCCCGGCGCCGGGAGCTGGCGGGCCTCATCCGCCGCTTTCGGGAAGGGGCGGAGGCGCTGCCCGATGCGGCCGTGGTGTTTCGCACCGACGGCAGCATCCTCTGGTGCAACCGGCTGGCGGAGCAACTGCTCGGCTTTCGCTGGCCCGAGGATGCCGGCCAGCACATCGGCAACCTGATCCGTCACCCCGCCTTCGTCGCCTATCTGGGCAAGGGGCAGTATGACGAGCCGTTCGAGATGCACTCCCCCATCAACGAGGAGAAGTTCCTCGAATTTCGCATCATGCCCTATGCGGAGGACCAGGCCATGCTGGTGGTGCGGGATGTGACCCGGCTGCGCAGCCTGGAGAAGACGCGCAAGCACTTCGTCTCCAACGTCTCTCACGAGCTGCGCACCCCCCTCACCGTGCTCAAGGGGTATCTGGAGATGACCGAGGAGCCGCCGCCCCCCGCCATGTGGGCCAAGGCGCACAAGGTGATGATGGAGCAGACGATCCGCATGGACAATCTGGTCAACCAGCTGCTCACCCTGTCGCGCATCGAGGCGGCGCCCACCGTGGATCTCTCCCATCTGGTGGACATGCCCGCCATGCTGGGGCTGCTGGAGCAGGAGGCGCGGGCGCTCTCCGGCGAGCGGGCCCACGAGATCGTCTTCATGGTCCAGCCCAATCTGCTGGTGCGCGGGGATCAGGATCAGCTGCGCAGCGCCGTCTCCAACCTGGTCTACAACGCCATCCACTACACCCCGGCGGGGCGCAAGATCACCGTGGAGTGGCGCAAGCAGGGGAGCATGGCGCTGTTTGCGGTGCAGGATGAGGGGGAGGGGATCCCCCCCGAGCATCTGGCGCGGCTCACCGAGCGGTTCTATCGGGTCGACAAGGCCCGCTCGCGCCACACCGGAGGGTCCGGGCTCGGCCTTGCCATCGTCAAGCATGCCCTGAGTCATCACGATGCCCATCTCGATATCGAGAGCCGGGTCGGTGCGGGCAGCCGCTTCAGCTTTCTCATTCCCGCCCGCATGGTGCTGGTGAAATAATATTTTGTGTCAATGTGTTAGCAACGAGAGAAGGGCTGCATCGCAGCCCTTTTTTCATCCGGGCCACTCTCGGCCCATGTCATCAAAGTGTCATATAAATTCCATAAATTTGTCACTGCCAGGCCAGATACTGGCGCCGTCTTAAAGAACGGACCTTCTGTAACACTGGAGAAGGAGTGGTGCTGGCCCACGGATCATTGCGATCGGGTGTCAACCACGTTTAGACGTCAACCTGACGATTGCCTTCTGCAACCTTGGACTTGGAGAGATTGGATGAAACTCAACAAACTGGCTGGTGTCATCGGATTCACCGCAGCAACCCTGTTTTCTGTCAGCGCTCTGGCTGCCGGTGTGGATAAAGACCTGCCGGAATACACACCGACCAGCGGCATCTCGGGCAACCTGTCCTCTGTCGGCTCGGACACCCTGGCCAACATGATGACCCTGTGGGCCGAAGAATTTAAGCGCATGTATCCCAACGTCAACGTGCAGATCCAGGCCGCCGGTTCTTCCACCGCACCGACTGCCCTGACCGAGGGCGTCGCCCAGTTTGGCCCCATGAGCCGTGCCATGAAGGCTGGTGAAGAGGAGGCATTCGAGAAGCGCTACGGCTACAAGCCGACCGCCATCCGCGTCGCTGTCGATGCCCTGGCCGTGTTCGTCAACAAGGACAACCCCATCAAGGGGCTGACCATGTCGCAGATCGACGCCATCTTCTCCAGCACCCTCAAGTGCGGCGAAGCCAAGGCGGCCACCAAGTGGTCTGATCTGGGTCTGGACGGCAGCTGGTCCGGCAAGGATCTGCAACTGTTCGGTCGCAACTCCGTGTCCGGTACCTACGGTTACTTCAAGGAACACGCCCTGTGCAACGGTGACTTCAAGAGCGGCGTGAACGAGCAGCCGGGCTCCGCCTCCGTGGTACAGTCCGTCTCCTCCTCCCTGAACGGCATCGGTTACTCCGGTATCGGCTACGTCACCTCCGGGGTGCGCGCCGTTCCGCTCTCCAAGGATGGCAAGACCTTCATCGAGGCGAGCTCCGACAACGCCATCACCGGCAAGTACCCGCTGTCGCGCTTCCTGTACGTCTACGTGAACAAGCATCCGAACAAGCCGCTCTCCCCGATGGAGCAGGAGTTTGTGAAGATGATGCTCTCCAAGGCGGGCCAGACCATCGTTGCCAAGGACGGCTATGTGCCGGTCCCGGCCAAGGTGGTTCAGGCCGACCTGAAGAAGCTGGGCATCATGTAACAACATGCCCTTGCAGAAAAACGAGCCCCATGCGGGCTCGTTTTCATTGGTGCGCCCCAGGATCTTTTTGGTCGCAGGGCGCAGCGCCCGGCTTGCGCCGGGCGGCGGCATTTCCGAGAATAGGGCAACTTCACGGAAAAGGACCCTCTCATGCGCGCATCTTCCCTCTCCAGACTGGCCCTGACGGCCCTGTGCAGCGCCCTGCTGGCCGGTTGCGCCCAGTCACCGACCGGTCGCAACCAGATGCTGCTTTTCTCCCCCCAGCAGATGAACCAGCTGGGCGCCGACTCCTTCACCCAGATGAAGCAGCAGGAGAAGGTAAGCACGGATGCCAGGATGAATGCCTATGTGAGCTGCGTGGCCAAGGCGGTGACCGCCCAGGTGCCTGCCAGCTATGGCATCACCAGCTGGGAGGTAGTGGTGTTCGACTCCAAGGAGATCAACGCCTTCGCCCTGCCCGGCGGCAAGATAGGCGTGTACAGCGGCCTGTTGAAAGTCGCCAAGAATCAGGACCAGCTCGCCACCGTCATCGGTCACGAGCTGACCCACGTGCTGGCCCAACACTCCAACGAGCGTCTCTCCCGGGATCAGCTGACCGGTATCGGGCTGGCGGTGGCGGACGCCGCCATCGGCAGCAGCGACAGCCTCGGGGGCGCTGCCACCATGGCCGCCCTGGGCCTCGGGGTCCAGGTGGGGATAGCCCTGCCTTATGGCAGAACCCAGGAGAGCGAGGCGGACCGGCTCGGTCTCGAGCTGATGGCCCGCGCCGGGTTCAACCCGGCCGAAGCCGTCACCCTGTGGCAGAACATGAGCGCCGCCTCCGGTGGCAAGGCACCGCCCCAGTTGCTCTCCACCCACCCCAGCGGCAAGAGCCGGATCGCCAACCTGCAGGCCCAGCAGGCCGAAGTGCAGCCCCTGTACCAGCAGGCGAAAGCATCAGGACTGGTTCCCCAGTGCAAGGCGTAAGCCTGCGCCTGGCGCGTCCCGCCGATGCCGCCGCCATGACGGTGATGCAGCGGGCGAGTTGGCTGGCGGCCTACGGAGAGGTGCTGGGGGCCGACATGCTGGCCCAGCTGGCGGTGACCGACCACCTGCAGATCTGGCGACATCGGCTCGCCGAGCCCGGCCCCGTTCCCATGCTGGTCTGTCAGGACGACGTGGTCATCGGCCTGCTCTACTGGCAGCCCTCTTTGGAGGAAGGCTTGATGACGGCGCGGATCCGGGCGCTCTACCTTCATCCCGATCATTGGCGTCAGGGTCATGGCAAACGGCTGTGGCAGGCGGTGGCGGTGCAGATGCGCCGGGCCGGTTGCGAGTGCGTCAGGCTCTGGCTGCTGGATGGCAATCACATCGGCGAGGGATTCTACCTGCGCCGCGGCTTCATGTTCGACGGTCAGGAGCGCACCCTGATGAGCCTCGGACAACCTTGCCAACAGCGACAAATGTTCCGTTTGCTTTGAGCTGGCTCCCGTTTTTCGTCCCCGGTCACTTTATTTTTTTTGCGAATTAATACAATGTGCCCAATCTGGACAGACTGAGGTGGCCGGGTCCACCACAAGGGAGTGTGGCATGTACTACGGATTTGACATTGGCGGCACCAAGATAGCGTTCGCTGTGTATGACGGCGCCTTGAATCTCTGTCACGAGGAGCGCATGAGCACTCCCGGCAATGATTACGAAGGGTTGCAGCAGCTGATCCGCGAGCGGGTCGAGGCGGCGGATGCGCGCTTCGGGGTGAAAGGGGTCGTCGGCATCGGGTTTCCGGGGATACTCAATCGCCTCGACGGGAGCATAGTGGCGGCCAACCTGCCCGCCATCCATGGCCGCCATCTGGGGGCGGATCTGGCCGAGCTGCTGGGCCGACCGGTCAAGGTCGACAATGACGCCAACTGTTTCCTCTGGTCGGAAGTGCATCAGGGGGCCGCAGACGGTGCTGGCAGCGCCCTCGGCGTCACCATAGGCACCGGCATCGGCGGCGCCGTCTACCTGGCGGGCAAACTCATCCAGGGGCGCAACTGGCTGGCGGGGGAGATCGGTCACTACCCGCTGCCCGCCACCATCCTGATGAAATACCCGGATTTGCCCCGTCCCCGCTGTGGCTGCGGGCGCCTGGTCTGTTTCGAAACTTATGCGTCGGGCACGGGCCTGGAGCGGCTATACCACCATGTTCATGGGGAACGGGTGAGCGGCCACCAGATCGTCGCCCGTGCCGATGCCCGTGAGGCGGCGGCCCTCTCGACCATCGACTGCTGGCTCGAGATCATCGCCGCCGGCCTCGCCACCGCCATCTCGGTGATTGATCCCGATGTGGTGGTGCTGGGGGGCGGCCTGAGCGCCCTGCCAGCCCTCTATGAGGAGTTGCCCAAACGTCTGCCCGGCCACCTGCTGCCCGGTGTTGCCCTGCCGGCGATCCGCGAGGCCCGCTTCGGTGGAGCCGGCGGTGTGCGCGGTGCAGCCCTGCTCAATCTGTGAGATCGGACAGAGGGTCTGATCTCCCCGAACAAGGAGTCATCATGACCCGTCTTGAAATCTGTATCGACAACCTCGAATCCCTGTTCACCGCCCAGGCGGCCGGCGCCGATCGCATCGAGCTCTGCTCTGCGCTGGGGCTGGGTGGCCTCACTCCCTCCTATGGTTTCATGCAGCAGGTGGCGCGCCACGCCACCATCCCCGTCTACGCCATGATCCGGCCCCGTGCCGGGGATTTCTGTTTTGGCGAGGGGGAGTTCGACATCATGCTGCAGGATATCGCCGCCGCACGTGCCGCCGGCCTGCAAGGGGTGGTGGTCGGTCTGCTGGATGAAGATGGACGGGTACCCGAAGGCAAGCTCCGGCAACTGGTCGAGGCGGCGGGGCCGCTCGGCGTCACCTTCCACCGGGCCATCGATCTCTCCTCCGACTGGCGGCTGGATCTCGAGACGATCGTCGCGGCGGGTTGCGAGCGCATTCTGAGCTCCGGCCATGCGCCGACCGCGCTGGCGGGGCTCGAAACCCTGCAGGCCATGCACCAGGCGCTGGCGGGACGGGCCAGCCTGATGCCGGGGGCCGGGGTCAACGCCGACAACGTGCGCACCATCATCGAATTCACCGGCGTCAATGAAGTGCACATGTCCGGCATGGGCTGGCGCGGCGGCATGGTGCCCCATGGTGTGAACATGGGCACCTCTGACGATGGCCGGGTCAATATCACCGACGGCGCCAAGGTCGCAGCGGTGCGGGCACTGCTGGACAAGGCCTGATGCAGACCGTGCGGCGCCATGGTGCCCCTCTCTGTGACGACAACATGGGCACCTCTAACGACGGCCGGGTCAACATCACCGACGGCGCCAAGGTCGCGGCGGTGAGGGCACTGCTGGACAGGGCCTGATACAGACTGTGCGGCGGCATGGTGCCCTGTTTTGCTCCCTTCTCCCCTTGCGGGAGAAGGGGCGGGGATGAGGGGGCCGATGTGAGGCGTCTCCCACCGGCGGGCAATTGAGGGGCGTCTTGGCAGCACGGTGCAAAAAAGTCTGTTATCATCCCGTCTCTTTTACCATCAGGACCCGGAGCAACCTCTCAATGTCCCAATACGACTCTATCGAACAGAAGGCCAGCTACGGCATCGGCCGCAACATGGGCGACCAACTGGCTCAGCAAGCCTTCGCCGGTCTGGATATCCCGGCCCTGCAACAAGGTCTGGCAGATGCCCTGAACGGTCTGGAGTTCGCGGTCAGCCGTGACGATATCAACGATGCCTTCCAGGTCATCACCGCCCGCATGCAGGAAGAGCAGGAAGCTGCCGCCAAGGCCGCTGCCGCCGAAGGCGAAGCCTTCCTGGCCGACAACGCCAAGCGCGCCGAAGTGAAGACCACCGACTCCGGTCTGCAATATGAAGTCATGGTCGAAGGCAATGGCGCCGTGCCGGTTGCCGGTCAGTCCGTGCGCGTGCACTACCACGGTACATTCACCCACGGTGGCGTGTTCGACAGCTCCGTTGCGCGCGGCCAACCGGCCGAGTTCCCGGTGACCGGCGTGATCGCCGGTTGGGTGGAAGCGCTGCAGATGATGCCGGTTGGCTCCAAGTGGAAGCTCTACATTCCGCAGGATCTGGCCTACGGTGCCCGTGGCGCCGGCTCCATCCCGCCGTACTCCGCTCTGGTATTCGAAGTGGAGCTGCTGGACATCCTGTGATCCGGCTGGTGTGATGCAAACGGCGACCCTGGGGTCGCCGTTTGTTTTTGGGCGCCCAAACGGGCCATGTGCCTTCGGCGGGGATTTGGATATAGTCAGAGCGTCGTCCATTCCGGCCATGTGAGGGAGACACGCCATGGCAGCCATCATCGAGGTCGTCGATCTCGTCAAGCACTTCCCCGGCGTCAAGGCGGTGGACGGGCTCAGCTTTGCCATTCCCGCCGGCAGTTGTTTCGGCCTGCTCGGCCCGAACGGGGCGGGCAAGACCACGACCATCGAGCTGCTGGAGGGGATCCTCACCCCGGACAGCGGCCGGATCCTGTTTCACGGCGCCCCGCGCGGCCCGGATTATCGCTCCCGCATCGGCATCCAGTTCCAGCACACGGCGCTGCAGGATTTCCTGACGGTGCGCGATACCCTGCGTCTGTTCGCCAGCCTCTACCCCAATCCCTTGTCACGGGAGCTGCTCATCGATCTGTGCGCCTTGGGCGAGTTCATCGACAGGGACAGTCGCAAGCTCTCGGGGGGCCAGCGTCAGCGCCTGCTGCTGGCCCTGGCCCTGCTCGGGGATCCCGAACTGCTGTTTCTGGATGAGCCCACCACAGGACTGGATCCCCAGGCGCGCCACCACTTCTGGCAGCGAATAGAGGCGATCAAGGCCCAGGGCAAGACGGTGGTGCTCACCACCCACTACATGGACGAAGCGCAGCAGCTGTGCGATTTGATTGCCATCGTCGATCACGGCCACCTGCTCAGTCTGGATACGCCGGCTGCCTTGCTGGCGCAACACTTCGACGGCGTACTGGTGCGTCTTGGGGGTCACCCGGCCCTGGCTGGGCTCGGCTATCCCCTGCGTCCGGTCGGCGATCAGGTGGAGCTCTGTTGCTCCGACGTGGCGACCCTGCTGCCAGCCTTGCTGGATCTTGGTGTGCCGCTCACCGGCATGCAGGTGCGCTCCCCCAATCTGGAAGATCTCTTCCTGAACCTGACCGGCCACAGCCTGCGGAGCGGCGCATGAGAGGGATGACCGAGTTCTGTCTGACCGTGGCCTCCATACTGCGGTACGCCTTGCCGACATGCAATCCCGGGAGTGGACGATGAAGGGATCCCTCAAGCGCATCGGGGCGCTCTTCTATGCCCGCACCCTCGAGTTCGTGCGCGATCGCGCGGCCCTGGTGTGGAACCTGCTTTTCCCGCTCCTGCTGGTCATCGGCTTCTCCCTCATCTTCTCCGGCCCGCCCAAACCGCTGGTGCAGATCGGGGTGGTGGGGGAACTACCCGCAACCTATGCCCCGCTGCGCGCCGTGCCGCTGCTCAAGATCATCCCCTATGACGAGGCGTCGAGAGGCCAGCTCAAGGTCCGTCATCATCAGCTGGACCTGCTGCTCTCACCCGCCGGGGGGCGTTACTGGATAAACCCGGACGCTCCTCAGGGGGCCATGGCCGAGTATCTGCTGCGCCAGGCGGTGCAGGTGCCCTTGCAAAGAGAGACCCTGAGCGGGCGCGCCATCCGCTACGGCGACTGGCTGCTGCCCGGGGTGATCGGCATGAACCTGATGTTCTCCGGCCTGTTCGGGGTCGGGTTTGTCATCGTGCGTTATCGCAAGAACGGGGTGCTGAAACGGCTGCGAGCCACGCCGCTCGGCGCGCTGGAGTTTCTCTTCGCCCAGTTGCTGTCACGGGTGCTGATCACCCTGGTGGTGAGCCTGCTGGTCTTCTGCGCGGCCTACTGGCTGCTGGATGTGCCCCTCATCGGGTCGGGGTGGCTGCTGCTGGTGATCGCCCTGGCGGGAGGAACGGCCATGGCCTCCCTTGGCCTGCTCATCGCCGCCCGCCTGCAGAACGAGGAGCTGGCGAGCGGTTTGCTCAATCTCATCAGCTTGCCCATGATGTTTTTATCCGGTGTCTGGTTCTCGCTGGAAGGCGCGCCCGCCTGGCTGCAGCAGCTTGCGGCCAGGCTGCCCCTCAGCCAGATCATCGAAGCAGCCCGCGCCGTGATGCTGGAAGGGGCGGGATGGCAGGAGGTGGCAGGCCCTCTGGGCCAGGTCATGGTGTTCGCCCTGGTGTGCATCTCGCTGGGAACCATGCTGTTCAAATGGAGTGCAAAATGAAACCTGTTCTGTGGTTGTTGCTGGTGGCGGCCTTGCCTGTGCAGGCAGGTACCCTGCGTTGCAAGAACGCCTTGCTGACCGAGGGAGACACCACGGCAGAGCTGCTGGTTCGCTGTGGCCAGCCGATGCTCAAGGAAGATCTCACCCGCTTCGAGGAGAACGGCTTCGGGGCGAGAGTGACGGTCAAGTATGCCGAGCGCTGGACATACAACTTCGGCAAGCGGGAATTCATGCAGTTTGTCACCGTCGAAAACGGCGTCATCACCGACATTGCGGATGGTCCACGGGGAGGATGACCTCCTGGTCTTATGAAGCCCAGCCTGCGGGAGATGAGGTCGCCATTTCCCTGCCTTTTAGCTCCTGTTTATTTGCTTTTCCCTGCCTGTTATTGCCATTTTTCCATATGGGGCCATGCTGCCTCACTCTGGTGCTTTTGGTATAAAACCGAATCTGATGAGTCAGTTGTCAGCAGAAATGGCTGCCCCAATGCGGTGCGGCCGATTTATTTTCGAAAAATAATCCTCATGCCAAGAAGGGTTTTAAGCAGCAGGCTATTTGGCAAATAAGGGTCTACTTTTGATTCTGAGAGTGCATATTCCCCCGTTTAGATATTTTGTTCTGTTGCACCATGGTTGGGCCGGATTGCACCGATTGACAGGTTTTTCTGCGGCTGGATAAGCTGCCAAAAAGCAGGGAAACGATGGCATCTCGCTAGATTTTGATGCCTGTTCGAATCAAACCACAGGGAAGAGTGACATGAAGCAGATACACAAGGCAGGTATGGTGATGGCGCTGTCGCTGATGGCAGCCAATGCGTGGGCGGACGGTACGCTGGATGCCGTCAAGAAGAAGGGATTCGTGCAGTGCGGGGTCGGTGACGGCCTGCCCGGGTTCTCCAACCCGGATGCCAAGGGTACCTGGACCGGGCTCGACGTGGACGTGTGCCGCGCCGTGGCCGCCGCGGTACTGGGGGACGCCAGCAAGGTCAAGTATGTCTCCCTCACCGCCAAGGAGCGCTTTACCGCCCTGCAGTCCGGGGAGGTGGACCTGCTCTCGCGCAACACCACCTGGACCCTGACCCGGGATGGGTCGTTGGGCCTCACGTTCGCAGGGGTGAATTATTACGACGGGCAGGGGTTCCTGGTCAAGCAGTCCCTCGGGGTCAAGAGCGCCAAGGAGCTTGACGGTGCCGCCGTCTGTATCCAGTCCGGCACCACCACCGAGCTCAACCTGGCTGACTATTTCCGCGCCAATGGCGGCATGAAGTACACCCCAGTGGTGTTCGATACCTCGGATCAGACCGTCAAGGGCTTCGAAGCTGGCCGCTGTGACGTGCTGACCTCGGATCAGTCCCAGCTCTATGCCCTCAAGATCAAGCTCACCAAGCCAGAGGAAGCCGTGGTGCTGCCGGAGGTCATCTCCAAGGAGCCGCTGGGCCCAGCCGTGCGTCAGGGTGACGATCAGTGGTTCAAGGTGGTGCGCTGGAGCCTCAACGCCATGCTCAATGCCGAGGAGGCCGGGGTCACCTCTGCCAACGTGGACGAGATGCTCAAGTCCACCAACCCTGACATCCGTCGTCTGCTGGGGCTGGAAGAGCCCAAAGGGACTGTGCTGGGGCTGGATGACAAATGGGCCTACAACATCGTCAAACAGGTCGGCAACTACGGTGAATCCTTCGATCGCAACGTCGGTGCCGGCTCCCCCCTCAAGATTGATCGCGGCATCAATGCCCTCTGGAACAAGGGCGGTCTGATGTACGCGCCACCCATCCGCTGAGTCGACAGTCACCGGGGGGCCTGGCCCCCCATGTTATCCCTGGCTTTGTCGGAGTCATCCTCATGGCGTTACACGCATCAAACCATAGGAAAGAACAGGGCCGCTGGTGGTATGACGCCAAGGTGCGGGCGCTGTTCTTCCAGTGCCTGGCCATCGCGGCGGTTATCGGGTTTCTGTTCTACATCGTCAACAATGCCCTGACCAATCTGGCCACCCGTGGCATCACCACAGGCTTTGATTTTCTGGGCAACACGGCCGGTTTCGGCATCTTGCAGAGCCTCATCCCCTACGACGAGACCTATACCTTCGGTCGCACCTTCGTGGTGGGCCTGCTCAACACCCTGCTGGTCTCCGTGCTCGGCATCCTGTTTGCCACCCTGCTCGGGTTCGCACTCGGGGTCGCGCGCCTGTCGCGCAACTGGCTGGTGGCCAAGATAGCGGCCGTCTACATAGAGACGTTTCGCAACATCCCGCTGCTGCTGCAGATCTTCTTCTGGTACTTCTCGGTGCTGCGTACCCTGCCTTCCCCGCGTCAGAGCGTGGATATAGGCGGGCTCGCCTTCCTCAACGTGCGGGGCTTCTATCTGCCCAAGCCCCTGTTCGAAGAGGGATTTGGCTACGTGCTCTGGGCACTGGTGCTGGCGGTGCTGCTGAGCTGGGGGCTGGGCCGCTGGGCTCGCCGCCGTCAGGCCCTGACCGGCAGGATCTTCCCGTTCTGGCGCTGTGTGGCCGCCCTGGTCATTCTGCTCCCGGGGATCACCTTCCTGCTGGCGGGCAGCCCGCTTAGCTGGAGCGTGCCTGCGCTGCAGGGGTTCAACTTCCGGGGGGGGCTGACGGTGCTGCCGGAGCTCGCGGCCCTCTTGCTGGCGCTCACCATCTATACGGCGGCCTTCATCGCCGAGATAGTGCGATCCGGCATCCTGGCCATCAGCAAGGGGCAGACTGAGGCGGCTTCCGCCCTCGGGCTCTCGCCCACCAAGACGCTGCGGCTGGTGATCATTCCCCAGGCCATGCGGGTCATCATTCCTCCCTTGACCAGCCAGTATCTGAACCTTACCAAGAACTCCTCCCTGGCGACCGCCATCGGCTACCCGGATCTGGTCTCGGTGTTCATGGGGACGACTCTCAACCAGACAGGGCAGGCCATCGAGGTCATCGCCATGACCATGGGGGTCTATCTCGTCATCAGTATCACCACCTCGGTGCTGATGAACATCTACAACCGCAGAATGACGTTGGTTGAGCGCTAGGGAGCTGTCATGTTCGTGAATGAATTGCAGGAGGCGCTGCCGCCTCCCAACCACCGTCGGGGGCCGCTCGCCTGGATCAGGCAGAACCTTTTCCCCAACTGGTGGAACGGCCTGCTGACCCTGGTGCTGGCCTATCTGTTGCTGCCACTCATCTGGTCTGCACTGGACTGGGCGCTGTTCTCTGCCACCTGGCAGGGGAGCAGTCGCGAGGCCTGCGTCCAGGGCGGTGCTTGCTGGATCTTCATCGAGAGCCGGCTGGGGCAGTATCTCTATGGCTTCTACCCGGCCGATCAGTACTGGCGCATCAACCTGACCTTCGCCGGTCTGGCGGCGCTGCTGGCCTTGCTCATCTGGCCAAAAACCCCGCGCAAGGGGTGGCTGGCGCTCTTCACCCTGCTGGTGTTCCCTGTCATCGCCTTCTTCCTCATCCATGGGGGAGCGGGGCTGGAGGTGGTGGAAACGAACCGCTGGGGCGGGCTGATGCTCACCTTGGTGCTGGCGGTGGTGGGCATAGTGGTCGCACTGCCGTTCGGCATCCTGCTGGCACTGGGGCGTCGCTCCCACATGCCGGTCATCTCCAGCCTCTGTACCGTCTACATCGAGTTCTGGCGGGCGGTGCCGCTCATTACTGTGCTCTTCATGGCGTCCGTCATGCTGCCACTGTTCATGAGTACCGAGGTGGAGCTCGACAAGCTGCTGCGGGCGCTCATCGGCATCATCCTGTTCCAGGCGGCCTATGTGGCCGAGGTGGTGAGAGGGGGGCTGCAGGCGATCCCCAAGGGGCAATACGAAGCGGGGGATGCCCTCGGGCTCTCCTACTGGAAGGTGATGGGCCTCATCATCATGCCCCAGGCCCTCAAGATCACCATTCCTTCCCTGGTGAACACCTTTATTTCCCTGTTCAAGGACACCAGCCTGGTGCTGATCATCGGGCTGTTCGATCTGCTGGCCATCTCCAAGGTGGCCCTGGCGGATCCGGCCTGGCTGGGGTATTCCACCGAAGCTTATGTCTTTATCGCCATGATCTTCTGGATGTTCTGTTTTGGCATGTCCCGCTACTCCATCTATCTGGAGCGCAAACTCAACACGGGCCACAAGCATTAGGAGTCGTTCTGATATGAAAACGGACGCAGTTGTCGAACTGAAAGAGGTCAACAAGTGGTACGGTGAGTTTCACGTGCTGCGCAACATCAACCTGCAGGTGGGCAGAGGGGAGAAGATCGTCATCTGCGGACCATCGGGGTCGGGCAAGTCCACCATGATCCGCTGCATCAACCGGCTGGAAGAGCACCAGAGCGGAGACATCCTGGTCAAGGGCACGGCCCTGACCTCCGATCTCAAGAACATCGAGACGGTGCGCCGGGAGGTGGGCATGGTGTTCCAGCACTTCAACCTCTTCCCCCATCTGACCGTGCTGGAGAACTGTTGCCTGGCGCCCATCTGGGTCAAGCAGTTGCCGCGCAAGGAGGCCGAGGAGATCGCCATGAACTTCCTGCGCCGGGTGCGGATCCCCGAACAGGCGCTCAAGTATCCGGGGCAGCTCTCCGGTGGCCAGCAGCAGCGGGTCGCCATCGCTCGCAGTCTGTGCATGAATCCCCAGGTCATGCTGTTTGACGAGCCGACGTCTGCGCTGGATCCCGAGATGGTGCGGGAGGTGCTGGATGTGATGGTGGAACTGGCCCACGAGGGGATGACCATGCTCTGTGTCACCCACGAGATGGGGTTTGCCAAGCAGGTGGCGGACAGGGTGATCTTCATGGACCGGGGGCAAATCATCGAAGAGAACGTGCCGGATCAGTTCTTTGACAACCCCCAGTCCGATCGGACCAAGCTCTTCCTCTCCCAGATCCTGCAGCACTGAGGCAGGGCACAACCTTCAGAAAAACAGCCCGCACGCTCGAATGAGCGGCGGGCAAATGTGTACATGGAAGTCGACGACAGACAGAAAGGAGTATGTCAGCCCGGCAACAGGGTGGTGGTACGCAGATCGCGCACGGCCAGGTTGATCTGCCGGGCCAGGCTCAGCGCCTGATGACAGCTCAACGGCTTCACATTGATGATCCCCCCTTGAAACTCAAACCGCCCCAGTGCTTCAACCATGAAACTTCCATGATGGAAGCTCTTGATATAGCGAGCAATTCGACGGGGAGACCACTGCTTGAACACCTTCATGGCAAGAGACCCTGTTGTTTGGACAGGGCACACTATGCCGACGGACCGTGACACTGATGTGACACTTGATAAAGATTTGTATGAATCTGTCTTGTGATCGACTGGCGTGCAGCCCCGGCGTTGAAAAAGTAGTGAGAGTCCGGGTCCGGGGCCCGATATACTGCGGCCATTGCAGACATGACAAAGGTGCCGCACGTGGAGTGGGTGGACATAGTAGACGAGCAGGACAGGGTGATCGGGGTGGCCGAGCGCGCCAGGGTGCGTCAGGAAAACCTGCGTCATCGTGCCAGCTACATCCTGGTGCTGGATGAGGCTGAGCGCATCCTGGTGCAGCGGCGCACCCCGAGCAAGGATTTTTGCCCCGGCATGCTGGATGCCTGCGCCGGTGGCGTGGTGACCACGGGGGAGGCCATGGCCCTTTCCGCCCGGCGGGAGCTGGCCGAGGAGCTGGGGATCCGCGACGTGCCCCTGCAGGATTACGGCACCTTCTATGCCGAAGGGGAGGCGAGCGGCAGCCGCTACCGGGTCTGGGGCGGCTTGTTCAGCTGTCACTATCAGGGGCCGCTGCAACTGCAGGCCGAAGAGGTGAGCGAGGTGCACTGGATGAGCCTGGGCGAGATAGCCGATCGGGCGGACGAGTTCACGCCCGACTCCCTGCTCGCCATCGCCACCTGGCAGGCAAGGCGCCTGCCATCAGGCCAGAAATAGGGGCGACAGGCGTTCGCTCCCCGATCGCTTGGTTGCTGCTCGATGGACCCCTTCGCCTTTTGGTGGAATGGGGTAGACTGGGCCTCTTTGAACCACAGAAGGATGCGTCATCATGATCACGGTAGGTCAATCCCTGCCTGCGGGCGAATTCACCTTCATCACCGCCGAGGGCAAGCAGCAGCGGGATAGCCAAAGCCTGTTTGGCGGCAAGCGGGTGGTGCTGTTTGCGGTGCCCGGCGCCTTTACTCCCACTTGCTCCAACGCTCACCTGCCGGGCTACGTGGTCCTGGCCGATCAGTTCAAGGCCAAGGGGGTGGAACTGTGCTGTCTGTCGGTCAACGACGCCTTCGTGATGAAGGCGTGGCAAGAGGCCCAGAACGCCTCTGCCATCACCATGCTGGCGGACGGTGACGGCAGCTGGACCCGGGCACTGGGTCTGGCCAAGGAGACCGGGGCCTTCGGCGGCGTGCGGGCCCAGCGTTTTGCCCTCATCGCCAACGATGGTGTGGTGGAGCGGCTCTTCGTGGAGGCGCCGGGCAAGTTCGAGGTGTCGGATGCCCAGAGCCTGCTGGCGGCGCTGTGAAAGATTAATCGGTGTTTGATTACACCTTGAAATAGCAAGCGGCCCCGTTACACTGAGGCCGCGTTTGGATGGAGCCAGGCAACTTGCCTGGCTCTCGTGTTTGCCGTGGATGAGATAGAACAATATGACCCTGGCTTTTGTTGCCCTGATTGCCGGACTGGCGTTGCTGGTCTGGAGTGCCGACAAGTTCGTGGACGGCGCCGCCGCCACCGCCCGTTACGCCGGTATGCCGCCGCTGCTGATCGGCATGGTGATCATCGGTTTTGGTACCTCGGCCCCCGAGATGGTGGTCTCCGCGCTGGCGGCCTCCCAGGGCAATCCCGGGCTCGCGCTCGGCAATGCCTATGGCTCCAACATCACCAATATTGCCCTGATCCTGGGTCTGACCGCCCTGATCAGCCCCATCGCCGTCGCCTCCCAGGTGGTGCGCAAGGAGATCCCCATCCTGCTCGGCATCACCCTGCTCTCCGGCGCCCTGCTCATCGACGGCAATCTGGGCCGGATGGATGCCGCCATTCTGGGGGCCGTGTTCGCAGTGCTGATGGGCTGGTCCATCTGGGCCGGCATGAACGGCAAGGGGGATGCGCTGGATACAGATATCGAGGAGGACATCGTCTCCGAGGGCATGTCTCTCAAGAGCGCCATCCTCTGGCTCATCGTCGGCCTGGTGCTGCTGATCGGGGCTTCCCGTCTGCTGGTGTGGGGGGCGGTGACCATCGCCCAGGGCTTTGGCATCAGCGATCTGGTGATTGGCCTGACCATAGTCGCGGTGGGGACCTCCCTGCCGGAGCTGGCATCGTCCCTCATCGCCATTCGCAAGAACGAGCACGATCTGGCCCTTGGCAACGTGCTGGGTTCCAACCTGTTCAACACCCTGGCCGTGGTGGGCATCGCCGCCGGCATCCACCCGCTCGAGGTGGCGCCCGAAGTGCTTTCCCGTGACTGGAGCATCATGATGGGGCTGACCCTGTTGCTGCTGGTGATGTGTCTGGGCCGCAAGGGGCAGGGGCGCATCAACCGGCTGGAGGGGGGCGTGCTGCTCGCCTGCTTCGTCGCCTACACCGGCTGGCTGCTGACGAGCCAGTTCATCTAGTCTGGTGATGAAATGAAAGAGGGGACGCCGCGGCGTCCCCTCTTTTTTGTGCGCGGGGCCTGGTCTCAGGCCACGGCAACCAGCTTCTGCTTCTGGGCGCTGTCCAGGATCAGGATGCTCGCCTTGGGGAAGAAGTTGAAGGTGGACGCGGAGGCCCAGGTGTAGGCCCCCATCACCCGACCCACCACCAGCTCGCCGATCTCGAGATCCGGCAGCATGATGCTGTCGCGGATGACGTCCACGCTGTCGCAGGTGGGGCCGGAGAGCACCGCGTTGTGCAGTTCGCCGTGGGCATAGGGCGTGCTCACCGGGTAGGTGACGTGGTCGTAGAGCTGGCCGTTGTAACTGCCGTAGAGACCGTCATCCAGGTAGTACCAGATCTTGTCGCCGCGGTGGGCCTTGCCCATCACGCTGGAGACCGAGGTCATGGCCGGCGCGCTGATGAAGCGGCCCGGCTCTGCAATCTTCTGCACCGTGGCGGGCAGCTTGGCCAGGGCTTCGCGGATCGGGGCGCAGAAACCGTCGATGTCAAACTCGCCGCCGTCATAGTCCACCGGGAAGCCGCCGCCGATGTCCAGCACCCAGGGCTTGAGTCCGAGCTCCCAGGCCTGCTCCATGATCTCGCGGCAGGCGTCGATGGCCTGCACGTGGCGACGGGCGTGGGGTACCTGGGAGCCGACGTGGAACGACAGCCCCATCACCTTGATCCCCTTGGCCTGGGCCAGTTGCAGCAACGGCAGTGCCTGCTCCGGGGTGCAGCCGAACTTCTTGGAGAGATCGACCTTGGTCTCGGGGTTGGGGAAGCTGACCCGCAGCAGCAGTTTCACTTCATCCTTGTAGGGCAGGAACTTTTCCAGCTCCAGCGGGTTGTCATAGACAAACACGGTGCAGCCGAATTCCAGAGCATAACGGATGTCGCTGTCACGCTTGATGGGATGGGTATGGATGCAGCGTCCCGGGCGAACCCCTTGGCTGCGCACCAGATCCACTTCGCCATTGGTGGCCAGATCGAAACAGGCCCCCTCTTCCTTCAAGACAGAGACCACCGCCTCGTGGGGCAGGGGCTTGAGTGCATAATGCAAGCGCACATCGGGCAGGGCGGCCGCCAGGGCCCGATACTGTTTGCGGACGGCTGCCTTGTCGAGCAGCAGCAGGGGGGAGCCGAATTGTTCAACCAACTGACGGTAATCTTGTGCGACCAGGGTCTCGTTCATTCTCTTTTGATAGTCCTTAGGGGGCGTGATATGCCCAAGCCATAAGCGATTGAACCGGCGACGGCCGGCTCAGGCGAGCGGTCCGGAGGGACCCACCAGGCACATTGCATAACTCCCTTGCAAAGTGCTTAGTTATGCGCGGGATTATCGGCTTATTGAGTTTGTGTGCAAGCATTTTGATTGGATATGTCGGCAAGTTTTTCTGGTCGAGACGAAACAGGCTCTTGATACGGGGAGCGATCAGGGCCGTGATGGGGAGCACCTCCGAAGGGAGCTTGATAAGCTGTTGATAGTTAACGAACTAATAACATCAGGCCTGGGGGTTGCGGCCAGATAAAAAGGGGGCGCCGGGGCCAGGGAGTGCGAGACAGCTCACACTTTTTGGATTACCATGCCCGCTTCCTGATCCAAACTAGTTCGGATGAAGGTAGCAGGAGAGCGATGGGCAACCATCCACCGAAGAAGTGAATCTTTCAGGTACCGGGCAACCGGTGTGGACTGCTACTGGACGATACTCTGGAGAGACCCGTTGAATCGGGCGCCGAAGGAGCAAGGCACCGTGATTGCATCGCAATCTGGCGCCGGAAACTCTCAGGCAAAAGGACAGAGGGGATGGGATGGTTGTACCTGGGCTTGGCCCGCATCCGATCGCCTCTGGCCGATCGCGACACCTATGGGAAGATCATCCTTCTCCTCCTTAATCGTTGTTTTTTAAGGAGGATGCATGTCATCAATTCAATCGGCGCTCGCCGCCATCGATAGCTTTATCTGGGGTCCCCCCCTGCTGATCCTGCTGGTCGGGACCGGTATCTATCTCACCTGGCGATTGGGTCTGCTTCAGATCGTGCGTTTGCCGCTGGCCCTCAAGCTGGTCTTTGGCCGCGATCAGGGGCAGGGCAAGCAGGGGGATGTCTCCAGCTTTGGTGCCCTGTGCACCGCCCTCTCCGCCACCATCGGCACCGGCAACATCGTCGGGGTCGCCACCGCCATCAAGCTCGGCGGCCCGGGCGCCCTGTTCTGGATGTGGATGGCCGCCCTGTTCGGCATGGCCACCAAGTACGCCGAGTGCCTGCTGGCGGTGAAATATCGCCAGCAGGATGCCAATGGCCAGATGGCGGGTGGCCCCATGTACTATCTGGAGAAGGGGCTCGGCTCCAGGCCGCTCGCCAAGCTGTTTGCCCTGTTCGGCATCGGCGTTGCCTTCTTCGGCATCGGTACCTTCCCCCAGGTCAACGCCATCAGTGATGCCATGAGCCTCTCCTTCTCGGTACCCCGTGAAGTGACCGCCGTGGTGCTGACCCTGATCGTGGCGCTGGTGACCCTGGGGGGTATTCAGTCCATCTCCAGCGTGTCGAGCAAGGTGGTGCCCTTCATGGCCATCTTCTACATTGTCGCCTGTGCCGGGGTGCTGGTGAACAATGCAGGCGCCCTGCCCGATGCGGTCATGCTGGTGATCGGAAGCGCCTTCACCGGCCATGCGGCCACCGGCGGTTTCGTCGGCGCCGGCATTATGCTGGCGATCCAGTCCGGGGTGGCGCGCGGGGTCTTCTCCAACGAGTCGGGCCTGGGTTCGGCCCCCATCGCGGCGGCGGCGGCCAAGACCGATTCCTGCGTGGAGCAGGGGCTGGTCTCCATGACCGGCACCTTCATCGACACCCTCATCATCTGTACCATGACCGGCCTGACGCTGGTGGTGACCGGGGTGTGGAGCGGCGATGCAAGCGGTGCGGCCATGACCAGTCTGGCCTTTACCCAGGGGTTGGATGCCCATGTGGGCCAGTATCTGGTGAGCATCGGCCTCCTGTTCTTCGCCTTTACCACCATCCTTGGCTGGAACTACTACGGCGAGCGCTGCACCGAGTACCTGTTCGGGGTGAAGGCGATCAAACCCTACCGCCTCATCTATCTGGTGCTGGTGGCGAGCGGTGCCTTCCTCCATCTGGACCTGATCTGGCTCTTGGCCGACATCGTCAACGGCCTGATGGCGGTGCCCAACCTCATCGGCCTCATCGGCCTGCGCCACGTGGTGATTGCCGAGACCCGCGCCTACTTCAGCCGCGACCGGGATACGGAATCCGAGCCCGAGCCGCAGACGGCCTGATGAGAAGCGGGCCTGCGGGAAGTCCTGTCACCTGGCTCCTGTCCATGGTGTCAACCGGGATCCGGGCTGGGATGGCAAAACCCGGGGCTTGATCCCGGCTCCTCTGACAATATCTGTGCGAAATACGCAAAAGCCACGACGCTCATCGTGGCTTTTTTGCATTTTACGCAATGAATGGCGGCGCTTGTTGCCCCCAGGGGGTCAGGGGGAGGGAATATCTCCGGTGAGCCGCTGCGCCAGCGCCCTGCTCACCCGGCTCACCAGGGCCGCCTCCTCCCCCTGCCAGCCAATGGCGTGGGCCAGGGTGGTGGAGGTGCCCCGAGCAAAGCGCAGCTCGCCCCCGGCCAGTTCGTAGAAGCGGCTCGCCATCAGGGTGCCCTCGTCCACATCCCCCGCCACCAGCAGCATGGCCTGGGCCAGCACGGCGCCGTCGTGATCCCAGCCCGGCGCCAGCCAGCGCTGGGCGGTGCCGGTCACCTTGCGCCCCCCGATCACCAGGTTGTACTGGCCGTCGCAAAACGAGCCGGGCACGAAGTCGTAGCTGCCCGCAAGACCGTATTCCTCCAGCAGGGCGAGCAGGGGCGCCCCCAGCAGCCGGTAGTAGTGGGCCAGATCCGTGGTGGTGCGGGGCAGCATGAGGGAGAGGTTGAGGATGCCGGCGCCGTGGGGCACGGCGGTGCCGCCGCTGTCGCGCACGAACACCGGCCAGCCCTCGGCGGCAAGCTGCTCGCAGGCGGCCTGGCAGCGGGGCAAACGGGTGTCCTTGCGGGTGACGATGAGGCATTGGGGGCCCTGCCAGAGGAGGGCTCTGGGCTCGCCGTCACCGGCGCACTCCCGCAGCCAGCGCAGCTCCTCGGCCAAGATCTGGTCGGGTGTCTGGTGGGCGGGCGGCGGGGGCAGCAGGGTATAAGGCATGAAAGGCATCCTTTGGCAGAGGCTGCCAAGCACAGTACGCGCGGGGGCAAACAAGGTAAAGCCCCGCGTGGCGGGGCTTTGGTGCAAGGATGGCGGGGCCTCAGGCCCGGGGGGCGGCGCGCCTGGGCAGCAGCAGATTGAGCAGGATGGCGGTGAGGCCGCCGGTGGCGACGCCGTAGGAGAGCACGCTCCTGGCCAGCTCCGGCAGGTGTTGCAGCACCTCGGGCACCTGGGCCACTCCGAGACCCATGGCGAGCGACACCGCTAGGATCATCAGGGCGCGGCGGTCCAGCTCCTCCCGGGAGATGATGCGCACCCCGGCGGCGGCGATGGTGCCGAACATGACGATGGTGGCGCCGCCGAGCACGGGTTCAGGTATTTGTTGCACCAGGCTCGCCACCGCCGGGAACAGGCCGAGCAGGGCCAGCATGGCGGCGATGAAGAGGCCGACATGGCGGCTGGCCACCCCGGTCAGCTGGATGACGCCGTTGTTCTGGGCGAAGGTGGACATGGGGAAGGTGGAGAAGACCGCCGCCAGCATGGAGTTGGCGCCATCGGCCAGCACGCCCCCCTTGATCCGCGCCATGTAGACCGGCCCTTCCAGCGGCTCGCCGGAGATGTCGGAGGTGGCGGTCATGTCGCCGATGGCTTCCAGCGCCGTCACCACGAAGATGATGGCGAGCGGCACGAACAGCTGCCAGTCAAAGCCGAGTCCGTAGTGGAGCGGAACAGGGACCATCAGCAGGGGGCCGTCGAAGGTGGGGGCGCTCACTTTGCCCAGCAGCAGTGCCACCGCATAGCCCGCCAGCATGGCGATCATGATGGCGGAGAGGCGCAGCCAGGGGTTGCGACTGCGCTGCATCAGCACGATGAGGCCGAGCACCAGCAGGGAGAGAAAGAGGTTGGTGTGGCTGGCGAAGCTGCCGTCCGCCAGGGCGCCATAGCCGCCCCCCATGCTGATGAGCCCTACCTTGATGAGGGTCAGGCCGATGAGCAATACCACAATGCCGGTCACCAGCGGGGTGATGATCCGTTTGACCAGGTGCAGGAAGCGGCTCATGACGACGATGGTGAGGGCCGCTGCCAGCATGGTGCCGAACAGGGTGCCCAGCAGATCCTCGGTGGGCATGGCCGCCTGCTTGAGGGCGAGGCCGGAGGCGATGATGGGACCGAGGAAGTTGAAACTGGTGCCCTGTACCGAGAGCAGGCCGGAACCGAGGGGGCCGAAACGGCGGGTCTGGATGAAGGAGGCGATGCCGGACATGACCAGGGACATGGAGACGATGTAGCGGGTGTCGTCGGCGGGGAGGCCGAGGGCATTGGCGATGATGAGGGGCGGGGTGATGATGGCGACAAACATGGCGAGCATATGCTGCAGGGCGGCGAACAGGGTCTGGGGCAGGGGGGGGACATCCTCGATGCCGTAGACCAGTTCGCTGTGGGCTCGCCTGGGGGGATGGGCCTCTCGGATGGCGCTTGGGGCGGCAGCCTGTTCCATAAATACCTCGAATGTGTGGGGGGAGGGGAGAAAATTGGGCGCTATTTTAGTGATTGGCATCGCGCTTTCCAGCGCTAATTGAGCGCAAACTCGTTTATTTCCTGATGGGTTGAAACGTTTTCCTGTGGCGATTAAGATCCGCCGGTTTGTGTGAAACCGATCCCTCACAAAGGGGAGGGAGGCTGATGCATCAGGATGGGGACGGTGTAGAATGAGCCCTCGGTTCGAAGATGGAGACTCTGGATGCTGAAGCTGTCGGAGTTCTGGAGTGCCCGCGCCCACTCCGAAGATTTTACCCTGACCCGGATGGGCTTCATGACGGTGCGGCTGCGGCTGCTCACCTGTCTGCTGATGGCGGGGCTCCCGAGCTGGGCCCTGGTGGACTGGCTGACCCTGCCAGCCATCCAGTTCGAGGCGCTGTTCCAGGTCAGGATCTTCTGCCTGCTGGCCCTCTCGCCCCTCATCCCCCTCTCCTATCTCATCCACTTCAAGCGCGAGCGCATGAAGCTGGCGCTCGGTTACCTGATGGCGGTGATGATGCTCTTCTCCCTCATCTGCCTGCACAGCTTTGGCGCGGATCAGGAGATGCAGGCGGGCTACATGGCCTTCCCCTATCTGCTCATCAGTCTGTTCGCCATCTTCCCCATTCCCCTCTCCCTCAGCCTGCAACTGGCGGGGGGCATTCTGGCCACCATGCTGGCGGGCAACTGGTTGCTGGTGGGCCAGCCTCTCTGGAGCGTGCAGACCCTCAACCAGGTCTGGCTGCTGGGGCTCTTTGCCATCGCCAGCGCCTGGGTGCAGTGCGGCCAGCTCAACATGCTGCTGCAACTCTATCGGGAATCCACCACGGACGAGCTGACCGGCATGATGAACCGCCGCCTGCTGATGAAGCAGCTCGAGAAGGCGAGGGCCGCCATGATCCGCAAACAGGCCCCCTTCGCGGTGCTGCTGCTGGATCTGGACCGCTTCAAGCGCATCAACGACACCTTCGGCCATCTGGCGGGGGATGCGGTGCTCAAGGAGGTGGCGGCCACCCTGTCGGAGCAGCTGGAGCCCGGCATGGTGCTCGGGCGTTACGGCGGGGAGGAGTTTGCCATCCTGTTGCCCGGTTGCACGGATCTGGCACAGGCCAAGCGGGTGGCGGAGCGGCTGCGGGTCGCGGTGGAGGCGAGGTTGGTGAAAAGCCCCACCTCCGACGAGCTGCTGGAGGTGACGGTGAGCATCGGTCTGACCCTGGCCCAGCGTGGCGAGGGGGTGGAGGATCTGCTCAACCGGGCGGACGAGTGCCTCTACATGGCCAAGATGGCGGGTCGCAACTGCGTGGTGGCCGAGGCAGGGAAACCCGCGGGCGATGCAGGGCGCACAAAAACGGATGCCGCCTGAGGGCGGCATCCGGTGATGACGGGGCTGGCGTCAGGCCAGGGTGTATTTGCCGGAGAGCTGCTGGGCCAGCAGCTTGAACATGTTGAACACCGCCATGGTCTTGCCGGTCGGGGTGCCGTCCTCTGCCAGGAAGAACTCCCCCTTGAACACCAGAATGTCCCCCTTCTGCTCCACCGAGTCGGCGCGCATGCCGTGGATGAAGTCCTCGTGTTCACGAATGATCTTGTTGGCCATCTCCAGCAGGGCAGTCTCGGTGATCCGCTCTTTTTGTGGTTGCATGCTCGTCTCCTTAAACGACTACTGGGCAGGGGCACAAGGGTCGGCATGGCCGGCGCACCCCGCCTCTGATTGAAGAGGGGGCCAGCATACTGCAAAGCGGGATTTTCTGTCATTGATATGACCCCGCATTTTCCCGCTTTGCGCTCTTCCCTTATCCCAGCACCAGATTGCGCAGCCAGCGGCGCTGGCGAATGCGGCGCTGCACCAGCAGCACCTTGGAGAACTCCTCCAGCAGGACCACGGCCACCACCCAGGAGAGGGGCCAGCCCAGCAGGCTGACCGCCACCCAGGCCAGCGGCAGGCCGATGCACCACATGCCGACGATGTCGATGAAGATGCTGTAGTTGACGTCCCCCCCCGAGCGCAGCACCCCGACGATCCCCACCATGTTGAACACCTTGAGCAGCATGCCCAGACACATGATGGCGAGCACCTGGCCGGCCTCAGTCATCAGCTCGCCCGGCAGGTTGCCGACCCATTGCAGCAGGCTGCCCTGCATCAGCCAGACGGCGGTCCCCACCAGCAGCGCGCCGACGGGGGCCAGCAGCAGGAAGAGCTGGGAGTGTTGCCAGGCCTCGTCATACTCCTCGGCCCCGAGCCGGTGACCGAGCAGGGTGGAGCAGGCCACCGCCAGCCCGAAGAAGAGGGAGATGAGGATGCTCTCCAGCGTGCCGAGGGTGGTCATGATGGCCAGGGCGTCGGTGCCGAGGTGCGCGTAGAGGAAGCCGTAGAGCAGCATGCCGAAGGCCCAGAGCCCGTCGTGCAGCAACAGCGGCAGGGCGATCAGGGTGAAGCGCACCACCTCCTTGCGCCTGAAGGCGGCGAGCCAGTCTTGCTTGCGCGGGATGAGACGGGGCTCGGCACGCCACACATAGGCAAGCAGCAGCGCGGTCTGGAGCAGGCGCGAAAGGGTGGTGCCCCAGGCGGAACCGGCTACTCCCATGGCGTCGGCGCCGAAATGGCCGAAGATGAGGGCATAGTTGAGGATGACGTTGGCGATGATGGCGATGATGCCGATGCGGGTCGGCGCCGCGGCATTGCCCACCGAGCGCAGGGCCGACTCCAGGGGCACCACCACGGCGGTGCAGAGGATGGTGGCGCCGGTGATCATCAGGAACTCGTCGGCCAGCGCGCGCAGCGCGGGCTCCTGGCTGGCAAACCCGAGCACGCTGCCCGGTGAGAGCACATAGACGAGGGCAAAGGGCAGGCTCACCGCCAGGGCGCCCACCAGGGCCAGGGCCAGGGAGCGGCGCACCCCGGCCATCTCGCCACGGCCGAAATATTGTGCCGCCAACACCGAGACCCCGCCCGAGAGCCCCGCTATCACCAGCAGATTGAAGAAGAAGACCCGGTTGCCCAAGCCGACCGCCGCCACAGCCGTGGTGCCGAGCTGGCTCACCATCATGATGTCGATGAGGCCGAGCAGGGAGAACATCATGGATTGCAGCGAAACCGGCAGGGCCAGTCGCCACAGTCGCGTCATGAACTCGCGATCGGTGGTTTGTTTTAAAATCGCTTGCCAATAATTCATTTATGTTAACCGGGTTGGTAAAAATCAGGGTTTGTCGTGGGTATGATAGGGGTGATATCGGGAGGCTTCACTGTGAGCCTCTCTCGGCTTTCTTGTGCAAAACTATCCTGTTGAGGTGCTATGCCATTTATCAGCGAGTGTCTGGAAATCGCCCCGGCCTGCGAAGAGCGGATGCTGGGACGCGAAGGGCTGCCCCTGCTTGGGGAGGCGGGCGTCTTCCTGACCGGCCTCTCGACGATACGGGAGCACTACCTTATCCGCCGCAACCGACCGGAGTTTCACATCCTGATGGTGAGCCATGACGAGGGGGGCGCCCTGCTCACCGATGGCGGGGAGCAGCCCATCCCGGCAGGAGCCCTGGTCTTTCTCCCGGCCGCCGTGCCGGGGGGCCTCAGGCTGGTGGGGGAAGCCTGGCATACCAGCTGGATCCTGCTGGACGACGTGCCGCGCTGGCAGCATCTGCACCGGCTTGGCCATCGCATCTGGCAGGGGGAGGAGGGGGAGCAGCTCTACCACCTGCTCAGCCTGATGCAGGGGGAGGGAATACGTTCGCCACTCCAGCCCCAGCTGCTGAGCCTGCTGCTGGCGCTCTTGGAGCGGACCCTGCAGGGGGAGGTGCGCGGCACGCCGGAGTTGCGGCTACAGGCGCTGTTTCGGCGGGTGGAGGCACGTCTGGACGAGCCCTGGAGCGTGGCCCTGTTGGCCGACCAGATGGCCTGCTCGGTGCCCCATCTGCACCGGCTCTGCCAGCAGGTGTTCGGCATGGGCCCCATGGCCTGGCTCACCGGGCTTCGCATGAACAAGGCGCGCCAGTTGCTGCTCTACACCAACTGGCCGCTGGCCGAGCTGGCGGCCCGGGTCGGATACAGCGACGGCGCCAACTTTGCCAACCGTTTTCGCCGTCTGACGGGTCAGACTCCGGGGGCCTTTCGTCGACTGGGTCGCAAACCTTTCGCAAGGGAGGTGCAAACCCTTTGAAATTGTTGGCTCAAGCCCATAGGATCGACGGGCCACACAGTCAAGGTACAGATCCATGTTTGAAGATAATAATCAGAAACGTCCCCTCTACATTCCCTACGCAGGTCCAGCCCTGCTGGAGACGCCGTTGCTCAACAAGGGCAGCGCCTTCACCAGCGAAGAACGCAGCAGCTTCAATCTGGAGGGTCTGCTGCCCCAGAACATCGAAACCATCGAAGAGCAGGCAGAGCGTGCCTATCGCCAGTTTATGGCGTTTGGCAACGACATGGACAAGCACATCTATTTGCGCAACATCCAGGATACCAACGAAACGTTGTTCTACCGCCTGCTGAACAACCACCTCACCGAAATGCTGCCGGTCATCTACACCCCGACGGTCGGCAAGGCGTGCGAGGAGTTCTCCAACATCTATCGCCGCGCCCGTGGCCTCTTCATCTCCTATCCGGACAAGGACAGGATCGATGACATGCTGCAAAACGCCACCAAGCAGAACGTCAAGGTGATCGTGGTCACCGATGGCGAACGCATCCTGGGCCTCGGGGATCAGGGCATCGGCGGCATGGGCATTCCCATCGGCAAGCTCTCCCTCTACACCGCCTGTGGCGGCATCTCCCCGGCCTACTGCCTGCCGGTGGTGCTGGACGTGGGCACCAACAACCAGCAGCTGCTGAACGACCCCTTCTACATGGGGTGGCGCCATCCGCGCATCTCCGGCGAAGAGTACGACGAGTTCGTCGATGCCTTCATCCAGGCGGTCAAGCGCCGCTGGCCGGACATCCTGCTGCAGTTCGAGGATTTCGCCCAGGGCAATGCCACCCCGCTGCTCAACCGCTACAAGGATGAGCTGTGCTGCTTCAACGATGACATTCAGGGGACCGCCGCGGTGACCCTGGGCAGCCTCATCGCCGCCTGCAAGGCCTCCGGTGCCAAACTCTCCGAGAAGCGGGTCGCCTTCCTCGGGGCGGGCAGTGCCGGGTGTGGCATCGCCGAGCAGATCGTGGCGCAGATGAAGGCCGAAGGGCTGACCGACGCCGAGGCGCGGGGCCGGGTCTTCATGGTGGACCGATTCGGTCTCATCACCGACAAGATCCCCAACCAGCTCGACTTCCAGCGCAAGCTCTCCCAGCCGGTCGAGCGGATCAAGGAGTGGCCGGTGGGGGACAACATCTCCCTGCTGGAGGTGATGGAGCACGGTCGCCCGGACATCCTGATCGGGGTCTCCGGCCAGCCCGGCCTCTTCACCGAAGAGGTGGTCAAGACCATGCACAAACACTGTGCCCGTCCCATCATCTTCCCGCTCTCCAACCCCACTTCCCGGGTGGAAGCCACCCCGGCGGATCTCATTCGCTGGACCGACGGCCAGGTGCTGGTCGCCACCGGCAGCCCGTTCGCACCGGTGGAGTACAAGGGCAAGCGCTACGTCATCGCCCAGTGCAACAACTCCTTCATTTTCCCGGGGATCGGCCTTGGGGTGATCGCCTCCGGTGCCAACCGGGTGACCGATGCCATGCTGATGTCGGCCAGCCGTGCCCTGGCGGATTGTTCACCCCTGGTGAAGGGGGAAGAGGGCTCCTTGCTGCCGGATCTGGCGGACATCCATCAGGTCTCCCGCTACATCGCCAAGATGGTGGCCAAGACCGCCATGTTGCAGGGCAAGGCGGTGCAGACCCCCGATGATGTGATCGATCAGGCCATCGAGGCGAACTTCTGGCGCCCCGAGTACCGCCGCTATCGTCGTACTTCCTTCTGATCCCAAGGGGACAGACATGTAGAAGGGATGCCTCGGCATCCCTTTTTTGTGCACGGCTGTGAAGGAAGAGGAGGTTATTGTGCCGGTTGCTCGGCGGGGGCGGGCTCGGCAGGATTGCTGACGCCGGTGACCCGGATTTCGACCCGGCGATCCGGGGCCAGGCAGTCGATGAGGGCGGCCCTGGCCTTGATGGCATCACACTGGGTGCCGGTGACCGGGTTGCTCTCGCCGTTGCCCTGGATGCTCACCTTGTCTGCGGGCAGCCCCTTGCCAATCAGGAAGTTGGCGACCGTGCTTGCACGGGCCTCCGACAGTGCCTGGTTGTTGGCATCCGAGCCGATGCGGTCGGTGTAGCCCATCACCACGGCGTTGCCATCCTTGGGTTTGACGTCGACGATCTGCTGGTAGAGGGCGTCGAGTGCCTGCATCCCCTCCGGTTTGAGCTCCGCCTTGCCAAAGGCAAACAGCACATCCGAACTCAGGTTGAAGGTCTGATCCACCGGCTCGGGAGCCGGGGGCGGCGGTGCCACGACCAGAGGCGCGGTCACCGGCACTGCGGCGACGGTGCGATTGGGGTGAAGCACCAGCTCGATGGTGGCGGTACTGATGTCGCTGACCCAGCGTTTGGTCCCGCTGCCCACCTTGTCGTTGTCAGGATCGTCCCCGACTCGCACCATGTAGCGGTAGCGGGTCTGGATGTCTACCCAGTCGCTCAGTCTGGCGGTCAGTCCCAGACCCGCCAGGGGAGCCAGGTTGTCATCTCCCCCGTTGACGGAGTCGACGTGATAGAGATAACCGCCCCCTTCGGCAAAGACAGAGAAGATGTCCCCGAGCGGCAAACGGCCAATGACCGACAGGGTGGCCCCCTTGCTGTTGAAGTCCTGGCCGGCGATATCCCAGTCACCGGTGGAGAGGTAACCGAGTTCGGTCCCCAGGTTCTCGTTGTAGTTGTAGCCGACAAATGCGTTGATGGCGGTCGCGTCCTTGCCGACGTCCTTGCTGAAATCATCGATGTCATGGGCAAAGGCCCAGCCACCTCCAGCCCCCACATACCAGTCGTGAACAGGTGCCGCCTGGGCGGCACTCGTCGCCAATGCCAATGCAATCCACACAGGTTTCAGTCTTATGTTCATCGCGTATCCTCGTCGATGTTGGGTGTTATAGGGCTCCCAGCCCTTTGCTATGTATAGCCAACATTATGTATAGGCGATGTGAGCGCATTAACCATTTAAGTGACGCATCTGTATGGAAAATCGGTGAGACAGGCTGGTGGGCTGCCCGCGCTGGCGGTGCCGTCCGGGCATTAAAAAAGGGGCCGGAATGGCCCCTTTTTGCAACAGGTGGTTGTCCCCTTATTGCTGCACTTCCTGTACGCCGGTGACGCGCACTTCGACGCGGCGATCCGGTGCCAGGCAGGCGATCAGCTGAGCCTTGGCCTTGATACCGTCACACTGGGTGCCGGTGACCGGGTTGGCTTCACCACGACCTTCTATGGATACCTTGCCAGCCGGCAGACCCTTGCCAACCAGGAAGTCGGCCACGGTGCGGGCACGGGCTTCAGACAGCTTCAGGTTGTAGGCATCGGAGCCGATGCGGTCGGTGTAACCCACCACCACGGCGCTGCCATCTTTCGGCTGGACGTCGACGATCTGCTGATACAGGGTGTTGAGCGCAGCAGCCCCTTCCGGCTTCAGGGTGGATTTGCCGAAGGCAAACAGCACGTCCGAGCTCAGGGAGAAGTTCTTGTCGACCATGACGGGCTCGGGAACCGGCTCGGGAGCCGGTGCCGGGGCCGGTGCCACATAGGTGGTGCGGTTCGGGTGCATCACCAGTTCCAGAGTGGCGACGCTCATGTCGGTTTTCCAGGTTTTCTGATCGTCACCCAGATCCCACATGTAGCGGTAGCGGGCCTGCAGGTCGATAAGGTCGGAGAGCTTGGCAGTCAGACCCAGACCCGCCAGCGGCGAGGTGCCGTTGTCGCTCTGGCCGTTGCCGTTGACGTGGTTGAAGTAGGCACCCCCTTCGGCGAAGACGGAGAAGATGTCATTCATGGGCAGGCGTGCGATACCGGACAGGGTGGCACCCTGGGTTTTGAAGTCGACGCCATCGACGCCAGCCTTGCCGGCATAGAGATAGCCGAGCTCGGCGGCAAAGTTCTCGGTGAAGTTGTAACCGCCGAACAGGGAGAGCGCGGTGGCGTCCTTGTCAGCATCCTGGCCGAAGGTATCCAGGTCGTGGCCATAGGCCCAACCTGCACCCATACCCGTGTACCAGTCGTCGGCCGCCTGAGCTGTGGTGGTTCCCATGGCTGCAATGGCCAGAGCAATCAGGGTTGGTGCCATTTTCATTTTCATCGTTTTATCCTCGTTGAGTTGCCGTGCTATGGGCGTACTGCGCACTCTTTGTTATACCGGTCGCAGATGACACTTCATGTGCGACACCGTGAGCGGATCACGGACGGCTTGATAAAAAATGGATGGAAACCTGGATTCTCATGAAGCTGTTTCTCCATGGACAACTAACCGGGCACTGAGCACTTTTAATAGTTCATCCAATGTCTTACAAGCGTTGCTACTGTATTCTTTTGAATCAGCGTGATCAAGTTTCTGCACAGATATGCAGCGCCGACACCGGTGTCGCGGGGCCGCAATACGGGGGTAAAGGGGAGAAAAGGTGAGACAGAGAGTGTCGCTGGGGGGAGGAGAGAGACAGCAAAAGGGGATGCCGTGGCATCCCCTTTTTTACGTTACCTGAGCGAAGTCAGATTACTTTTGAACTTCTTGTACGCCGGATACGCGAACTTCTACGCGACGGTCCGGAGCCAGGCAGGAGATCAGCTGAGCCTTGGCCTTGACGCCGTCACACTTGGTGCCGGTGACCGGGTTGGCTTCGCCGCGACCTTCGATGGCAACCTTGCTGGCAGCCATACCCTTGCTGACCAGGAAGTTGGCAACGGTGCGGGCACGAGCTTCAGACAGCTTCTGGTTGTAAGCGTCGGAACCGATACGGTCGGTGTAACCAACAACAACGGCGTTGCCGTCTTTCGGCTGGAACTCAACGATTTGCTGGTACAGAGCGTTCAGGGCTTGCACACCTTCGGCCTTCAGGCTGTCTTTGCCAAAGGCGAACAGCACGTCGGAGTTCAGGGCGAAGTTCTTCTCAACGATTTGCGGAGCCGGGGCCGGTGCTTCTTCAACAACCGGGGCCGGAGCAGGCGCTACGTAGGAAGTACGGAACGGGTGGTAAACGGCTTCCAGGGTCGCAACGCTCTGGTTGGACTTGTAGCGTACGTTGTCGGCGTGCAGGTCAGCCACGTCCCACATGTAGCGGTAGCGAGCTTGCAGATCCAGCGCGTCGTTGACCTTGTAGGTCACACCGGCACCGGCCAGCGGGGATACTTTGGTATCGCTGGTGCCCAGACCGTCGGTGTGGCCCCAGTAGGCGCCAGCTTCACCGAACAGGGAGAAATCGTTGCCCAGCGGCAGACGAGCGATACCAGACAGGGTGGCACCCTGGCTCTCGTAACGGTTGCCGTCGGTGTTGCCACGGCCGGTGTACTGGTAGCCCAGCTCGGAACCGAAGTATTCGTTGAAGTTGTAACCAACGAAGGCATTGGCAGCAGCCGCATCTTCTTCGCCAACGTTCACGCCTTCGATCTTGTTCAGACCGTTGAAGTGAGTTGCACCAACACCGGCGCCGAAGTAGATGTCGTCAGCGGCGTGAGCTGCAGTTGCACCCATGGTGGCCATAGCGATGGCGATCAGGGAAGGAGCCATTTTCATCATAAAATAATCCTCGTTGAGATGGCACGTTGTTCACGTGCTTCGCACTTTGTAATTTATGTAAGCTGCTGGCTCTGTCGACCAACGACGTTGGTGCGAACAGGGATCCTAGATCCATCCAGGAGGCACGTATCTGGGTGCACAAGTGCGCGGGTTGCACTGTCGACAATGCATACTCCGCCACGAACAGCCGACGTCATTCCGATGACGTGGCGCACTTTATGCCCATTTCAAAACATGATCAAGCTCACAGATAAGGGATGGGGCAAATTGTGTCGTAGGGATAACTGGCTGTTTCTTGGGATTTATTAGTGATCCAAGTAGGCGCGATGCAGTTTCTTCTCAAGCTTCATATAAGCCTCAGCCCAAGCGTGCCGCGGGATGGCGTCACCCGCCCTGACCGAGAGGACAGCAAGATAGTCCGCCTCAGTTGCTTCGCACAGCAAGGGTGTGAAACTGAGCAAGAAGTGACGGGCGAGGTAGGGATCGAGAGGCCAGATGTTGAGGATGGCCCGCGCCACGGGCTGGACGGCAGTGGAGCAGATGAAGTGCCGATGACCCGCTTCCAGCCATTGGGCCATCTCGGCGAGGCTTTCTTCCGGCACGATGCCGCCATCGCCTTTCTCCCTGGCAAGCGTCATCGTGTGACCATTGCCCAGTGCCAGGGTGCCGTTTTCTGCTACGACGCCGTCGTGGCTGCGCAGGGGAAGCGTCGCCTGGCCTTCAAGATAGAGGCTGCAGCTGTCCGGGAGGGCCGCCAGCACGGTGGCGGCGTCCCCCTGCATGGCCATGGGCAGCCAGAACGCTTCGGCCCGGGTCTGCAGACCCTGGGCGAGCTGACGGGGGAGGGAGTCCGGGTCGGAATGAAGGCGGGAAATGATGCCGGGAAATGCCATGTTGATGACTCTCTTGGAAATAACCGGCGAATTATACGAGGGATGGCCGGGCAACAAGAAAGGTTTCTTTTCGAGACTGTTTACCTGAGGCGACGCAGCGATTACCATCCCCGAGGTTTGTGAAGGGTTGTCGTCGAAAGACGCTGATTATAGATAGAGGCTCGACCATAACGAGTCCGTTCAAAACTGATACACTTGACTACGAGTCGTCGCGAAAAATAAAGGTGGAGTCAATCCGCCGAACGGAGTATGGAACACATGAATTCAAATATCGTAACTGTTGGCAAGAAGATCCGTCAGATCCGCGAAGCGGTAGGCCTGAGCCGTCCCAAGTTTGCCGATCTGCTGGGCGTCCCCCCAACCACCCTGAAGAACTATGAACTGGGTTACCGTGAAGTCGGAGGCGCCTTCCTGGTTGCCCTGGCCCACCACCCCGATCTGCACAAGTTCACCCTCTGGCTGCTGGCTGACAAGAAAGTCGCCGAAATCGGCCAGATCGGTCCGGACGATATTGCCAAGGCTTGATTCGGTTCAACCTTGATAAAAATGCCGCCCTCGAGGCGGCATTTTTTATTTGTCAAAATGGAAAATTATTTAATTAAATAATGCGTTGGGTGCGGCCAGTGGCGATTTTCACTAAATCATCTTGTCGGGCTGGATTAATCCACAGAACACTCCGACCCTTTTAATTCAGGCGGTGATCCACACAGCGAGACAACGATGAGCCAATCCATTACCAAAGCCAGAGATGGGTTTACCAGCACCTTTGGCGTGCTGGCCGCGACCCTGGGGTCTGCCGTCGGGCTCGGCAATATCTGGAAGTTTCCCTATCTGACCGGTGAGAACGGTGGCGCCGGTTTTCTGCTGGTCTATGTCATCGCCACCCTGCTGGTGGGATTGCCGGTGATGATCTCCGAGATCATGCTGGGGCGCGAGGCCAGGACGGATGCGGTCAGCGGGCTCATCAAGCTGGCTCCGAAGGGGCAACCCTGGTGGCTGATCGCCGCCATGGGGGTGAGCGCGGCCTTCCTCATCATGTCGTTCTACTCCGAGGTGGCGGCCTGGGTGTTTGCCTACATCTTCAAGGCGGCCAGCGGCGAGATCCTCTCCACCGATCCCGCCGTCACGGGTGCTGCCTTCAATTCACTCATCACGGATCCCTTGCAGAGTCTGCTCTGGCAGTGGCTGGTGCTGACCCTGATGGGGGGGATCTTGCTGATGGGGGTCTCCAGGGGGATCGAAGCGGTCACCAAGCGGTTGATGCCACTGCTCTTCATCCTGCTGCTGGTGATAGGCGTGCGCAGCCTGACTCTGCCCGGAGCGAGCGAAGGACTGCATTTCCTGTTCTCGCCGGATTTCTCCAAGGTGACCGCAGGCGTCGTGCTGACGGCCATGGGGCTGGCGTTCTTCAAGCTCTCCATCGGGATGGGCTGCATGATGACCTATGGCAGCTATTTTCGCGATGATCAGCACATCCCTCTCACCACGGTACGGGTGATGTGCGCGGATCTCTTCGTCTCCATGCTGGCGGGGATCGCCATCTTCCCGGCGGTGTTTGCCTTTGGCTTCGAGCCGAGCGCAGGCCCCTCCCTGCTGTTCATCACCATACCCGCGGTCTTTGCCAGCATACCCTTAGGCCACCTCTTCATGGTGCTCTTCTTCGTGCTCTCCGCCATCGCAGCCACCGGGGCCATGCTCTCCATCCTGGAGGTGCCGGTCTCGGTGCTCTCCGAGCGCTTTCACATGAGCCGCACAAGGGCGACCCTGATCAACCTGCTGGTGCTGGGGGCGGTCGGCTCGACCTGTGCGCTCTCGAGCAGCACGCTGGCGGATGTGCAGGTTGGCGGGAAAACCTTCTTCGATCTGTTCGACTTCGTCTCTTCCAACGTGCTGATGCCCCTTGGCGGCATCTTCCTCTGCCTCTTTGTGGGCTGGGTATGGGGATTTGAGCGGATGACGACGGCGCTGACCAATGGGGGCAAGCTGGCGCAGCCCATCCTCAGGCCCCTGTTTTTCATCATCCGCTATGTGTCGCCGCTGCTGATCCTGGTGGTGATGCTCAAGGGGCTGGGGCTGTTCTGAGCCGGGTCGCCCGAAACAAAAAAGCGCCTATTGGCGCTCTTTTTGTCTTTTACCCCGATATGCCTTCATATCAGGCAGAGTCGTGACAGCTCCTCCTTGAGCTGCTCCAGGTTGCGCTCGACACAGGCTTCCCCCTCGTTGATGGCGTCGCTCGCGCGGTGAAAATCCATGATGGAGAGGTTGCCAAGGCGCGGGCAGAGCTGGATCTCGGGGGGATCCCCGGCCATCCGGGCACGGGTGATGCGCTCCTGCATGATGTTGATGGAGCCCGTCATTACCCCCCACATGCCGGGGGTACTGGGTTCGCGTTCGCCCCGGTTCAACCACTGGCTGAGCAGCCCCCCCTGCACGGGCTCGTCCGGTTCGTCGGTCCAGGGCTGGTGCATGTCGGTGTTGAGGTTGACGGCGATCACCACCTCGGCTCCCATGGCGCGGGCCAGGGAGATGGGGACCGGGTTGACCACGGCCCCGTCTACCAGCCAGCGATCCTCCACCCGGGTCGGGGTGAGTAGGCCGGGCATGCCGCAAGAGGCGCGCACACACTGGCGAAGCGGCCCTTCCTGCAACCAGATCTCGCGGCCGGTATCGAGTTCGGTGGCGACGCAGGCAAAGGGCAGCGGCAGGCTTTCGATGGCGGGATCCCCCAGATGGCCGGCGGCGATGCCAAATACCTTGTCACCGCGAAACAGGCCGCCGGAAAGGGCAGGATCGAGCAGCCCCATGACCTGCAGGCGGCTGAAGCCGCGCACCCAGCTCTCCAGCTTGTCCAGTTCACCAGCGGCATAGGCGGCGCCGACAAAGCTGCCGATGGAGCAGCCAGCCACCAGATCCGGCTTGACGCCCAGTCGCTCCAGGGCACGGATGATGCCGATGTGGGCCCATCCTCGGGCCGCACCGCTGCCCAGAGCCAATCCCAGACGGGGTTTTCGTGACACAGTTGCGTCTCCTGACATGAAGTGGGAGTCCAGCTTACTCCGGCTTCTCCTGTCCGTCATCCCGCCACGCTTCGCTGCGATTGCGGCCGTCGGCCTTGGCCTGATAGAGGGCGATATCGGCGCGGCGGATCACCTCCTGCAAGGAGATGGCTGGTGATTGACGACAGTGGCCCAGGCTGACGGTCACCTTCAGCTCGGCCGCGATGGCGCTCCAGGGATGCTCTGCTATGCACAGGCGAAGCCGCTCGGCCAAGGGGGCCAGAGGGATCGCTTCATCGGCGACGAGCAGCAGGAACTCCTCGCCGCCCCAGCGGATCAGGTGGCACTCCCGTGTCAGCAAGGACTGGCAGAGCTGCACCAGACGGATGAGGACCTGATCGCCCACCCCGTGGCCGAAACGGTCGTTGACCTGTTTGAAGTGATCGCAGTCAAACATGATGGCGCCGATGCGTTGGCGGCCTGCCAGGGCCTGGCGGTGTTCGAAGGCATCGAAGTAGTGGCGGTTGAAGGCGCCGGTCAGGGCATCGTGGCGCGACAGGTAGTTGAGGCGCCGGTTGAGGCGCTGGGCACGCAGGCTGGAGACGGTCGCCACCACCAGACAGAAAATGGTGATGAGCGCCGTCGCCGATTGCCACAACAGCGTCTGCAGCAGAGGCAGCAGCGGGATGCGATGGATGAGGGAGAGCGGTGTCTCCGGGATGGGATAGACGAGCTGCAGGGCGCCCTGTTGCCACTCATATTCCGCTGACTGCGCCGTCCTGGCCGGGGGCGGCGCGGTACCGGACTGGCTGCTGGCGAGGATCTGCTGATGGGCGTTGAGCAGGAACAGGGTGCCAATCCGGGGGGCGAGGCGGTGCAGGGTCTGCGCCAGCGTGACGGTCTGGATGTCGATGCTGAGCAGGCCAATGATCTGGCCGCCCTGGGTAATGGGCTGGGAGAGGGTGATCATCTGCCCCCGTCCGGCAAAATCCTGGTAGGGGCGCGAGAGCATGGCGTGCTCCAGGTGGGGATACCTGGCCATCGCCTCCTGCCAGTAGGCCTTGCTGTAAATCACGGGATCGAAGCGAAACTGGCTGGATGGCACCCAGGGATAGAGGTAGATGAAATTGTCCGTACCGGTGAAGTAGATCCAGGCCACGTCCCTGTCCAGCAGCTTGCTGGCCGTGGCGAGCAGGGGGGAGAGGCTGAGGGCGAGATGTATTCTGGCTTGCCGCTCGCTGCCGTCGTGGGGCAGCGGGCCCTGCCCGGTCAGGTTGCCGATGAGGGCGGGGGGCAGATCGACGGGGATGCGATCCAGGTTGATGCCGTGCTCCCCGTCGGATTGCAGCGCCTGATAGAGCTGGCGAGAGAGCACGGACTGGGGATTGCTGCGCAGGCGCTCCTCCGCCTGGCCGCGCATGGCCTCAAGGAAGGTCTCCATCCGCTGGTGCTGGCTGCTGAGCTGAGTCGCGGCGTTGATGGTGTCACGCTTGTTTATCTCGGTAACCTGGCGAAACGCATGTTGCAGGGCGAGCAGCAACAGCAGCAGGCCGAGGCCCAGCAGCAGCCACTGCAATCGGTATCTGGCAAAGGCGGGGGAGGGAATGGACATGGGCGTACCGGAAGATGGCGAGAGTCGGCATCAGTGTAAGGCAGAACCCTGACGCGCGTGCCGACAAGATGCGTTTTTGATGATCTTCTCACCGGACTGTTACGTTTTGTCACATTTATACATAGTCACGGCATAGTCAGGGGGTAACATGGTGCCATCCTTGATGAAGCTATCTCTTCTTCCTCTCTCTTTGACTGCATGGATCTTGTGATGAAAACGCGCGTGTGGCTGTGGCTTTTCCCTCTTCTTCTATTGCTGGCGGCGGGCGCCTGGCATCTGCGGCAGGCTGAACCCGCCAGCAAGCCTGCACCAAGAGAGATCAACATCAGGGCCGAAACCGTCAGGCAGAGTCTGGCCGAGCCCTCCATCAAGCTGGTGAGCAAGCTTGCGGCCAATCGCTCCGTGGCCATCAGTCCCGAGGTGACCGGCCGCATTGCCACCATCGCGGTGAGTTCCGGCCAGCAGGTCAAACAGGGGCAGACCCTGATCGCCCTGGATGCGGGCAAGCAGCAGGCAGAGCTGGCCGAGCAGAGCGCCAGCGTGCGCGACGAGGCTCGCAAGCTGCGGGACATGCGCAAGCTGGTGGCGCGAGGCGCCGTCACCACCTCGGAGCTGGAGGGGCAGGAGGCGACTGTTGCCCAGGCCCAGGCCCGGGTCGATGCGGCCCGTTACGAGCTCTCCCTGCGCACCCTGGCCGCCCCCTTCGACGGCACCGTCAGCCTCATCGATCTCAGCGAAGGAGCCCTGGTCAACAGCGGCGACGTGCTCTTGCATCTGGACGAGCTGGCAAAACTGCGGCTCGATCTGGCGGTGCCCGAGCGCTACCTCTCCCTGCTGCGCCCCGGCATGGCGGTGACGGCAACCAGCTCGGCCTGGCCGGATCAATCCTTTTCCGGCGTGCTGGAGACCCTCGACAGCCGGATCTCCAGCGACACCCAGAACATCAAGGCCCGCGTCATCCTGCCCAACACCGGCGGCCAGCTGCGTCCCGGCATGCTGATGAACGTGGATCTCTCTCTGCCACCCCAGAAGATGACCCTGATCCCCGCCCAGTCGGTGGAGTACGCCGGCGAGCAGCGCTTCGTCTATCGCCTGGAGGCGGACGGACGGGTGAAGCGGGTGCCGGTGGAGCTTGGCGACACCCATGGCGAGGCCGTCTGGGTGCTCAAGGGGTTGAACGTCGGCGATCGCATCGCGGTGGAGGGGCTGGTCAATCTGCGCGACGGCGCCCAGGTACGTGATCTGGGCGAGGTGAAAGGCTGATGTGGCTCTCCGATATCTCAGTACGCCGTCCCCTGGTGGCGGTGGTCATCAGCGCCCTGCTCACCGTGTTCGGCCTGGTGGCCTTCAGCAAACTCACCGTGCGGGAGATGCCGGATGTGCAGACCCCGTCCGTCTCCATCACCACCACCTATGAGGGGGCGGCCCCCGAGGTGATGGAGAGCCAGGTCACCAAGCCCATCGAGGATCAGCTCTCCGGCATCAGCGGCATCAAGAACATCAACTCGGTGACCCGCAAGGGGCGCTCCTCCATCACGGTGGAGTTCAAGCTCGGCTGGAACATGCTGGAGGGCACCTCCGACGTGCGTGACGCCATCTCCCGGGCCAGACCCAAGCTGCCAGACGGGGCGGACGAGCCCATGGTGACCAAGGACAACGGCAACGGGGATGTGGCCATCTGGCTCAACTTCAGCAGCACCCAGATGGATCGTACCGCCATGACGGATTACGCCAATCGCATGCTGGTGGACCCCTTGAGCCTGGTGGACGGGGTGAGCGAGGTGTCTCTCTCCGGGGACCTGACCCAGGTGATGTACGTGCGGCTGCGCCCCGCCGACATGGCTGCCCGCGGCATCACGGTAGCCGACGTGCAGGATGCCCTCAAGCGGGAGAACATCGAGCTGCCGGGCGGCGAGATCCGCAACAACACCATGACCATGGCGGTGCAGATCGCACGGCTCTATCACAGTGCGGAAGATTTTCGCACCCTGCCGGTGAAAACAGCTACCAATGGTCAGAGCATCTATCTGGCGGACATTGCGGATGTGGAGGTGGGGGCCAAGAACGAAGACAGCGCCTATCAGCGCAACGGCCGCGAGAGCCTGGGGATTGGCATCGTCGCTCAATCCACAGCCAACCCCCTGGCGGTGGCCCAGGGCATCGAGAAGAAGCTCGTGGAGATGCAGCGCTTCCTGCCGGAGGGGGCCACCCTTGAGGTCGACTACGACTCCACCATCTTCATCAAGCAGGCCATCGACGAGGTATACGAGACACTCGCCATCTGCGCCCTGCTGGTGGTCGCCGTGCTCTATCTCTTCCTCGGGCAGGGGCGCACTACCCTCATTCCCGCCATCACGGTGCCCGTCTCCCTGATTTCGGCCTTCATCGGTGCCTGGTATCTGGGCTTTTCCATCAACCTCATTACCTTGCTGGCCCTCATCCTCGCCATCGGCCTGGTGGTGGATGATGCCATCGTGGTGGTGGAGAACATCCACCACCACCTGCAACGGGGCGAGTCCCCCTTGATGGCGGCCTGGCACGGCACCCGGGAGGTGGGCTTTGCCGTCATCGCCACCACCGCCGTGCTGGTGATGGTGTTCGTGCCCATCGCCTTCATGGATGGCATGGTGGGGCGCCTCTTCACCGAGTTCGCCATCCTGCTCTCCCTGGCCGTGCTCTTCTCCTCCCTGGTAGCGCTCACCCTGACCCCGGCCATGGGCTCCTGGCTGATGCGTGCCGTGGACAAGCCCAACGCCCTGACCGCCACCCTGGACAAGGGACTTGGCTGGGTGGAGGAGCGTTATCGCCGCGTGCTGGGGGCCGTGCTGCGCCGCGCCGTCTGGATGCCCCTGGTGTTGCTGCTCTGCCTTGGCGGCATTGGCGCCCTCTTTGGCAAGCTGCCCGCGAGCCTCACCCCGACCGAGGACAGGGGCGTGCTCTATGTGTTCGTGAAAGGGGCGGAGGGCACCAGCATCGAGCGGATGAAGCGCAACATGCAGCAGGTGGAGGCCGCCATCCTGCCGCTGCTCGGCAAGGGGGTGGTGCAGGCCATGAGTTTCAGCACCCCGGCCTTCGGGCGCGGCGGCGATCAGACCGGCATGGCCATCATCCAGCTCAGTGACTGGGCGGTGCGGGACGAAACGGCCACCGAGTTTGGCCGCTCCCTGAGCGGTCGCCTCGCCGGCATCCCCGACGTGATGATCCGCACCTTCCAGCCGGGGTTCAGAGGCGGCTCCACCGCGGCGGTGCAGTTCGTGCTGCAAGGCTCCGATTACGGCGAGCTCAACCAGCAGGGGCTGGCGCTCAAGGAGGCAGCGGCCCAAAGCGGGCTGATGCAGAGCCCGGATCTCGATTATGCCGAGAAGACCCCGGAGCTGCAGGTGACCATAGAGCGGGAGCGAGCCACCCAGCTCGGCATTCCGGTCTCCACCATCGCAAGCTCCCTGCAGGCCCTGCTCGGCGGCGTCAGCCAGACCACCTATGTGGACAGGGGCGAAGAGTATGATGTCTACCTGCGCGCCAACCAGACCCAGTTCAACGGCATCTCCGACATCAGCCGCATCTATTTGAAGGCCGCGAGCGGCGAGATGGTGAGCCTCTCCACCCTGGCGACCGTCACCCAGGTGGCGAGCCCCCAGCGCCTCAACCACTACCAGCGCCAGAAGGCGGTCACCCTCACCGCAGACGTGGCCCCCGGTCACACCCTGGGGGAGGCGCTCGACTTCCTGGATGGCTGGGCCGCAGATCACCTGCCCACCGGCATGTCGGTGGATTACGCTGGCGAGTCCAAGGACTATCGCGACAACCAGGGGGAGATGGCACTGGTGTTCGGCCTGGCCCTGCTGGTGGTCTATCTGGTGCTGGTGGCCCAGTTCGAGAGCCTGCTGACCCCGGCGGTGGTGATGATGACGGTGCCGCTCGGCATCTTCGGCGGCCTGCTCGGCCTCTGGCTCACGGGGCAGGAGCTCAGCATCTACAGCCAGATAGGCATGATCATGCTCATCGGCATGGTGACCAAGAACGGCATTCTCATCGTCGAGTTCATCAACCAGCTGCGCCAGCGGGGTGAAGGGTTCGAGGAGGCGATCATCAAGGGGTCGGTGCGCCGCCTGCGCCCCATCTTGATGACCTCGCTCACCGCCATCATCGGCGCCGTGCCCCTGATGCTCTCCATGGGGGCGGGGTACGAGAGCCGGATGGCCGTGGGGACCGTGGTCTTCTTCGGGTTGTCGCTCGCGACCCTGGTGACCCTGCTGGTAGTGCCCGCCATCTATCACCTGATCGCCAGACGCGCGGGGATGACGGGGGCGCGGGACCGACTGGTGGACGAGGTACTGGCCACGGCAACCCCGGCCAGTCCCTCCCCGGTGCCAGGGGCGGTGGCCCCCGAGGGGCGTGACAAACCGGCGGCCTAGCGTGCCGACCCGGATGACAGCAAGCAGGGCGCCAATGGGCGCCCTGCTTGTTGATGAGATCCGAGTCTGTCACGCCGACCTGTCACGCCCGCTCGAAGGCGCCCCTTCCCCTCGCTTTCTGTAGGGGCAAAAAGCCGTCGCCCCCGCCTTGCTCTGCCGGTATAATGCGCGACCCGAATTGTTCCAGGTGGTCAAAATGCAGCCGGTTACCAACCTCTTCTCCTATCCCCGTTACTGGGCCGAGTGCTACGGCACGGCGCCCTTCCTGCCCATGTCCCGCGCGGAGATGGACAAGCTCGGCTGGGACAGCTGCGACATCGTGCTGGTGACAGGCGACGCCTACGTGGATCACCCGAGCTTCGGCATGGCGGTGATCGGCCGCATGCTCGAATCCCAGGGTTTTCGGGTCGGCATCATCGCCCAGCCGGACTGGTCATCGAAAGATGACTTCATGCGCCTGGGCAAGCCCAATCTCTTCTACGGGGTGACGGCGGGCAACATGGACTCCATGATCAACCGCTACACCGCCGACAAAAAATTGCGTCACGACGACGCCTACACCCCGGGGGATGTGGGCGGCAAGCGGCCGGACCGCGCCACCCTGGTCTATACCCAGCGCTGCAAAGAGGCCTATAAAGAGGTGCCGGTGGTCATCGGCGGCATCGAGGCATCCCTGCGCCGCATCGCCCACTACGACTACTGGTCCGAGACCATCCGTCGCTCCATCCTGATCGACGCCAAGGCCGACATCCTCATCTACGGCAACGCCGAGCGCCCCCTGGTGGAAGTGGCTCACCGCATCGCAGGCGGCGAGACCATCGAGACCATGCAGGACATTCGCGGCACCGCCGTGATCCGCAAGGAGCCACTGCCGGGCTGGCGCGGGGTGGATTCGAGCAAGCTCGACCAGATTGGCCGCATCGATCCCATCCCCAACCCCTATATGGAAGGGGCGCCCTGCAGCGATGACGAGGGTACCGCGCCGGTGGAGCAGGAGGCCAAGCCCATCCTGGTGCAGCCCCCTAAGCAAAAGCCGTGGGAGCTGACCTACGTCAAGCTGCCGGCGTTCGAGCGGGTGAAGGAGGACAAGGTGCTCTACGCCCATGCGTCCCGCATCCTGCACCACGAGACCAACCCGGGCTGCGCCCGCGCGCTCTCCCAGGCTCACGGCGATCGCATCATCTGGGTCAACCCGCCTGCCTTCCCCCTCGAAACCGACGAGATGGACGGGGTGTTCGGCCTGCCGTACCAGCGGGTGCCGCACCCGGCCTATGGCAAGGAGAAGATCCCGGCCTACGACATGATCAAGACCTCGGTCAACATCATGCGTGGCTGCTTCGGCGGCTGCTCCTTCTGCTCCATCACCGAGCACGAAGGGCGCATCATCCAGAGCCGCTCGGAAGAGTCGATCTTGAAAGAAATCGAAGAGATCCGCGACAAGGTGCCGGGCTTTACCGGCGTCATCTCGGATCTGGGCGGCCCTACCGCCAATATGTACAAGTTGCGCTGCAAGAGCCCCAAGGCCGAGCAGACCTGTCGGCGCGCCTCCTGCGTCTGGCCGACCATCTGCCCGCACATGGACACCGACCACAGCCCGACCATCAACCTCTATCGCAAGGCGCGCGATCTCAAGGGCATCAAGAAGATCCTGATCGCCTCCGGCGTGCGTTACGACATCGCGGTAGAAGATCCGCGCTACATCAAGGAGCTGGCCAAGTACCACGTCGGCGGCTACCTCAAGATCGCGCCGGAGCACACCGAAGAGGGTCCGCTCTCCAAGATGATGAAGCCGGGCATGGGCAGCTACTACAGCTTCAAGGAGCTGTTCGACAAGTACTCCAAAGAGGCGGGCAAGCAGCAGTACCTGATCCCCTACTTCATCTCCGCCCACCCGGGCACCACGGATGAGGACATGGTGAACATGGCGCTCTGGATCAAGTCCAACCGCTTCAAGCTCGATCAGGTGCAGAACTTCTACCCGTCGCCGCTCGCCAACGCCACCACCATGTATTACACCGAGAAAAACCCGCTGAACAAGGTGAGCCGCCAGGGCGGGGACGTGTTCGTGGTGAAAGGGGAGCGTCGCCGTCGCCTGCACAAGGCGCTGCTGCGCTATCACGATCCGGCCGGCTGGCCGATGATCCGCGAAGCCCTGCTGGAGATGGGCAAGGGTCACCTCATCGGCAACGGCCCCGACTGCCTGGTGCCGCCGGAAGGCCGTGGTGAAGCCAAAGCCGAGCGCAGCCGCAGCAAGGGCCTCAAGCCCGCCCTGACCCGCCACAGTGCCATCACTCACCAGCGCAGCAACGGGGCTGGCAACAAGGTCGCCCGCAGCGAGGCTGGTGCAGCCAATGCCCCGGCAGCCAGCAAACATGGCGGCAAGGCCGGCAATGGCAAGCCGGTGGGCTCCCAGCTCCACAAAGGGGCTGGCAACGGCAAGCCTGCCGCGCAGGGCGCAGGGCAGAGTGCTGGTAAGAGCAAACCTGCTCACAAGGGCAAGGCGCCGACCCGCGCCGGCTCTGCCAAGCCGGGCGCCAAACCCGCCACTCAGGGCGGCAAGCCCGCGGCCAAAGGCAATGGTGCCAAGCGACCGGCAAGGTGAGTTTGCTGATTGAAAAGCGATAGAAATAAAAAGGCGACCGGATGGTCGCCTTTTTTATTTAACCTTATTTTTTTCAATTTGGGTACGATAGTGAATAATAGCCTCTTCCATTCTGGTTAATAATGGCTCAAAACCGGAAAAAGGTATGCTATGCTTTTTGGCCGATACTACTTTGGTCGCAAAAGTATTTTTACCATAGGAGTTTTTAGTATCGGCTTCTTGTTGAGGTGAGAATTTTCGTCCATCAACTTCAATATTTAGTGTTTCATGTGAAAAGAGATTTTCCATGAAGCTATCTCGACCATCAATAAGTGGCGTAAACACTATATATAAGTTTTTCTCAACATGAACAAAAGAAGAATCTTTTATGATTTTATTTGACTCGGCTTTATCCTTTTTTAGTTCAGGGTAGAGAGGTTTATTATTTACAAGATATGAAATTAACTCTGTTGAACCAGAGTCGTTGTCCGCAACAATAATGACCGGTTGCGTTGCTGCTGGAGCTCGATAGTAAGAATAATCAGAACGGTATCTTTCTACAAAACGCTTTAGATAACTTGCTCCACCATATAAATCAAGGAGGTATCTAGTTCTCTTACTGTATTCTAAAAAGTTAACCAGGAGCTCATATTCTTTTTCATCAGTTTTTGCATTGGATAATAAGTCAAATTTTTCAGATAAACGTAGTATGGCTGCCTTGATATAAATGTTATCGGTTTTCCCTTCACATAGTACCGTTGGTTTATTATGGCCGAAGAAATACTTGTAAAATAAAAATCGACTGAAGGTTTTTTCTCTTACATTAAGTTTTTCTCTGTAGTTAAGTCCGTGGTTTCTCAGTGAAAAACGGTTATCTATAGGACCTTTTTCCTTTACGTTATTATATTTATCTATGTAATCAATGAAATTTAATCGGCCATCTAGTTCATAAAGAGTACCCGCAACCTCTTGTCCATTCTGTTCGCATTTTATGTATGAACCAGTTTGGAATAAGCTATGGCACATAGCTCTAGTGATTCTCCAGTAGTCACTTTTTATATTAACTTTTTTGTTTACAACCAAGCCAGTTACATCTTGTCTTGAATCCATTAACTGAACTCTGGTTTTCTTCTCATTTATTGTGAATCCATTATCAGTTATCTCTTTGGAAAGCCTTCTGCCGAGATGAATTTTGTTTTTATCTGCTATTGCAATATCTTTTGGAAATATATTTTCACGTGTTGAAAAGGTTATGTCATCTGCATACCTGGTATATGTACAGCTATTTTTCTTAGCAAGTTTAGCAAGTCGAATATCGACACTATGCATTATTAAATTTGTTATTACTGGAGAGCATGGACTTCCTTGAGGTAAAAAGTTTTTATAGCATGCTATTTGTGCAATAACAGTTGCAATATGTTCATGAAGCTCAAAGTGCTGGTTTTTTATGAAAAAACCTCTCACTCGACCGAAGTTAAATGATCCAAAGAAATCATTTAAATCTAAATTTAAAACATTTTTTTTATGAGTGTGGTTTTTTGCGTTTGTTATTATTGACCGATTTCTAACAAAACCATGAGATAGTTTTGGTGTTATTTTCCTTTCTTTATTTATTTCATCTATACAGTCAAGTAGTAAAGCTGAAAGCCTAGATTGCAAATCTTTTAATTCTTTGTTTGGTGCGTAAATTGTCCTAGGGTCGCCATTGCGTTTAGGTATTTCAAAAGATTTATATTTTAGTTCATCGCTGGTCAAATAGAGGGTTTTGGTAAGAAAGGAGGGGTTTACATCTAGTACTTTTGCAAGCATTCTCTTAGTAGTTGCTTGCTTTAATAAGGCCAGTCTGGACATTTTTTGAAGTTAAAGTGAAGGCTTATGGGCACTCTTATGCACTTATATTCGGAATCGACACTGCGTCAATCCGCCAAATGGCGAGTCCTGTGGGACATTTTTTTCACTGATTGCGAAACACAATCCAAAATCTGCCCATAAGCCGAGGTGGACAATATCGCCATGTAATTTGAAAGTCAATAAGAACTTGTTTTTACTCACAAAAACTGGCCGTTAGATGATGTCGAAAAAGTTATTAATACTTCCTTCTTAAATAAGTTTTTGTGCATGCAGTTTGTTAAAACATATAAAGTACACGCTACCGCCCGTGGATTACAGCTTCCAATATGCCCCATTGACCCGCGTTGGCAGCAACCCATCGCAGCTCAACAGGTTCTGGACGGATATGGTAAGCCAAACGAAGCCGCTTTTACGAGTATCGGAAGTGATACAACCATCAAAACGTTATCGTTTTTTGAACCAGATCATCAAAGCGCATCACCAACTGCAACCAAAAGCGGCTAGGTGACAGTGACTTTGTTATCTTGGCGTCTGGTTCAAAGGGGAGGGCACCATGGTATCTCCCTAAAACATATTGGGAAATCTGGGACACCCACCTTTGTGACAGCGGCGTAGCCCTGTACTTGGCTTGAGGTGTCACTGCCCAGGGGGTGAGCCATGACCATTGCTCGTTCACGTCAAATCAGTTTGCAGGATACGCCTTACTATCATGTGGTCAGTCGCTGTGTGCGGCGGGCGTTTCTGTGCGGGGAAGATGCCCACTCCGGCCAGAGTTACGAGCATCGGCGCCAGTGGGTGGTCGACAAGTTGGGCCAATTGTCGCGACTGTTTGCCATCGGTGTGTGTGCCTATGCGGTGATGAGCAATCACTATCACCTGGTGCTCAAGGTCGAGCCGGATACCGCTGCCAATTGGAGCGAGCGGGAGGTGGCCGAGCGTTGGGCGGCGCTATTCCAGTGGCCGCTGCTGGTACGACGCTGGTATCAGGGGGAATCCCTGATTGAGCCTGAACTCGCTGTGGTGCAACAACTGATAGGGCAGTGGCGGGAGCGGTTACATTCCATCAGCTGGTTTGTGCGGTTGCTCAACGAAAACCTGGCTCGGCAGTCCAATCGGGAAGATGGTTGCAAGGGCCATTTCTGGGAAGGGCGCTTCAAGAGCCAGGTCTTGCTCACCGAATCAGCCCTGCTGGCCTGCATGGCCTATGTCGATCTCAATCCGATACGGGCGGCGATTGCCGACCGGCCCGAGCATAGCGACTACACCAGCCTCAAGCAGCGTTTCGATGGCGAGCAGTCCGCCGCCCCATTGTCGCCGTTGTTGTTGCCCTTTGCGCACGACGCGCGACCCGATAGCCTGCCATATGCCTTTGCGGATTACCTGATGCTGGTGGACTGGACAGGTCGCGCCATCCGAGTGAACAAACGGGGCCATATCCCGGCTTCTCTTGCCCCTATCCTGGCGCGGCTGGGGTTGGACGAGGTGCGCTGGCTCAAGCAAGTGACGCTGTTTCGGCGCCAGGGTATCAGAGTGGTGGGTGACAAAGAGCATTGTCAGCAGTTTGCCTGGCACTGTGGCCAGCGACGGTGTCATCAACCATCCCTTTGAGTGATGAATATTTGTGTCATAACAACGTCCGGTATAGCGCCAGCTCATCACCGGTGTGATCGCATCTGAATTGGCGTCATCGATGCCAAGACATTCTTTTTAATCCCCCGAGTTTCACAAATGCCATCGCACATGCTGGATGACGAGTTGTGCTGGGCGCTGGATGAGGGCTTTCTCCAAAAGATGGCTGTCCTGATAAGGCGGGTTGGGGAAGAGGGGCTATCGGTCCTTTGTCAACAGGCCCTTTCTCACAATGCGGCGACACCGTGGGTGTTGCTTGAGCAGGTGATTTTTGCATCAGTGAAACAGAGTGGGTGATATGGTGCCTCCAATGGAACAATCCGTACACAAAGATGGCTGTCCCAAATAAAAAGGGAGCTTATCTTATGGAACAATCCGTACACAAAGATGGCTGTCCCAAATAAAAAAGAGACCTTATTTTGCTCGGTCCATGGAGAAGGGGGGGAGATGACGACGTCCCTTGGAGATCTTTACGAGAGTCGGCAAATATGGGGATCCACCTTTGGCTCGCATGACCAAACCTGATGCCAAGGGGCGGGTTGGCCGATATCTCGAATGGGGGCAGCGTTGGCAATAAATAACAAGGGCGACCAGTTGGTCGCCCTTGTGTGATGGGCAGAAGCGCGGGCTCTGCCTGTGAAGGTGACGGTTATTGCAAATCCGTGCTCAGGCTGGGGGCGCCGAAGTTCACCAGGGTGGCATGGGAATGCTCGAAGTACTGTGACCAGAAGTCACCGAGTGCATCCATGGTCTTGCCGGAACGATAGGCGTGTTTCACCGCGTCGGTCACCAGCCCGGCGCCCGTGACGTAGACGCGAGCGCCTTGCAGATCGGCAAACAGCCCCTTGCTCTTGGCCTGCTTGAGCTCGTCACCGACATTGAGCTGTTTGATCTTGTTGGTGGCATAGAAGCTGGTGTAATCGGAGTGCTCCAGCATGTCCGAAATGAGGAACACGACGCGGTCATTGACGCCTTGCTCGGCCTTCATATCGTCACCCACCTTGCGCAGCGAGTTCATGATCTCGCTCTTGGGGATGTCCTGGCGGGCATCACGCAGTGCTTTCACGAACTGTTTGCCAAAGCCGTTACGAAAGACCTTGGTCTGCGTCGTCAGGCAGGTGTCCAGGCCGCGCAATTTGCGCATGCTGACATCGTCCCGGATCTCCCCTTCCAGCGGCATATCCAGTTGCCCCGCGTAGGCCAGGCGAAGGTATTCGCCAGGCAAGAAGGCGGAGAAGGTATAGAGCTTGACGCGATCGCCAGCCTGCACGAACCGCTCTATCTGCCCCCAACTGCTGCGTTGCAGATCGTCAGGCATCGGAATGGTCTGGTCGATGATGACCACCAGTTCGCGACCGGTGCCCGCAGGCTTGATGTCGGTCAGGCCATTGCGCTCATAGCAGCTCTGTATGTCGTTACGCTCGGCCGCCAACGCTGCACAAGGCAGCGTCAACGCCAGTAGCAATACCTGGGTGATCTTCACGATTAGGCACTCTGCTTGGTGGGAAAGAGGCCCAGGGTCTTGAGGGCCATCTGCTGTTCACGGATATCACGCAACTGCGCTTCGTCCACCCCCAGTGCGCGGCTGGCTGCTGCCAGACTCTCTTCGGGCAGGCCAGTGACATCATGGAAATCGGCGGCCTTGACGGCAGCGCCGGTCTGGCCGGGGGCGTCAGTGGTGGGCGGGAGAGCCGCCTCTGCCTGCGCAACAGCCGGTTGTACGGCGGGTGCCGGCTCGGCTTGCGCTGCCGGTGCGACCTGGGGGGCCGCCTGAGGGGCCGGCTTGGGCGGCACGGTGCCTGCCTTGTACTCGATAAAGGCCAGGAAATTGCGATGGGCGGATTTCTCCCCTTCCAGCGCCCCCAGCACACCCGAGTTGGTATGGTCACGGCTCGACAACAGGGTCTGCAAGCGGCGGAGCTTGTCATCGGCATGGCTGGCAATGGCGGTGCGTTGCTGGTCCATCGCGTCCAGCATCTCTTCGGCGGTCGCGTATTCGTGTGTCAGACGCCAGGCTGTTTTGGAATGGGTGCCCGCAAAGTGGTATTTGCTGGCAAGCCAGATGCTGATCCCCTGGATGGCGATGTAGATGAGCGACAGCATGACGTAGGTGGTCAGGCTGGCCTCACGGATGGCCTGCATCTTGTCTTCGATGGTGGCCTCTTCCGCCTCGTTGTTGATGGCTTGAGACTCTTCCGGCAGATCAAACGGCGACCCCATGCTGCTGTCACTCTGTGCCGTTGTTTCGGCGCGCATGTTGTTGACCATCTCGGTTTCGATGCTGTCGAGGGTGGCTGAACGCACCACGAAGGCGCCCACGGCCATGCAGGCAACAAACGAAGCACAGACAATCAGCCAGACAAACTTGCGGCTGACACCTGAATTCACGTCTTTCAGGCGGGCCAGCAGCTGCTCGTAGTCAGGTTTGTCAGAGTCCGAGAAGGAGTCTTCCAGATTGATGGCCTTGTTTGCCTTGAGGGTACGGGAGCGTTTTGAGGGCTCTTCCCCTTGCCACCAGTGACGCGCCCGGGCGATCAGGCTGTTGTGATGCAGGGAGTGTCCGGCCACTTCAGCCAGGAATGCGGATGCAACGGCGAGCAGCAGAGCCGTCGCGGCTGCCAGCAGGTGACGGTCATTGGTGGAGGCATCCATGTTCATCCAGCCTGCCAGCACGTAGGCAAAGCCCATTGCCTCGACCAGCACCAGCACCAGCACCAGAGCAAGTACCCACGCCGGGCGCGGGGAGCGGCCGGCCTCTCCTGCCTTGGCAAGGTAGTCGAGGGAGGCGTTGTAGGCATCTGTCCCCTTTAAATGCTTCTTGTATTCGCGGTAGTACACATTTGACAGGGTCACTTCATGGTTGATCCAGCCATCGCCATCGACCGAGGCCGGCTTGCGGGCGAGACGGGCCACTGTGCCGATCAGCGGCAGGCTGTGCCATACCCGGATCAGGAAGTAGGAGACATGCTCCCAATGCCGCCACACCACCACGGCGCTGACGAGGAATGAAACAATGCCAACGGTCAGCATCTGGTTGGCGAGGATCAGCGTCTTGAGCGCTGCCAAAGAAAAGTCTTCCACTAAGTTTCTCCGTTTTCTTATTTGGAATGGGTGGCGGGAATGGGCAGGTACGAAGCCACATAAGCCTCGGAACCTGCCGGGTAGAACAGGGCTCCCTGGCTGACCTTGGCGTTGCCTTTGCTGAACACGAGGTCCATGCAGGACACCGACGCCTTGGGATCGCTGGTGAAGACGCGGTACAGCACCTCACTCTCGCCCTCATAGGTGTTGGCCACCGCCTTGAGGGTCTGGGGCTTCTTCTGATTCGAGGATTTGTAACCCTGAACGACTTGCAGGATCGGTTGACGATCGACCTGGGCGTTGTCACGCAAGATGGAAACCGGAGAGACAGTCACCAGGTGGCCGTTGACGGTATTGGCCCAGACGCGATTGTTATAGCCGGGCATGTACTCCTTGGTGGCATGGCGCGGGAGAGGCTTGTCGTCTGCCATGCTCAGTACCTGGCCTGCACTGCGTGGCTTATCTGCCTCACAGCTCGACATCGGCATGTCGCTTGCGTATGCGCTGCTGATCAGTGCAAAACCACTCGCCTTGGGTTTGATGTTCTGGGCCATGTTCCACTGATAGGTGCCGGCAGGCTTGCCGCCGAAGTCCACTGCGGCCTTGGCATTGGGCAGGGCCTTGGTCGTGCTGGTGTTTGAGGCGCTCTGCTTGGCGGCGGGTTGGCGAGGGGCGGTTTGCGACGTGGCCGCCACCTTGCTTGAACCGCTTGCGGACTGAGCCGCCGGTTTGGTCGCAGCCACACGAGGCTTGGCCGTATCGGAAGCGCCATAACGCAGATAGCGGGTGTTGTTCTCTTCGGATTGGGCCCGCATGACCAGAGCCTGCTCGTTCGCCAGTTCCACAATTTCGACCCGGCGATTCTGACCGCGAAGCAAGGGGTCGCTGTTGTCTGCGATGGGACGCGAAGAACCCGCGCCTTGATAGTAAATGGAAGAGGCCGGGATCCCCGATGCGACCAGGACCTTGCCGACGGCTCGCGCACGTTGCTCGGAGAGTCGCAGGTTGAGTTCTGCAGGGCCGGTGGCGTCACTGTGGCCGACGAGGAGGATACGGCGCTGATCCGAGGCGTCTGCGGCTGCGGGTTTGGCATAGAGCTGGGCCAGTTTCGTGACCACGCGCAGGCCGCTTTCTGTGAGCTGGGCAGAACCACTCGAGAACATGCCGGAATCGGGGATCTGGGCCACAAGGCCGGCGTCCTGAGGGACACCGGTCACTGCGGCTGGCTCGGCAACGGTCAGCTTCTCGGTCGCGATGTTGAGATTCTCTTCCTTTGCTATCCGGTCAAGCTCTTGTAGCCTGGACTGCCACATATAGCCTGCCGCGCAGCCCAGTGCCCCACCGAGGGCAACCCCCGCGACAGCCCCTTTTTTCCCGTTGATGGCGTAGCCCGCAGCCCCTCCTGCAATCATGCCAGCCCCACAAAGCACCGGCATGCCGTAATCCTTGCCGATATCATTGACCGTGGATTTGAAATTCTGCATCTGCTGAGAGCTGCAACCCACGGCGGCAATCAATACACAGCTGAGAGGTGCAAGACGAAACGATTTATCCATAGCGATTCCTTGCCATTTATATTTAATAGCGAGATTCAGACATGCCAGTGAGGCCAGAGAAAAGCGTCTTCGGGTGGAGTGAAATATCGACACTTGCTGATATAAAAGATATTAACGCGGGCTGATGTTTAATATCGGCGCCAGGCGTGCTCATTCTCGCAAGCGGCTGTGTCTGATATGTCCTGAGTGTCAGAAGAGGCAATTATCTATGCGGTTCAATAGGTATCGAGTGGCTATGATAAGCCAAACGAGCCTGATCATGCGAGTGGAAAAGTGATGCAACCATAGGAAAAACATCAACTTTCCAATATCTTTGCCCATCTCCCCGACGCTGAACACAAAGAGGGTTATTGTGACGCTCTTGTGGTTTGTGAAAGGCGCAGGCCGATTATCGCTATTGAGGATGAGGGCTGTTGGGGGAAGTATGTGGTTGCCCCCACTGACAGTGCTGGCGAAATAATGTTCATGGGCAGAATAACGTCTGGCATCCCGTTTATATAATGGATTAATTGTCGATAAATATGTCTGACAACAGTTTATAGACTGGGGCACAGGCAGTGCGAAGCATTGCAAGAGCATTGTTGAACGCATTGTTTGATAATATTGTCGAAAGGGTTTGGTCAGGAGCAATCAGATGGCGATAACAACGCGATCCCGAAGAGAGAAGGTAGGCAGCGGACTCGGGCTGGTGATGGGGCTCATCGCCTTTAACCTGATTGTGCCCCTGCTTCCGGTTGCAACAGAGATGTCGGATATGACCCGGATGATAGGTGCCATGGTCAGCGCCATGCTTTGCGCCGAGCTGGGCGCCAGGATTGGCAAGTGGCGGGATGCCAAAGAGCAGGCCGGATCGGCAGAGTAACTCGACGTGAGAAGAGCGCCAATCGCCCGAGTGCGGCGGTGTGTGCGGGTGTAACAGGCAGGGCGACAGTTGTCGCCCTGCCTGTTTTGCTATCGCGGTTTGCCGCTCAAGCGCCGCGCCGCCGGGGGGCGCTGCGATGGAGGACGGTGGCCAGGGGGTCGCGGGGCGATGCCGCAATGCATCAGAAGGCGCCTGGAGTGAGATGGCGCCAAGGCTGGATCTGCGAGGGAAATCCTGAGATCGTGCAGGCAGTTATCTGATTATCCCCTTGAGAGGAGTGCCCATGCGCATTGCCCTGATTGGCCTTGGCGATATCGCCAGGAAGGCCTATCTGCCGCTGCTTGCCAGTGACGAGCGAGTCACCCCGCTGCTCTGTACCCGGAGTCCCTCGGTGCTCGGCAAACTGGCGCGCCAGTACCGGATTGGCGAGTGTTTTACCGAGGTCGATGCGCTGCTGGCGAGCCGACCTGATGCGGTGATGATCCACGCTGCCACCGCCGTGCACGGCAAACTGGCGGAGCTGTGCCTGCGTGCTGGCATTCCCACCTTTGTGGACAAGCCGCTGTGTGACAACGCAGGAGAGGTGGAGGCGCTCGCCAATCTCGCCATCGCCAGGGACTGCCCGCTATTTGTCGGCTTCAACCGTCGCTATCTGCCCGCCATGGCCGCCGCACGTGGCCAGCCGCTGACCGAGCTCCATTGGCAAAAGCACAGGCACGCCCTGCCAGGGGCGCCTCGCCAGTTTCTGTTCGACGACTGTATCCATGTGCTCGACAGCCTCTGCTGTTATGGCGGCGAGCCGGACGGGGAGCTGCATGCGGTGCTGCGACGCAGCAGTGAGCAGCCCGAACTGCTGGCCGGGGTGAGCGTGGCCTGGCAGAGCGGGCAGGTGGCAGTGAGCGGCAGCATGAATCGCAGCGCCGGCATGACCGAGGAGCGCATCGATGCCTATGGCGACAACCTCTCATTGCATATCGAGAACTGCACTCGTGGCCTGCTTGCGCGAGACAACACAGTGCAGACTCTGGCTCCGGGCGACTGGCAGCCCGTGCTGGCGAGCCGAGGCTTTGTCGCCATGCTCGAGCACTGGTATGGGCAGATTGACGTCGGGCGGGCAGACGGGGCGCTGGTCGAGAGCTACCTGCAAAGCCATCGACTGGCAGAGCGCCTCGTCGCCCTGGCAAAGGGATGACCCGGAGGCAAGGGGCTGGTGACACCGGCAGGCATCACTGGCCAGAGAAGCGGCAGAGCACTGTATGAGATGGTGGCTCCTTGCGCAGTCAGCCGGGAAAGGTGCCAGCGAGCGAGCCAAGCGAAGGCGGGTTTGTTATCTTGGCGGCCATCAAGAGCTGCAGGGCAAGAAATCGCAATGAAGAAGGTGTCGAAGATGAGATGGCTGACCGCAGTGGGCGGGGTATTCCGTTCATGAGCATCATTCTGGGGATCGATCCCGGTTCGCGCATCACCGGCTACGGGGTCATTCGCATCGTCGCGGGCAAGGCGGAATACCTGGGATCGGGCTGCATCCGCACCGATCTGGGGGAGCTGCCGTCTCGCCTGAAGCAGGTCTATGACGGAGTGAGCGAGATCATTACCCAGTTCAAGCCGGACGAGTTCGCCATCGAGCGGGTCTTCATGGCGCGCAACGCGGACTCGGCCCTGAAGCTCGGCCAGGCCAGGGGAAGTGCCATCGTCGCGGCGGTCAATGCCCTGCTGCCGGTGAGCGAGTACTCGGCCACCCAGATTAAGCAGGCGGTGGTGGGCACCGGTGGCGCCGCCAAGGAGCAGGTGCAGCACATGGTGACTCACCTGCTCAAGCTCTCTGCCACCCCGCAGGCGGATGCGGCGGATGCCCTCGGGGTGGCGCTCTGCCACTTCCACACCCGTCAGAGCCTCATTCGCATGGCCGGGCGGGCCAGCGGATCGGTGCGCGGCCGTTATCGCTGATCCCCGGGGGAAGGCTTCTGGTGTTGGCAGGGGAGCGCGGGGAGCTGCTGGCAAAATCGCTGGTCGGGTCACAATCTGTCGCGTCCCTCGATGGGACTCCCATGGAGAAGTGCTCCGGGCGGGGGAATATCTTTCTACTTTATCAATAACTTGTGACATTAATCACATATCCGCGATGAATCGGGTCGGTTTCGTCTTGCTCCGCCACACTCCCATAATATGGCGCCTGTTCAATAACAGTGTCCGTATGAGCCTTTCAGGTTCGCGTGTTAGTCATCATGGGAGAGACAAGAGTGAAACCTTTTGCTGCTGAATTTATGGGAACCTTCTGGCTGGTGCTGGGGGGCTGCGGGAGCGCCGTGCTGGCTGCTGCCTTCCCAAATGTGGGGATCGGCCTGCTGGGCGTCGCCCTGGCGTTTGGCCTGACCGTGCTGACCATGGCCTATGCCATCGGTCATATCTCGGGTTGCCACCTGAACCCGGCCGTGACCGTCGGGCTCTGGGCCGGTGGTCGCTTCCCGGCCTCCAACGTGTTGCCCTACATCGTGGCCCAGGTGCTTGGCGGGATCGTGGCAGGTGGCGTGCTCTATGTCATTGCCAGCGGACAGGCGGGTTTTGATGTGAGCGCCGGCTTTGCTTCCAACGGCTATGGCGAGCATTCCCCCGGCGGTTACAGCCTGCTGGCTGCACTGGTGTGTGAAGTAGTGATGACCGGTTTCTTCTTGTTCGTCATCATGGGCGCCACCGACAGCCGTGCACCGGCCGGGTTTGCTCCCATCGCCATCGGTCTGTGCCTGACCCTCATCCACCTCATCAGCATCCCGGTGACCAACACCTCGGTCAACCCGGCGCGCAGCACTGGCGTGGCGCTTTTTGTCGGTGACTGGGCCGTGGGCCAGCTCTGGCTGTTCTGGGTTGCCCCCATTGTCGGTGCCATTCTGGGTGCATTGGCCTATCGTGTGATCGCCACGAAAGAGTGATGTGTTGCTAGTTAACGTGTGGTATCGACACGCCTTCGGGCGTGTTTTTTTATGCCTGAAGGAATACCGGGCAGGGCGCCATGCCGACGATAGGGTACGGCATGATCACAGCCCCTTGGCGCTCAGCATCTCTTTGTAGCGCTGATGCAGCAGCTTGACCCGTTCCACATAGGCCCGGGTTTCGGCCAATGAGGGATGCCGCCGTGCTTGTACCGTACCGGTCCTACAACCCCTTGGCGCTCAGCATCTCCTTGTAGCGCTGATGCAGCAGCTTGACTCGTTCCACATAGGCCCGGGTTTCGGCATAGGGCGGTATGCCGCCGTGTTTTTGCACCGCACCGGCGCCTGCATTGTAGGCGGCGGTGGCCAGGGCCACATTGCCGTCATACTGCTTGAGCAGACCCGCCAGGTATTTCACCCCGCCAAAGATGTTCTGCTCCGCCAGCAGGGCGTTGCCGACCCCGAGCTCGCGCGCCGTGGCGGGCATCAGCTGGGTCAGTCCCATGGCGCCCTTGCGGGAGACGGCCAGAGGATTGAAAGCGGACTCGGCATGGATCAGCGCCCGGATGAGGGCAGGCTCGACCTGATAAGTCTTGGCTGCCGCCTGTATGGTGCTGGCGTAGTCATAGAGGAAGAGTCCTGTCGTGCGCCAGTTGACCTTGGACGCCGGATCGCAGGCATAGCAGTCGTTGAACAGCAGCAGTTCGTAGTGACCCTGCTCCGGCATCATGTCGGAATAGCGTATGACCCCGTTCTTTTGTACCGACTTGTAGACCTGGATCTGACGGCTTGCAGGCTTGGCGGGTTCAGGGGAGGGGAGCGGCGCCGTGGTGAGCGCCACGGTACGCAGCGTGGGAACCGGGGAGGAGACAGCCGTCTCCGGGGTCAGGATCACCACCTCTGCCGGCGGCGGTATCTGAGCCGGGGCTGCGTGGGAAAACAGCGGCATCATGCCCAGCAACATCCATGCTTTCAACGGCTTGCTCCTTAAGCCTCGTTAGCCACGTTGAGTAAAGCATTCGGGATGGCGCAGAACAAGTGCCCGTGAACAGGGGAGGCTGGAAATGTGATGGCAGAGGGACGTCCCACCTGAGTGCTCACTCAGGACAAGGGGCGCGGCTCATGGCGTCAAGGGGCGGATGATCGCAACCTCGTCTTTTCCATCGAGTTATTGGCTTTTTTGTAAGTTAAAGGCGTGTTATCTTGCTGTTGCTCCACTCTGGTCTGATCTCTTCGTGGAGCCAGCGAGCGAGCAGGAGAGGGCCGGTATGGCCAGAGCGAAATGGGCATGACAAGCAGGCGAGCGATGGAGCTCAGATTCGAAGAGTACTGTGATGCGGATCTTTCCCTCATCAGAGACTATTACGAGACGACGTTTTCCCACTATGTGCCGGATTTGGCAGAACGGATTTTTGTGGTCCGTGACGCGCACTGGCTGGTGGGGGCGGTGCGCCTGCGCGATGAACAGGATTATTACCACTTGTGCGGCTTTCGTCTGCTCCCTCACTACCAGTCCCTGGGGCTGGGGTCCCGCCTGCTGCAGCATGCCTGCCGCGATCTTTCCGACAAGCCCGTGATCTGTCACGCCCTGCCGTTCGAGAAACCCTTCTACCTCAAGGCGGGATTTGACCACCTTCCCCTGCATGAACTCGACGGGCCCCTCCACTCTCTCTATCACCAGCAGCACGAACAGGGTTACCAGATCGAGCTGCTGGTGCGTCAGGCGAAGGCGCCTGTTTTCAACTGACGTCTTATTGGGGTTTGGTCAGCAGGTGGATCTTGCCTGGTGACAGCTCCAGCCCCAGCAGATTTTCCTTGAGCCAGGCCTGATTGGGATCCTTGTCATCCAGTTTGTAGACAGGCTGGGTCTCCAGCCGTTTCTCCATGCTCTGCAGCAGCATCCTCAGCATGAAACCAAACTTCTGTTCCGCCGCTGCAGGCTCCAGCTTGTAATCGATGAGCTTCATGTTGTCGAGGAAGAGCGCACTCCTGGCCTTGTCGTAGCGGGGCCTCGCCTCATAGGTCATGTTGAGGCGCGCGTCGTACTCGGTCTGATCCGGGAGCGCGATTTTCAACTTGCCTTTGCCAAACACCCTGGCGGTATCCGGGCTCTGGCGACCAATCTGCACATCGCTCTGCTCGAGTTGCACATGGGCCTTGATGATGCCGGGCAATTCCAGCTGTTTGTCCACTTGCACCTGGGACTGCAGGTACTGATTTATCTGCTGCTCATTGATGTCATATGAGCCTTGACCTAGCATGGCCAGACTCAGCAGCATAGATTGCAGGATCATGCTAACGACCTGATAGAATGGGTGTGCCCCATAGCATACCATCCCGACCCTGTGGGGTCTGCCCGTGCCATCTGTCCAATACACCAAGGAGTCGCCTTGCTCGACGGTCTGGAATACGACATTCAGTTGCTGTTTTCCCGCTTTCTCGGCTGGTTATTGCTGTTGTTTCACACCGTGATCGTGGCTGGGATCTCCCTGCGGGTGGTGATGAAGCGGCGTCCCATCGGGGTATCCCTCGCCTGGTTGGCCCTCATCTATGCCATCCCCTTCGCCGGGGTCGGTTTCTACGTGCTGTTTGGCGAGATACGCCTCGGTCGCAAGCGGGCGGAGCGGGCCCAGGCCATGTACCGTCCTTACGCCATCTGGATCCGCCAGCTCGCGCGCCTCTTCCCCCAGCACTGCTGCGAGGTGGGCAGCAAGGCACGCCCGCTCCACGATCTGATCCAGGGGCGCTTGGCCATGCCCATGCTCTCGGGCAACCGGATGACCCTGCTGCACAAGCCTAAGAGCATCGTAGAGGAGATAGTGCGCGACATCCGGGGCTCCTCCCAATCCTGTTATCTGGAGTTCTACATCTGGCACCCCGGCGGGGATGTGGACGAGGTGTGCGAGGCGTTGATGGAGGTGGCGGCACGCGGCGTGGATTGTCGTGTCTTGCTCGACTCCATCGGCAGCAAGACCTTCTTCCGCTCCTCCTGGCCCAAAACCTTGCGCGCCGCCGGCGTTAAAGTCGTGGAAGTGTTGCCGGTCGGCGCCTGGCGAATCCCCTTCCAGCGCCAGGACTTGCGCATGCACCGCAAGCTGGTGGTGATCGATGACAAGGTTGGTTATACCGGCTCCATGAACATGGTGGATCCCCGTTTCTTCAAGCAGGATGCCGGGGTCGGCCAGTGGGTCGACATCATGATCCGGGTGCAGGGCCCCGTGGTGCCGTTGATGTGGTCCACCTTCGTCTGGGACTGGGAGATGGAGACCGGCGAGCGGCTGCTCGACAGTCTGCAACATGAGCCGGAAGCCTGGCCACAGACCAACTATCGGGCCCAGCTCATTCCCTCCGGCCCCTTCGTCGGTGGTGACTGTATCCAGCAGAGCCTGCTGCTCGCCATCTACCAGGCTCGTCACCATCTGGTGCTGACCACCCCCTATTTCGTGCCGGACGATCCGCTGGCTGCGGCCCTCTCTTCGGCGGCGGCCCGCGGCGTGCTGGTGCAACTGGTGCTGCCTGCGCGCAACGACTCCCTGATGGCGAACCACGCCAGCAACTCCTTCATGGAGGATCTGCTGGCGGCAGGAGTGGAGATATATCGCTATGATGCCGGGCTGCTGCACACCAAGAGCGTGCTGGTGGACGATGATTTCGCTCTGGTGGGCACGGTCAACCTCGACCGGCGCAGTCTCTGGCTCAATTTCGAGATCACCCTGCTCATTGACAACCCGGTGTTTGTCGCCGAGATGAACCAGCTGGTGCAGGGCTACATGCTGGAGGCGACCCCCATGTCACTGACCAGGTGGCGTGCCCGCCCCTGGTACAAAAAATTGCTTGAGAACATCTTCTACCTGTTCAGCCCCCTGCTGTGACAGCCAGAGCGTGGACCCCAAGCCGTTGTCTGGCTTGTGTTGATGCCCATCCTCCCCGTAGAGTGCGCCCATGCACCCGCCATTGAACCATTGTGGAGAAACAGAACTGATGAAGAAAAAAGTGGCCTTGGCCGTCGGAGCCGTGTTGGTGGTGGGAGGGCTTGGCGCCTGCTGGTACACGGGCAATACGTTCGACCGGATCCTGGCCGAGCAGATCGCCAGGGCGCAGCAGGAGAGCGGGATCGAAGTCACCTGGAGCCCAGAGACGGAGAATCTGTTTACCCGCGACGGCGTACTCAAGGTGGTGGTGCCGCCCCAGACGCTGGCGAGTTTTGATCCCCAACTGGCGGGAAGCGAACCCATCGAGATGCAGTTCGCGTTCAACAGCCGCCTGTTGCCGCTCTATATCAAGAGTCACCTCCAGCTTGATACCGCACAGGGCACGCTGGCGCCCATCCTGACCTCCCTGGGGATGCAGCAGTGGCAACTGGGGGCAGAATCGGCGAGCAGCCTCTGGACCATGAGCAACAGCTCCCGCTTCTGGGTGAGCGACTTCAAGGTCAAGGAGGGGCTCAACGAATTCAATTTCCTGCCCTTGAACGGCGACTATCGCGGGGATCTCGACGGCAATGGCCATCTCACCGCCCACTGGCTGGGGATGACGGTCCACGATGCCCAGAGCAAGACAGATCTGGCCTTGGCGGATCTCAAGGGCAGTGCCGACATGGCCGAGATCAGCGGCCTCTGGCTCTCTCCCCGCAGCGATGCGACCCTCACGGCTTTCTCCCTGACCCAGCCGGGGAACGTCAAGATCACGCTGGAGGGGCTGACCACGGCCACCGAGCTGGCGGGGGACGATCTTCAGACGCTCTCCACTCGCTATCAGATGAAGGTGGCGACCCTCAACATGGAGAGCGAGGAAGACCGGCTCGCGCTGACCCAGGGAAATCTGGATCTCTCCCTCAAGGGGCTGGATCTCGAGGGGTATCAGACGCTGCAGGAGGCCAGCAGCAAACGGGTGGACGAAGCGGCCATCCAGGAAGCGCTGGACAAGATGCTCCAGAGAGGGGCCACACTGGAACTGGCGGATCTGAGTGCGCGATTGAACGGTGAGCCTGTCAGCCTGCAAGGGGAGGCCAAGCTGGCGTCCACCACCCTGGCACAGTTGATGGGCAGCGAGGAGGGGATGCAGGCACTCTCCGGTCTGCTGCATGCCCACCTTGGGGAGAAGCTGGGCCAGGCCGTACCCCAGTTGGCCCCCATGCTGGAGCAATTCACTGCCATGGGATATCTGAAGGCGCAGGAGTCACAGCTTCAGGCCGAGCTCAAGCTCGACAAAGGGGCCGTGACCGTCAATGGTCTGCCGCTGCACCCGTGAGTGCCGCGCAATGAAAAAGGCTCCTTCGGGAGCCTTTTTTCTGGGGGCGCGCAGCCGCTTATTTGAACACGACTGTCTTGTTGCCGTAGACGAAGACCCGCTCGTTCAGCACCAGTTCCAGCGCCCGGCTCAGCACGGATTTCTCCACGTCGCGTCCGGCCTTGGCCATGTCATCGGCACTGAAGGTGTGATCGACGTGGATCACGTCCTGCTCGACGATGGGGCCTTCATCCAGATCGTCGGTGACGAAGTGGGCGGTGGCACCAATCAGCTTGACCCCGCGGTCGAAGGCCTGACGATAGGGGCGGGCGCCGATGAAGGCAGGCAAGAAGGAGTGGTGGATATTGATGATCTTGCGCGGATAGGCTTCGACGAAGCTTGGGGTCAGCACACGCATGTATTTGGCCAGGATGACGTAATCCGGCTGGTAGCCATCGATGAGCGTGCGCACTTGCTCCTCATGCTCGGTGCGGCTCAGATCCTCGTGGCTCACGCAGTGGAAGGGGATGTCGAACTTGCCGGTCAGCTCGGCGAGGGTGTCGTAGTTGCCGATGACCGCGACGATGTCCATGTCCAGGGCGCCGGCATAGTTCTTCATCAGGATGTCGCCGAGGCAGTGGGTCTCCTTGGTCACCAGTATGACGATGCGCTTCTTGCCCGCCTTGACGAGACGACGCTGGGCGCCGGCAGGCAGGGCATCATCGAGGTCGGCCAGCAGGGTCTCGTCGTTGAAGCGCCCTTCCAGCTCGGTGCGCATGAAGAAGCGGCCGTTTTCGTGATCCACGAACTCGTCGTTCTTGTTGATGTTGAGCTGGTGCTTGTAGCAGATGTTGGTGATCTTGGCGATGAGACCCTTGGCGTCGGGGCAATCGGTCAGCAGTATTTTCTTTTCCATCTCTGTCATGATTCCGTTTGTGATGTTGGCACCCGGTCTGCGCGGGCGCGCGCGTTTTTGCTGGCACTATGCCACAAACGAAATCAGAAAGGACAGCGCGCCGTGTATCGGGTGGTGCTCGCGCGAAAATTGCAGTGCAGCCAGCTCCCGGTTTGTCTTTGATGGGTTTTTGGCTGGCATCCTGCGTCTTTTTTCTTTAGGCTGTCTGCGCTTATTCTCAGGGCGGGGCGAAATTCCCCACCGGCGGTATCCCGATGTGACTCGGGGAGCCCGCGAGCGCCCGACCCGGCATTCATCCGGGACGGGGTCAGCAGATCCGGTGAGATGCCGGAGCCGACGGTCATAGTCCGGATGAAAGAGGATAAGACAGATATTGCTGGCCAGACCCTGCCGGGTTGGCCGCCGCATGGCTACTTCTGTCTGCCTTTCCATGCCCTGATTCTGGTCCTTGTCTTTTTTAGGAGTCTTACCATGAATCAGTCTCTACTTAGTGAATTCGGTGATCCCATTGCTCGCGTCGAAGCCGCGCTGGCCGCCCTGCGTGCCGGTCAGGGTGTGCTGGTGGCCGATGATGAAGATCGCGAGAACGAAGGCGATCTCATCTTTGCCGCAGAAACCATGACCAACGAGCAGATGGCCATGATGATCCGCGAGTGCTCCGGCATCGTCTGCCTCTGTCTGACCGACGAGCGGGTTCGCCAGCTCGAGCTGCCGATGATGGTGGAGGCCAACTCCAGCCACTATCAGACTGCCTTCACCGTGACCATCGAAGCGGCGCAGGGGGTGACCACCGGGGTGTCCGCCGCCGATCGCATCACCACCATCCGCGCGGCCATCGCCGACGGTGCCCGGCCCTCCGATCTGCATCGACCCGGCCATGTCTTCCCGCTGCGCGCCCGTACGGGTGGGGTGCTGACCCGCCGTGGTCACACGGAAGCGACCGTCGACCTGATGCAGCTCGCCGGGCTCAAACCTTACGGAGTATTGTGCGAGTTGACCAAGGAAGATGGCTCCATGGCCAGGTTGCCGGACCTGGTGGCCTTCGGTCGCCAGCACCGGATGCCGGTCCTGACCATCGAAGATCTGGTGCAATATCGTCAATTGCTGTCAGAACGTTCAGCCTGAGCCTCATACGAAATTGTAATAAGCCCAAATTTTGGTTACGCTTTGTGCGAACCTCATCCAGGGACACTCATTTTTGCTTAAAGTTTGTACGGAAAGTGTGCAACTAAAAAAAAATGAGGGTTTTAACGCATTTATCTGTGATGAGGCCTATCCAAACTATGATTTTTTTGTGCCATAATCACGCCGCTTGCTAAACGTCTGGCGAGTTAAAGGGAGCTTTTAAAAATGAAAAAAATGTTGTTGGTAGGTGTTGTTGGTCTGTCCGCTCTGCTGGGCGGTTGTGCAAACACCAGCGAACTGGAAACTTCCGTTCAGAATCTGTCTAACAAAGTTGACCAACTGGCTCAAGATGTTAGCGCTGTTCGTGCTGATCAGTCCAAGATCGCTGCTGATGTTGCAGAAGCCAAGCAAGAAGCTATGCGTGCTAACCAGCGCATCGACAACATGGCTACTTCCTACAAGAAGTAATCCATGCGAAAAAATGGCGCATTTCAATGCGCCATTTTTTTTGCCTGAAATTCGTCAAATACCCGCTTTTTTTCCCGCTAATATCCGCCTGACAAGGCAATGCCGACGAATCGGCATCCCCTCATCTGATTTTCCTGTCGCTCAATAGAGCAGGCTGTAGAGCTTGCGACGATAACTCTGCGCTGCAGGGTGCGCACCCATGGTTGCCAGCACATCGAGATAGATCTTCTTGGCATCGCCAAAGGCGAGATCACGTTTGAGGATGGTGAACAACAGGGCCAATGCCTCCTCCTGTCTACCAACCTGGCTGTAAAGCACCGCCAGCTCCTGGGCGAGGGCATGGTCATCCAGCTGTTCAGCGTGGCGCAGCTCCAGGGCGCGTAGCTCAGGACTGTCGCTGGCCTGCAGCGCCAGCGAGAGGCGGGAGCTCAGGGTCTGGTAATGATCATCCTGTGCCACCATGGGGATGGTCGAAAGCAGGCTCTGCGCCTCGTCGAGGAGATTGAGATCCAGCGCGGCCTGTATCAGCCAGAGCGTGATGTCGTGACGCTCGGGGGCGAGGCGATGGGCCTGGCCAAGATGGGTGTGCGCCACATTGGCTTGCCCGTTCTCCAGCGCCTGCTTTGCCTGATCGAGCAGTAACTCCTCCTCTTTGGGGGCAAAGGCGGCGAAATATTGGCGCAATGTGGCTTCATCCTGCGGCCCTTCCAGAATGGCCTGTTCATCCGGGCGCCCCTGATGGAACAGCACCAGCGCTGGCAGTGCGCGCAAGGCAAGCTGGCTGGCCAGAGGTTGCAGCTGGGGGTCGTTCATGTCGACTTTGGCAAGGGTCACCGCCGCATTGGCCGGGCCGACCAGCGCTTCCACTTGCGGGGTCATGGCCTGGCACTCCGGCATCTGGGGCGCGTGGAAATAGATGACGACCGGCTTTTTCATGGACGCATCGAGCAATTCTGCGTGGAAGTTCTGGGGAGTGATGTCGACGATCATGAGGCTGACTCTCGAAAAATGGTGTGGATCAACATGGGGTCCAGCGGGGTGGAATTCAAGCGCGCATCCAGCAGATGGGCATCGACCCGGCGAGTCGGGGCAGCCAGGCTGAGCCATCCGCTGCCCGCGGGCCAGTCACGGATTTCATAGTGGCGATTGTCGAGGTGATTATTGAGCTGCCATGCCTGCTCCGGAAGGAAGCTGATCTTGTCGAGTCCGGCGGCAATGCCGTCGCCATGCGCCTTGAGCACAGCTTCCTTGCGAGACCATAGCCGATAGAAGGCCGAATGTTGCTCCTCTCGGGGCTGGGCGCTCAACCATTGGTATTCGCTTGGCGCATAGAAGCGTTTGGCCAGCGGCAGTATGGGGCGGTCACGCAAGCCCATCTCGATGTCCACGCCAAGGGGGCCCTCCTCACAGAGGGCGATCACCAGCCACTCTCCGCTGTGGCTGAGGTTGAACTGCCAGCAATGACTGAGCAGTGTCGGCTTGCCATGCGCACCGATGCCAAAAGTCAGGGCATCGGCCCGGCAATGGAGTCGCTCGGCCAGCAGGCGGCGCAGCAGCACCCGGCCGAGCAGGTACTCATGCTGGCGACCCGCCTGGTGGATCTCGTGCCAGTGACGGCGTTCATCCGGGGCGAGTTCGGATGCCAGCCTGATCACCAGGTCTGCATCAACGCTTGCCGTATTTAACAAATAGAGATCCGCAGATAGCATAATATTTCACTTAAAAATGGGGGTGAAATAGCGATAACAGTCCGTTTGATGCGCTCAAAACCGATGCTTTCAAGATTGTATATTGTTTGGGCATGATCACATAAATTGCGCTAAACAGAGCATTTCCTTGCAAAAATGTGAGGTCGATTGGGATTTTCGCTTGCCTCGATAGAATTCTTGGATATAGTCGGGTGCTGTTGCCTTATAAATTGCCCTTTCGGGCTGCATTTTAACAAGTTTCACTCTTTTTGCGGGGATAAAGGATTGCGCCACCTGATGCTACTGCTGGTCGCGCTCGGAATGGTGGGTTGTGCATCGGCACCCCAACCCGAGGTCGCGAGCAAGATCGAGGTTTCCATGATGGAACCCGTGATTGAACCCGAAGTTTCACCAACCCCTGACGTCAACGAAATCCTGACCGTATACAAAGAGTGGCGCGGCGTTCCTTACCGGATGGGAGGAAGCAGCCAGCGAGGCATCGATTGCTCCGCCTTCGCCCGTGAAGTGTTCCGCAATGCCGTCGGCATCGAATTACCCCGTGATACCCGCTCCCAGGTCCATGAAGGCACCCGGGTTTCCAAACAGGATCTGGTCGAAGGAGACCTGGTCTTCTTCAAGATCAACCGCCGCCTCAATCACGTGGGCATCTATGTCGGCAATGGCGAATTCATTCATGCCTCCACCCGCGCCGGGGTGACACGCTCCAAGCTCGACAGCAGTTACTGGCGCAGCAAATTCTGGCAGGCACGCCGGATAGACATCTGAGTCAGGCTGGACAAACGGCTCGCAGTACGGACTGTTTTTCCAACCTCACTTGAACCGGGCCCTCAGGGCCCGGTTTTTTTATGACCCTCGTTTAGACTTTCCCTGGTCGACTCTCTATAGTGTGGCCCCCTTGATCCTCGGCAGGTCCAGCATGACACCCCAGCAGAAAACCGGATTGCACCCGCGCAATCGCCATCAGGCACCCTACGACTTCGACGCGCTCTGCCAGCGTACCCCGGCGTTGACGCCTTTCGTGTTCACCAACGAGCACGGCACCCGAACCCTGGACTTTGCCGATCCGGCCGCCGTCAAGACGCTCAACCGGGCATTGCTGGCACTGCACTATGGCATTGCGCATTGGGATCTGCCCCCCGGCTATCTCTGCCCGCCCATTCCGGGCCGGGTAGACTACCTGCATCGAGCCGCGGATCTGCTGGCCGAGAGCGCGGGATGCGTACCGACGGGCAAGCAGGTTCGAGTGCTGGATGTCGGTGTCGGGGCCAACTGCATCTATCCCTTGCTGGGCGCCCGGGAGTATGGCTGGCGCTTCGTGGGCTCAGACATCGATCCTGTGTCGGTGAAGGCGGCAACCCTGCTGGCCACCAGCAATGGATTGGGCAACCAGATCACATGCCGTCATCAGGGTAACCCCAAGCATGTCTTTCGCGGGATCCTGGGGCCGAAGGAGCACTTTGCCCTGACTCTGTGCAACCCGCCGTTTCATGCTTCTCTGGCGGAAGCGAGCAAGGGGACGGAACGCAAGCTACGCAACCTGGGCAAGGGCCAGGCAGTGGCCGGGGCGCCCGTGCTCAATTTCGGCGGTCAGAAGGCTGAGCTCTGGTGCGAGGGGGGCGAGGCGGCGTTTCTGGCGGCCATGATAGAGCAGAGCAAGGAGTTTGCCAGCCAATGCCTCTGGTTCAGCTCGCTGGTGTCGAAAAAGGAAAATCTGCCTGCCGCACGAAAGGCGCTGGCTCGGGTGGGGGCGCGGGAGGTTCGCGTGCTCGACATGGCGCAAGGCAATAAGGTGAGCCGGATCCTCGCCTGGAGTTTCCTGGACGATGGGCAGCGCAAGAGCTGGTGGACCGCCCAGGGGAGATGATCGAGGACGGGGCTCAGTGGCGACACGGGCCCCGTCTCTTTTTCAGATCAGATGTTGATTCGTTTGCAGCCTTCCATTCAATCGTTTTCCTGCCCGTGTTTGCTCGCATGTTAGTGACCACTTTCGCGCCTGGTACAGGTGTACGCCGAGATTTTTTTGTACTTGCTGATGAAACTTTCATAAAATAGGACTGGTTAGACCTCTTTACAGGCTTTGAATCAAATAGGGATCGGTAAATGAAAGTTGTCGATTTTCTGAAGCACAAGCGCGAAATTCTGGCGCAACACCCCTTTGAGCTCAAGGATTGGCTCTCTCCGGCGATCCGCGACTACTGGCGTGAGTTTCAGCAAAAGGCACACCTTCACCCCTTGCTGGGAAGAGTGCTGGATCTGCAGGGGGAGTCCCAGGATGCCCGCCAGCAAGAGGCTGCCAGAGTCACCCAGGTCGCGAATGGCCAGCCTGCCCTGGCGCAGGATCCCGTGGTGGAGCTCGAAGGTGAAGCGGCGGCACTCTATGCCGAGTTGCAGACCCGCATCGGTGAAGAGACCCATGTGGGTGAGTGGTTGCAGGTCACCCAGGCGTTGATCAACCAGTTCGCGACCGTGACCGGCGATCATCAGTGGATCCACACCGATCCCGAGCGTGCAGCAGCCGAGTCTCCCTTCAAGACCACCATTGCCCACGGCTTCCTGACTCTGGCCCTGCTGCCCCAGTTGACCGGTTCGGTGGACGAGAGCACGCCGGAGTTCCCGACCGCTCGCATGGTGGTGAATTTCGGCCTGGAGCAGGTCCGCTTCCCTTACCCCATCAAGGTGGACAGCAACATCCGCGCCCGTACCAAGCTGTCGCGTGTCACGCCCATCAAGGGTGGCATCGAGCTCCTCAAGGAGATCAAGATAGAGATCGAGGGGATCCGCCGCCCTGGCTGCGTCATCGAGTCGGTCACCCGGATCTATTTCTGACGCGCTCGTCTTGCGTCCATGAACACAGGCCCACTTCGGTGGGCCTGTGTCGTTTCTGGCGGGTCAGAAACTCGCCCCCAGGGTGATGAGGTGACGCCACTCCTTCTCGCTCACATCCCTGTGCAGGCCGTGGTAGTCGAGCCAGGCATCGTCCCAATCCAGTTCGCTTGACCAGGAGAGGCGCAGGTGATCGTTGAAATAGTACCTGAGGCCCAGGCTGCCGCTGACGGACTGTTTTCTGGTCAGGTAGGGGGAGGGTTGATCGACGAATTTTTCATAACTGCCCTTGCCAAACAGCTCGAACTTCTCTTCCCAGAGTGCCAAGGGCTGCCGGTAGTCCCAACCCAGGCTGACGAAGGGGTAATTGATGATCCTGTCGTCAAACAGGTCGGAATTGCTCCACACCTCCGGCCTGAAATAGGCCCGCTCCAGGCCGAGCTGGCTGATGATCTCCAGCCGGCGTTGCCTGTCATTCCAGAAGCGGTAGCCGGGGCCGGAAGCATAGTCAATCTCCAGATAGCCTGCATCGATCATGTTGTAATCGATGTCGATGGAAGAGCGCAGGAACCAGTGATCGTCGAAGAAAAAGTCGAGCTTGGGTTTGAGCTTGTATTCGTGGCTGTCGGTGATGTTGTTCGCCGTTTCGTAGATGTACTCGCCATCCAGGCTGTAACGCCAGTCCAGATTGGCAAACTCGGTGGAGACCTTGAGATTGACGTTGTTGGTCTTCTTGGTGTTCTCCTTGAGCTTGATGTTGAGATCCCCGTTCCCTGTCAGCAGCCAGGCATTGGCCTCGTCAGGAGAGTCCAGCAGGGGGATCCCCGTCTTGGTGAGCGGCTTGGGTTTCTCCTGCTTGTCCAGACGCCATCGTTTGATGGCGTGGCGCGGGACCGTCATGGCCTGACTGTAGGCGGGCTTGATGCGGATCTGCTCGTCCGTGATCTCCTCTATGGTCCCGCTCACTCGATCGCCGTTGTGCATCCAGAGGATGTCCGCCATCGCCGCGGAGCCAGGCAGCAGAAGCAACAGGCAAACCACATGACTGATTCTGTTCATGGTGGTCAGGCCTTCAGCCGCTCACGGGTTTGGGCAGCCCGCTCTTGCGCTCGAGCAGGGCGGTCACCCGGGCACTGTCGATGTCGGGGGCAGCGATGAACTGCTCGGCTTCGGGGGAGAGCACCAGCGGCGCCCCTTGTGCCATCTCCGCTTCGGTGCGGGAGAGGGGGGAGTGTACCTCCAGCCAGCGACGACCGTCGGGTTCTACCGCCATCTTGACCGGCTGGTTGATGACCCGGACCGGGGTGCCGACGGGAACAAGACCAAACAGGGTTTCGATGTCATCCGGGCGCAGCCGGATACAACCCGCGCTGACTCGCAGACCGACCCCGAAATCCTTGTTGGTGCCGTGGATGAGGTAGTCCTTGTTGCCATAGCCAAGACGCATGGCGAACTTGCCGAGGGGATTGTCGGGGCCGGGGGGGACCACGGCGGGCAGATCGATCCCCTTCTGCTCCAGCCAGGACTTGCGGACCATGGGGCCGGGCACCCAGGTCGGGTTGGGATTTTTCGCAATGACGGTGGTGGTCATCTCCGGCGTCTCGCGGCCGATGTCACCGATCCCGATGGGCAGCACCATCACCTCCTGCTTGCCCTTGGGGAAGTAGTAGAGGCGAAGTTCAGGCAGGTTGATGACGATGCCTTCTCGCGGCACGTCGGGCAGCAGCATCTGGGTCGGCAGAGTGAGCCGGGTGCCCGGGGGGGGCAGATAGGGGTCTACGCCGGGATTGGCTTCGAGCAGTGCTAGAAAGCCTGTCCGGGTATGCTTGCCGACCAGTTCCAGATGATCGCCAGGCTGTACGATGTAATCTTCCAGGGCGCCGATGAGACGGCTGTCCGCTGGCGGCAGGGGATAGGTGTTGGACCAGACAGGTGCGGCCCAGAGGCTGGCGGCGGCCAGCAGCAGTGAGACGATACGAGTGTTGAGCATGGTTGTTCCTATCGGCTGGGGCGAGGGACGGGTTCCCTTCCAAAAAATGAGCAGAGATTGTCAACGAATCCCGCGGGGATTACCAGTCCGGCACCATGACTGCCGGGAGGGCGGTGGCGAGCGCGTCACAGGGTGTCACAGGTCCATCAGGCTCGCCGTATTCGCCCGCCCGGAACCGGGTACAGGGTGGAGACAGTGAGTGAGGAGGCGCTGCCGGGTGAACGTCACTGGTGTTGGGAGGGGCGGGATCGCCGGATGGCGGTTTTATCGCCAGTCGTCTGATCTGCAACGAGATTTACATTGATTTCCCGGCTAGGGTTGGGTCAATATGAGTGCCCGTGGAGAGATGCCGGAGTGGCCGAACGGGATTGACTCGAAATCAATTGTGGCAGCAATGCCACCCAGGGTTCGAATCCCTGTCTCTCCGCCATTTATTCCCCTCAAGCCCGCGTCCGTCGCGGGTTTGTCATTTCTATCTCATCTCTGTCCATCCCCCGGCTCAGCCATCTCCCAATGTCTTTTCCGATTTGGGGCCTGTGGTCACGGGGTCGCGAAGCGTCACCCATTCTCTCGAATGTCTATTCACCTGATTAGCCACTTGCCGGCCCAGACAGGTCTCCCGGGGTCATCACCAACATGGTGATGGGGAATGGGTCCGAACCTGCAGGGTCATCTGGCCGACCCCGCGAGCTCAGCCATCGCGATCCTCCTGAGAGGTGCAGAAAGCCTGCGAGTCGATGTGTCCAGAGCTGGCCATTGGTGCTTGGTTTTCTATCCCGCAGCCATCATCAGAGCAACGTGGCTGCGGGTTGGAGACTCATGCCTTGCGGCTGGCGAGCTGGCGAAGGCGCTGGGTGCTCTGGTGCAGGCTCTGGTGCTGCACCTCGTTCAGGGCGCAGTGCTTGAGCACGTACTCGGCGCTGGCCACCACCGTCTTCCAGCGCGGTGCCTTGGGCAGGGTGTCGAGGTTCAGGTACTTGTCGAGGGTGCGGGTCTGGGGACTGGAGCGGTCCATGTAGACCCGCCACAGCTTGCTCTTCTCCGCCAGCACTATCTTGCCCTTGCCGGTGCTCTGCTGCCAGGTCTCCAGGGTGAGACGCATGGTGTCCACCAGGGCGCGGCGCAGAGGTTCGTCATCCTGCTGGCGAATGAGATCGTCCGCCAGCGAGCGGAACTCCCCGCCCAGCCGGCTCAGTTCCCCCAGCAACTGGCCATCCTCGATGATGGCCTGGCGAGAGAGGCTCTTGAGGGCGTTCTCCAGTGCAGCCATGCGATTGTCGTCCTGGCGCGGTTCGGTGCCAAGGGTCAGCGCATAGGCGTGCTGCCCCCTCAGGTTGATGGGCAGGGCGCGGGCGTTGAGGGTGTCTCGCTGGCCCGCCACCAGGAAGTCCAGCTCCCGCTCCGGCTGCGCGGTCATGTCGGGCCACTGGCTTGCCAGCGGGGCGGCCAGCCACTCGTCCAGCATCTGCCCCTCCATGGCTTCCGGCTCCTGACCCAGCAGGCGCGCCAGGGCCCGGGAGGCAAACAGCACCCCTCCTTGCTCATCGAGGAAGACCATGGGGTCGGCCCCCTCGCCTAGCAGGGCGAGGAGCCGCTCCTGATCCTGGTGCAGTTGCTCCTGGAGCAGCAGACGGTGCTCTATCTCCTGTTTGAGCAGGCGGTTCTCCACCAGGGAGGCGCGCCCGGCGCTGGCCTCCAGCAGGGCTCTCACCCGGGCGAACAGCTCCTCCTTGCAGAAGGGTTTCACCAGATAGTCGTTGGCCCCGGCGTTGAAACCCTCTTCAATCTCCTTGGGCTGGTTGAGGGCGGTGAGCAGCAGCACCGGCAGCTTCTCCTTGGGGTGCTGCTGGCGCAGACGGCGGCAGACGTCGAAGCCCGAGAGGGTGGGCATCATCACATCAAGCAGGATGAGATCCACCGGCTCCTGAGCCAGCTTGGTCAGGGCGTCGTGGCCGTCGCTGCTGGGCAGGATGCGATAACCGCAGGGCTGCAGCAGGTGGCGCAGTATGTGCAAATTGATGGGCTCGTCATCCACCACCAGGATGACGGGGGCATCTTGCGGCGGGGGCGGCAGATCCTCGCTCTCCCAGTCCGGCAGGATGACGGGTTGCTGGCGCACCAGCTGGTGCTCTATCTGGCGGCTGTCGAGGGTCAGGCTGCCCGCCTTGCCGCTGGCCAGCGGCAGGGTGAAGGCGAAGGTGGAGCCGACGCTTGGCTCGCTCTCCACGAACAGCTCCCCCCCCATCAGGTGCACCAGCTGGCGGGTGATGGAGAGACCGAGGCCCGCTCCCTGCTTGCTCACTTCCGGGCTCATCTGCACCAGGGGCTCGAAGATGTGCTCCAGGTGGTCCCTGGCGATGCCGATGCCGGTGTCGGTCACCTTGATGCGCAGGAAGTTGCCCTCCACCAAAGCGCTCAGCACCACCTTGCCCTGGGGGGTGTACTTGATGGCGTTGCCCACCAGGTTGTAGAGCACCTGCTCGAGGCGCTGCTCGTCCGCCAGCACAGGGGGCAGCTCGGCGGGGCTCTTGTCCACCAGGGTGAGGGGCTTGGCCTGCACGAGATGCTGGCAGAGATCCAGCACCAGCCGGATGACCCCCTTGGAGGAGACCGGCTGGGGGTGGATCTCCAGCTGGCCGTAGCGCATCTGGTGGTAGTCGAGCAAGTCGTCCACGAGGCGCGCCAGACCGTCGGCGCTCTTGATGATGAGGCCGAGCTGTTTCTGCTGCCCTTCGGTCAAGTCCTGCTGGCTGGCGAGCATGGACTCGGCCATCCCCTTGATGCCGTGGATGGGGGTGCGCAGCTCGTGGGAGGTGTTGGCCAGGAGCTCGTCTTTGAGCTTGTCCGCCTGTTGCAGGCTGAGGTTCTGCTTGTGGGTCAGCTTGACCTGCTGTTGCAGCTCCTGGGTCTGGCGTTCGATGAGCTCGATCTTGTCCTTCACCGAGCGCTGCATGTGGCGAAACGCCTGGGCCAGCCGGTCGATGTCGTCGTCAGTGCGGGGGATGGTGATGGGGTGATCCAGAGCGCCGTCCGCCACCTGTTCGGCGGCGGCGGTGAGGGATCGCAGGGGCGCCGTGATGGAGTGGGAGAGCCAGCGGGAGAAGAGGATCAGCAGCAGCAGTGAGCCTGCCCCCAGCAGGATCACCAGGGTCTCGAGCTGGCGGATGGGGGCATAGGCCTCGCTGGTGGAGATCTCGGCGATGAAGGCCCACTCGGTATCGAACACCTTCACCTGGGTATAGGCGGCCAGCACCTCGTCATCGTGGTAGGAGAGGAAGGGGCCGACCCCCTGCTCCCCGGAGAGGGCCTTGATGATGAGGGGGGTCTGCAGCGGTCGGAAGTCGGGGCTGAAGCTGTTCTCCACGCTGAATTCGGGGGCGAGCCAGGCGTTGGCGCGCATCCGCTTGTCCGGGCCGATGAGAATGGTCTCGCCGGTTGCGCCGAGCCCCTCCCGCTCCGCCATGATCTGGTTGAGCTTGTCCGGCAGCAGCTCGAAGATGACCACGCCGCGCACATAGTCGTACTGCATCACGGGAGCGGCGAGGTAGGCGACCACCTGGCCGGTCAGCTCGTTGCGGCCAAAATCGGTGAACTCGAAGATCTGCTGGGGCTTCTGGCCGCCATCGAGGCGGCGCTTGATCTTGGCGAAGGTGTTGCCAAGACCGCTGGACTGGTAGGGGCCCGAGAGCAGGTTGGTGGCGAAGTTGGCCTGCTTGGTGACCGAGTAGACCACGTCACCGTTGAGGTCGACCAGGAAGATGTCGCTGTAGTTGGATTTGCGCACCATGTCGGCGTAGCCGCGATGGAAGCGCTGGTGGACGCGGCCATACATCTCGTCTGCCAGGATGAGGGCGCTGATGGAGGGCTCTATCTCCACCTGACTGTCAGGTTGTTGCAGCTTGTCCCAGGAGCCCGGCACATAGCGGGCCTGGGCGCGGGCACGGGCCTCCTGCGGCGTGGTGCCGAGCTTCTCGAAGGCACCGGTGAAACCGTAGAAGCGACCGATACTGTTGCCGGCAAAGTCCTGCTGGGAGAAGTTGATGATCTGCTCCTTGAGGTTGCCGAAGTAGTCTTGCAGCTGGTTTTTCTTGATGTTGCGCACCGAGACCAGATGGTTGGAGGTCTGGGTGGTGAGATCCTTGCCGTGGCTATAGAGGAAAAACAGGGTGACGACCAGGAAGGGCACCAGGCCCAACATGAAAAAAGCCAGCATCAGCTGCGGTCTGAGCCCCCGAGGCCTGAAGTTCCATTTCATCGCATGATTTTCAATTGAGAATCCAGTTACTAAGCGCGATGAGTTTCTGACTAAAGGCTAACTATTTCAATGGCTTTATCTTAAATTCGCTCGTCGGGTCACAGGGAGCGGGGGGATTTTCGACCAAGGCGTCTAAAGGGTGAGCAAACAGCACGGGAAAGGGCTCAAAGTGAGAAAAAAGGGTTGTGCCCGGGCTCGGGGTACGTATAATGCGCCTCGTTGTCAGGCAACTGGCACGCAAGCAGTCATGCGGGAATAGCTCAGTTGGTAGAGCACGACCTTGCCAAGGTCGGGGTCGCGAGTTCGAGTCTCGTTTCCCGCTCCAATGCTCCATGGCACCAACCATGGACATCACTCTCAAGGCAATGCCTTGTCAGCATGGCGCGTTAGCAAAGCGGTTATGCAGCGGATTGCAAATCCGTTTAGTCCGGTTCGACTCCGGAACGTGCCTCCATCTTCTCCCTGTTTTCCACGTCACTGACGTTGTCTATCCGCCATGGCGGCCCAGGATGATGCTTCATTGCATGTCAGTCAGCCGTGAACAACCCTCCCGTTGCCACGTCTTGTGCAGATGCTGATCCATCTCGGCCAATGCCTCGCCCCTGGATCCGGACCTCTCTTCGCCCCTCTGTTCTGCCAGTGCGGCCATCTCCTTTATCAGCAAACCGCATTGCCACAGGCTGGCGGTGGGGACCCCGTGATAGGGGATGTCGATGGCATCGTCACGATTGAGCCGCCACTCCTGCCACTGGCTCCAGGCGAGCACGCCCAATGCCCCCAGCAGCGCCGCATCTGCAAGTTTCATCCTGTGTTCCCCCGTTCTGGTCCAGTCCTCGTTAACTCTGGAACAGGGGCCGCGTTTTGCCACCTTTGTTGTTTTTTAGTTAAAGAATGTAACCCGGTTTCATTTTTAGGCTTTTAGCCCCATTTTTTATCAAAAAATGGCGCTATCGGTGTAGTAATCCTACAATGATTGGCGTAATCTTTGTTCAGTGGTCTTACCAGTGAGGCGTTACATCATGTTTCATCCCTTCTCCCTGACTCAGATAATCCTTCGCCGCATCTTCGTCCTGATGGCGGGGTTGCTCGCCTTCCCGGTGATGCTGTTTCGCCGGGATCGCGCCCGTTTCTACAGCTACCTGCACCGCATCTGGAGCAAGACCAGCACCAAGCCGGTCTGGCTCAAGATGAGCGAGCGAGGGGAGCGGATCTTCTACTGATCCTCCTCGTGACGCCCGCTTCACCCGGTGCCAGACTGGCGTGACAGGCAGGGCGCACCTCCCGATATAAAAAAACCGACACCCTGGTGTCGGTTTTTTTATGGGGCTCGAACAGCCACCGGCCTTGTATCCATGGCTGGTCCACGTTGTCTCTTGTCTCTTGTCTCTTGTCTCTTGTCTCTTGTCTCTTGTCTCTTGTTTCTGTGGGCGACCCTTTATGCCGCAAACGCCGGCGCACTCTCAGCCGCACTCTCAGTCGCACTCTCAGCCGCGCCCGTGCGACATGACGGGAGGAAGGGCTGGCGGTACTCAGGGCGCTGGCCCCAGAGTGGCCAGCGCCGCGCGCAGACGGGCGAGGCCGATGGGCTTGAACAGGCAGTCGTTCATGCCGGCGGCGAGGCAAAGCTCCCGCTCGCGAGGCTGGGCATGGGCGGTGAAGCCCCAGACGGGCAGGCCATGGCCGAGGGCTCGCAGGCTGCGGGTCAGCTCGAAGCCGTCCATCACCGGCATCTGGCAGTCGGTGATGACCAGATCGAAGGGGTGGCTGGCGAGGGCGCGCAGGGCCTCCAGGCCATTGCTGCGCACACTGACGTCGTGTCCCAGGTGCTTGAGCTGCTGGCGCAGCAGGATCTGGTTGGCGTGATTGTCATCGACCACCAGGATATGCAGCCGATGGGGGAGGGGTTGGGCCTGGTGGGGCTGGGGCGCCGGGATTGCCGTGATCGGGGCGGGGGGGTGCTGGGCGAGCGTGAGGGGCAGCCTTATCTCGAGGCGGGTGCCTTCGCCGACCTGGCTGTGAACGGCTATCTCCCCCCCCATCATCTGGCACAGGATGCGGGCGATATTGAGGCCCAGCCCGCTGCCGGGGAACTGGCCCTGGCCGTGGGCGCGATAGAAGGGGGTGAAGAGCCGGGGCAGCTTGTCCGCGGGAATGCCGGCTCCGGTGTCGGTGATGGTGAGGTGCAGCACAGGAGGCTGCTCGCCCCCGGTCAGGGTGGCGGTGATGGCGACCCGGCCCTGCTCGGTGAACTTGATGGCGTTGCCGATGAGATTAAAGAGGATCTGGCGCAGGCGAAGGGGATCGATCAGCACCCTTGGCATGGGGGTGTCAGGCAGCCTGACCTCATAGGTCAGCCCCTTCTGCTCGGCCATGCCCGCAAAGACCCGGGTGACGGACGAGAGCAGGGGGGCGAGATCGCAGGGGGTGGGAGTCAGGGTCATCTGGCCCGCTTCTATGGAGGCGATATCCAGGCTGTCCCCCAGCAGATCCAGCAGGCCGTTGGCGGAGTCGGCGGCGATGCGCAGCAGCTCGCCGCTGTGACGGCTGAGAGCGGGATCCTCGGTGGCCAGCTCCAGCATGCCGAGGATGGCGTTCATGGGGGTGCGGATCTCGTGGCTCATGGTGGCGAGGAAGTCGCTCTTGGCGCGGCTGGCGCTGTCGGCCTGCTGTTTGGCCTCGCGCAGCGCCTCTTCCAGTCGCTTGCGGTCCGTGATGTCTATCCAGCCGTCGATCACCCCGCTGATGGCCCCCTCCCCGTCGAAATAGGGCACCATCCAGTGATAGATGTCGCTCTGGGTGCCCCTGTGATGGAAGAGGCGATCCGCAAAGATGGGCTGCCCCTCCTGCAATACCCTGGCAAAGTCCTGCTCCAGCACGGCGATGCTGTCTGCATCGAGCACCCCTGACAGCCCCTGGGCGAAGGGCTGACCCAGGATGGCCTTTGGCTCGGCGCCGAGCTGGGTCAGGTATTTGCTGTTGCACAGCAATACCTTGCCGCTCTTGTCCCGCACGACGATGGGGTGGGGCAGGCTCTCCCCCAGTGCCCGAATGAACCTGACATGGGCCTCCAGTTGCTGGCGGGAAGCCTGCTCGGCGCTGGCCATCCGCTTGAACATGCGGTTGCGATAGAGCAGCACCAGCGCCAGGGTGAGGAGCCCCACGAACACCAGGTAGACGATGTGGGCGTGGCGATCCATGAAGCCGGGCACCGGCAGTTTGCGGTTGCGCCACTCGTAACTCATCATGGCGAGCTCGTTGGGGGGGATGGCGAGGATGGTCTTGTCGAGGATCCCCATCAGCATCCCCTGTCCGGGCAGGCTGGCAAACCCCATCCGGATCGGCTCGTCATCGGCGGGGCCGGCGATGCGCAGGGGGCTCTGGGGATCATTGTCCAGCGCATGGCGGGCAAAATAGAGGGGCACGATGGCGGCATCCACCCGTCCCTGGGCGAGCACCTCCATCGCTTCTGCGGCGCTCTCCACCTCGGTGATGCGGCTGCCCTCCAGTCTCTGTGCGAGGGGCACATGGCGCGTCATCGCCACCGCCTTGCCCGCCAGACGCCGGATGGTGTCGATCCCTTGTTCCTCCTGGCGAGTGAGGATCACATAGATGTTGTCGGTGGCGTAGGGCACCGAGGTGCGCAGCCCGTAGTGTCCGGCCACCTGCTGGGAGATGGCGCCGATGAGGTCGATGGCGCCTGACTGCATGGCTTTTGCCAGCTGACCCTCGGAGTCTGCCCGCACGAACTCGAAGGTGAGGCCGGTGCGTGTGCGGATCTTGTCCAGCATGTCCACCGTCATGCCGACCAGCTGGCCGTCATGATCCAGGGCGCCATAGGGGTAGAGGTTGTCCATCAGCCACACCCTGATGGGGGGCGCTTGCCGCATCCAGGCCCGCTCGGCGGCATCATAGAGATCGGCGCTTCGCTCGTTCATGTCGCGGATGGGCCCGTTCCACTGGGTGAAGAGGGTGTTGCGCGCCCGGTCGTCGATGGCCGCCAGCCCCCGGTTGACCAGGCTGAGCAGGGCGGGCTCGGTGGCCGGGACGGCAAAGCGGAACTCGGCAGGCGCCAGTTCGGGCGGGGCCTCGCCCCGCTGGCGAAGGTTGTCGAAGCGCTCGCTGTTGAGGTAGTGGGTGGCGTGGGCATCCCCCAGCAGGATGTCGTCGCGGCCGAAGAAGACCGCATCGAACGCCTCCATGTTGGAGGGATAGGTCACCAGGGTGAGAGTGGGGTAGTAGCGGCCAAAGCGCGCCCTGTCTATCTGATCCCGGACGGCGGCTACCCGCTGTCCCGGTGTGAGCAGTGCCCCCCGATAACGTCTGGGCACGGAGAAGACGAGGGGGCTGCTGAAATAGGGGTTGCTCAGGCGGATCGCCCGGGTGTCACTGTCCGCCAGGGTGAGATTGCCGAGGCTGGCGAGGTGTATCTCCCCCCGTGCCAGGGCACGGAGCAGGTGCGCCTTGTCGGGGAAGGCGCTCAGGGCAACGGGTTTGTCCAGCATCCGGGCCAGCAGGTCGATGTAGTCGGCACTGAGCCCCTCGACGCGCTGGCGAGCGATCATGGTGAAGGGGCGGTAGTCCTCTTGCAGGATGCCGACCCGCAGTTGGGACTGCTGGCGCAGCCATCCGAGCTCCGCCTCCGACCAGCGGGGAGGCAGCGGGGCGGGATCGTAGCGGCTGTGCAGGGTCAGGGCCTGCACAGGTTGAAGGCAGAGCAGACAGAGCAGGATCAGTGTTCGATATAGGTTCATCTAGCCACCCGACGCGACAGCCATCCCTGCCAAGCCTCATCCAATGGCCGCCATTCTACCGGAAAATGGCTATAACGAGTCCGCTATTTCTCCACGCGCGTCGGCGAGAGCACGGCAAGCAGGGCGGCCTGGCCGCCCCGCCCTCAACCGAACTGGTAGGCCCCCATGTAGAGGCTGCCGTAATCCCAGCTGTCGTGCAGCTTTCGCGGTCTGTCGGCCCCCGCCGCGCCGAGCGCCACAAACAGGGGGCGCAGGTGATCGTCATGGGGATGGGATTCCACCGCGCCCGGTGCCCGGGCCCGGTACTCTTCCAGCGCTCCCCTGTCTCCCTCTGCCATGGTCTGCTCCAGCCAGCGGGCAAACTGGCTCGCCCACTGGGGAACCGGCGAGCCGTCCGGCCCGAGGGCACGCAGGTTGTGGGTGATGGCGCCGGAGGCGAGGATGCCGATCCCTTGCTCGCGCAGCCCCTGCAATGCCTCCCCCAGTTGCCACAGCTGGGCCGGGGTGAAGCTGGCCGGGATGGCGATCTGCACCAGGGGGAGTTCACTGTCCGGATCCATCAGGGAGAGGGGGGACCAGACCCCGTGATCCAGCTCGCGGCGCACCGGGGTGGCGGGCAGGCCGGCCAGCAGCAGCTGATCGCTCACCGCTTCCTGCAACCATTGCGGGCTCGTCGCGGGCCAGCGGATCTGGTAGAGGGGCTCGGGGAAGCCGTAGAAGTCGTACATCAGGGCCGGGCTGGGCTCGACGTTGATCTGCAGCTCGCTTCGGCTGAACCAGTGGGCCGAGATCACCACCAGCCCTCTGGCACCCTCGAGGCGCAGTTGCTTCAGGAACCGGGTCGCGGGCTGATCGCGCAGGACCAGATCCGGGGCGCCGTGGGAGATGAACCAGACAGGGGCGATAGACATGACAGACTCCATATGCGTTGTGCCGATGCGCGCGGCGCACCGACAACCCGAGGCCAGGGCGACATGCCGCTGACGATGTGGTCATTATCTGCCCCTATTGATGGGTTAACAATCAGGCTTTATGGATAAGCACTATTCACTTTTGGTTGATAGTCTGGCATCAGGGCGAGGGAGTCCGGGGCAGAAACGACAACGCCGGCGCAGTGCGCCGGCGTTGTGATCAGGGTCCGTCGGACGTGGCCTCTGACGGGATGCCCCGCAGCGCCACCGCCAAGAGCAACGCGGGCCCCGGGCGAGTTTATTGAATGCCCAGCAGCTCCACGTCGAAGATGAGGACTGAGCCCGGCGGGATCTTGCCGGCGGCTCTGTCGCCATAGGCCAGGTTGGCGGGGATGTAGAAGCGGGTCTTCTCCCCTTCCACCATCAGTTGCACCCCTTCGGTCCACCCCTTGATCACCTGGTTGAGGCCGAATTCGATGGGCTCGCCACGGGCGACGGAGCTGTCGAACACGGTGCCGTCCAGCAGCTTGCCCTCGTAGTGCACCTTCACCTTGCTGGTGGCGGTGGGGTGAACGGTGCCGGTGCCCGGGGTCAGCACTTCGTACTGCAGGCCGGAGGCGGTGGTGGTCACCAGGGGCTTTTCCTGGTTGCTGGCGAGGAACTCGGCCCCCTTGCGCACGTTCTCTTCCGCCAGCTTCCGGTTGTTGCTGCTGGAGTAGAAGTAGTAGGCGGCGCCGGCGATAAGAAGGGCTATCAGAATGAATTTCATCGGGTTTTCCTGTTCCTTGAAATCAGAGTGCAATGAAGGGGCATCTTATCCCAGCCAGGGGGAGAGGGCGAGGGGGGATGCCGGAGGATGTGACCGGACGGGCAAGGCACCGGGGGCATGATGCCCCCGGTTCGGATTTACTTGACGGCCACCATCATCAGGGCGGGCAGGGCGAAGAAGAGCCCGGCCACGTAACCCAGCGCCAGCAGCTTGTTCTCGCTGCCGACCCGGGCCAGGGTTTCGGCGGCCTTGATGGGCAGCTCCCGCAGGAAGGGCACGCCATAGATGAGCGCCACGGCGAAGAGGTTGAACAGCACATGCACGAAGGCGATGGTCAAGGCCAGCTGGGCGCCGGCGCCGCTGATGGCGGTGGCCGCCAGCAGGGCCGTGATGGTGGTGCCGATGTTGGCCCCCAGGGTGAAGGGATAGAGCTGACGGGTGTTGAACACGCCGCCTCCCGCCAGGGGGATCATCAGGCTGGTGGTGGTGGAGGAGGACTGTACCATGACGGTCACCAGGGTGCCGGAGGCGATGCCGGTGAGCGGGCCACGGCCCAGGGCCTTGTGCAGCAGCTCCTTGGCACGGCCCACCATGACCCGTTGCAGCACCTTGCCGAGGGCGGTGACGCAGCCGAGGATCAGCAGAATCCCGATGAGAATGGTGGCGATGGCGGGGCCCTTGCCCGGCAGGAAGGCGACGGCGCTGTCGATGAGATCCAGGGACGGGGAGATGAGGGGCTTCATGAAGTCCATGCCCTTCATGGACATGTCGGCGGAGCCCATCAGCAGACCGGACAGCCACTCGGCGCTCTTTTGCAGCAGACCGAACATCAATTCCAGCGGCAGGAAGATGAAGACCGCCAGCAGGTTGAAGAAGTCGTGCACGGTGGCGGCGGCGAAGGCGCGGCGGAACTCGCCCCTGTCACGGATATGGCCCAGGGAGACGATGGTGTTGGTGATGGTGGTACCGAGGTTGGCCCCCATCACCATGGGGATGGCCATGCTCATGGGCAGGCCGCCCGCCACCAGGCCGACGATGACGGAGGTGACGGTACTGGAGGATTGCACCAGGGCGGTGGCCAGGATGCCGAGCAGCAGCGCGACGAAGGGGTTGTTGGCGAAGGCGAAGATCTGGGCCGCGCCCTCGGCGCCGCCGGAGAACCCTTTAAAGCCGTGTGAGACGGCCCCGACGGCGACCAGGATCAGGTAAACAAAAGTGATCACCGCTAGCCAGTTGAACAGGGGGCCGGTAGCGCGGGTCTGCGGGGATGACGGTTTGCTTTGCATGGTGCCTCTTGGGACGTCTGCGTTGAATTGGACGGGCGCATTACAGCAGTGCTCTATGACAGAAATATGACAAAGTGACACTTTGATGATGATTTGATGACAGGGGGCTCGGGATTGGCGGGCCAGATGGGAAGGTAGTGATTAATTCTGATTATTTTGTTGTTTTAAGTGAATTGGTCTGTCGAATGTAGGAATGCGTTAGAAACTGACGGACGGGGTGCCATCCACTGGTGGATCCTGTGCCGCCACTCAGTCAATGGGAGTAGACTGCCTCGTCATTTAATCAGTAATTGCGAGTCTGTCATGAAACATTGGTCCCTTCTTCTCCTGCCCCTGGCGATGGCCTCTCTCTCCTCTCATGCCGCCGTGCTGCCCTCCGATTGCAGCTCCAAAGACGTGGCGATCGGCTCGGCCGTCAACAGCGCGACCGGGATCAACAGCCATTGCTCCGCGCAGAGCGCCAAACAGCGTGTGGACAACGCGGTCAACGATCCCGCTGGCTATGCCAAGCGCAAGGCGGCCCAGGCCACCGGCGTGGATGACGCCTACTACAAGGCCAAGAACACCCAGCAGCGGGTCGAGAATGCGGTGGACAATCCCGGTGACTACGCCAAGCGCAAGGCCGCCGAGGCTGCCGGTGTGGGCGAGACCTACAACAAGGCGAAGAACACCCAGCAGCGAGTCGAGAACGTGGTGGACGATCCCGCCAAGGCGGCGGGCCGCGCCGTGCTGCGCAAGACGGGCACCTACTGAGGGGAAACCCGGCAGAAGGCGATGCGTCGTGCAAACAAGAGAGGGGAGCCCGTGGGCTCCCCTCTTCGCATCTTGCGATCGAGATGGCTTACTGGCCGTCGGCCGCTTCCTCGTACTGACGGAAGGGGATGCGGAACACGGCGAGGCGCAGGAAGAGGTAGGTGACCCCTATCCCCGCCCAGATGAGGCCAAGCTCCAGGGAGCTCTGCTCCAGGTTGATCCAGAGGGCGCCGATGGTGGCGGCCCCCAGCAGCGGCAGCACCAGGAACAGCAGGTGCTCCTTGAGGCTCTTGTTGCGCTTCTCGCGCACCCAGAACTGGCCGATCACCGAGAGGTTGACGAAGGTGAAGGCCACCAGGGCGCCGAAGTTCACCAGGGCCAGGGCCATGTCCAGATCGAAGGAGACCGCGGAGAGGGCCAGGGCCCCCACCAGCAGCACGTTGATGGCCGGGGTGCGCCAGGTGGGGTGGATATAGCCGAACACCCGCTCCGGGATCATGCGATCGCGACCCATCACGTAGAGGATGCGCGACACGCCGGCGTGGGCCGCCATGCCGGAGGCGAGCACGGCCGCGGTGGTGCACACCAGCACCACGCTCTGGAACAGGGTGCCACCCACGTAGAGGGCGATCTCCGGCAGCACGGCGTCCGGCTCCTTGAAGCGGGCCAGATCCGGGAAGAAGAGCTGCAGGCTGTAGGAGACGGTGACGAAGATGATGCCGCCGATGAGGGCCGTCAGCACGATGGCACGGGGGATCACCTTGCCGGCATTCGGGGTCTCTTCGGAGAGGGAGCTCAGGCCGTCGAAGCCCAGGAACGAGAAGCAGAGGATGGTGGCGCCGGTGAACAGCGGCAGCATGCTGGCAGACTCCACATGGAACGGACGGCTGCTCATCAGGGTGCCGGCCCCTTCACCGTGACTCAGGCCCCAGGCGATGAGGCCGAGGAAGGTGACGATGATGGCGATCTGGATGAAGACGATGAAGCCGTTGAGGTTCGCCACCAGCTTGATGCCGCGCAGGTTCAGGAAGGTCATCACGGTCACCAGACCGAAGATGAAGATCCAGGGCTCCACGGTGGGGAACATGGCGGTCAGGTAGATCTTGGCCAGCAGGATGTTGATCATCGGCATGAACATGTAGTCCAGCAGGGAAGACCAGCCCACCATGAAGCCCACGTAGGGGTGGAACACCTTCTGGGCATAGGTGTAGGCGGAGCCTGCGGACGGGAAGCGGCGCACCAGGTGGCCGTAGCTGAACGCGGTCAGCAGGATGCCGCCGAGCGCCAGCAGGTAGGCGGTGGCCACGCGACCATCCGTGATGTCACCGACGATGGCGAAGGTATCGAATACCGCCATGGGCGTGAGGTAAGCCAGACCCATCACCACGACCTGGAACAGGGTGAGGGTCTTGAGCAGCTTGGCACCGGCCATCACGCTTTCTCCTCTGCACAGGCCCCGTGGGCGAGATAGGACGGGATCAGGGACGCGGGAACGCGTCGCTGGACACAGGGGGCGCCCATCTGTGGCACAGATGCGTGGCGCACGCCGGCGGGGACCGGCAGGAAAGCAGTGAAATGCCCCATGTTTTTCCTCACAACGTCGGGAGATTGCTTGGCAATCTGGGTATCAATTCCGGCACATGGCCGGCCTCTTGGTGAATGGTGGTGTGCCCCAGAAAAGCAAAGAACCGATGTTGTTGAAACATCGGCTCTCAAGGGGCGCCGTATTGTGCCCTCAGGGGGGGGAGGAGACAAGTGAAAAAGGCCGTCAGCGGGGAATTTGTTCCCCCCGTGAGCGATCACTTCGCCACCGCAGCCGGAAAGTCGATGACAACCTTGTCATCAGGCGGGACCCTGCTTTGCCGCCATGCGAAACCGGCGCCCTGAGGGCGCCGGTTTCGCTCAGGAGGCGTCCTGCTCGGGGCGGCCGAGGCGGACCCGGAACACGGTGAGGCGCAGCAGCAGGTAGATGGCACCGAGGGCGGCCCAGATCAGCCCCAGCTCGAAGGAGGCGGGCTCCAGGTTGAGCCAGAGCACCCCGATGCAGGCGGCGCCGCACAGGGGCAGGGCGAGGAACAGCAGGTGATCCTTCAGGGTCTTGTTGTGACCCAGCCTGAGATAGAAGTGGGCAATCACCGCCAGGTTGACGAAGGTGAAGGCCACCAGGGCGCCGAAGTTGATGAGCGCCAGCGCCATCTCCAGATCGAAGACCACCGCCGAGAGGGCCAGCATGCCCACCAGCAGCACGTTGAGAGCCGGGGTCTGCCAGGTGGGGTGGATGTAGCCGAAGACGCGGCTCGGCAGGGCGCGATCCCGGCCCATCACGTAGAGCAGGCGCGACACCCCGGCGTGGGAGGCGAGCCCCGAGGCGAGCACCGCCACCGTGGTGCAGACCAGCACCACCGCCTGGAACAGCTTGCCGCCCACATAGAGGGCGATCTCCGGCAGCACCGCATCCGGCTGCTGGAAGCGGGAGATGTCCGGGAAGAAGAGCTGCAGGAAGTAGGAGACCGAGATGAAGAGCACGCCGCCGATGAGGGCGGTGAGCACGATGGCCCGGGGGATCACCCGATCCGCGTTCGGGGTCTCCTCCGACAGGGTGGTGATGGCGTCAAACCCGAGGAACGACAGGCAGAGGATGGAGGCGCCGGTCAGCAGGGGATTGATGTGCATCTGCTCGGAGAAGAAGGGGCGGCTGCTCGCCACCGTGCCGAGCCCCTCGCCGTGGCTCACGCCCCAGGCGATGAGGCCGATGAAGACGGCGATGATGCTGAACTGCATGATGACGATCAGGCTGTTGAAGTTCGCCACCAGCTTGATGCCCCGCAGGTTCAGGAAGGTCATGACGGCGGCCAGGGCCAGGATGTAGGTCCAGGGGGCCACGCCGGGGAAGAGGGCCTCCATGTAGATCTTGGCCAGCAGCATGTTGATCATGGGCATGAACATGTAGTCGAGCAGGGAGACCCAGCCCACCATGAAACCCACATAGGGGTGGAACACCTTCTGGGCATAGGTGTAGGCGGAGCCTGCCGAGGGGAACTTGCGCACCAGGTGGCCGTAGCTCATGGCGGTGAACAGCATGCCGATGAGGGCGAGCAGGTAGGCGGTCGGCACATGGCCTTCGGTGATCTCGGTGACGATGCCGAAGGTGTCGAACACCGCCATGGGGGTGAGATAGGCCAGCCCCATGATGACCACGTGCCAGAGTTTCAGGCTTTTTTTCAGACCGGCGGGGTGCGGGTGCATCAGGCGATCCCCCGCAGGCTGGCTGACGGGATCAGGCTGACGGTGAGGTCATCCTGCACGGTGGGGGCGCCAGTCCGGGATGCGGACGGATGGCGCAGACCGGCGCGGGCCGGCAGGAAAGCGATGATATGCCCCATGGAGTTCCTCACTAAGAAGCGGGTGTCGTGAGATGGCGTGCCACCTCGTTATCATTTCCGGTCTGTTCCGGCCTCGTTATGGATTTGTTTGGCGCAAAAAAAGAACCGGGCTCCGATGAGCGGACGGTCCTTGAATACGGCGGCGCATTGTGCATTCGTGATGCCCCCTTGACAAGCATATCAAGGGAGCAAAAACGCATTTTTTTGCACGTGGGCGAACGCGCTCTTCCGGATCAGGCCAGGGAGGCGGACAGGGCCTGCTCCAGCAGGTCCAGCCCCTCGTCGACGATGGCTGCCGGGGCGGTCAGGGGAGCGAGGAAACGGATCACGTTGCCACGCACGCCGCAGGCCAGCAGCACCAGCCCCCGCTTGCCCGCCTCGGCCACCAGCCGCTTGGTGAGATCCGGGTCCGGTCTTTCGGCATCCCCCTCCTTCACCAGCTCCATGGCCACCATGGCGCCGGGGCCGCGGATGTTGCCGATGCAGTCAAACCGTGTCGCCAGCTGGTGCAGGCGTGCCTTGATCTGCTCCCCCTGGGCCAGGGCCTTCTGGTTCAGGCGCTCCTCCTCGATCACCTCCAGCACTGCCAGGGCGGCGGCGCAGGCGATGGGGGAGCCCGCATAGGTGCCCCCCAGGCCACCGGGCTTGGCGGCGTTCATCACCTCGCTCTTGCCCACCACGGCAGAGAGCGGGAAGCCGCCGGCCAGGCTCTTGGCCAGCGTCATGATGTCGGGTTCGACACCGCTGTATTCGGTGGCGAAGGTCTTGCCGGTGCGACAGAAACCGGTCTGGATCTCGTCGCAGATGAGCAGGATGCCGTGCTGGTCGCACACCTGGCGCAGGCGCTGCATGAAGCTGGCGGAGGCGGGGTAGAAGCCCCCTTCCCCCTGCACCGGCTCGATGATGATGGCGGCCACCCGGGTGGGTTCGATGTCGGCGCTGAAGCAGAGATCCAGCGCGGCCAGGGCATCGTCTTCACTCACTCCCAGGTAATCGGCGGGGAAGGGGAGGTGATAGACCTCCCCCGGGAAGGGGCCGAAGCCGGTCTTGTAGGGCACCACCTTGCCGGTGAGGGCCATGCCCATCATGGTGCGGCCGTGGAAGCCCCCCTTGAAGGCGATGGTGCCGCTGCGACCGGTGTGGGCGCGGGCGATCTTGATGGCGTTCTCCACCGCCTCGGCGCCGGTAGAGAGGAAGAGGGTGCGCTTGGGGGTGGGGCCGGGCACCAGGGCATTCAATTTTTCCGCCAGCTCGATATAGCCGGAGTAGGGGGTGACCTGGAAGCAGGTGTGGCTGAACTTCTCGAGCTGCTCGCGCACCGCCGCCACCACCTTGGGGTGGTTGTGGCCGGTGTTGAGCACGGCGATGCCGGAGGCAAAGTCGATGTAGCGGTTGCCCTCCACGTCCCACAGCTCGGCGTTGTGCGCCCGGTCGATGAAGACCGGCAGCAGGGTGCCGACCCCCTGGACCACGGCCGCTTCGCGGCGGGCCTGCCACTGCTGGTTGTTGCTTGAATGACTCATTTTTCCTCCCTGAGGGGCATGGGCCCCCGCTGTTCCTGTGCCATTTGGCCATATGTGTGCCGCCAACTGCCCTCGGGCAGGGCGGCCTGTTCGCAAAAGGGGGCCCCGGGTGTGCCCTCAGGGCCCACAAGGCGCTCGGTCGTGACCGGCGGCCCCCTCTTTCTATCTGTAAAAGCGATGGGCTGTGTCATAACGCATCTGTTTTAACGATGCGATTGCCCCTTCACTCCCCTCAGCGAATGCCGCCAAAGCAGAGGTATTTGGTCTCCAGGTACTCCTCCAGCCCTTCGGCCGCCCCTTCCCGGCCCAGCCCCGACTCCTTGATCCCGCCAAAGGGGGCCAGTTCGGTGGAGATGATCCCCTCGTTGATCCCCACCATGCCGTATTCGAGCCCCTCGGCCACTCGCCACACCCGGGCGATGTCGCGGCCATAGAAGTAGGCGGCCAGGCCATAGGGGGTGTCGTTGGCAAGCGCAATGGCCTCGGCTTCCGTTTCGAAGCGCACCAGGGGGGCGACGGGCCCGAAGATCTCCTCGTCCAGAATGGGGTTGCCCCGGGTGACCCCGGTCAGGATGGTGGGGTGATAGAAGAGGGGACCGGCGGGGTGGGCGTCGCCCCCCACCAGCACCCGGGCACCGGCGGCGACCGATTGCTGCACCAGCTCGGCCACCTTGCTGGCGGCGGCCGGGTTGATGAGGGGCCCGATCTGGACGCCCTCGCCCATGCCGTCCCCCACCTTGAAGGCCTTGACCGCGGCGGCGAGCTTCTCGGCGAAGGCGTCATAGACGCTGGCCTGCACCAGGATGCGGTTGGCGCAGACACAGGTCTGGCCGGCGTTGCGGTATTTGGAGGCCAGAGCCCCGGCCACGGCGGCGTCGAGGTCGGCGTCGTCAAAGACGATGAAGGGGGCGTTGCCGCCCAGCTCCAGGGAGAGGCGCTTCATGGTGTCGGCGCACTGGCGCATCAGCAGTTTGCCGATGCGGGTGGAGCCGGTGAAGGAGAGCTTGCGCACCACGGGGTTGCTGCACAGCTCGTTGCCCACCGCGCTCGCCTGATGGGAGGTGACGATGTTGATGACCCCGGCGGGAATGCCCGCCTGCTCCGCCAGTACCGCCAGCGCCAGGGCGCAGAGGGGCGTTTCGGCGGCGGGCTTGATGACGATGGTGCAACCGGCGGCCAGCGCCGGACCCGCTTTGCGGGTGATCATGGCGATGGGGAAGTTCCAGGGAGTGATGGCGGCCACGACCCCCACCGGCTGCTTGATGGTGGCCAGGCGCCGATCGGCGGAGAAGCCGGGGATGGTGCGGCCATAGGCACGCTTGCCCTCTTCCGCGAACCACTGGATGAAGCTGGCGCCGTAGGCCACCTCTCCTTTGGCTTCCGCCAGCGGCTTGCCCTGCTCGCAGGTCATGATGCGGGCGAGCTCCTCCTGGTTGGCCATGATGCGCTCGAACCAGGCGTAGAGTTTGCTGCTGCGCTCCTTGGCGGTGAGGGCCGCCCAGGCGGGTTGCGCCGCGTGGGCGGCCGCGATGGCGAGGCGGGTGTCCTCCCCGTCCATGTCGGGCACCTGGGTGATGACCTGGCCGGTGGCCGGGTTCAGGACCTCGAACCGGCGCCCGCCCAGGGACTCGCACCAGCGGCCGTCGACATAGGCCAGGGATTTGATCAGGGAGAGAGCAGGTTGTGATGCTGACATAAGTAAGGGGCCTCGATAGTGGGTCTGGGTGGCGCGTTTATGTGGGCACCGCCGTATAGAATAATAAGCACGTAACGACCATAAAATGAGCCGAAATGTTTTTCAAGTGTTAAATATATTTGAGTGAACTGGGCGTCACATGCTAGAAATGGGGCTGTGAGCGCGATTGTAGCGGTTTTCATCGCGCAGGGTGTGCAAAATAATGAACACCCTGGGTTGTGCAGGATAGTGAACGGGGCTGACGTGCCTGACTCACTATATTGACCAGGCTGCACCAGGTATTCGAATGACCATGGAAGGAGATGGGCGATGGAGCAATCCCGTGGCGAGGTCCGGTGGCGGACCATGACGGACAACCCCCTGGCGGAGCACGAGAGAAACATGGGGGAGCGGCTCGCCCGGATCCGCAGGGAGCTCGGGCTCTCCCAGCGCCGGGTGGCGGAGCTGAGCGGCCTGACCCACGGCGCCATCTGCATGATAGAGCAGAACAAGGTGAGCCCCTCGGTGGCCTCCCTGCAAAAGCTGCTGAGCGTCTACGAGCTGCCGTTGTCGCGCTTCTTCGCCGAAGAGGAGGTGGCGAGCACGCCCAGCGTGGTGATCAAGGCGGAGCAGCTCATCGAGCTCGGCAGCCAGGGGGTCTCCATGAAGCTGGTGCACAACGGCAACAATCGGCGCCAGCTCGGCTTCATGCTGGAGACCTATGCCCCCGGCACCGACACCGGCGGCGTGGTGAAGCATCAGGGGGAGGAGGTGGGCACCGTGCTGGAAGGGTCGGTGCTGCTGACCCTGGCTGGCCAGACCTATGAACTGTGCGCCGGGGACAGCTATGTCATCGACACCGGCGAGCCCCACAGTTTCAGCAATCCCTCGGGGCAGGTCTGCCGCATCGTCAGCGCTCACACCCCGGCCAGCTTTTAATGTGAACAACCCGTTGTGTTGGAAACGAACCGGTAAGGAAACAGGGATCATGACCGAACATGTAAAGAGTTACTACGCAGCCAGTGCCAACAAACACGCGCCCTATCCCACGCTCACCGAGCAGCTGGAGTGCGACGTCTGCGTCATCGGGGCGGGGTATACCGGCCTCTCCAGTGCGCTGCATCTGGTGGAGAAGGGGTACAAGGTGGTGGTGCTGGAGGCCGCGCGAGTCGGCTTTGGCGCCAGCGGCCGCAACGGCGGCCAGATCGTCAACTCCTACAGCCGCGACATCGACACCATCGAAGCGAACTGCCCGCCGGATCAGGCCAGGCTGCTCGGCTCCATGCTGTTTGAGGGGGGCCAGATCATCCGCGAGCGGATCAAGCGCTACAACATCCAGTGCGATCTGCAGGAGGGCGGGGTCTTTGCCGCCGAGACCGAGAAGCAGCTTCACGAACTCAAGGCGCAGAAGGCGCGCTGGGAGAAGTGGGGCAACGACCAGCTGGAGCTGCTCGATGCCGACGGGGTGCGCGAGGTGGTCGCGAGCGATCGTTACGTCGGCGCCCTGCTGGACAAGAGCGGCGGCCATATCCATCCCCTCAACCTGGCGCTGGGGGAGGCGGAAGCCATCCGCATGCAGGGGGGGCTTATCTTCGAGCAGTCCGCCGTCACCAGCATCACGCCGGGTCAGCCGGCGTTGGTCAAGACCGCCAAGGGGGCGGTGAAGGCACGCTTTATCGTGGTGGCCGGCAACGCCTATCTCGGCAACCTGGTGCCCGAGCTCGCCGGCAAGAGCATGCCCTGCGGCACCCAGGTGATCGCCACCGAGGTGCTGGGGGAGGAGCGGGCCCGCTCGCTGCTGCCGCAAAACTACTGCCTGGAGGATTGCAACTACCTGCTCGACTACTACCGCACCTCCGGCGATCACCGGCTCATCTATGGCGGCGGCGTGGTCTACGGGGCGCGGGATCCGGCGGACATCGAGCGGCTGATCATCCCCAAGATGCTCAAGACCTTCCCGCAGCTGGCCGACGTCAAGGTGGAGTACACCTGGACCGGCAACTTCCTGCTTACCCTGTCGCGCCTGCCGCAGTTTGGCCGCATCGGTCACAACATCTACTACATGCAGGGCTACAGCGGTCACGGCGTCACCTGTACCCATCTGGCGGGCAAGCTGCTCTCCGAGGTGCTGAGCGGTCAGGCGGAGCGCTTCGATGCGTTCGCCAGGCTGCCGCACTACCCCTTCCCGGGTGGCCGCCTGCTGCGCATCCCCTTCACCGCCGCCGGCGCCGCCTGGTACACCCTGCGCGATCGCCTGGGGGTGTGATGTCACCGATGGCCCGCCAGGCAGGCTGGCGGCAACAAGAAGAGGGAGGCGTTATGCCTCCCTCGTTTTTTGCCGTCAACCTGCCGGGGTCCTGACGGGGCTAGAAGCGGTAGGGGAAGCGGATCCCGATGGTGTAGTCCGGTGCGTCCGTGGTGAGCCCGGCAGACCAGTTGACCGCCATGGAGAGGTTGTCGGTGATGGCCCAGGTCGACCCCATGCCAAAGCTGGCGGCGTTGGCATCGGAGCCGGTGACCTTCTCCATGGCAAAGCCTTCGGACCCCTGCTCGGACTCCATGGTGACGCGCTGGTTGATGTTGAAGGAGAGGCTGAAGCGTTCGTTGAGGGCGAATGCGACCCCCAGGCCATATTCATACCAGTCCCCCAGCTGGATGCTGCCGGGCTGGTTGCCGGGCTGGTAGGAGATATCGTCAAAGTCCTGCTTGAGGCTGTGGCCATAGTTGAGGCTGGCAAACAGGATGGCGGGATCCATGGTCTTGACCAGGGAGAAGCCGGTGGAGAGCTGCCAGAGCCCGTTGCCGGTGGCGAGCTCCTTGGGGGTCACCAGGTTGCCCGATTCCGAGGTGTTGATCTCGATGCCGTAAGGATCCTTGCCGGTCGGCGCCTTGGCCCGGAAGTTCCACACCAGATCCGGCCAATCCTCGCTCTCTGCCATGACCCTGTAGTAGATGGCGAGGCTGAGATCCCCCAGACCGCCATCGCTGACGCTCTGCTCCTCGAAGTCGCGGCTGGAGTTCTCCTTGCCGGTGCTCTGGTAGTTGGTGTTGCGGAACATGTAGGGGAGGGCCAGCTCCAGTTGCCAGCGATCGTTGAGGGTGTAGCGGGTGATGACATCCGCCGTCCACTGATCGGAGCGCACCCGATCCAGGTTGATTTCGCCAAGGAAGATGGCGTCCAGGGCGAGGAAGCCGCGCAGGGCGAGATCCTTGCGGTTGTAGTGCTGGTAGGAGAGGCCCACATCGACGGTCAGGGCGCGGTCGAACACATTGTGCTGTTCGATCATCAGGTCTTCGGTACTGCGGCCGACCTCCGGCGTGCGCCGTGAGGCGTCCTGCTGGGTGGAGGCGACGGCGGCCCCGGCTCCGACCCCGGCGGTTGCCGTCGTGGCACCGGCGGCCTTGACGGCCTCCAGGCGGGCCTGGAGCTGATGAAGGGCCTGATTTTGCTGGATCAGTTGCTGGCGCAGGAGATCCAGCTGTTGTTGCAGGGCCTCCTCTTCGGCCGTGGCCCCCCAGCAGGCGAAGGGGGCGAGGGCAATCAACAGCATGCGAGACTGTTTCATCGGGATACGTCCTTGTTGTTTATCATCCTTTCTTATAGTTCAGCCCCGGGAACTCACCTGCTCTCAGCGCGAAAACCAGATGCGGGTCTGATTGAGCGTCTGCAAACCGTCCCCCCTGACCTTGTTGAACTGCAGCAGCCCCCGGCTGAAGTCGGTACCGCGCAGGCTCTGCTCCAGCAGGACCCGGCCGTCGGAAGAGTGTAGTTGCAAGCCGGCATAATTCCCCGAGACCCGATAGGTGGCGGTACCAAGATCGCCCTGGTGCTCGTAGCTGCCCGCCTGAACCAGGTGTCCCGTCATGGTCGGGGTGGTCAGTTCAATACCGGCCTGGTTGACCGAGCTGTTGCCACTCCCCTCCAGTTGAACGACCTGCACCAGCCCGGCCCCCTGCACCTGGGCCTCCTTGGCGGGCGTGGCCGCGGGCTTGACCTCATCCTTGACGCGCACATCCAGCTTGGGTTTGTTTTGCACAATGCTCAGCGCCAGGTTCATGGCCGCCGTCTGCTGGGCCTGGGCCGTGGTCAGTGACGAGATGAACTCGATGCCGAAGTAGCTGATGCCATGGCTGCTGACATAGCGGCCGCGCAGGTGGGCCAGCTCCCCGTCCGCCAGTTCGGGCGCAAAGTGGTCTGACAGATGGGCCAGCGGGTCCGGTGCTGCCAGCAGCGGAGAGGCGATGCCACCCAGGCTGCAGAGGAGGCATAGGGCGGGTCGGGTATTCATGATGACCTCACATTAGCTCTTTGTGCTGAAAACCGAATTCCAGCAGGGATGTTTCATTGACCGGGGCGAAGAGCCCATCCTTGCCTCTGACAGAGAGCGGGGGAGAGGGGTTGGCAAGGGGGGCATCGGGACGATAGCCAGCGCCGATGACGGCGAGGAGGATGCCGTTCCAGCTCTCCTTGAACTCCTTGAACGTGATCACCCGGTTGCCGAGGGCCGGGTCTGCCAGATAGACGCGATCATGGCGATCGATGGCCCGCAGCACGGCAAAGTGCTGATAGCCGCGAATGTTGAGCAGGACGATGGTGGGCACCCTCACCTGGCGCAGTTTTTCATCGCCCAGTCGATACCCTCTGACCCGCATGCCGAGCATTTGCAGGTACTGCTTCATGTCGAGCATGGAGAAGCCGTAATGCTTGACCTGCTCCGGGTCTGCCATGGCAAGCATGCCATCCATGACCCAGCGTTCATTGGTTGCATGGCCGTAGGCGTAGCGCAAGATGGTGGCGACGGCGGCGGCCCCGCAACTGAAATCCGTATGTTGGCGCTCGATGTTGGCGTACCGGCGCTCCAGAATGCTCTGCACCGGTTTGTTGAGATCCCCCAGCGCCGGGAGATGCTCCCCCAGTGGCACCGAGCCTGCCCAGACGGCAGGACAGCACAGCAACAGCAACAGCCAGCGCATTCAGACCTCCAGTGTCAGGGAAAAAGGGGGCACTGGGCCCCCTCGTATCGACTTACTTGGCAAACCCTGCGGCCAGCGAGAGATTGTTCGCTTGCAGGTTGTTGGTCCCCGAGGAGACGTTCACCCCGATGTTGCCCACGGCACCGTTGAAGGCGCCGCCATCGATGGTTGCCCGGTTGAAGGTTTCGCGGCTGGTGTAGGTATTGACCACGGGAATATACCCGACGGCGTACCCACTGAGCTTGATGTCACCCTCTTCTTTGAACTCGAACTTGCCATCATCTTTCGGGTTGTTGTTGCCGTACCTGTCGTTGTCATTGTCGTGGCCATGTCCTTTCTTGACATCATGACCGGTACCGCCCCCCTCGTAATCGCCCCAAGCCTTGAGACCGAGGAACACACCTGCCTTGTCAACCGTCTTGGTTGCACTCAGGCTTTGGTTTTCGGTCATGTTCTTGGAGACGCTCTGGCTGTTGGCCACGGTGGCCACGGCCATGTTGCCGGTGGACACGGAGGCTGCCATGTTGTTGGCCTGGACGTTACCCGAGCCCGAGGTCACGTTGACCCCGATGTTGCCTGCGGCATCCTTGAAGGCCCCATCGCCCACACCGGCCTTGTTCTGATGGCCGTGATTGGTCGTCCAGTTGTTGCTGGCGCTCTGGGTGGAGAAGACCTCGGCATCCGACGATCCGCCAGGGGCGCCGTGTTGTTGTTGACCACGACCCATGATGAACTCGGCATCGACCTCGTCATAGGCGGCCAGGGAAGCGCTGTTGCCCTGTACGTTGGAGTCACCGGCTGCGACGTTGGCGCCGATGTTACCGGATGCACCCTTGAACGAGCCGTCGATCTTGCTCGTGTTCTCCGTTCTTGTATTGGCGGTGCCTATCATGGAACTGGACTGCTGGTTGTCCACGACGGCCATGCCGAGTTTGTTGACGTTGATGTAGCCGCCGACATTGACCCTGCCTTCGTATTCCACATCGACTTCTGCCTTGACCTTCTTGGTCAAGGTTGCCCCTGTCTCATCTCTGTCACCGCGGTAATCGGCGGATGCAGTGCCCGACATGGCCATGATGACCGCGGCGGCTAATGAGCTATAAATAAGTCCACGCATAATGAGTCTCTCCATTGAACTTTCAGCGGAAGATATGCCCATCGGCTGATACCCCCGGGCCTGGCTTCCTATCCCTGCGGCATCATGGGGATGCCGTTACTGCGCCAGCCAGGGGCAGGGAAACCATGTTGACTGACTGGTTTCCCTGTCCCGTGACCTGGTTCACCTGAATGACCCCCTTGCTGCCCGTGAGGGCGGTGTCATCCAGATAGATGCTGGTAGTGGTGTTGGCGGGGGGCTTTCCCCCTGGGGTCTTCGCGACACTGGAGCTGAGATTGATGTCGGTCACGACACCCAGGCCGCTGTCATCGAGGGACAGGGCGAAGGCGTTCAGTTGCTGGTTGCCCTCACCCGCCCCCTGATTGATGCCGACCAGTCCCCGGTTCTGGCTCAGGGCCGAGCCCAGGATGGCGACGCTCTGGCTGCCGTTCAGATTGGTGGTGGATTGATTCAGCTGGCCAAATTGAATGACGGCCGGACCCGAAATGGCGATGGCGGCAAGATTGCCTTGCTGGTTGTTATTACCGGCAACCATATTGACGCCCATGGAACCACGAATATTGCTCAATGCCTGAGCACCGAGATCGACCCGGTTTTGTGCCAATGAGGGGGTGGCAAATGCCAGAAAAGGAAATGTTGCCAATGCAATATATGTCTTCATGTTCTGTCTCCATCTGCCAGGAGGGCTTATTGGAGAGAGCAACGACCATGCCAATTGGCAATACTTTGATTTTTAACTGTTTTTTATTTGATATGATTGTTTTTATGTCTCAATGTTGAGAGCGACATATTATGTCGCCAAGTAAGCGCTTATTTATCAAAGGGTTTATTTTTTCTCACCGATATTTTTGCCGTCTCAATATTGTGGTGCCATCAGTCTAAAGGCGGGATGGTTTATAGTTATCATCGTCTGGCCATATTAAACGGCGCCATTTGATGATAAAGGGAGTTATCTGGATAAGTCGTCAGCGTCAGACTCCCTCGTGCAGTGGTGATAACAAGGAGTTGTCCCTATGACAGAAACGGCATTGTTGCTCATCAATTCATGTGCCGTACTGGAAAGCCTGCTGGAACAAGGTGAGTGGCAGGTGGAGCAGGCAAGCTCCCTGGTGGTGGCAGAGAAAAAACTGCAGGAAAAGGACTATCCCCTGGTGCTGGTGGTGATCGAGCATCAGCAGCACGAAGCCCTCTACAACCTGATAGCGCAGCACTCCGGCGCCTTGTGGATCGGCCTCATCCAGCGGGACTGTCTCGCCAGCGAAGCCCTTCGCAATTTGCTGGCAGCCTGTTTTCATGATTTTCACACCTTTCCCTTGGACAGAGACAGGCTCTCCCACAGCCTGGGACATGCCCTGGGGATGGCGCGCCTCATCCGGCGACACCGCCCCAGACTGCAACCCCAGCTGCGTTTCATCCAGGGGGAGAGCGCCCCCATCCGCCAGTTGCGCGACCAGATCGTGCGGTTGCAGCATTGCCGCCTGCCCGTATTGGTGACGGGACCGAGCGGCACGGGTAAGGAGCTGGTGGCCCGGGAGCTGCACTACAGCACGTTCGGGGAGGAGAGCCCCTTCGTGGCGGTCAATTGCGGGGCCATGCCCCATCAGCTCATCCAGTCCGAGCTGTTCGGCCACGTCAAGGGGGCCTTCACCGGGGCACAGCACCACAAGATAGGCAAGATAGAGGCCGCCGATGGCGGCACCCTGTTTCTCGACGAGATAGGGGAGCTGCCGCTGGAGGATCAGGCAACCCTGCTGCGCTTCTTGCAGGAGCAGTGCATAGAGGCGGTGGGCAGCCACCTGTCGCGTCGTGTGGATGTGCGGATCATCGCGGCCACCAATATCGATGTGGAGCAGGCGGTGGCCAGCGGCGGCTTTCGCATGGATCTCTACTACCGGCTCAACGTGGTGCGCCTGCGTACCCCGGCCTTGTGCGAGCGGGCGGAAGACATCCAGCTCCTTGCCGATGACATTCTGGCGGAAGTGCGGGGCGGGCGGGTGCTCAGTTTCACCCGCAAGGCGCGCCAGGCCATGCAGTCCTATGGCTGGCCGGGGAATGTGAGGGAGCTGCGCAACCGGGTGCAGCGGGCGGCGGTCATGTGCAGCGGCCCCTTCATCGAAGCCGATGACATGGAGCTGACCAACATGGACAGCCTGCTGCTCGACGGCTCGCTCAAGGCGGTGCGCGAAGCGGCGGAGCGTCAGGCCTTGCAACGGACGCTGGCCCGCTTCCCCGATCAGCTCGAGGAGGTGGCCCGCACGCTCGACATCTCCCGGGCCACCCTCTATCGCCTGCTGGACAAGCACGATCTGCTGTGAGGGGACGGCAGTATCGCCCCGTCATGCAAAAAGCCCGGGCAGCAGGCCCGGGCTTCTTGTCTAGCCCCGTCGTGGGGACTCGTGACTTCCGATGAGCTTCAGGCCATCTCCATGGCCAGGTGACAGAGTCGCCGCGCAGCCTCCTCCTCGCTCTTGACCACCTGATGCACGCCGCGCACGCGCAGATGATGCACCTCCTCGTGCTGGTGGGCACAGGCGGCGATGCGCATCAGGGCGCCGTATTCCTGCGCCCTGATGGCTATCTCACCGGCCAGCAGGCTGTCATCCAGGGTGATCAGCAGCCAACTGGCGTTGGGCAGTGCCGCCGTCAGCAGATCCTGCTGGATGGGATGGCCCGCCAGACAGGTGATCCCCATGGCGCGCCAAGGGGCCAGCAGTCGCTCATCGGTGTCGATCACCACCATCTCCCTGCCTTGTTCATGCAACTGCCAGATGAGGTGCTGACCTATCTCGTCGGCGCCCACTACCACCACATGGCCCTGCAAGGGGCAGAGGTGAGGTGACTCATCGGTGCGTGGCTCGGGATGGCGCCTCAGCCAACGCTCCACCTGGTTGAAGACCAGCGGATTGAGCACGATGGAGAAACAGGCGCCGACCAGCACCAGATCCCGGGCGACCCCGGGGACCAGTTCGAGCATGACCCCGAGACCCATCAGGATGAAGGAGAACTCCCCCACCTGGGCCAGGCTGGCGGAGATGGTCAGCGCCGTGCGCTGGCTGTGGCCAAAGAGCCGCACGATGGCGAAGGCGGCCACCGATTTGCCGATCACGATGACGAACAGGGTGGCCATCACGGCCAGGGGCTCGCGCAGCAGGATGACGGGGTCGAACAGCATGCCCACGGAGACGAAGAAGAGCACGGCAAAGGCGTCCTGCAGGGGCAGGGTGTCGTTGGCCGCCTTGTGGCTCAGATGGGAGCTGTTCATCACGACGCCGGCGAAGAAGGCGCCGAGGGCAAAGGAGACGCCAAACAGCTTGACGGCGCCAAAAGCGATGCCCAGGGAACAGGAGAGGACGGCCAGGGTGAACAGCTCGCGGGAGCCGGTGGCGGCGGTGCGGGCCAGCAGCCAGGGGATGAGGCGTCGCCCGCCGATGACCATCAGGGCGATGAAGGCAGCCACCTTGGCCAGGGTCAGGCCGATATCCGCCATCACCTGTGCCGGGGTCAGTGCCTCGCCCCCTTGCTGCAGGTTGGCGAGGATGGGGAGCAGTACCAGGGCCAGCACCATCACCAGATCCTCCACGATGAGCCAGCCGATGGCGATGCGTCCCTCGTTGGTGTCGAGCTGGCCGCGGCTCTCCAGGGCGCGCAGCAGCACCACGGTACTGGCGGTGGAGAGGGCCAGGCCAAACACCAGGCCGGCGGTCACGGTCCAGTCGAGCAGTTGGGAGAGGCCAAGGCCGAGCAGGGTCGCAAGAGTTATCTGGACGATGGCTCCCGGGATGGCGATGTGTTTCACCGACAGCAGGTCTTTCACGGAAAAGTGCAGGCCGACACCAAACATCAGCAGGATGACGCCGATTTCGGCCAGCTCGGGGGCGAGCCGCAGATCGGCGACATAGCCCGGCGTAAAGGGGCCGCATACCACGCCGGCCGCGAGGTAGCCCACCATGGGGGAGATGCGCAGGCGGCTTGCCAGCATGCCGAAGAGGTAGGCCAGCACGAGGCCGCCTACCAGGGTGGTGATAAGGGGGAGTGAGTGGTCCATGTCGTCACCTCGCTAATGGCAGTCAGGGGCTACCAGATCACCCGAAGGCGAAGAGGGCAGCTGTCAATGAGCAGGGGGCGAAAGAGACAGAAGTTGGCCGTATCAAGGGGAAATCTTGAGGGCAACAGATGCCGTTTCTATTGAAAAGTAATGCATTTATATGCCATGAGCAACACTGTTCCAGTTTTTTCGTTGATTTTGATGAAAAGCATCTTTAATGCATTGCGATTGGGTGAAAAGAGTGTGCAGTTAAAGAAAAATTGGCAGGAATAATCAATCGGTGATGATATTGGGAGGCAAGGGAGAACACCTATGAGCACACGGCATGGAGGAGGCGGGCCTCCTCCATGGTGAACGAGGGTGCTGAAGAGGCATCACTCTCCCCTGGCGACCCCCTCACGTCTGGGGTCTGCGGCCCCCAGCCAGCCGCCGGCATGGCGCTGGACGCCCTGCAGCCCGGAGGTCTGCTCGTTAAGCAGGACCTCGTGCCCTCTGGCCTTGAGCCCCTGAACCACGGCGTCGGGCGTGCGCCCCTGCTCCAGCTCGGTGGGGCCGTTGCGACTGCCGAAATTGGGCAGGTTGATGGCTTGCTGCAGGTCGAGCCCCCAATCCTGGGTGCCGAGCAGCGCCTTGCCCACGTAGTTGATGATGGCCGAGCCTCCCGGGGAGCCCAGGCTCATCTCGAGCTCGCCGCTTGCCTTGTCAAACACCAGCAGGGGCGACATGGAGGAGCGGGGGCGCTTGCCGGGCTCCACCCGGTTGGCCACCGGCAGGCCGGCGGCGTCCACCGAGGTGAAGGAGAAGTCGGTGAGCTGGTTGTTCAGCAGGTAGCCGTTGACCATCAGCCGCGAGCCGAAGCCATCCTCGATGGAGCTGGTCATGGCCACCGCCATGCCGCTCTTGTCCACGATGGAGATGTGGCTGGTGGAGGGCAGCTCCGGGGTGGCGTCCCGGCCCCTGGCCAGCGCCCGTGGCGGGTTGCCGGGCTGGGCGACGCCCATGGAGCGGTTGCCGATAAGGTGCCCCCGCTGCGCCAGATAGCCCTTGTCCAGCAGACCTGTCACCGGCACGTCGACGACGTCGCCGTCGGCCACATACTGGTTGCGATCGGCGAAGGCGAGGCGTGCAGCCTCGCTGTAGAGGTGAATGGCCTCGCTGGAGGCGGCCAGTTGACCCTGCTCCCCCTGTACCGGTTTGAGGGCGGCCATGTCCCGGCTCTCCAGCATGCCGAAAATCTGGCCGAGGGCGATGGTGCCGGAGGAGGGGGTCGGGAAGCCGCAGATCTCGCTCTGGCGATAGTCAAAGCAGAGCCCGTCCCGCAGCTTGGCCCGGTAGCTGGCGAGATCGGCGGCGCTCAGCACCCCGGGGTTGGTCGGGTGGGCGTGCACCTTGGCCACCATGGCCTCGGCCAGCGGGCCGCGATAGAAGGCGCCGGGGCCGTCGCTTGCCAGGGTACGCAGCACCCTTGCCAGGGCCGGGTTGGTGAGCCGGGTACCTGCCGTCTTGGGAGTGCCGTCCGCCTGATAGAAGTAGGCACGGGCGTCCGGATCCCCGGCCAGATAGGGATCTTTTGCCAGCAGGGTGGCGAGGCGGGGGCTTATCACGAACCCTTGCTCCGCGAGGGTGATGGCGGGTTCGAACAGCGTGGCCCAGGGCAGCTTGCCATAGCGCTCGTGCGCCAGGGCCAGGGCACGCACCGTGCCGGGGGCGCCGACGGAGCGCCCGCCCACCACCCCCTCATAGAAGGCCATGGGTTTGCCCGCCTTCATGAAGAGCTGATCGGTGGCAGCGGCGGGGGCTGTCTCCCGGCCATCCACCGCCGCCACCTGCTTGCCGTCCCACACCAGCATGAGGGAGCCGCCGCCGATACCCGAGGATTGGGGCTCCACCAGAGTCAGCACCAGCTGGACGGCGATGGCTGCATCGACGGCGCTGCCCCCCGCCTTGATGATCTGGTAGCCCGCATCCACTGCCAGCGGGTTGGCCGCCGCCACCATGAAGTCACGGCCCTGCCAGCCCGGTTTGTCAATCCAGCCGCTGGCCGCCTCCGGGGCGATCAGGGTCTGGGGAGGAGGGACATAGTGAAAGCCATCCTGGGAGGCGCAGCCGCCAAGCAGGCCGAGGGCGACCAGCAGGCCGAGGGGTTTGAGGGACATGACAGGCTCCTTGTCGGTTTCTTGTTCACCTGCCGAAATGTGTCACACTTGGAGCTTGATTAAAAGTTTGTCTTAATACTCATATGGTTACAAAACTATCAAGGAGGCGCTCATGACACACCGGGGGACGCTGGCGAAACCTTGCATGGCGGGGCTGCTCTGCCTGTTGCTGGCGGCCTGCGGGGAGCCGACCTTCAGACCGCTGGCCCAGGGGGAGACCCTGCTCGCCTTCGGGGACAGTCTGACCGAGGGGCGCGGGGTGAGCCCGTCCCAAAGCTACCCCAGCGTGCTGGCGACCCTGAGCGGCCATCCCGTGGTCAATGGCGGGGTGTCCGGAGAGCTGAGCCAGGCCGGCAGGGCCCGCCTGCCCGGGTTGCTGGCCCGGCACAGACCCGCTCTGGTCATCCTGCTGGAGGGGGGCAACGACATCCTGCGTGGCAGCGGGGAGGCGGCCCTCAAGGCCAATCTCGCTGCCATGATAGAGGCGGTGCAGGGGAGCGGGGCCCAGATCCTGCTTGTCGGGGTGCCCCGAAAATCCCTGTTTGCCGATGGCGCTCCCCTCTACGAGGAGCTGGCAGAGCAGTACGGGCTGGTGCTGGACAACGACAGCATCGGTGAGTTGCTGCGAGACCCGGCCCTGAAGTCCGATGCGGTGCATTTCAATGCCGAGGGTTACCGCACCCTGGCGCAGCGATTTCATCGACTGTTGCAGGAAAGGGGGGCACTCTAGCGAGGTGTCATGCTGCCGGGGCAGTGCGCCATGCTACCGCAATCAATGGGGCGCGGCGCGCTACCCCGGAGGGGACCAGCCCGCGGCGACGGTGCCGATGGAGATGAAAAAACCGCCGTGAAGGCGGTTTTTTGCAATCAGGCTGAGCCAATTTGCTTAGATGGACTGCTCTTCACCGCCCAAGGCGGCAAACAGGGCCGGGATGAACTGGGAGAGCTCGGCGGTGACCAGGGCGAAGTCGGCGTCCAGGCGGGCGGCGGGATCCTCGCTGGTGACGTCGTCGTTCTGCTCGCGCAGCTCTTCGCTGAACTTGAGGCGCTTGATGGAGAGATCGTCCCCCAGCACGAAGCTCAGGGTTTCGCCCCAGTTGAGGGCCAGCTTGGTCACCAGCTTGTCGTTGGCCAGGTGGTTCTTGATCTCCTCGCTCATCAGATCCTGCTGCTTGCAGCGGATGATGCCGCCGTGCTCCATGGCGCTGCGCAGCTCGGCTTCATCCTCCAGGGTGAAGGCGGCGGGCAGGTTGCCCTCGTTGAGCCACTCGGTCATGGTGATCTCGGGCGGGTTCTTGAGGGCCACCGGCACCACCGGCAGGGAGCCGATGGATTTGCGCAAGAGCGCCAGCAGATCGTCCGCTTTCTTGGCGGAGCCTGCATCCACCACCATCAGGTTGTCGGCAGGGTTTATCCAGGCGAAGGTCTGGCTGGTGCGGCTGAAGGCGCGGGGCAGCAGGGTGTGCATGATCTCCTCTTTCAGCGCCTCCTTCTCTTTCTTCTTGAGGGCGCGACCCTGCTCGAATTCAATGGCCTCTACCTTCTCCGCCAGCATCTCCTTGACCACGGTGCCGGGCAGCATCTTCTCTTCCTTGCGAGCGCACAGCAGGATGTGGCCAGAGGCGGCGTGGGTCAGGGTGGAGCCGAATTTGCCAAGGGGCTTGACCCACCCGAACCGGGAGATGTCCTGGCTGCCGCATGGGGTGAAGGCGCAGGCTTCCAGCTGGGTTTCCAGCTGCTCAACGGTCAGGTCGAAGGGGCGGGTAAAGCGGTAAATCTGCAGGTTTTTAAACCACATGGCGTCCTCGGTCTCTAGATTGTCCGGCGGGCATTGTACTAGAGAGGCGCTTTGTGATCAGCCAATCATTCTCGCTAAATAAAGGGCGATCGACCTCACAGGGCCCCACCTTGATCCCCCGGGAGCGGGCCCAACTCCCCTAGACTGCGAGTGTTCACATTGCTGACAAGGAGGCGACCATGTTGAGACAGAGTCGGCCGGAAGACATGGAAGAGATCGTCGAAATCTGGCTCCTGGCCTCCCTGCAGGCCCACGATTTCGTCGATGCCTCCTGCTGGTGGCAGGCTCAGGAGGAGCTGCGTACCCGCTACCTCGATCACGCCCGCATCTGGGTGTTCGAGGAGCGAGGGGACCTGCTCGGCTTCATGGCGCTGGTGGATGATTACCTGGCTGCACTCTTCGTGCGCCCCGATAGGCAGGGGCGGGGGGTGGGGCACGCCCTGTTGCAGGAAGCCAGATCCAGATGTGCCGAGCTGCATACCCGGGTCTTCGTGGAGAACGAGCCGGCGGTGCGTTTCTACCGCCGCCACGGCTTTGAAATCGGGGGGGAGGTGCCCGATCCCCTCACCGGCCATCTTCAGTACCAGATGCATTACCAAGCCGTCTGAATCTGACGTCTGGGGCTGCCCCGGTTGAAAACGGGGGGCACCATCCTCATCTTGTCTCCATCCCGGGGCGCCCTCGCCCCCGCTCTCTTCTCCTTATCGAGCCGTTTTCCATGAAGATCCTGCACACCGCCGACTGGCACCTCGGTCATCAGCTTCACGGCCACGACCGCCGCTTCGAACACGACGCCTTCCTCGACTGGCTGGCCGACACCATCAAGACCCGCGACATCGACGCCCTGCTGGTGGCGGGCGATCTGTTCGATACCGCCAACCCTCCCGCCAGCGCCTGGCAGCAGCTCTACCGCTTTCTGGCACGGCTGCGGGCCGAGCACCCGGCACTGGAGATGGTGCTGATCGGCGGCAACCACGACTCTCCCTCCAAGCTGGATGCCCCCCACGAGCTGCTGCGGGCCTTCGACCTGCATCTGGTGGGCAGCATCAGTCGGGACGACGAGGGGCGCCTCGAGACCGAGCGCCTGCTGGTGCCGCTGCGAGGCAAGGATGGCGAAGTGGCCGCCTGGTGCGCCGCCGTGCCGTTTCTGCGCAGCAGCGATCTGCGCCCCGACGGGCTCAGGGAGGGGCAGGACAGACTCATCGAAGGGGTGCGCCAGGTCTATGAAGCGGTGCTGAGCGAGGGGCGGGCGCGCTGCAATCCGGATCAGGCCCTCATCGCCATGGGCCACGCCTATCTGGCGGCGGGCCAGCTCTCTGAGCTCTCCGAGCGGCGAGTGCTCGGCGGCAACCAGCATGCCCTGCCTGCCGAACTGTTTGCCGCCGCCGACTACACGGCGCTGGGTCACCTGCACCTGGCCCAGAGCCCGGCCGAGGGGGTGCACTACAGCGGCTCGCCGCTGCCGCTCTCGCTGGCCGAGGCGAATTACAACCATCAGGTGCTGGAGGTGACGTTTGAGGGGGGCAAGCTGGCCCGCCTTGAGCGGATCCCGGTGCCCCGGGCGGTGGAGATGATCCGCCTGCCCCAGAGCGGCCTCGACGAGGCGCTCAAGGCCATCGAGGCGCTGGCGCTGCCCGCTTGTCCGCAGCAGGCGCAGCCCTTCCTCGAGGTGCGGCTGCTGCTGCCCAAACCCGAGGCCCGCATCCGCGAGCGCGTACTGGCCGCCATCGGCGACAAGCCGGTGCGCCTTGCCCGCATCACGACCAGTTATCAAGGCTCGGGCCAGGGGCTGGCGGATGGTGCCGGCCAGCGCCGGCTCGATGAACTTTCCCCCACCGAGGTGTTTCGCCTCTGCTATCAGCGTCAGTTCGACGGGGAGCCGGAGGCCGAGCTGGTGGCGTCGTTTGAAGAGATCCTGGAGCAGGTGAAGGAGTCCAGCCAATGAAAATCTTGTCGCTGTCAGGGGAGAATCTGGCCAGCCTGACCGGTCAATTCACCATCGATTTTGCCGGTGGCGCCCTGGGGGCCGCCGGCCTGTTTGCCATCACCGGCAATACCGGCGCGGGCAAGAGTACCCTGCTCGATGCCATCTGTCTGGCACTCTACGACGAGATGCCGCGCTTTATCGCCAATCGCAAGAACGTCGCCGAAGTGGGCCGCATGGATGACGAGGAGAAGCTCAAGGCCAACGACGTGCGCGGCATCCTCAGCCGCGGTCACGCCAGCGGTTTTGCCGAGGTGCAGTTTCGCGGCTGCGACGGCCGCATCTGGCTGGCCCGCTGGGCGGTGCGCCGGGCCCGCAACCGTGCCGAGGGGCGCTTTCAGGCCCAGGAACGCAGCCTGACCGACGTGGCGTCGGGCCAGGTGTTCAGTGGCAGCAAGCGGGAGCTGCAGGATCGCATCGACGAGCTGGTAGGACTCTCCTGGGAGCAGTTTCGCCGCGCCGTCATCCTGCCGCAGGGGGAGTTTGCCGCCTTCCTCAAATCGAGCGCCGACGAGCGTTCGGCCCTGCTCGAACGGATGACCGGCACCGAGCTCTACTCCGCCATTTCGGTCCAGACCCATGAGCGGGCGCGGGAGGAGCAGCAGAAACTGGCTGCCATCAGCCAGCGGCTCGGTGACGTGGCGTTGATGGACGAGGCGACCCGCGAGCAGTGGGTGAGCCAGCAGATAAGCCTTGCCACCAGCCTCAAACACGAGCAGCAGCAACAGCAGCTGATGCAGGACTTGCGCGATCTCAACGGCCGCATCGCCGCCCAGTTGCAGGCCTGTCAGGAGGGAGAGGCGGCCCTTGCCGCGGCGGAGGTGGCCCACGCTGCGGCCGCCCCCGAGCGGGAGGAGTTCGCCCGCGCCGAGCAGGCCCAGGTGGCCCGCGCCGATCACGACGAGCTGGCCCGCCTCACTCTTGAGGTGCAGCAGCAGGAGAAGGTGATCGCCGAGCTGGGGCCGGAGCTGGGCAAGCTGGAGGAGCAGACCCAGCAGAGTGCCCTCACCGAACAGCAACTGCTGGCGGAGAAGATCGCCGCCGAGCGCGAGTGGGGAGCCCTGCAACCCGAACTCAAACGGGCGCAGGAGCTCGACACCCGCATTCGGGAAAAGCAGCAGCAACTGCAGAAGATCCAGCAGGAGGGGTCGCAGGAGCGGGAGGTGCTGCTCACTCTGGAACAGGGCTGGCGCCAGCAGCGCCAGCAGGTGGAGCAGCTCAAGGCCCAGCACCTGCAGTGGGGCGCCTGGCTTGAGGAGCACAAGGAGCTGGCGCCGGTGGCCCGCCAGTGGCAGCCCCTGCTCACTGCCATGCAGGATTGGGCCGAGGATGCCGACAGGCTGCAGCAACTGCTCACCCTGCGCGAGCACAAGCTGCGCGCCCTCAGGCAGTTGCAGCACCAGCTGGAGCAGGGCCAGCAGGAGCGCGACTACTGGCAGCGCGAGCAGGCGCGGCTGCAGCAACAGCAGCACGAATTGCAGGAGCAGCAATGGGAGGGGCGCCTGGCCAAGGCGCAGGAGCAGTGGCAAGGGCAGACCGAACAACTGGGCCAGCTGCGCCAGCTGCTGGAGCTGGCGGACTATGGCCGCAATCACGGTGAGCAGCATGGTCGCCTGCAGCAGGAGATCGCCCAGCTGGAGCAGGCGCTCGGCAAGCTGGCCATCCTCGGTGACGAGCTGACGCCGGCCCGCGAGCGGCTCGCCCTGCAACGGGACGAGGCACGCCACGCGCTGGAGCAGTCACGTGCCATCGCCAGTTTCGAGCAGCATCGCCACATCCTGCGCGACGGTGAACCTTGCCCGCTCTGCGGCGCCGAGGAGCACCCCTATCACCAGAGCCAGCCGCAGGTGGCCGGTATTCTCGGCCAGCTGGCGGAGCGCGTCCGCAGCCTGGAGCTCGAGTGGGAGCGGCTCAATCACCAATACATTCAGTGCGAGAGCGAACGCCAGGAGCTGGCCCGCCAGCTGGCAGTGCGTCAGCAGCATCTACCTGAGCTGGAGACGCGCGCCGAGCAGCTGACCCAGCGCTGGCAGCAGCTCGGCGGTGCCGAGCTGCTGGGCCATCCGCTGCCGCTGCGTCAGAGCCCGATCGAGTGGAACGAGTTGATGAGTACCCTGCTCGGCCGCGGCCAGAGTCTGGAGCAGGGACTGGCCCGCAGCCAGCAGCAACTGCGCGAGGCCCAGCAGGGGCTGCAGCAGTTGCAGGCCGTGCGCCAGCAGCTGAGCCAGCTGGCCAGCCAGCACCAGCAGTTCGAGCAGCAGTGGCAGGAGGCCGATCGCCAGCGCATCGCTCTGGAAGGGGAGGTGAATGCGATGGGCGAGCAGGAAACGACCCTGCGCCAGCGCCTTGAGCAGGGGGGCAGCCGGCTCGACGAGCAGATGGGAGGCCAGCCCTGGCGTCAGTGGCTGGGCAGCCAGCAGTGGCGCGAGTGGCAGCGGGCCTGCGAGGCCTGGCTGCACGGTCAGAGCGAGTGGGAGCGGCTGACCGGCGAGATCGCCAGCCTCACCCCGGCCCTGAGCGCTCAGGAGGCGCGTCTGCAGACCCAGCGTGAGCTGCTGCACAAGCTCGAGCGCGACTACAAGGAGCATGAACAGCAACGGCAGGGGCTGGTCACCAGCCGTGCCACCTGCCTGGGGGGCGAGGAGATTGCCCTGGTCGAGAGCCGCTGGCTGCAGCGGCTGCAACAACTGGCCAGCGAGCTGGAGACGATGCAGGGGGCGGCCCGCACCCTGCGCGAGCGCCAGACCGAGCTCAAGACCCGTCTCAGCCATCTGGAGCAGGAGAAGCAGGTGAGCAGCCGGCGGCGACGGGAGGTGCTGGGGCGCTGGGCTGCCCACGCCAGCAGCCTCGGCATCGCCGAATATGATCTGCGCCGCCTGCTGGCCATGAGCCCGGATGAGCTCAAGGGGCGCCGCGCCGCCTTGCAGGCGCTGGAGGATGCCCGCGCCGAGGCGCGTACCCGTTTGACCGAGCGGCAGCGGGCGCTGGCACTGGAGGAGAGCAAGCGGGATCGTTACCGCGAGCATCACCCCGAGCTGGCCGCGCTGGCGCCAGAGGAGCTCGCCAGCCGGTTGACGGCGCTGGAGGCGCACTGCCGCGCCCTCGACGAGCAGCTGTTCCAGTGCAAGAGCACGCTGGCCCAGGCCGAGGCGGCGGCCCTCAAGGCGGGCACCTTGCAGGAGGAGCTGGCTGCCCAGCAGGCGGTGGCGGATCATTGGCAGCGGCTCTCCGATCTTATCGGCTCGGCCAGCGGCGCCAAGCTGCGCACCTTCGCCCAGAGCCTCACGCTGGAGCGGCTGCTGCTGGAGGCCAACGCCCAGCTCGCCGAGCTCTCCCCCCGCTATCGGCTGGAGCGGGTGCCCGGCACCGATCTGGCGCTGCAGGTGGTGGATCTCGACATGGGGGACGAGGTGCGCTCGGTGGACTCCCTCTCCGGCGGCGAGAGCTTCCTGGTGTCGCTGGCGCTGGCGCTGGCCCTCTCCAGCCTGTCGTCGCGCCAGACCCAGGTCGAATCGCTCTTTATCGACGAGGGCTTCGGCACCCTCGATCCCGACAGTCTGGATCTGGCGCTCGCCAGCCTCGATTCCCTGCAGGCGGCCGGCCGCCAGATCGGGGTCATCTCCCACGTGCAGACCCTGGTGGAGCGGATCGGCGTGCAGGTGCGGGTGGAGGCCCTCGGTGGCGGTGAAAGCCGGGTGGTGTTGCCCGGCTGACGACGTGTCGCCCATGACCCTCCATGAGCAAAAAGGCCCCTGTCACAGGGGCCTTTTTGTTGGTGTGCAACCCGTTGCTGGTTATTTGCGCTCGGGCAGCATATTGGTCAGGGTGTTGTCCTTGAGCACATGGTGGTGGTAGATGGCTGCCGCTGCGTGCAGGGCAATCAGAGCATAGCCAATGTTGGCCAGCGTCTCGTGCAACTCCTTGATGGTACCCTTCAGGCCGTCATCGGGGGCGATGAGGGCGGGGAGTGCCAGGCCGAAGAAGGGAATGGGCTTGCCCCCTGCGCTCAACAGCAGCCAGCCCAGCAGCGGGGTGAGGATCAGGAAGCCATAGAGCGCCAGATGGGCGAGCTTGGCCAGCGTGAGCATCAGGGGGGAGAGCTCGGGCACGATACGCGGTGAAGGGCTACCCACGCGCACCAGCAGGCGCACGACCACCAGCGCCAGGATCAGCAGACCCACCATGAAGTGAAACTCCTTCATCAGGTCGCGTCCGGCCGACCCTTTGGGGAAGATGTCCCTGAACTCCATCAGGCCGTAGACGGCGATCATCAGCAGCAAGGTCAACCAGTGCAGCCCTATGCTCAGGCTGCCATAACGTTGTTCGGAATTTCTCAGCATCGTTGTCTCCTCGCCACTTAAGCGGCTTATCTCTTTTCATCCCGTCTCATATCGAGCCAAAGGACCCGCAGGTATCCCTCTTGAGGGTACTCGGCTTGCTTATGCCCGTGTTGATCTCGATAACATTTCTGCCTGTTTGCCGTCATGCTGACCTGTGCGGGAGCCCATGGAATATCGGGAGATGGAAGGGGCAAAAAAAAACCGAAGCACCAGGCTTCGGTTTTTGGCGGTCACTGGCGTCAGGCCAGGGCGCATTATTTCTTGATGCGGATCACCGGGGTTTCGCCCACGGTCACGGCGCCAGTCATTTTCACCAGCTCTTTGATCTCGTCCATGTTGGAGATGACCACAGGTGTCAGGGTAGACTTGGCTTTAGCTTCCAGAACGGCCAGATCGAACTCGATGATGGTGTCACCGCGCTTGACCTGTTGACCTTCCTGAGCGATACGGGTGAAACCTTCACCCTTCAGCTCGACGGTGTCGATACCGAAGTGAACGAACAGCTCGATACCAGAGTCGGACTCCAGAGAGAACGCGTGGTTGGTCTCGAAGATTTTGCCGATGGTGCCGTCGCACGGAGCAACCATCTTGTTGCCGGCTGGCTTGATGGCGATGCCGTCGCCGACGATCTTCTCGGCGAAGACGACGTCAGGCACATCTTCGATGGGGACGATTTCGCCGGACAGCGGAGCAAAGATTTCGATGCCGCCAGTGTCAGAACTGTCGTCGGAAACCAGTTTCTTCAGTTTGTCGAACAGACCCATAGTAAAAGCTCCTAGAGATGATTGTCGCTGTTTGCAGCCGATCTTAGCAGACTGCCTTCTGCTTAATAAAGTTATCTACGCACGCTTCGATTTCGGCGGCGGTGGCAAAGCTCAGCGCCTGGTCGGCCATGGCCTTCACATCTTCGAAGTTGGTGTTGCGGATAAGCTTCTTGATACGCGGTACAGAGATGGCGCTCATGGAGAACTCATCCAGACCCATACCCAGCAGCAGCAGGGTGGCGCGTTCGTCACCAGCCAGTTCACCGCACATACCGGTCCACTTGCCATTGTCATGGGAAGCGTCGATCACCATCTTGATCAGGGTCAGGACGGAGGGTGACAGCGGGTTGTACATGGCGGAAATCATCTCGTTACCACGGTCGACAGCCAGGGTGTACTGGGTCAGGTCGTTGGTACCGATACTGAAGAAATCCACTTCCTTGGCCAGATGATGAGCCATCACGGCCGCGGCCGGGGTCTCAATCATGATACCCACTTCGATGGATTCATCAAAGGCTTTGCCTTCGGCACGCAGTTCGGCTTTCAGCGTCTCCACGGTAGCCTTCAGGCTGCGGAACTCTTCGACGGAGATGATCATCGGGAACATGATGCGCAGTTTGCCGAAGGCAGACGCACGCAGGATGGCCCGCAGCTGGGCGTGCATGATGTCGGTGCGATCGAAGAAGATACGCACGGCACGCCAGCCCAGGAAGGGGTTCATCTCTTTCGGGAAATTCATGTAGGGCAGTTCTTTGTCGCCGCCGATGTCCATGGTACGGACAATGATCGGTTGATCCGGCATGGCTTCGGCCACTTCCTTGTAAGCCTTGAACTGCTCGTCTTCGGTCGGCAGCGCGTCACGGTCCATGAACAGGAACTCGGTACGGTACAGACCCACGCCTTCGGCGCCGTTGCGGATGGCACCCTCGGTATCCTTGACGGTCCCGATGTTGGCGCACACTTCGACCTGGTGGCCATCCAGAGTAATGGCAGGCAGGTCTTTGAGCTTGGCCAGCTCGTCCTTCTCTGCCTGGAACTGGGCCTGGAACTTCTTGGCTTCGTTCAACTGGTCGGCGGTCGGGTTGATGATGACCTGGTTGTTGATCGCATCCAGCACCAGCATGTCACCGTTCTTGACGCGCTCGGTGATGTCGTTGGTGCCCACGACGGCCGGCAGCTCCAGGGAGCGTGCCATGATGGAGGTGTGGGAGGTACGGCCACCGATGTCGGTGACGAAGCCCAGCACGTATTTCAGGTTGATCTGAGCGGTTTCAGACGGGGTCAGGTCTTTGGCGACCAGGATGACCTCTTCGTCGATGGTGCTCAGGTTGACAACGGCGATGCCCAGTACGTTCTTGACCAGACGGGTGCCGATGTCACGGAAGTCGGTGGCGCGCTCACGCAGATAGGGGTCATCCAGATCGGCCATCATCTTGGCGTACTGTTCGATCACCTCGTGAACGGCTCTGTCGGCAGAGGCTTTGTGTTCTTTGATGAAGGATCTGATATCCCCTTCCAGCTCTTCATCTTCGAGCAGCATGATGTGGCCTTCGAAGATGGCCTCTTTTTCTTCACCGAAGGTGCGACCGGCCATCTCTTTGATGGCTTCCAGCTGTGCGGCTGACTTGGTGCGGGCTTCGAGGAAGCGGTTGATCTCGGCATCAATCTGTTCGGCGGGAATCTTGCCCTGATTGATAACGATTTCATCTTCTTTCAGAAGAAGCGCCTTGCCGAATGCGATACCGGGGGACGCAAGAATGCCAGATATCATAATCCTTCCTATTAAAACGACTGTGGGGGAGGAGTAAAGCTGGATTACTCCAGCTCGTCCATCAGGGCAACCAGCTTCTCAACGGCTTTCTGAGCGTCCGGGCCGTCAGCCTGGATGGTCACGTTGGTGCCTTTGGTCAGACCCAGGGTCTGGAGCTTGAACAGGCTCTTGGCGCTGGCGGATTTGCCACCGGAGACCACAGTGATCTCGCTTTGGAATTCTTTGGCTTCTTTCACGAACTGAGCTGCAGGACGGGTGTGCAGGCCGTTTTCAGCAGTAATAACAACAGACTTCTCGTACATGGTTTCACCCCATATTATTGATATTGTTTGGAGAGATGGTCGCCAATGAGGCTTCCTGTCTCACCGTGTCAGTATGGATATGTTGTAAAGTAACGAAATCAGACCTGCAATGGTTTAATCCAGGTCAATTTTCTGTGCAGTATTCGGCGTCGTGGCCAGGTATTTTTTCGCTATCAGGCTGCAAGCCGCGTCAGGCCTGGCCTGAAATTATTTTATAACGAAAAATAACACTTTGTTACCTTGTGATACCTTGCCAGCAAACACCTCGTGACGCCGCACAGGATATGAGATTTATCACAGAATGTCTGCTTTTTTTGTCATATCCAAGTTTGTTATTTTACCCCAAAAAATAAGGGGCCGAGTGGCACTGGTGGCTAGAGAGTTTAGCGCATAATGAAAACGGCGCTCCTCGGAGCGCCGTCGTTTTGGTGTTGGCTGATCAACTACTGCTGCAATTCCTGCTCGCTGAACACACCGGCGAAGAGGGCGCTGGAGAGGTAACGCTCGGCGGCGCTCGGCAGGATGACGACAATCGTTTTCCCTTCGAACTCCGGCTGCTCGGCCAGACGGTTGGCTGCGACCACGGCAGCGCCGGAGCTGATACCGGCCAGGATCCCTTCCTCTTCCATCAGGCGGCGGGCCATCTCGATGGCTTCGTCACTGCTCACCTGCTCGACGCGGTCCAGCAGGCTCAAATCCAGGTTGCCCGGGATGAAGCCGGCGCCGATGCCCTGGATCTTGTGGGGACCGGGCTTTATCTCTTCACCCGCCAGTTTCTGGCTGATGACGGGAGATTCGCTGGGCTCGACCGCCACGGAGACGATGGCCTTGCCTTTGGTCTTCTTGATGTAGCGGGAGACCCCGGTGATGGTGCCGCCGGTGCCGACGCCCGCCACGAACACATCCACCTCGCCATCGGTGGCGTCCCAGATCTCGGGGCCAGTGGTCTGCTCGTGGATTTCCGGGTTGGCCGGGTTTTCAAACTGTTGCAGCAGCACGTACTTGCCCGGCTCGGACTCGAGGATCTCGTTGGCCTTGGCAATGGCGCCCTTCATGCCGAGGGGGCCTTCGGTCAGCACCAGGTTGGCACCCAGGGCCTTGAGCAGTTTGCGGCGCTCCAGGCTCATGGTGGCCGGCATGGTCAGGGTGATGGGATAGCCGCGGGCCGCAGCCACGAATGCCAGGGCAATGCCCGTGTTGCCGCTGGTGGGCTCGATGATCTCCTTGCCCTTGGTCAGTACGCCGCGTTTCTCGGCATCCCAGATGAGGTTGGCACCGATCCGGCACTTGACGCTGAAGCTCGGGTTGCGGCTCTCGATCTTGGCCAGCACGCGGCCCTTGGTAACACGGTTGAGACGAACAAGCGGGGTGTTGCCTATGGTCTGGCTGTTGTCCTCAAAAATTTTGCTCATGGTGCTATCCCTGTGTTTGTTAAGGCGATGAAACAAGATTACCCTGTGGTTTCTGAATGAGAAGTGACGAATCGTTATAACAATATGTTATTACAACATATAGAACTTATTCTCTCTTGCCGAGGGGGCTTCCGCTGCCTGGGCATCCAATGGAAGGGATCTCATGGGATTTGCAGGAAGCGATCGCTATCTCGCATCACAGGCACTGAAGATGGCCGTCGATGCCGCCATCGTGCTGGAGAAGCCGCTGCTCATCAAGGGTGAGCCCGGTACGGGCAAGACAGTGCTGGCGGAGGCGGTGGCCGAATCCCTGGGCGCCGAGCTCATCAGCTGGCACATCAAGTCCACCACCAAGGCCCAGCAGGGGCTCTACGAATACGATGCCGTCGCCCGGCTGCGAGACTCCCAGCTCGGTGACCCCAGGGTCGGGGAGATAGGCCACTACATCCGCCGGGGCAAGCTGTGGCAGGCCTTCAGCGCAGAGCAGCGGCCAGTGCTGCTCATCGATGAAATCGACAAGGCGGACATCGAGTTTCCCAACGATCTGCTGCTGGAACTGGATCGGATGGAGTTCGATGTCTACGAGACCGGCGAGCGCGTGAAGGCGCGCCAGCGCCCCGTGGTCATCATCACCTCCAACAACGAAAAAGAGCTGCCGGACGCCTTCCTGCGCCGCTGTTTCTTCCACTACATCCGCTTTCCCGACAAGGCCGAGATGCAGGCCATCGTCAAGCTCCACTACCCAAACCTCAAGGAGCGGCTGCTCGACGAGGCGATGACGCTCTTCTTTGAGCTGCGTGCGGTAGAGGGGCTGCGCAAGAAGCCGTCCACCTCCGAGCTGCTGGACTGGATCCGGCTGTTGTTGGCCGACGACATCGCCCCCGAGGCCCTGCGCACCCGTGAGCCCGGCAAGCTGGTGCCCGCTCTCTACGGTGCCCTGCTCAAGACGGAGCAGGACTTGCACCTCTTCGAGAAGCTCGCCTTCCTGGCGCGCCGCGGCGGCTGAATGCTCATCGACTTCTTCCTTCACCTGCGCCGCCACAAGCTTCCTTGCAGCCTGCGGGAGTTGCTCGACCTGCACGGGGCGCTGGCAGCCAGACTGGCCAGCCTCGACATGGACGAGTTCTACCAGCTATCCCGCTGCCTGCTGGTGAAGGATGAGGCGCACTACGATCGCTTCGATCGCGCCTTCGCCGAGTATTACGAGGGATTGGCCGCCATCCCCCTGTTGCCGGAGAGCCTGCCTGACGACTGGCTGCGCCAGGAGTTCGAGCGACTGTTAAGCCCGGAGGAGAAGGCGTTGCTCCAATCCCTCGGCGGGCTTGACCAGCTGCTGGCGACCCTCAACCAGCGGCTAAGCGAGCAGAAAGCGCGCCACGCCGGCGGCAACAAGTGGGTTGGCACCGGGGGCAGCAGCCCGTTCGGTCACGGCGGCTATCACCCGGAAGGGATCCGCATGGGGGGAGAGGGCCAGCACGGGCGGGCGACCAAGGTGTGGGAGGCGCGCCACTTTCGCAACTTCAGTGACGACTCGCCCCTGGGGCAGCGCGCCATCCAGCTCGCCCTGCGCAAGCTCAGGCGCTGGGTGCGCCGGGGCAATCCCGACGAGCTGGATCTCGACGACACCATCCAAAGCTCGGCCAGGCAAGGCTGGCTCGATGTGAAACTGCGGCCCGAGCGCCACAACGGGGTCAAACTGCTGGTCTTCTTCGACGTGGGGGGCTCCATGGATGCCCACGTGGCCGAGGTGCAGCGCCTCTTCTCGGCCCTGCGCCACGAGTTCAAGCACCTGGTGTTCTTCTATTTTCACAACTGCCTCTACGACTTCGTCTGGCAGGACAATGCCAGGCGCCATGATGATCGGTTCGATACCTTGCGGCTGCTGCGCACCTACGGCAGCGACTACAGGGTGATGGTGGTGGGGGATGCGAAGATGGGCCCCTATGAAATCACCTGGCCAGGTGGCAGCGTAGAGTACTGGAACGAGGAGCCCGGCCAGGTGTGGCTCGGGCGCCTGCAACAACATTTCCCCAAGATGGTGTGGGTCAATCCGCTGCCAAGGCAGGAGTGGCTGTGGCACCCCTCCATCAAGTTGATGAACGAATTGATCGGCGGGCGGATGCACCCGCTGACCCTGGCGGGTCTGGCTGCGGCCATCGACCAGCTGTGATCCTCTGAACCCTAAAAAACAGACAAGCCGGGATTGCACCCGGCCAGGAGCAAAGATGACCTCTATCGTAATCAGTGGCTCAGGCCTCTATACCCCTCCCTTTGCCGTCAGCAATGAAGCGCTGGTGGCGGCCTTCAACCAGTACGTGGATCTCTACAACGAGGAGAACGCCTCCGCCATCGATGCAGGGCAGCTGCCTGCCAAACAGCACTCGAGCTGCGAGTTCATCGAGAAGGCCTCCGGCATCAAGAGCCGCTATCTGGTGAGCAGCGAGGGGGTGCTGGATCCCGACATCATGCAACCGCTCATGGCGGAGCGCCCGGACGATCAGCCCTCCATCATGGTGGAGATGGCGGTGGCGGCCGCCGAGCAGGCGCTGATTGCCGCCGGTCGTGAACCGGGGGAGATCGATCTTGTCATCGTCGCTGCCTCCAACATGCCGCGCCCCTACCCGGCGCTGGCCATCGAATTGCAGCACTATCTCGGCGCCAGCGGCCTGGCATTCGACATGAACGTGGCCTGCTCTTCCGCCACCTTCGGGATCAAGACCGCCGCGGACATGCTGGCGGCAGGCACCGCCCGGCTGGCGCTGGTGGTCAATCCGGAGATCTGCTCGGGTCACCTCAACTTCCGCGATCGGGACAGTCACTTCATCTTCGGTGACGCCTGTACCGCCGTGCTGCTGGAACGGGAGGCCGATTGCCAGGTGGCCAACCCCTGGCAACTGGTGGCCAGCAAGCTGGTGACCCAGTACTCCAACAACATCCGCAACAACTTCGGCTTCCTGAACCGGCTCAGCCCGCGCACCCGCTACGGCGATGACAAGCTGTTTCGCCAGCAGGGGCGCAAGGTGTTCAAGGAGGTGCTGCCCCTGGTGTGCGATCAGATAGCCTCCCAGCTGGCGGAGCAGGGATGGGCGGCCGATGGCTTGAGCCGGCTCTGGCTTCATCAGGCCAACCTCACCATGAACCAGTTCATCGGTCGCAAGTTGCTGGGCCATGACGCCAGCCAGCAGGAGGCACCTGTCATCCTCGACCGCTACGGCAACACCAGCTCGGCGGGTTCCATCATCGCCTTCCACCTCTTCAACCAGGATCTGCCGAGCGGGGCTCGCGGGGTGCTCTGCTCCTTTGGGGCCGGTTACTCCATCGGCAGCCTGCTGCTGCAGCGGCGCTGAGCACCCTGTTTTGCCCATAAAAAAGCCACCCGAGAGGGTGGCTTTTTTCATGCTGCCCGAGAGGCTTTTTTCAAGCGGGTTCGATGGCCAGTACCTGACATTGCGGTTCTTTTATCTGAAATCGCACGTTCACATCGAACAATCTGACACCGTACACCTTGTCATCCGGCTTGCCCTTCTTGTAAGCAGGGCGGGGATCCTGAGCCAGCACCTCCCTCACCAGTTCACGCAGCTCCGGGTGGGCCTTGAGCCAGGGGGCGAGCTGTTGCTCGGCCTGTGCGCTGAAGCTCACCGCCAGCGGCGGGGGGGGGGCATCGGGGGCGAAACCGCCACGGGCGTGGGGCAGGCTGTCGGCATAGGGGACATAGGGCTTGATGTCGACAACGGGGGTGCCGTCGAGCAAGTCCACGGCGCCCAGCTCGAGCCAGAGCTTGCCGCGCTCACGTCCCACCCCGTGCAGTTCGACCACGGAGAGGCCGAGGGGGTTGGGGCGGAAGGTGGAGCGGGTGGCAAAGACCCCGACCCGCTCGTTGCCGCCGAGGCGCGGCGGGCGCACCGTCGGGTGCCAGCCCTGATCCATGGTCTGGTGAAACACGAAGCTGATCCAGAGATGGGAGAATTGCTCGATGCCGCGCAGCGCATCGGGCTGATCATAGGGAGGAAGCAGTTCGAGGCGAGCGCGAGCCGCGCTGACCAGGCCGGGCTGGCGGGGTATGGCGAACTTCTCCTTGTAGGGAGAGCGGATGATCCCTAGGGTATCGATATCGAACTTCATGGCGGATCCTGGCTGAAAACCCGGGCAATGTAGCACAGGCACGCCGAAAACGCAGGGGGAGCACCAGGACGCGGCCCCTGTGATCCCGATCCCAGACCCGGTGCCCGGGGGCTGTGTCCTGGTGCCAACTTGCGTAGGGTGGGGCGGCAAAAGGGGTGGCGGGGGAGCGGGCAAGGAGCCTGCTGCCCGCACCATGACGATATGCCTGGCGGCATCAGGGCGTGCCTGGGACGTGTGCTCACCATGCCAGGCCATGGCCGTTTCGGCTGCCCGTGGAGGGGCTGCAAGGAGAGGGCGCCATAGAGGAGAGACAGGGATGAAATTGTTGATTATCGGCGGCACCGGCTTTCTGGGTCGCCACCTGACCACGCTGGCCCTGGATTGGGGGCACGAGGTGACGCTGTTCAATCGCGGCCACCGCCAGCACCCGGATTGGCGGGAGCTGACCCAGCTTCACGGGGACAGAGACGGGGACCTGGCCCCCTTGCGGGGCGAGGGGCGGCACTGGGATCTGGTCATCGACACCTGCTGCTATCGCCCCGAACAGGCCGAAGGACTCTCTGACGCTCTGCTGGGGCGCTGTGATCGGCTCATCTTCATCTCCACCATCAGTGTCTATCGCGATTTTTCCCAACCCGGCATGGATGAGTCGGCCCCCTTGCACGAGATAGCAGGAGCGCCCACCGACTACGGCCCCCTCAAGGTGCTGTGCGAGTCGGTGTATCGTGCCCGCTGGGGAGATCGCCTGTGCACCCTGCGCCCCGGCGTGCTCTGCGGCCCCTTTGACCCGACCGCTCGTCTTGCCTGGTGGGTGAGGCGGGTGCAGCGGGGCGGGCACTGGCTCTTGCCGGGGCAGGGGGAGGACAGGCTGCAATATCTGGATGTACGCGACTGCGCCGAGTTCGTGCTGCGGGCTGCCGAGCAGCGACTCGCTGGGTGTTTCAACCTGATCAAGCCCGGCATCGCACTGAACGACTGGGTGGAGCGCCTCGCTGCCCGGCTGACGCCAGCGACCCCCTTGCAGCTCGAGTGGGCTCCCTGGCGTGACCTGATGGCGGCAGGGGTGGCGCCCTGGCAAAGCTATCCCACGCTGCTGCCAAACGAGCTGCCCGAGTATGCTGGGTATGGCACCATCAGCGCCGAGGCCGCCATCGTCCATGGGCTGAACTTTCGCCCCCTGGAGGAGACGGTTGACGATCTGGTGGTATGGCTTGCCAGCAACCCCCGGGGGCCGCTGCCGGGCATGACCCCGGATGAGGAACAGGCCTTGCGACGACGAGTGGAGGTTTCCTTGTCATCGAATGCGTACTAGCCGACATCATAAAGAAGAGGGCACCCCGGGGTGCCCTCTTCTCATGTGGGGTGTTCATCCATGACGGGCGCTCAGCGCAGCAATGCACCTGCGTCGGCCAGCAGGGTCCTCAGCACACTGCGATGGCAGCGGGACTCCTGTTCGCAGTAGCATCCCACCGAGAAATGGGTGGTGTGGGAGAGGGCGGCCAGCAGGGCCAGATCGTGCTTCGCGGCCGGGGCGGCCATCTCGGCCTTGTACTGCTTGCAGAAAGCGGTCCACCGGGCCGGGGTGTCGGCAGTCTGACCGAGTTTCATGGTCTCGGCGCTGGGGGCCAGATTGGGGAACCAGACGTCGTACCAATCCTGGCTGGCGAACGCCGCTTTGGGCACGCCGCGAGGGGGGCGACGCACGGTACCGATGCGAAGCCCCTCATCCTCGAGGCGGGGGCTGCCGAGTCGCACGATGGCGATCGCCATGGCAGGTCTTACTTCTCTTCGGCCACTTTCAGCGCCTGACCGTAGCAGATCACCTGTTTCAGGCAGCCGGGCACGTCGCTGAACTCGGCGCACTTGTCGAAGCTGACGCCGTTGCCCCCCATGTCCGCCACGCGGCGGCGGGCCAGGGTGCGGGCTTCACCGGCATTGGGCACCGCCTGATTGGCATCGCTCTGGCAGGATTCCCCCTCGACGGTGCCGAGGTAGAGGTAGTTGAGGTCGGCGAGCTCGCTCTGCTCGTAGATCCGCACGCTCCCCGGCTTGAAGTACTCGTCGAAGTTTTCCTTGTCCAGATTGCTGTTGAAGGCGAAGTCGGCGCAACCGGAGGCAATCAGGGGCATCATCAGGATCAGGCGTTTCATATCGGCATCTTGTTGGGTGGCGAGTGGGCCATTATAGGGGGCAGTCGCCGATGGCGACCAGCCCCATTTTTAGCCATATCAATGGATTGTAGCGAGACGACCCCGGATCAAGCGGGGGCCAGTCGCCGGTGCAGGCTGCGGTAGTGATCATCTTCCAGCAGCTCCTGGTGGGGGGCACACAGACGGATGCGACCCTCTTCCATCAGGGCTACCCTGTCCATCCGTTCCAGCCCCAGCAGGCGGTGGGAGATGAGCAGCAGGGTGCGATCCGCCCCCAGGGTCAGCAGCAGATCCATGATCTCCCTTTCGGTCTGGGTATCGAGCCCTTCGGTGGGCTCGTCCAGCAGCCAGAGCGGTGCATCGTGGAGCAGGGCGCGGGCGATGCCGATGCGGCGGCGCTCCCCGCCGGAGAGCGGACGCCCGCCATCCCCGAGCCAGGCATCCAGCCCCTGTTCGGCCTGCTCACCCTCATCGCGCAGCAGAGTTCCGAGCCCCACCTGGGTGAGCACCTCGATGAGCCGTTCGTCGCTGGCTCCGGGGGCGGCCAGGGTGAGGTTGCCACGCAGGGTATCGGCAAACAGGTGGACCCGTTGGCTCACCACGGAGCAGGAGGCGCGCAGCGCCTCTTCGCTGTAATCGGTGAGGGGCTTGCCATCGAGCAGGATCTCCCCCGATAGGGCCGTCCACTCCCGGGTCAGCAACCCCATCAGGGTGGACTTGCCACAGCCGGTCTGCCCCAGCAGCGCCAGCTTCTCCCCGGCATGCAGTTGCAGGGTGCACCCTTGCAGCACGGGGGCATCCTGGCCTGGATAGGTGAAATGCAGGTCGCTTATCTGCACGGCACCCCGGGCAGCGGGGGCTTGCTGTGCTCCCCACTCCGGCGCTTTGGCCTCTTGCAGGATCTCGTTGAGACGGCGGGCGGAGGTGAGGCTGGTGGAGAGGTGCTGGAAGGCACCGGCCAGTGGCAGCAGCGCCTCGAAGCTCGCCAGGGTAGCGAACACCATGAGTGCCGTGATGGGGTCAGGGGAACTGCCACCGACGCCGTGACCGGCCAGCCAGAGCATCAGGGTCAGAGTCCAGCCGCTCAGCAACTGCACCGAGAAGGCGGCCAGACCGCTGACGCGGGCCATGCGGGCCTGGGCCCTGATCAGGGCCTGCTCCGCCTGCTGCAATCCGGTGAGCGCCTCGGGAGCGGCGGCGAACATCTGCAGTTCGGCCTGGCCGTCCAGATAGTCCACCATGCGGGTACGCAGGTTGGACTTCTCGGCGATGAGCTGGCGGCCCGGTGCGCGCCCGGCAAAATAGAAAACCAGGGGCAAGGCCAGCATGCCAAAGAGCAGAATGGCTCCCAGCGTCAGCGCCAGGCGACCATCGAAGAAGGAGAGGAAGAAGACCAGCCCGGCGCAGCTCAGCAGCGCCGCCCCAATGGGGGTGATGAGGCGCAGATAGACGTGATCCATGGCATCGATGTTGGCCACCAGACGGTTGAGCAGGTCAGCCTGGCGAAAACCGGCAAGGGAGCCGGGGGAGAGAGGGGAGAGCTTTTGCCAGAACCAGACCCGCAGCCGGGTCAGCACCCGGAAGGTGGCGTCGTGGCTCACGACCCGCTCGCCCCAGCGACTGGCGGTGCGCACGATGGAGAAGAAACGCACGCCCCCCGCAGGGGTCATGTAGTTGAAGGTGTCTCGGGTGGCGACCGCCAGCCCGGCGACGGCGGCGGCGGAGAGGAACCAGCCGGAGAGGGAGAGCAGGCCCATGCCGGCCACCAGGGTGACCAGGGCCAGCAGCAGGCCGATGGAGAGGCTGAGCCAGTGCTGGCGATAAAGGCGCAGGAACGGCAATAGATCAGTCATCGAGAGAGTCTCCGAAACCTTGGGATTGCGACAGGAGGCGGGCGAAGGGGCCCTGGGCCTCGCCGAGTGCGGCAAAACGTCCCTGCTCCACCAGCTTGCCGTGCGCCAGCACCAGGATGTTGTCCATCTGGCTGAGCTGATCGAGGCGGTGGGTGATCATCAGCAGGGTCTGACCTTGTGCGGCCTGCTCGAGGGCGCTCATGACGGCCCGCTCAGAATGGCGATCCAGGCTGGCAGTGGGTTCATCCAGCACCATCATCTGGGTCGTCTTGAGCAGGGTGCGGGCAAGGGCGATGCGCTGGGCCTGGCCGACGGAGAGACCGCCCGCCTGATCCCCGACCCGATAGTCCAGCCCTTTCTCATTGACGAACTCCCAGGCCTGGGCGCGCTTGAGCGCGGCTTCCAGCTCGGCGTCGCTGGCGGATGGTCTGGCCAGCAGCAGGTTGTCCCGCAGGGTGCTGTGGAAGAGTTGGGGATTCTGGGAGAGCCAGCCTAGCTGCTGGCGCCACTGGCTGATGTCCAGGGTACGAAGCTCCACTCCGTTGACGCACAGGGAACCGCGATAGGGGGCAAAACCGAGCAGGGCATTGACCAGGGAGCTCTTGCCCGCGCCGCTGATGCCGACCAGGGCGGTGCGCGTGCCGGCTTCCAACGTGAAATCGAGGGGACCGACCAGCACCTTGCCCTCGGCGCTCAGCACTTCCAGGCTGCGGGCTTCTACCTTGACGGGGCCATCCGCATGGAAGGGGAGCGTCCCGGAGGCGGGTTCGCTCACGTCGGCCTCGAGAAATTCCAGCAGTTGTTCGGCGGCGCCAATGGCCTGTGCCTTGGCGTGATAGTGGGCACCGAGTTCCCGCAGCGGCGCGTAGAACTCGGGGGCGAGGAAGAGCACGAACAGGCCGGTAAAGAGGGTGACCTTGACGCCATAGCTGCCAAAGTTGAGGTGATCGATGTAGGAGAAACCGAAGTAGACGGCCACCAGGGCCACCGCGATGGCGGCGAAGAACTCCAGCACGGCCGTGCTCAGGAAGGCGAGGCGCAGCACCTCCATGGTGCGCTCGCGAAAATCTTCCGATGCATCGCGGATGGCCTCCCCTTCCGCCCGGGTGCGCATGAAAAGCTGCAGGGTGCGCAGCCCCTTGAGGCGATCGAGGAAGTGGCCTGAGAGGCGTGCCAGCGACTGGAAGTTGCGGCGGTTGGCATCGGCGGCGCCCACCCCCACCAGGATCATGAAGAGAGGAATGAGGGGGGCCGTGCCGAGCAGAATGAGGCCCGCCGCCCAGTTGACCGGGAACACGGAGACCAGGATCACCAGGGGAATAAAGACGGCGATGGCCATCTGGGGCAGATAACGGGAGAAGAAGTCCTGCATCTCTTCGATCTGCTCGAGCAGCAGGCTGGCCCAGCTACCGGCGGGGCGACGCTGGATATAGGCAGGGCCGAGCCTGGCGAGGCGGGTGAGCACCAGCTCGCGGATGGCCTGGCGCACCGCACTTCCCGCCTTGAAACTCGCCACCTCGCGGCCATAGGCCAGGGCCGCCTTGGTCAGGGTCACCAGCAACAGACTGATGAAGAGGGGGGCGGAGTGCTCCGGCGTGGAGCCTTCGATGATGAAACCGTGCAGCAGGGTCGCCAGCAACCAGGCCTGCATCACCATCAGGACGCCCTGACCCAGCCCGAAGGCGATGGAGATGCCGATCCAGCGCCGACCATGGCCCGATTGTTTGCGCAACCAGCCATAGAGATGTTTCTGTCTGTTCTTGTCCATTACCACCCTCCTCAAACGAGTGGCGCAAGACTATCGTCGCCCCCACGGCTTGGCAACCTTGCAGAACCGGGCGGATGAACATCATTGTGTGAAAAATCGGCTTCATGCTCATTAGTTGGCCGAACAGCTTGATTTATGGCAAAAAATGCGAGGGCGGTGATTGCGCTCGGCGGCAAAATGCATATAGTAGAGGCCACTGACGCGGGTGTAGTTCAATGGTAGAACGGTAGCTTCCCAAGCTGCATACGTGGGTTCGATTCCCATCACCCGCTCCACATTCCAGATGGCGGCACGCGCCGTTGTCCATATCAGCCAGATGGCTGTCTGTCGTGGGGACTCCCCATCACACCAAGTACGTTTTGATGCCTAGCGGGCATCGTATAATGGCTATTACCTCAGCCTTCCAAGCTGATGATGCGGGTTCGATTCCCGCTGCCCGCTCCAGTCTTCACACAAAAAGCCCACTCCTGTGAGTGGGCTTTTTGTTGTCTGTTTTTTGATGCCGGCGAGAGTGCCAAAGCGCCCAAGCTGAAAGGCGCAGACATGGAAAAGGCGCCACAGGGCGCCTTTTCAACTCGGGAGTGGGGAGGATTACTCCTGCTCCAGCTCGCCGCAGAAGCGATAGCCTTCGCCATGGATGGTGGCGATGATCTCCGGGGTGTCGCCCACGCTCTCGAAGTGCTTGCGAATACGGCGGATGGTCACGTCCACGGTGCGGTCGTGGGGCTTGAGTTCGCGGCCCGTCATCTTCTTGAGCAGCTCGGCACGGGTCTGGATCTGGCCGGGGTTCTCGCAAAAATGCAGCATGGCGCGGAACTCGGAGCGGGGCAGCTTGAACATGTCGCCAGCCGGGCTGACCAGGGCGCGGCTGTTGATGTCCAAAGCCCAGCCATTGAACAGATAACGTTCCACCAGCTTCTTCTCTTCGCCACCGGCGGCCACATTCATGGTGCGACTCAGCAGGTTGCGGGCACGGATGGTCAGTTCACGGGGATTGAACGGCTTGGTAATGTAGTCATCTGCGCCGATCTCCAGCCCCAGGATCTTGTCCACTTCGTTGTCGCGACCGGTCAGGAACATCAGGGCGATGTTGTCATCTTCACGCAACTCGCGCGCCAGCAGCAGGCCGTTCTTGCCCGGCAGGTTGATGTCCATGATCACCAGGTTGATGGTGTGGCTGGTCAGGGCCTGGTGCATCTCGTCACCGTTGTTGGCTTCCAGCACGATGTAGCCTTCGGCTTCGAAGATGCTCTTGAGGGTGTTGCGGGTGACCAGCTCGTCTTCGACGATCAGAATATGTGGTGTTTGCATGAGTATTCCCAGATTCTTATCAGTTAATTATCGAAATTTTAACACTCTTTGGCGTTATCCGACCGGTCCTGAAAATTTATTACGTCATCCTGGGTATGAATATCAGGTCGAATCATCGCGAATTTGGTAACTATGTCGGCAAGCATCCCTGTGCCGTACATGGGCTCTCAACAAGTCTGAACAAGAGAAGCCCGGAGAGGTAGTCCATTACAAAAGTTGCTGCATTTTATCAGTTAACAGGCGCATAACAACACTCTTTGCCGTCAGATAGCAACTTTTTAACTCAGCTTTGATATAAGTCAATCCCCGAGTTCGCTGCATCATACTTGGGCTGACCCGCTTTTTCGCCCTTAATAAATGTAATGGGATGTAACATGTGGTTGACATGACTTTGTGGGAAAACTACAGAAAAGTGTGCTTCATCGCCCCCTTTGCGCCTCCCAGCTGCCCAGCCTACGCCATTGTCACGGCCTGGAACCCGGCCAGCAGGTGGGTGGGGCTGCGCCGCAATGCCCGTCGCCAGCGAGCCCTTGTCCGGCAAGTGGGCGAGTGTCCCGTCATGGGAGAGGTCTGGGGGAGCGATGAGGATGAGCGCTGGCAGGAGGCGTCGCTGTTGTTGCCGCTTTCGCTGCCAGAGGCGATCCGGCTGGCCGCCCGATTTGGCCAGAATGCCCTCTATTGGGTGCGTGAAGGAGAGCTCTGGCTGGTGCCCGTGTTGCTGGAAGGGCCGCCCTGTCATCTGGGGGCGCTTGCGTCCCGCTGGCGGCTCAGGCCTTCGGGCTGACATGGCCCCCCGCCATCCGCACAGGGCACCCGGCCGGTGGATTGTCAGCGCCCCGACATGATGAAAGAATGAGCGGACACATTTCACTCCATGGAAGGATGATGATCATGCTGGACCTGCTGCCCGACCTTTGCGATGAACATGGCGACGCCCTTAGGATCGCTGACCCCCTGTTTCAGGACTATGGCGGCAAGGCGCTGTTTTACGGCGAGGCCGTGACCCTCTCCTGCTTTGAAGACAACAGCCTGGTGCGTGATCTGGTCAATCGTCCCGGCCATGGCAAGGTGATGGTGATCGACGGGGGCGGCTCCCTGCGTCGGGCGCTGCTCGGGGATCAGCTGGCCATCAAGGCGGTGGAGCAGGGGTGGGAGGGGATCCTCATCAATGGTGCCGTGCGGGATGTGGGGACGCTGGCGACCCTGGCGCTGGGGGTCAAGGCCCTGGCCCCCTGCCCGGTCAAGACCGAAAAACGGGGCCTGGGCACGCTGGACACCGTGGTCTCTTTTGCCGGTGTGACCATAGCGCCCGGCGACTATGTCTACGCCGACCTCAACGGTGTGCTGGTGAGCGGCGCCAGGCTCCTCTGAACCTCAGAAGTTGAAGCCCACGCCCAGAGTGAGAAAGTGTTCCGTGCTGAAGGCACTGAGTCCGTAATTGGCGGTGATGGCCAGGGAGGGTGTCACCAGCAGGCTGCTGTTGAGCTCAACCAGGGTGCTGGCCTTGCTCACCTCCAGTTGCTTGAGCTGGCTGCCGATGTTGAGTGACGGGGAGAGGCGATAGCGCACCCCAGAGCTGATATTGAACCCGGCCTGCCCGCTTTGGGGGCCGATGGCGGGGCCGGCCTCCATGTAGAGGCTGATGTCATCCTGAAGCGGGTATTGATAGCCGGTATTGATGAGCCAGAGGTCGAAGTTGTCGCCAAGATGGCTCTGGTTGCCGAGCAGTACGCCGGAATAGCTTTTGACGTAGAGCGGGTTGTCCGATTCGGTCTGGAGAAAACTCCAGTCGGCGGCCTGAGCCGAAAAGACGAGGCTGGATGCCATGGCGATGACGAGAGACTTGACCATTCGTTTCCCCTCCCTGGGTCCGAACAGGACTACAAGCATGGCACATGCCAGCGGGGAGTAAAGGGAACCCCGATCACAATAAAAGAGTTTTGATTGACGCCGCAGTCATGGTACACAGGCCCCTCACTCCGTGTCGTTACGACACGCTCCATCACGAGGTGAACTGATGAACAACAAACTGATCCTGCTGGCCGCTCTGGCCCTGGGAGGCTGCGCCATGACTACGGGGTCCACGCTGGCACAATTGCAGGCATCGACCTGGCAACTGCAAGGGGCGAGCGGTGATACCTTCACCCTGCAGGTCGCCGGTGACAAGGTGGCGGGCAAGGGCGGCTGCAACCGCTACTTTGGCGGCATCACAGAGCAGGGTGACGGCGTGTTGACGCTGGGCGCCATGGGTTCGACGCGCATGATGTGTGCGGGGGATCTGGCCGGCAAGGAGATGAACTACCTGCAGACCCTGGAGAAGGTGGCGAGCTTCCAGATCAGCGGCAAACAGCTGGTGCTAAAGGATGCCGACAAGGCCACCTTGCTGACCTTTGACGCCGTGAAATAAGCCGGGATCTCGTCAAAGGCTGTCGCAGGCGGCCCCTGCGCCAGCGTGCAGAAGAATGTGAAAAGGGACGCCATGGCGTCCCTTTTTGTGCCTGATGCCGGGTCATCCCCCTCGCTGGAAGCGAAACCGCTTCTTGCGCCGGTAGGGATAGACATCCTCGAACATCCCCTCCTTGATGTTGCTCTGCAGCATCTTCCAGTAGTTGGCATCGAAGAGCTCCTTGTGCAACTGCATCATGATCTCCCGCACCTGGGGTTTTTGCAGCAGGAAGGTGGCGAACTCCTCCGGGAAGATGTCGTTGGGTGCCACCGAATACCAGGGTTCGGCGCTCCACTCGTCCTCCGGGTAGCGCGGCGGCGGGATCTGGCGGAAGTTGCACTCCGTCATATAGCAGATCTCGTCGTAGTCGTAGAAGACCACCCGGCCGTGGCGAGTCACCCCGAAGTTCTTGAACAGCATGTCGCCGGGGAAGATGTTGGCCGCCGCGAGCTGGCGGATGGCGTTGCCGTACTCCTCCAGAGCGAGGCGGGTCTGCTGTTCGTCCGCCTGCTCCAGATAGAGGTTCAGGGGGATCATCTTGCGCTCGGTGTAGAGGTGTTTGATCACCAGCTTGTCGGCGGTGAGGGTCAGCGCAGAAGGCGCCACCGCCTTGAGCTCGGTCAACAGCTCCGGCGAGATGCGATCGAGGGGAAATTCGAAGTTGGTGAACTCCTGGGTATCTGCCATGCGGCCCACTCTATCGTGCTGTTTTACCAGCCGGTATTTCTCCTTCACCTGCTCGTGGCTCACCTCCTTGGGCGGGGTGAACTCGTCTTTTATCACCTTGAACACCACATCGTAGGAGGGGAGGGTGAACACGCTCATCACCATCCCCTTGATGCCGGGCGCAATGACGAACTGCTCCCGGCTCTGGGCCAGGTGCTGCTGATAGTGGCGATAGAGCTCGGTCTTGCCGTGTTTCTGGCAGCCGATGGCGTTGTAGATTTCATAGTCCGGCTTGCGGGGCATGATCTGGCGAAGGAAGGCCACAAAGAGCGCCGGCACCGGGGCATAGACCATGAAGTAGGCGCGGGCGAAGCCGAACACGATGGAAGCCAGCTCCGGCTCGAAGATGACGGTGTCCACATAGATGCTCTGACCGGTGCTGAGCAAGGGCAGGATGAAGGGATAGACTTCGCCCTTCACCCGGATGAGCCCCACCAGATAGGCTCCCTTGTTGCGATAGAACACCTCCCTGAGCAGTTCGATGGCGAAGGGCTCCTCGTGCAGGATGGCCGGGCCGCTCTCTGCCAGATGGCGGTGGATGTCCATGATGTCCCGCTGCTTGTCTTCGAAAGGGAGGGTGAAGCTGTAATCCCCGAGCAGCTGGCTCAGGGTCTGGGGCAGGTGGGAGAGATCGGTGCGATAGATACGCAGCAAGGATCCCAGGTCAGGCTTGTCGCCCCGGCTCACGAAGGGGTGGATGTAAAGGTTCTCGTCGCGGATGTTGCGATGGCGGAAGATGCGGCGATAGACGGAATTGAAGAAAGACTCCGCCACCTCGAAGTTCTCGCAGCGGGGCAGGAGATCGCTGAAGGCGCCTTTCACCTGCTTGAGCAGGGCCTGGGTCGGCAGCTGCTCCCCCATCATCTGTTTGATCTGCGCCGTGGTGGCGCCGACATGGTGATCATAGAGGCGGATGCGCTCTCGACCGGCGAGCTGCACCCCCAGCCAGTCGCTGTTCTCGAAACGGCTCTTGCTGCCCTGGGTTATCTCGAGAAAGCGGCTGTAAAACGACTCAAAACGTTGCAGGATCGTCTCGGCGACCGCCTGCTCCAATGGCTGCTGCATCTCTCTCTTCCTTGTGATCTGTCGGGCCCATGGCGTCAGTGCCCTGAGGCGGCGGACTCGCGTCCAAGGCCACTATGGCAACATCCAAACATCTGTTCAAGTGGCAATATTTCGGGATAAACGGTAGATTGCGCCCCTGTTTTGCCGACGGTTCGCCGCAGTTCGCGGCGTCGGCCCCATCCTGGAGAGAACCCGATGAAACTCTATTTTGTGCTGGTGTCGCCCGCCCGTGCCGCCAACGTGGGGGCTGCTGCCCGCGCCATGAAGACCATGGGCTTCGATGCCATGCGACTGGTGGGGAGCCGGGTGCACGAAGAGGAGGAGGCGAGCTGGGTTGCCCACGGGGCGCAGGAGATCCTGACGGATGCGCAAGCCTTCGACACCCTGGAAGAGGCCCTGGCGGACATGGATCTGGTGGTCGCCACCACCGCCCGGCAGCGCGGCCGCTACCAGCACTACCTCACCCCGGCGGACATTCGCGACCAGATCCGGGCCAAGCCCTCCCTCGAGAAGGTGGCCATCGTGTTTGGCTGCGAGGAGTCCGGACTCTCCAACGAACAGCTTGCCCAGGTGGATCTCATCAGCTACCTGCCTCTCAAGGTCTCATACCCGTCCCTGAACCTGGGTCAGGCGATCATGCTGTATGCCTATGAGCTGAGTCCGCTGCTCGATGACCAGAAAGTGAGCGACGAGCAGGACGTAGCAGAAAATTTCGAGAGTGCCGGGCAGGTTCGCGTGCTGAAATCAAAAACAGCAGAATTGCTTGGTGAACTCGGAGTTTCGCAGGATGAAAAACTGCATCAATGGGTGATGGACCGAGTGCCCATGCTGCCGCAGCGGGATCTCAATATGCTCCATCTGCTCTGCAAAGACCTTGCCCGCAAGTTTGGCAAGGAGGTTTAGGTTGACAGCCCCTCGCCGGGCGCGGTATTGCTAACAACCAGATTCGTTCAAGAGTGTTCGTCATGCAGCTATTCACCAACATCATCACCACCACCATTATTACCGGTACCACCACAGGTGGCACTGGGGCCGGTTGATGCGCTGACGAACAAGCACAGAAATCAGAAAAAGGCCCGTACCCACCCAGTACGGGCCTTTTTTGTTGGATTGTTTTTAGACCTATTAGCAGATCAATTTGCAGGGAATACAGGGAGATAGCGATGAGAGTGTTGAAATTTGGCGGGTCGTCACTGGCCGACGCAGAGCGTTTCTTGCGGGTTGCCGATATCGCGGTGAATACCCATGGCCAATCCCAGGTGGCCCTGGTGCTGTCGGCACCGGCCAAGGTGACCAATCACCTGGTCGCCCTGGTGGAACAGACCAGTCGCGGCATGGATGCAAGCAGTACCCTGTTCGAGATCAACGGTATCTTCTCCCGTCTGCTGGCCGGCTTGAAGGCCGCCTATCCCGCGCTGGATGACAAGGCGCTGCAGGCTCGTTTGACCAGTGAACTGGATCAGGTGGAGCGGCTGATGCAGGGTATCCGTCTGCTGGGGCTGTGCCCGGACAACGTCCAGGCCCGTATCCTGAGCCGTGGCGAGAACCTCTCCATCGCCTTCATGCACGAGCTCTTGCGGGTGCGCGGCATCGAGCTGGATCTCATCGTGCCCGAGCAGTTGCTGGTCACCGATGGCGGCTACCTCGAAGCCCATGTGGACATCGAAGCCTCCCGGGTGCGCTTCGCCGCCAAGGGCCTGCGCTCTGATTGTCTCTACCTGATGCCGGGCTTCACCGGGGGCAGCGACAAGGGCGAGACCGTGCTGCTGGGCCGCAACGGCTCCGACTATTCCGCCGCCGTCTTGGCCGCCTGCGTCGATGCCGAGTGCTGCGAGATCTGGACCGACGTGGAGGGCTGCTACAACTGCGACCCGCGCCTGGTACCGGATGCCTACCTGCTCAAAACCCTCTCCTATAAAGAGGCGATGGAGCTCTCCTACTTCGGTGCCAAGGTGCTGCACCCGAAGACCATCGCCCCCGTGGCCCAGTTCCACATCCCCTGCCTCATCAAGAACAGCTTCAACCCTCAGGGTCCGGGTACCCTCATCGGGGTCGATCAGGGGGATGACGATCTGAAGGTGAAGGCCATCTCGGATCTCTCCGGCATGTGCATGTTCAACGTCTCCGGTCCCGGCATGAAGGGCATGGTGGGCATGGCCGGTCGCATCTTCTCCGCCGTCTCCCGCGCCGGGGTCAGCATCGTGCTGATCACCCAGTCGTCCTCCGAGTACAGTGTCAGCTTCTGTATCCACAGCTACGACAGCGACAAGACCCGCAAGGTGCTGGAGCGCGAGTTCGAGCTGGAGTTCAAAAACCAGTTGCTGGACCCGCTCGAGATCATGACCGATCTGGCCATCATCTCCCTCATCGGTGACGGCATGCGCACCTCCAAGGGGATGGCGGCGCGCTTCTTCACCTCCCTGGCCCAGGCCTCCATCAACATCGTCGCCATCGCACAAGGGTCGAGCGAGCGCTCCATCTCCGCGGTCGTGCGCTCCGGCAAGGTGGCGGAAGCCATCAAGGCGTGCCACCAGAACTTCTTTGGCAGCCAGCAGTTCATCGATCTCTTCGTGGTCGGGGTAGGCGGCGTCGGTGCAGCCCTGGTGGATCAGATTGCCCGCCAGCAGCCGGTACTGGCCGAGCAGGGCACCGGCCTGCGGGTAGTGGGTATTGCCAACAGCCGCCAGATGGCGGTCAACAAGGATGGTCTGGCCCTCGCCAACTGGCGTGAACAGCTGGTGGAAGCACAAGGCAGCTTCAGCCTGGAGGCGGTGAAGAAGCTGGTGGAAGAGAGCCACCTCATCAACCCGGTGATCGTGGATTGCACCTCGAGTGAAGCCGTGGCCGTCCAGTACGCCGACTTCCTCGGGGCCGGCTTCCACGTGGTCACCCCGAACAAGAAGGCCAACACCGGGTCGCTGGATTACTACAAGGCGCTGCGTCGCACCGCCCGCCAGACCCGCCGCAAGTTCCTGTACGAGACCAACGTGGGCGCGGGCCTGCCGGTCATCGAGAACCTGCAAAACCTCATCAAGGCCGGTGACAAGCTGCGCGCCTTCGACGGCATCCTGTCCGGGTCGCTCTCCTTCATCTTCGGCAAGCTGGATGAGGGGATGGCCTTCTCTGAGGCTACCCAAATCGCCCGCGGCAACGGCTTCACCGAGCCGGATCCCCGCGATGACCTGAACGGCATGGACGTGGCTCGCAAGCTCCTGATCCTGGCCCGCGAGGCCGGCATGGCGCTGGAACTCTCCGATGTGGAGGTGGAGCAGGCACTGCCGCCGGGCTTTGATGTGAGCGGCGACGTGGAGGCCTTCATGGCCCGCCTGCCCGAGGCCGACGGCTGGTTCCGCGACCAGTTCGCGGCGGCCCAGCGTGAAGGCAAGGTGCTGCGTTACGTCGGCTCCATCGAGGGTGGCAAGTGCAAGGTGGCCATCAAGGCGGTGGGTGGCGACGAGCCCCTGTTCAAGGTAAAAGACGGGGAGAACGCGCTCGCCTTCTTCTCCACCTATTACCAGCCCATCCCCCTGGTACTGCGCGGCTATGGCGCAGGGACCGAAGTGACCGCCGCCGGTGTCTTCGCCGACGTGCTGCGCACCCAGAACTGGAAGCAGGAGCTGTAACATGAGTTCAGAGATGAACCCGAATGTAGAAATCGGCGGCAGCGTGGTGGCCTATGCCCCGGCCTCCAGCGCCAACCTGAGTGTGGGCTTTGACGTCCTGGGGGCGGCGCTCGCCCCCGTGGATGGCTCTCTGCTGGGGGATCGCGTCCAGGTCAAATCGGCAGAGGTGCCTTTCGCTCTCTCTTCCGTGGGCCGTTACGCCCACAAGTTGCCGGACGACCCGAAAAAGAACATCCTCCACGACTGCTGGGTCGCCTATGGCGAGGCGCTTGAGAAGCGCGGCCTGGGTCTCAAGCCGCTGGAAATGGTGCTGGAGAAGAACCTGCCGGTGGGCTCGGGCCTGGGATCGAGCGCCTGCAGCGTCGTGGCGGCGTTGGAAGGGCTCAACGCCTTCCACGGTGCGCCTCTCAATGAACACGACCTGCTGCTGTTGATGGGGGAGATGGAAGGGAAGATCTCCGGCTCCGTCCATTACGACAACGTGGCGCCCTGTTATCTGGGCGGCATGCAACTGGTGCTGGAGGAGGGGGGCGTCATCAGCCAGGGCATCCCGGTGTTTGACGAGTGGTACTGGGTGGTCTGCTACCCGGGCACCGTGGTCTCCACCGCCGCCGCCCGCGCCATCCTGCCGGCCCAGTATCGCCGCCAGGACTGCCTCACCTATGGCCGCCGGCTGGCCGCCTTCGTGCATGCCAGCTACAGCCGCCAGGAAGGGCTGGCCGCCAGCGTCCTGAAAGACGTGATCGCCGAGCCTTATCGCGCGGCCCTGATTGAAGGCTTCAACGAGGTGCGGGCCCAGGGGGCCCAGAACGGGGCGCTGGCCACCGGCATCTCGGGGTCCGGTCCCACCGTGTTCGTGGTGATGAAGGATCTGGCCCAGGCCGAACGCATGAAAGAGTGGATGGAAGCGCACTTCGTGCGCAATGAAGATGGATTTGCCCGGGTCTGCAAACTGGACATGGCCGGGGCACGGGTAACAGGAAGCGAGCTATGAATCTTTACAACATCAAGGACAAGAGTGAACAGGTGAGCTTCGCGCAGGCGGTGCGTCAGGGTCTGGGCCGCGAGCAGGGGCTGTTCTTCCCAGAGACCCTGGAGCCGCTGGCCGACGTGGATGCCCTGCTGGATCTGCCGCTGGCCGAGCGCTCGGCCCGCATCCTGAGCCACCTGCTGGGTGACGAAGTACCGGCTGCCAAGGTGAGCGAGCTTATCGACGCTGCTTTCACCTTCCCGGCGCCCCTGGTGAAGCTCAAAGACGGCACCTATGCCCTCGAGCTGTTCCACGGCCCGACCCTGGCGTTCAAGGATTTCGGCGGCCGCTTCATGGCCCAGTGTCTGGCTGCGTTCAGAACCAATGACAAGATCACCATCCTCACCGCCACCTCCGGCGACACCGGCGCCGCCGTGGCCCACGCCTTCTACGGCCTGGAGGGGATTGAAGTGGTGATCCTCTACCCCAAGGGCAAGATAAGCCCCTTGCAGGAGGCGCTCTTCTGCACCTTAGGCGGCAACATCCGCACCCTCGCCATCGACGGCGACTTCGATGCCTGTCAGGCGCTGGTCAAAGATGCCTTCGACGATGAAGGGCTCAAGACCGCCATCGGCCTCAACTCCGCCAACTCCATCAACATCAGCCGCCTGCTGGCCCAGGTTTGCTACTACTTCGAAGCCGTGGCCCAGTTGCCGAAAGCCGATCGCGCCAAGGCGGTCATCAGCGTGCCGTCCGGCAACTTTGGCAACCTCACCGCGGGTCTCATCGCCAAGGCGCTGGGGCTGCCGGTGAAGCGCTTTATCGCCGCCACCAACGCCAACGACACCGTGCCGCGTTACCTGAAAACCGGCCAGTGGGAGCCGCACCAGACAGTCGCGACCCTGTCTAACGCCATGGACGTGAGCCGCCCCAACAACTGGCCGCGGGTGGAAGAGCTGTGCCGTCGCAAGGGCTGGGCGCTGGAAACCTTGGGCTCAGGGATGCGTGATGATGCCCAGACTCGCGACGCGCTCAAACGCCTGCATCAGCTGGATTACCTGTGCGAGCCCCACGGGGCGATTGCCTGGGATCTGCTGAACGAGCAGCTTGGGCAAGACGAGGTCGGTGTGTTCCTCTGCACCGCCCATCCGGCCAAGTTCAAAGAGTCGGTGGACGAGATCCTGAATCTGGATGTACCGCTGCCGGGCCCGCTCGCCAAGCACGCCGCGCTGCCGCTCCTGTCCCACGATCTGCCCGCTGACTTTGGCCGCCTCAAGGCCTTCCTGCTCGGTTAAGCCGTCATGAGACGCTGACGATCCCCCGCTTTTTCACGAAAGCGGGGGATTTTTTATGTCCGGTATTGATGTCCGGTATTGGGCGGGTAGCCCGCCCAGATCCCCCTGAAACAAGGAGCACGGCATGAGCCCGCATCCCCTTCGCACCCTGATCGAGACCTGTGACGCCGCCATCTCCCGGCGCGACTTCGACGCCCTGATGGCCTTCTACGCCGAAGACGCCGCCCTGGTGGTCAAACCCGGCATGGTGGTGCGCGGCATTCCCGCCATCCGCCGCGCCTTCACTGCCATCTCCGATTACTTTGACGGTCAGCTTGAGGTGACCCAGGGGGCCATGGAGGTGATCGAGGGGGCAGACAATGCCCTGGTGATCATGGAGACCCGGCTGCGATATCCGGGCGGAGAGGGGTGGATTGCTGAAACCCGGCGCGCTACCTATGTGTTTCGCAAAGAGCCCGGCGGGCAGTGGCGCTGCACGGTGGACAACTCCTACGGCACCACGCTGCTGGGAGCGCAGCAGCCCGGCGATCGGCCTGCAACCGACTAGCGCAGTCACACTGGCTCGACGTAGCCAGAGTGCGTGTATAGCGTGCGTAATCAAGGCTCACCATCAAGTCCGTGCTGTCAGATCGGTTAGTCAGATTGAGTAGCCAGATTGAGTAGCAAGAGCCAAGCCATCCAGGCCGGGGAGCCCGAGCCGCACGCAGGGCACCGCTCTGCCTGGGAGGGGGCATCACAGCGCAGCCCACGGCGCAACTCCCCGTTTTGGTTGTGCCTCACAACCTGCTGGCAGAAAGTGCGCCGACAGTGATTGCTGCGACGTTTTTGCACATTTGATTTGCACTCTCGTTGTTATGCTCGCCCCTGGCAGCACAACCCTGTCTGTGGGTCATTTCCAGCCCCCCGGGGCCCGTTGACCCGGCCTGCCGTGGCTGCTAATCAGGGGACTGCTTGACACCCTTCATGGACGAGCAGGGCCGCAGATGCCTCGACGGCGCGGCTTATCGACAACAACAACACCACAGTGCAGGGAGCAAACCATCATGTGGCCGTACCGAAAAATAGTGACCCAGTCCCTCAATACCCCCCTGATGATCGCCAGGATCATGTTTTACCTGGCCCTGTTATTGGTCTTCCCCCTGCCAATGATCATGCTATCGGACTCTCCGGCGGCAGAGATCGGGCGTTTCTCTTACATCCTGGTGACGTTTCCCATCGCCATTGGGCTGATGCTGATATCGAGCCTGATGGCCATCCTCATTGCCATGGTGGAGTCGCGCAACCAGCAGCCACCCCAGGGGCGGTGGTAAGAAGGTCCTTGCCTTGCTAGCCATCCAATAAAAAACATCCCGTGCGGGATGGTTTTTTTGTGTCCGCTCACCCAGCGCGGCGACGCTATGGCCTTGATATGGCCCTGATATAGCCCGACGAGTGCTGACCTGAGCTGCCAATCTGGGAGTGCCAACCCGGGACGCCCGCCTTGCTGGCCGCTGCTGCCCATCATCTGTGGCCATGCCGCCGAACAGAGCGCGCCACAGAGTCAGGCGGTAGCGCCTTCTCCGGTTACCGAGGAGGCTGTTTGATACGCCAAGCACCGTAACGTGGGGGGGGGCTCATCGACGAGTGACTGGTGGCGGCAGGAACACAGGCACCCAATAAAAAAGAACTCGACTTGTGATGAAAATCCAGTATTTTGGATTAATCTCCTTTATTTTGGATTTTTACATGGATTTTCAACAGATGCTGGCGGCGCGGCTGCACGGGCTGCGGGAACAACAGGGCTGGTCGCTGGAGCAACTGGCCGAGCGCTCCGGGGTGAGTCGCTCCAATATCTCCAATATCGAGCGCGGTCAGAGCAGCCCGACCGCCGTGGTGCTCGATAAACTGGCCACCGCGCTGGGCGTGCCGCTCGCCTCGCTTTTCACTCATGAGCCCGAGGAGTCGGTCTCGCCCTGCCGCCGCGTTGAAGATCAGCCGGTCTGGACCGATCCGCAATCCGGTTATCAGCGCCGCCATCTGACGGCATTGCCGCAGGCGCCGCTGCAGATGGTGGAGGTGCACTTCCCCGCCGGGCAGAGCGTGCAGTATGCACCCCAGCCGCTGCCAACCCATTGGCACCAGCAGATCTGGCTGCTCGAAGGCGAGATGCAGATTGAATCGTCCGAGGGGCAGTGGCAGCTTCGCGCCGGCGATTGTCTCTGCATGAGCATTGAGGGGGGCACCCGCTTTATGAATCCGGGCAGCACGCCCGCCCGCTATCTGGTCGCCCTGGTACGCAGTACCAACTAAAGAAGGGATACGCAGTACCTGCTCAACAGGGCACCAAGTACCGACCAAGGACTACGCATTACCCGCCAAAGGCGGCCCGTGGCACGCACCAAAGAGGGGGCGTGCGGGGAGTCATGCAGACGTCGGTATATCCGGGAATGACAATGTGCCGAGTCCCCGTCAGCGCTGCGAGCGGCGCGCTGCAAGGTCCGGCACGCAACAAGGGCAACAAGAGAGAGGAGAGAAGGGATGCAAATCAGACTGGATGATGTGACCGACCCGCGCGTGATGGCACTGCTGGAAGAGCACTTGAACGACATGCGTGCCATCTCGCCCCCCGAGAGTACGCACGCCCTCGATGGTGCGGCGCTGCGCGCACCGGACGTCAGTTTCTGGACGTTGTGGGACGGGGAAGAGGCGGCCGGTTGTGTGGCCCTGAAACGGCTGGAGGCGGGACATGGCGAGATCAAATCGATGCGCACCGCCGCCCGCTACCGCCGCCGTGGCATTGCCCGCCAACTGCTGGCTCATGTGCTGGAAGAGGCCCATCTGCGCGGTCTGACCCGCCTTAGCCTGGAGACGGGCAGCCAACCCTTCTTTGCACCGGCGCATCACCTCTATCACGCCTTCGGGTTTGAGGAGTGCGGCCCCTTTGGTCATTACCGTGAGGATCCCTACAGCCGGTTTATGACCAAAGCATTGTGAGCCGTATGACGGCGCCCAGGTGGACAAATAGAAGAGGATAAATGGAGGGAAAATAGGGACACCCGCTTTTTTGCTGCTGTCTCTGACCATGCGGCCCGCCGGGTAAATGTTGCTTGCCCGATACGAAGTGGATGACTGGAATAGGTGGGATAAAAAATAAAGCCAGCCGGTAATGGCTGGCTCAGAAAGGTGGGTGTCCTGGATTTCGGTGACGCTGTTTTGGCGGCTGGGTATCCAAGTGGTGGGCGACAGAGGTCATTGCCAGCAATTCGCCCAGCACTATGGTCAGCGGCGATGCCATCAGCCACCTTGTTAATCCGATAGATCCCGTTTTACTCCCTTGGCATTTGTTTGGTGTCAAGCATTGCAATGTCTGAACACGCGACCCCACTGGGTAAATGTCACTCGTGTACAAGGTATTTATCGGGTTCCAGGAAGATCAGTGTGTGATGAGAGATATAGCCAGCCAGGTAACGGCTGGCTCAGAAAGGTGGGTGTCCTTAATTTTTTGTTCAGTGAAGTGTCATTAAATGATCCTTTTGTTTCTCCATAAGCTGGAACAACATATTCTCTCGATAACTACTTAATGTATGCCGAAGTGTGTCAAGGCAAATATTTCGTTCAAAGTGATTTGTTATGTCGGCCATCTTCTCTTTAATGGCGGTACCATCTTTAATTATTTTTTTGTACATTTCGATGTTTTTGGATATCAAACCCTTACGAATCAGTCGGTCAACGGGGTTGATAACAGAGTTTTCTAGGAAGTGACAGTCTATAAATTGGTAAGCGTTGTTCTTCATAAGCCCAAATGATGATGCTGTTTTCATGAATCCAATGAAATCATTATGCTCTGAAAAATCATTGTTAGTGTTGAATTCATTTATTCTTTTAATTGTTGATTGCCATTTATCTTCTTTGAAAAATGCTGTTGGATTTATTTTTATTGCGGCGTAAAAATCTTTGCTAGAAATTCTTTCTCGTGGCGGCAGACTAAGTGAAAATATATAAGCAAGTAAAGGTTTATATATTATATTAGAGTAGGTCTCAAGGAATTCTATGTAAGAAAGTGTGTTTTCGCATGTTTTTCTATATATATTAAGGCAAGCGTTGAGGTTTTCTGCACTATTTATTATGCTTTCTTTTCCATATCCATAGGTATGAAGGACATATTTATTAGATATGATCGTTAAATTTACGTTTGCCAAGTCTGGTGTGAAATGAGATAGATCTGAATCTATGGCAAAAACATGCTTTATATTAGCTTTTTCTAAATGGGAATAAAATCTAGCTTTTCCTCTGGCACCGTCATCGACGACATCAATGCCTGAACTCATAGTGAACTGATATCGTTGAATAATGTCTGTGCCTAAAACATCAATCCAAAATGCCTTATCCCGTTCGTTTTCAACGTGAATCCATCCCTTATCCTCCGGATCTCGTAATATCACATTGAATACCTCAGCAAAATCCTTGCTGTAAAGAATATCGATAAAGTTATTGTTTTTCATTTGTGAGTATTATTTTTTAGAAAACCAGGTCTTTTATATCGACCATTTTTGATTTGTAATTCGCCATAACAAGAGCAGGTGAGTGAGTAACAACAATTATTTGAGATTGATCTGCTATCTTCTTAAGGCTGTTAATTAAATTCATTTGCCAAGCAACATGTAAAGATATTTCAGGTTCATCCATGAATATTAAGCAGGGGTTAAATAGCGAGCAATTTAAGGTTTTTATCAGAATAAGAATTAATTGCTTCTCTCCAGAAGATAAATTTCTTGTGCTAAGTCGCTGGCCATTTGAAGAAATTGATAGTTCACCATTTTTACCTACAAGAACTTTTTTTCCTGATTCTTTGAAAAATATAGCCAACTCATTATTTAAAGTGTCTATTTTTGCATTATTTTTGTCATCAACTTCTTGGAGAGATTTTGAGTTATTTTTTCTTATAAAGTCTCTCTTTGTTTTATCTTTAATTTGAATTATATTGTCTTTCAGCTTATCTAATTCTTCCTTTATTACTACATCAAGCTCAGAATATAATTTTCCACTATATTTATCATATTTTTCTTGAGATAAAAGTAACATGTCAAACGTAGAAATAAACTCTATCGATATGTTTTTATTGAAATAACTTATATCGCTTTCATTTTTGCTAAAAAATTCAGACTGACCTTCTAAAATGTATCTGGTTATATCACTGGTAGATGATTTTATATTTTCAATGTTTTTTATGGTTTTACGTATTTTTTCTATTTCTTCATGGCTAGATTGGCTCGTGAATTTTTCATTCTCAATCAGTTCTGAAAGTAATTTTAGCATATAGTCATTTTTTTCATGGCCATCGCTAATTTTAACTTTACCTTTTTTGCCATTATTTAGTTCTATTTCCATAGAATCAAACTTACCTAATATCCCTCCAATGCTATTTTGGTCGAAACTACGAATGTCTTGTAGTCCCAATTGTGCCAGTTTGAATATGGTAGACTTACCAGATCCATTATTTCCAACTAATATGTTTATGTCGGTTAATTCCCACAGGATGTTATATTTAGAGACAAGGTTATTTATCGTTATTTTTTTAATGAAAAATGGGTTCTTTTTTCTCCATTCTTCTAAGTGCATATTATTCTCCAAACTAAAAGGCTTTTGATTTTATTGATGGCTAGATAATAGTTCCCTATTGAAATAGGAAGGTGAAATTGATGACATAGTATGATTGAAATTAAAAGAGTGGCAGAGATATATAGTATTCATCTTTCAATAGTTAGGCTTCATTTTGCTCAGTTCAGCCTACAATCTTGGCTTGGCTTGGCTTGGCTTGGCTTGGCTTGGCTTGGCTTGGCTTGGCTTGGCTTGGCTTGGCTTGGCGTCGATTGCTTAGTAAAAACACGCTACCGCCCGTGGATTACAGCTTCCAAAATGCTTCGTTGACCAGCGAGGGTAGTTGCCCATCGCAGTTCAATAGGCATCGAGCGGCTATAATAGGCCAGTTGAAACCTCTTCTACTAGTTAAAAGTGTTCCAACTATCAGAAAAGAAAGATTTTCTTGCGCTAGCTCACTACTTTGTGAGTGGCCTTATTCGGTTGATTCGGTGGGATTAGTGGCATGGAATAGAGGGAGGTACTCTGGCCGTCCTACTGTGGGAAATACTATAGTGCAATCGGAAGAGGGGGGCAGGTGAGCCTTGTTCCCTCGGTGCCAGAACCACACTCAAATCAATAACGAGGGCTTGTCAGATGAAATCCATTACCATCCTGATGACAGTGTTGTTGCTCGGTATGGGGGTAGCCCAGAGCGCGACCTCTGGCGCGCAGCAAGAGTGCGAGGCCCAGGCGGCGGTGAAGAAGCTGGCGGGCGCCGCCAAGACCAGCTTTGTGGGCAAGTGCGTCAAGGATGCCTCCGCCAGTGCCAAGGCAAGCCAGTGCGAGAAAGCGGCCGCCGATAAGAAGCTGGCCGGTGCTGCCAAGAACAGCTTTATCCAGAAGTGCGTGAAGACGAACGGGGCCGCCGACAAGGCGACCCAGTGCGAGAAGGCGGCAGCGGACAAGAAGCTCGCCGGGGCGGCCAAGAACAGCTTTATCCAGAAGTGCGTGAAAACCGCCTGAGCCGGTTGAGGCTCTGAAATCAACGCAGGTTGAGGCAGTGACGAGAAAGGGGCCCTGGGGCCCCTTTCTCTGTTGTGATGGGGGGTGGGGGCAGCCCTCGCCGCCAGTGTGCCCGGCCATAAGCTCCGGGCGGGGAGCTGACTTGATCCCTGCCTGGTCATCACTCTCCCTGGGTTGGCTGGGTATGTTCGGGGGCGCTGCTCAGCAGATCCTGCCCCTCGTCCTGGCTCAGCACCAGATAGCGCTCGTACTGGCGCAAGACGTCGGCACTCAGCTCGTCCCGGGTCAGGTACTGGATGTCGTAACCGGCGCGGCCGTCGGCAAAATAGGTGATGGGCTCGAAGATGCGGGCCTCGGGATCGTGGTTGTGGGCCGCCTCCAGGGGGTTGAAGGCGGGTGCGGGGCGGGCCTCGATGCGCACCCCGTAGCAGAAGTCCCGGCGACCCTGCTGGGGCACCAGCAGATGGCACTGATCCGGCCCATCCTCTTCGACCCGGCTGGTGATGCCCCGGGCAGCGAACTCCTGACTCAGGGCCGTCAGGGCGGGCAGGGCGACCTTGTCCACAAAGGCGCGGGCTTCCTGCTCGGTGGAGGGGCGCAGCAGGTGATCCATCCGGGTGCGCCACTGCTTGCCGTTCCAGAAGTCAGTGGCGGGGGAGAGGCGCCTGGCCGAGTGCTCCTTGTCTGCGACAAGGCCGCGGCAGAGTCCGAGGCAGAGCAGCACCATGATGAAGGCAAACGGCAGGGCGGCGATGAGGGTCATGGACTGGAGTGCCGCCAGCCCCCCTGTGCTCATCAGGGTACCCGCGGTGACCCCGAGCAGTAGAGCCCAGAACAGGCGCTGCCAGATCGGTGAGCCCTCTTTGCCCTGGGTGGCGATGTTGTCGATGACGAAGGCTCCCGAGTCGGCGGAGGTGACGAAGAAGACGCTGATGAGGATCACTGCGAGGGCCGAGGTGATGTCTGCTCCCGGCAAGAGGTCAAAGAAGTTGAACAGCAGGGTGTCGATGTTGCCGACCGAGTCGATGAGGCTTGTGCCCCCCTCATGCTGGCTGGCCCAGATGGCGGCGTTGCCGAACACCGTCATCCAGAGCAGGTTGAAGGCGGTGGGCACGAACAGGACGCCGAGGATGAATTCGCGCAGGGTGCGTCCGCGGGAGATGCGGGCGATGAAGAGGCCGACGAAGGGGGACCAGGAGATCCACCAGGCCCAGTAGAGCAGGGTCCAGTTGCCGAACCAGCCCGCCTGGCGGGTCTCGCTGTAGGTGAAGGTGCGGAAGGTGAGCTGGCTTAAAGAGGAGACATAGTTGCCAATGTTCTCCGAGAGGGCTCCCAGCAGGTACTGGGTGGGGCCGGCCACCAGCACGAACAGCAGGAGCACGATGGCGAGAAAGAGGTTGAGCTCGGAGAGGCGCTTCACCCCCTTGTCGAGACCGGTGACCGCCGAGATGCCGGCGAGGGCGATGACTACCCCGATGAGGCCGAAGCGAAACAGCTCCCCCGAGGTGTCCATGCCGGTGAGGCGGGTGATCCCCGCCGAGAGTTGCATCACGCCATAGCCCAGGGTGGTGGCGATGCCGAAGATGGTGCCCACCAGGGCGAAGACGTCCACCGCGTGGCCGAGCGGCCCGTGGATCTTCTCCTTGAAGATGGGATAGAGGCCGGAGCGGATGGTCAGGGGCAGGTTGTAGCGAAAGCCGAAGTAGGCCAGCACCAGGCCGACGATGGCGTAGATGGCCCAGGCGTGAAAGCCCCAGTGGAAGAAGGTGGTGACCATGGCCTCGCGGGCGGCCACCTGGGTCAGGGGCGTCGCCTGGGGCGGGGAGACGAAGTGACTCATGGGCTCGCCCACCCCGAAATACATGAGCCCTATCCCCATGCCGGCGGCGAACAGCATGGCGAGCCAGGAGGTGAAGCTGAACTCCGGGCGGGCATCGTCCGGCCCGAGGCGAATGTTGCCAAAGTGGCTGAAGGCGATCACCAGCAGCAGGATCAGGAACATGCCGACCACCAGCACATAGAACCAGCTGAAGTGCTGGGCTATCCAGCTCTGGCCGCTGCCGAAGAAGCGGGCGGCGGCCTCCGGGGCCAGGGAGCAGATGGCCAGCAGCGCCAGGATGAAGAGCAGACCCGGGATGAAGATGGGCAGCGACAGGGTGCATCTGGGGGGACGGGGAGCGTTCATGGGACACCTTTGGGTGGAAGGACTCAAGACACTATAGGCCCCTCGGGTGCAAAGCAGACAAGGGGTGGACGGCGAGTGACAGGGTCAACGGCCATGAACACCGTGGGGGAGGAACTCGTCGTCCTGTTTTTTTCATCGTATTTTATGCCTTTAAATCAGATGGTTACCGCTTTCTTGTTTGTTAATAGCGAGTTGATGCCGTTTTTTGGGAAATCTTTTCCCCCCTCGTCCGGTTCTATTGAACGTAGCCGGATGAGATGCGCCGGAGACATCACTCTCGACAACAAGGAATAGAGACATGAACGTGAAAAAGAGTACTGCCATCGCCTCTGCCATGACGGGTCTGCTGGCCCTGGGTGCCCAGTTCATCGCCGCGCCGGCCATGGCTGCGGATGACAAGGAGAAGTGCTACGGCGTGGTCAAGGCGGGCAAGAACGACTGCGCCACCAAGGGCGGATCCTGCGCCGGCACCGCCAAGATGGATGCCCAGGGGGATGCCTTCGTGGTGGTGCCCAAGGGGCTGTGCGAGAAGCTCGCTGGCGGGTCCCTGCAACCCAAGTAAGCCGCATGCCATGGTGTGGCGCCCGCCACATCATGGCCCTATCTATTGAGAGCCCAGCCATGAACCCCTTGATCGGTATCGGTTTACGCCCCCCGCACTACGACGAGATCCGCCACACCCTGCCCCGAGTGGGCTGGCTTGAGGTACACAGCGAAAACTACTTCGAGCGCCACAGCCAGGGCTTCGAGGTGCTGGGGGAGCTTGCGAGGCACTACCCCGTGAGCCTTCACGGAGTCGGCATGTCGCTGGGCTCCGCCGATCCTCTCGATGCCGGGCACCTGCGCCAGCTGGCGGCCCTGGTGGCGGCCATCTCGCCGGTGCGGGTGTCGGAGCACCTGAGCTGGGGCAGCATCGGCGGGCGCTATTTCAACGATCTGCTGCCCATGCCCTACACACGGGCCGCTCTTTTGCACATGAGCGACAAGATAGATCGGGTGCAGCAGACACTGGGCAGACAACTGCTCATCGAGAATCCCTCCTCCTACCTGCAACTGGCGGGGGAGATGGGGGAGGCCGAGTTTCTGGCCGAGCTGGCTGGGCGCAGCGGCTGCGGCGTCCTGCTCGATCTCAACAACCTCCATGTGAGCGCGGTCAATCACGGCCTGGAGGTGGACGACTATCTGGCGACTATCGACCTCGACACGGTCGGCGAAATTCACCTGGCCGGTTTTACCGAGAAGCACCTGCCTCAGGGGCCCCTCTATATCGATACCCACAGCACCCCCGTGGCCGAGCCCGTCTGGGCGCTCTACGAGCAGGTTTGCCAGCAGCGCGCCATCCCCACCCTGATTGAATGGGATCTGGCGATCCCCCCGCTGCCGGTGCTGCTGGGAGAGGCGCAGCGTGCCAGCGAGATCCTGAGCGCGGCGCAGCAACCATCCAGGGAGGCCGCCCATGTCTGAGCTTGTTTTCCCGCAAGGTACTTTTGCGAGCGGGCTGCTCGGGGAGGCCGCCCATGTCTGAGCTTGCTTCCCTGCAACGCGCTTTTGCGAGCGGTCTGCTCGGCCAGGATGATGCCATCCTCGGGCACGTCCAGCCGGGGCGCTTTGCCCCCGACGCCCTGTTGCAGATCTATCGCAACAACTTCATCCTCGGCCTCACCGAGGTGCTCGCCAGCAGCTACCCCGCGGTACGCGCCATGGTTGGCGAGACCTTCTTTGAGGCGGCGGCACGAGGGTTCGTGCTGGCGGCACCTCTGGAGGAGGGGAGCGTCATGGACTACGGGGAGGGCTTTGGCGACTGGCTGGCACGCTTGCCCACCACGGCCGCGTTGCCCTGGCTCGGGGATCTGGCCCGCTTCGAGTGGGGGCTGGAGCGGGTCTCGCTGCTTGCACCAGAGACGCGGCGCTGGCCCGCCGAGCGGCTTGCCGCCATGACCCCTGAGCACTGGGAGCGGCTGGTGCTGCATCCTGCCTGCGATCTGCAACTCCTGGAGAGCCCCCATCCGGTGCTGGCGCTCTGGCAGATGGCCCTGCACGGCGGTGAGACGGTCAGGGAACTGGATGCTGTCTGCTCCCTGGCACTCAAGAAACGCCCCGGACACCGGGTCGACCCCATTCCCCTGGATGCCGCCGCCTGGCGTCTGCTGCAAGGCTGCCTGCAGGGCAGGCCGCTGGCCAGCCTGCTGGCTCAGGATCCCGCCATGGCCGAACACCTGGCCCCCCTCATCACCCTCGACCTGCTGGTCGATCTGGAGCTTGCCCCATGACAACGCAAACCCTTGCCAGGCCCCTTGGCCCCCTTGTTGAACGCATCTTGCCCTGGTGCAGCGGTGGCCTGTTGCTGCTTGCCAGGCTCTGGGTTGCCACCATTTTTCTGCGATCCGGCTGGCTCAAGTTAACGGCCTGGGACAGCACCCTCTATCTGTTCGAGTTTGAATATCAGGTGCCCCTGCTGCCCTGGCAGTGGGCGGCCTATGCGGGCACGGCGACCGAGCTGTTGCTGCCCCTCTTCCTGCTGGCGGGCCTCTTCACCCGTCCGGTCGCCTTGCTGCTGTTTGGCTTCAACGTCATGGCGGTCATCTCCTACCCGGCCCTCTGGGCGGGGGGCTTTCACGATCACCAGTTGTGGGGCTGGATGCTGCTGACCCTGGCCGTGTGGGGGGCGGGCCCCCTGGGGCTCGACAGCTGGCGCCTTGCCCGTCGCTCGCCTCCGGCGTAAGGTGGCCGCACACGAGCCCTGCCTGACTGACGGGTGGGAAAGGAATGCAAAGGAGAAGAGATGAAGGTACGCGAGGCCCTGGCGGCCGATATTCCTGCCCTGACGACACTGCGCATGGCGCTCTTTTGCGAGGTGGGGGAACTTGCCCGGCCCGATGAGGATCCGGTCCTCAGGGAGGCGACGCAGGCCTACTTCATGCAGGCGCAGGAAGAGGGCAGCGCCCGTAGCTGGGTGGTGGAAGAGGAGGGCGAGGTGGTGGCGTGCGCCACCCTGGCACTCTTCGTGCGCCCGCCCTACCCGGGCAATCTGGCGGGGCGGGAAGGGTACCTGCTCAACATCTACACCCGGCCGGCCTGGCGCAGACGGGGAATGGCGAATGCCCTGCTGGTGGCCATGGTGGCGTATGCCCGCGAGCAGCAACTGGGCAAGCTGTGGCTCCATGCCAGCAGTGATGGGCGCGCTATCTACGAACGGTTCGGCTTTGCCGGCAATCCCGCCTGTCTCGAGTGCGTACCTGCCCGTTAGCCTCCTCTTTTTCTGCACCGAGTTGATCCTCTTTCACAAGGGCTGCGTACTGGGAGCCCTTGGCGGCATCGCCGCTTTTCTATACACTGCGCGCCCCATTCGTTTCAGTCGTCCGACCACTTATGTCGGCGCTGGCGGTGCCGATACCCTCTGTGGGTGAGGCCGTGGTGCCCATGGGGATGGTCAACGAGGAAGAAGTGTCATGTTCAATCAGAAGCTCAAAGCGCAGTTGCAGGCATGCCAGACCCGGCTCGACGAGGAGCAGGGCATCATAGAGGCGATCAAGGCGGGCGCCGCCACCGTCATCTTCAGCCCGGAGGGGATCATCCAGGAGGCGAGCACCCCTTTCCTGGCCCTGATGGGATATGGTGCCGCCGAACTGATTGGGCAGCCCCACAGCCAGCTCTGTCCAAGGGCCTGGGGGGAGTCCGGTGACTATCGCCAGTTCTGGCGCCGCCTGGCCCAGGGGGAGGTGCAGTCAGGCACCTTCGAGCGCGTGAACCGGCAGGGGGAGACGCGCTGGCTGGAGGCGACCTATTTCCCGGTGAAGCACCAGGGCCGGGTGACCCGGGTATTCAAGATGGCCAGCGACGTCACCGAACAGCACCAGCGGCTGGAGCGACTCGAAGCGCTGACCGAGGCACTGGACCGCTCCCGGGCCATGATCGAGTTCACCCCGAACGGCGACATCCTCCATGCCAATGCCAACTTCCTGAGCGTCATGGGTTACACCCTGGGGGAGATCGCGGGCAGGCACCACAGGATCTTCTGTGACGAAACCTTCCTGCGCGAGCAGCCCCGTTTCTGGGAGGAGCTGGCCCGGGGCCAGTTCAAATCCGGCCTCTTCATGCGCCACAACAGCCGGGGGCAGGCCGTCTGGCTGGAGGCGACCTACAACCCCATCCGGGATGGCAGTGGCAAGGTGGTGCGGGTGGTGAAGTTCGCCAGCGACATCACCGCGCGCATCGAGCAGAACCACGCCACCCGGGAGGCGGCCCGCCTGGCCCACAGCACCGCCCAGGAGACCCTGCACAGCGCAGAGGAGGGGGCGGGCTTGCTGCGCGCCGTGGTGCAGACCTCTTCCCTCATCGCCTCCCAGGTGGATGAGGCCATCGCCCTCATCGGCCAGCTCAACGAGCAGTCCAGAAGCATCGAGGCCATCGTCTCGACCATCAGCGCCATCGCCGATCAGACCAATCTGCTGGCCCTGAACGCTGCCATCGAGGCGGCGCGGGCGGGGGAGCAGGGGCGCGGGTTTGCGGTGGTGGCGGACGAGGTGCGCCAGCTGGCCGCCCGCACGTCGCTCTCTACCGACGAGATCGCCAGGGTGGTGCAGAAGAACCGCGAGCTGACCGCCAGGGTGACCGACGACATGGCCGGGGTGGCGGGCAGCGCCGAACTCGGCAAGCAGCAGATCGCCGGCGTGGACAAGCTGATGAGCGAGATCCACCAGGAGGCGGACAGGGTCTCCCAGACGGTGTCGGCCCTCTCCATCTGAGGGGCTGACCGCAAGATTGCCAACAGAGTGAGCGATCGGACGGCCAGGCTGAACCCTGGCTGTATGACGCCCCCCTTCGTCATTGTGCCGCCCGGCCCCCTTGTTTAGGCTGCCGCCTCCTTTTTATTGAGCAGGTAGACAACAATGGCAGTACGACAGAGAGGCAGGGCACTGGCCCTGCTGCTGGGAATGGGGGCGAGCCTGGGGCTCGGTGGTTGCATGGGCCAGATGGGCCTCTCTTCCATGGTGACCAAGGGCAACCTCAGCGTGGTGGACAATCGCTACGGCCGTGCCGGCGTCTTCGTGCTCCTTTCCCCCGTCTATGGCTTGGCGGCCACGGCGGATCTCTTCGTGTTCAACACCATCGAATTCTGGTCCGGCAAGAACCCCATTACCGGCAAGTCGCCCGCCCTGGTGGATCAGAAGAGCGATGCGATCATCAAGGTGAACCAGCACCTGGATCCTGCCCTCAACCAGGTGCCGCTGGCCCTGCTGCCCCAAGGGGTGCGCGAGGTACAGGTAAGCTACCCGGACGAGCGCACCGCCCAGATGGAGATCCACTACATCGATGGTCAGCGCAGCCTGATGCGGGGAGAGATGCGCGGGGAGCGACTGGATCTCTATCTGGATGACAAACTGGTCTCGACCCTGAGCCGCGAGCAGCGCGATGCGGCGGCAAGTCGGGGAGCGGGGCAGGTATAATTTGTCGCGCCCCTGATCCTTTACTCCCGACAAATGCTATACATGCCTGCGGGCAAGTACGCCCCGATGTAGAGGGAGTGGGCTATGACGGTAAACGGGTTGCGTTTGGCAGAGCTGATTGGTTCTCTCAGTCATGCCCTGGACATGACGGAAGGGCAGCCGAGAGGCCACTGCATCCGCTGCTGCTGGATAGGCTCTCGTCTGGGGGAGCAACTGGGACTGGATGCCCGGCAGCGCCACGACCTCTACTACACCCTGTTGCTCAAGGATCTGGGGTGCAGCAGCAATGCCGCCCGCATCTGCGAGCTCTATCTCACCGACGATCTTCACTTCAAGCGCGACTTCAAGCTGGTGGATGGCTCCCTCTCCGAGGTGGTCAACTTCGTGCTGGGCCACACCGGCTTGCAGGCGGATCTGCTGGGCCGTTTTCGCAGCCTGTTCCACATCTTTCGCAACGGGGATCAGATAGCCAACGAGCTGATCCTGACCCGCTGCCACCGGGGGGCGGACATCGCCCGCCAGTTGCGTTTCAGCGACGAGGTGGCCCAGGGGATCCTCTCCCTGGATGAGCACTGGAGCGGCAAAGGGCGGCCGCAACAACTGGCGGGGGAGGCCATCCCGCTCTTCTCCCGCATCGCCCTGCTCTGTCAGGTGGTGGACGTGTTTCACGCCGCCGCCGGGCCGGACGCGGCGATGAGGGAGCTGCGCGAGCGCAGCGGCAACTGGTTTGATCCCGCCCTGGTCAATGCCTTCGAGGCGCTGGCAGACGAGGCCTTCTGGCAAGGGCTGGCGGATCCCGCGTTGGCGGAGCGGGTCTTCGCCCACCCGGCGGGGCAGGGGGAGGTGGCGCTGGATGAGGATTATCTGGATGAGATTGCTGCGGCCTTCGGCCAGGTGGTGGACTCCAAGAGCCCCTATACCGCGGGGCACAGCGGCAGGGTGGCGCTCTATACCGACATCCTCGCCGCCCAGATGGGGCTGTCCGAGGCGCGGCGACGCTGGCTCAAGCGGGGTGCCCTGCTTCACGACGTGGGCAAGCTCGGGGTGAGCAACGCCATCCTCGACAAGCCGGGCAAGCTTGACGAGCAGGAGTGGGCGGCGGTGCAGATGCATGCCGCCTACACCGAGGAGATCCTGGGCCGCATCGGCGCCTTCGAGGAGCTGGCCCTGGTGGCTGGCGCCCACCATGAGCGACTCGACGGCAAGGGCTACCCCAAGGGGCTCAAGGGGGAGGCGATCACCCTGGAGACGCGCATCATCACCACCGCCGACATCTTCGATGCCATCACCGCCAAGCGCCCCTATCGGGATGCCATCCCGGTGCCGCGGGCCCTGGAGATGATGGCGGAAAACCTGGGCACGGCCATCGACCCCGACTGCTTTTCCGCCCTGAAGGCGGGGATAGAGGACTTCTCCCTCTACCTCACTCCGGAGCAGCCCCTGGCTCGTGCAAGCTAAGGCGCGAGCCCGAGACAAGCAAGCCCCGCATCGGCGGGGCTTTTTTGTGGGCGGTTGCAGGAGGCGCGATCAGGGGAGGGCCGAGGGCTTGGCATAGGGTTGCAGCACCAGCCCCAGCAGGCGATGGAGGTGGGTGAGCTGCTCGATGAGATGGAGATTGAGCCAGAGGTAGCCGCCAAGGGTGGGGTCGTGTCCCTGGCCTGGCGCCTGGCTTGCGTCCCCATCGAGCCGGGCGGCGGCGGCTTGCAGGCGGCCGATGGCCTGGTCGGCTGCCGTGGTATCGCCGCTCTTGAGCATGAGGGCGAGTTCGGTGAGCACTGACTCCGTCGCCTGCTGGCAGGCGCGAAGCCCGGGGTGGCTCTGCATCAGGAAGTGGCTCTGGCGATCCCGCCAATAGGTGTTGGCCAGCATCTCCAGGGTGCAGACGCTGTTGCGAAGGGTGGTCTGGGTCGCCTCGAACAGCGGGCTGCCAAGGCGGGTCTCCTTGACCGCCGGGGCCAGCAGGGGGCGCAGGCTGACTATCTTGGCGAGCAGGCGGGCATGGCTTCGGGTGAGCTTGGGGCGCTCCAGCACGTTGGGGGAGAGGTGGGTGTGGTAGAGCCGCCCGGCCTGCTGCAGGGTGTCGTGCATCTGCAGACGCCAGTGGGTATAGGCCCGCTGGGGGTAGATGCTGCAAAACAGCAGTGCCAGCACCGACCCCAGGATGACGTCGCCGCTGCGCCAGAGCGCGGTCTCGATGTCCCCGGGCACCCCGCCGACGATGACCCCCAGGGTGATGCCGATGAGCAGCCCCACATAGGGGCGCTTGCCGAGCGCCAGGTAGCCGCACAGGAACATGATGGCGCAGCACCAGGCCAGCATCAGGGGCAGGGAGTAGAGCTCCAGATAGAGGGCCACCACCCCGCAGGCGGCGCCAAAGACGGTGCCCACCACCCGTTGCAGGGCGCGCGACAGCACGTTGCCCCAGAACGAGATGGGGCCCATCACCACCACCAGGGTGATGAGGGGCCAGGTGCTCTCCGGCAGCTTGAGCTCCCGGGTCAGCAGGAAGGTGAGGGTGAAGGCCAGGGCGATGCGCAGGCCGTGGACCAGGCGGTAGCGGCCATAGATGAGCAGATCGAAGCGGGAGAGGGGGGCATTGAGGCGCAAGGGCGTTCTCTTATCTCGGGTCAGGGTTGTGAGGATAGCAAGGGGGACGGCATTCGCCTTGACCTGCGTCGTTTCCCCGGTTCATACGGGCGCACCTGTCGGCAGGCGCACCATGACCCGCTCGCCGGGGGGAAGGGCCGCGCTACCCGGCGCCCGTTCGATGCGGCAGTTGGCACTGTCGTGGCCCCCATCCACCGGGCGCACCAGCAGGGTGCCCGCCTCGTCCTGACTGAGCAAGCCGGGCACAACGCCCTGCTCTGCCGATGGGGGCAGGGCCGCCAGCAGCCTGGCGCAGAGGCGAAGGGGCGGCGGGGCCTGACGGGGTTCGTGCGGGGGCAACCGGGCGCAGATGAAGTCGGCGATGGCCTCCAGATCCTCGAAGGGGAACCGGGGCAGGGTCGTGGCCTGGGGGGCGTCGCTCACGAGGGCGACGATGTCAGGATCATCGGGGAAGAGCAGGGGCCGGCCGATGGCGGCGCGATACAGCTCCACCTTGGGAAAGCGCCTGTGCTTGAACCCCTCGACCAACAGCAGATCCAGGGCGCTCGCATCGAAGCGGGCCAGCAGCACCTCGAAGGGGGGCTCCCCCTCCGGGGTCTCCCGGATCAGGGCGTGGCGCCGGTCGGAGGCCGCCATCACCTGGGTGGCGCCCGCCTGGCGCAGGCGGTGGCTGTCCTTGCCGGGCTGGTCCATGTCAAAGGCGTGATGGGTGTGCTTGAGCACCCCGAGGCGCAGACCGCGTGCCACCAGGCGCGGGATGAGGCGCTCCAGCAGGGTGGTCTTGCCGGTGCCGCTCCAGGCGACGAAGCCGAGCAGGGGCAGGGGGCTCATGGCGCACCCCCTTCCCGCAGCCTCGCCTCCCAGGCGGCGAGTTCGGCCGGGCTGTTGAGGTTGACGAAGGCGTCGGGCAGATCGGCAAAGGGCACTACCGCCATCCGGTGGCGGGCAAACCAGGCCCCGGTCTTGCGCTCCCCGTCCGCCAGCGCCTGTTGCAGAGAGGGGCGCAGGGCGCGGCGCAACAGGGCGACCACGGGCTGGAGGTGCTCCCCGTCGTGGGCCACCACCAGATCGGTGTCCGGGGTGATGGCGGCGCGAAAGCGGGTCATCAGATCAAGGGGCAGGGCGGGGCCGTCACAGGGGACGAACAGCACCCAGTCGTGACGGGCCGCCGTCAGCCCCGCCAGCATGCCGGCCAGCGGCCCCTGGAAGTCGGCCTGCGCGTCCCCGATGACGGGAGCAAGTTGCCGGTAGCGAGCCTGGCTGCGGTTGGCGTTGATCAGCACCTCGTCGACTTGGGGGCGCAGGCGGGTCAGCACGTGTTCGATCAGGGGAGTGCCCGCGAGGGGCACCCAGCCCTTGTCATCGCCCCCCATGCGGATGGCGCGACCGCCCGCGAGGATGACGCCGCTGACGAGAAAAGCGGGGGAAGAGGAAGGGGTCATGGTGCTCCGTTGCTCGCAAAGGGATGCCCACAGGGGCGTGTCGGGATCTTGCGCCAAGGCGGGCGCGGGAGCAACCTTCGGCTGCCCCGGCAAAGGCGCCTTTGGCCGCAGGGTTTGTCCAAGCTCACAAAACCGGATCGGCAAACGTCATATGATCCCCAGCATTCTGAGTCTTGCTCTCCTGCCTGATGGCAACTTCATGTAAATCAAAGAGAATGACTATGGCTACCGGACAATATCTGCTGTGGAAAGATGCACAGGGTCACGATTTTCGCCCCGTTGCGCTGACGGGCACCAATCTGCTCAACGATCGCAACCTCAACAAGGGTACCGCCTTCACCGAACAGGAGCGGGCCGATTTTGAGCTCGACGGCCTCTTGCCGCCCCAGGTGCAGACCTTCGAAGCCCAGCTGGAGCGGGTCTATGAGGCCTTCCTGAGCGCCTGCAGCGACATCGAGAAGTACCAGAACCTGCGAGCCTTGCAGGATCGCAACGAAACCCTGTTCTACGCCCTCCTGTCCCGCCACGTGGAGGAGATGACCCCCTACATCTACACCCCGACCGTGGGCAAGGCGTGCCAGGAGTTCAGCCACCGCTTCCAGAAGCCGCGCGGCCTCTACATCACCCCGAAGAACGTCGAGGACATGGGCTCTCTCGCCCGCCACATGGATGCCAAGGCGGTGCGCATCATCGTCGTGACCGACAGCCAGGGGATCCTCGGCATCGGCGATCAGGGGGTGGGGGGCATGGGCATTCCCATCGGCAAGCTCGCCCTCTATACCCTGGGGGCGGGCATCCACCCCGCCTGCTGCCTGCCCATCGCGCTGGACGTGGGCACCGACAACCAGGCGCTGCTGGATGACCCCATGTACCTGGGTCAGCCCCACAGGCGCATTCGCGGCAAGGAGTACGACGACTTCATCGACAAGTTCGTGGCCGGGGTCAAGCGCCACTTCCCCAACGCCGTGTTGCAGTGGGAGGACTTCAGCAAGTCCAACGCCTTCAACAACCTGGCCCGCTACCAGCAGGCGCTGCCGTCGTTCAACGACGACATCCAGGGCACCGGGGCCGTGGTGCTGGCGGGCATCATAGGGGCCGTCAAATCCAAGGGGGAAACCCTGGGCCAGCAGCACTACCTGGTCTACGGGGCCGGTGCTGGCGGGGTCGGGGTGGCGGATCAGATCTGCGCGGGGATGATCCGCGAGGGGCTTGACCCGCAGGCGGCGCGGGATCGCATCTACATCCTGGATACCCAGGGGCTGGTGTGTGACAACCGCGAGGGGCTGGATGAGTACAAGCGCCGCTACGCCAAGCCGGGCCTCTTGCTGGCCCAGTGGGATCTGCAGGGCAAGGCGGGGCTGACCGAGGTGCTGCGCCACGTGCCCATCACAGTGCTGCTCGGCACCAGCGGCGCCGGTGGCGCCTTCCAGGAGGAGCACATCCAGCTGATGCTGACCCACTGCGAGCGCCCCATGGTGTTCCCCCTCTCCAACCCCACCGCCAACTGCGAGGCCCTGCCGGAAGACATCTTCCGCTGGAGCCAGGGGCGCGCCATCGTCGCCACCGGCAGCCCGTTCAAGGACGTGCATCATGAGGGGCAGGATTATCGCATCGGTCAGGGCAACAACGTCTTCATCTTCCCCGGCGTGGGGCTGGCGGCCATCGTCAGCCAGATCCGCGAGATAAGCCCGGACATCTTCACCACCGCCGCCTTTGCGCTCGCGGAGTGCGTGAGCGAGGCGGATCTCGCCCGGGGCACCGTCTACCCGAGGATCAGCGAGCTGCGCAACATCTCGGTGCACGTGGCGACCGCGGTGCTCAAGGATATCGTGCGCCGCGACCCCTCCCACCCGCTCATCGGTCAGGATCTGCAAGAGCACATCCTGAGCCATATGTGGGAGCCGGTCTACCTGCCGTACCGCCGGGTCTGAGGTGCGACCTGCCCGCACGTGTCGCGGGCATGACGATGCCATAGAAACAGAGAGGGTGGCCCAGGCCACCCTCTCTGTTTTCCGCCCTGCTGTGTGTGCGGGGCAGGACGCTGCCACTTATTGAGCGGGCGGGGGCACCAGGCGGTCATCGACGCTGCCATCGCCTCGACGCTTGTTGCCATTGGCATCGACGGCGTCCACACCGTTGTCGTCCACGCTGCCATCGCCTCGAAGCTTGTTGCCATTGGCATCGACGGCGTCCACGCCGTTGTCGTCCACGCTGCCATCGCCTCGAAGCTTGTTGCCATTGGCGTCGACGGCGTCCACACCGTTGTCGTCCACGCTGCCGTCGCCCCTGAGCTTGTTGCCGTTGGCATCGACGGCGTCTACGCCGTTGTCATCTATGCTGCCGTCCCCTCGAAGCTTGTTGCCATTGGCGTCGACGGCGTCCACACCGTTGTCGTCCACCCGGCCACCGGCATGACGCTCCCCGCCTGCATGCTTGTCGCCACCGCCGTGGCGATCGCCGCCAGCGTGCTGGTCGCCACCGGCATGTTCGCCCTGACCACGGTCATCGCCGCCGTGGCCGCTGTCGTCCCCGCCATTGTTTCCGTTATGGCTACTATCGCCTCCATTTCCGCTATTGTTTCCACTGTGGCTACTATTGCCCCCACCGCTGCTGTTGCTGCCTCCGCCGCCGCTGTTGCCGCCTCCGCCGCTGCTGTTGCTGCCTCCGCCGCTGCTGTTGCTGCCTCCGCCGCCGCTGTTGCTGCCTCCGCCGCCGCTGTTGCCGCCTCCGCTACCACTGTTGCCGCCGCCATCCCCCCCTTTGTTGTGCACGATCAGCCCATTGGCCACATAGCTGTGGCTGCCATCGAGGATCAGGTTGAACAGCGCCGTGGCGGGCGGGGCATCAACCCAGGAGAGGGAGGCCACCGGCAGGTCGACAGGGTGCGGTGCCAGCGCCAGGTTGCCCGCGCTGCCCCCCTCTGACCAACCCAGCAGGTGCATGCCGGTAAAGAGCGGCAGCACGGCGAGGGCCGGGTTTTCGGTGCGGGTCATGGCCGGTGCGATGGCTGCCCAGCCCCGGGTGGTGAGGAAGGGGTGCTCGGCGGTAAAGAAGGGGGGCAGATGATTGAGCCCGTAGAGCCTGCGCGCCCCCAGCGCCACCCGCTCGATGGCCTGGATGCGGTTGCTCTGCCCGTGCCTGTCCCGCACCCGATCGCCGACCCGCAGGGTCTCGATGGGGCGTTCGCAGCCATCGGCCATCAGGATGCGGGTACCGGCAATGAAGCAGGATTTGGCATGGGCCTGGTTTGCCTGCCACTGGTGGTGGTCGAAGTCATAGCTCAGCGGGGTGGCGAACAGGGCCAGGGCGATGGCCGAACCCAGCAGCAGCCGGCGCTGGCTGGGTTTGAATGAGGGCAGTGACATGGGGAACTCCTTGTCGGTGTGGGGTCACGCCTTCGAGTATAGAGAGGGGGTTGGGGCGATATCTGCGTCGACCAGTTGAAAGCCTTGTCATGTCAACTCGCCGGAAAAACGATTGGCGTTGGCCATAAAAGTGCGTAAAATCGCTTCCTCGATGCTTGTAGCAGCGAATCCCGCCTAAAAAGCCAGTTTCATGCCCTCCCCAAGCAGTAAAAGGCAACAAATGACGCCGTTTGGTCCGTTGGCTGCCTTGAAAACGTCTTGTGATGACTGAAAAGTGTCAAATATCCCTGTCAGTTATCAAAAAATTAAGGATACCCATGTTTTCCTTGGTCAAGCAAAGCGTCGCCGGGCTGCAAATTCTGTTTGTCGCCTTCGGTGCCATGGTGCTGGTGCCCCTGCTCACCGGTCTGAACCCCTCCATGGCCCTGCTTGGCGCCGGTGTAGGCACCCTGCTGTTCCAGCTCTGCACCCGTCGTCAGGTGCCGATCTTCCTCGGCTCCAGCTTCGCCTTCATCGCCCCCATCATCTATGCCACCCAGACCTGGGGCCTGCCCTCCACCATGTTCGGTCTGTTTGCCGCGGGCTTCATGTATTTCATCCTGGCGGCCATCATCCGCGCTCGTGGCATGGGCTTCGTGCACAAGCTGCTGCCCCCCGTGGTCATCGGTCCCGTCATCATGGTGATCGGCCTGTCGGTGGCCCAGGTAGCCTGCAACATGGCCATGGGCCGTGCCGGCGGTGAGCAGGTGGTGCCTGCCACCACGGCGCTGACCCTGGCGGGCATCTCCCTGGCGGTCACCCTGATTGCCGCCGTGTTCTGCAAGGGCTGGATCAAGCTCATCCCCATCCTGTGCGGTGTCATCGCCGGTTATGTCTCTGCCGTGCTGATGGGCCAGGTGAGTTTCGACGGCATGGTCAACGCCCCCTGGCTGGCGCTGCCCCACTTCGAGACCCCGGAGATCAACTGGGCCGCGGCCCTCTTCATGCTGCCGGTGGCCATCGCCCCCTGCATCGAGCACATCGGCGGCGTGCTCGCCATCGGCGGCGTGACCGGCAAGGACTACACCAAGGATCCGGGCCTGCACCGCACCCTGGCCGGTGACGGCATCGGCGTCTGCTTCGCCGGTTTCATCGGTGGCCCCCCCGTCACCACCTATGCGGAAGTGACCGGTGCCGTGATGATCACCCGCAACTTCAACCCGGTCACCATGACCTGGGCGGCGGTGTTCGCCATCATTCTGGCCTTCTTCGGCAAGTTCAACGCCCTGCTCACCTCCATCCCCATGCCGGTGATGGGCGGCATCATGCTGCTGCTGTTCGGATCCATCGCCGCCATCGGTCTCAAGACCCTGGTGGAGTCCAAGGTGGATCTGGGGCTGTCCCGCAACATCGCCATCGTGGCGGTGACCCTGACCGTGGGTGTCGGCGCCCTGGAGATGAAGATCGGTGACTTCGCCCTGGCGGGCGTGGGGCTGGCCTCGGTGGCGGCCATCCTGCTGAACCTCATCCTGCCCCAGCACTCCGAAACGGGTGCCATGGAGAGCGCCAAGGATTAAGCGCCTGGCTTGCTGTACGTTGAGTTGATGAAAAAGAGGCCACCTTCGGGTGGCCTCTCTTTTTTTGCCTGCCTACCACTGAACCCGGGCTCCCCATGTGAAGCGGCTACACTCAGGAGCACCATTGACGGGAGAGGACGAAAGGATGAAGAGGGCATGGATCCTGGCCCTGCTGGGGCTGATGGGGAGCGGCGCGGCCGAGGCCGGTGCGGTGCGCTACGAGGTCGAAGGCAAGCCGTTCGAGGGCTATTACCTGGCGGGTGCCGACAAGGAGGCCCCTCTGGTGGTGCTGGTGCACGACTGGGACGGGCTCAACGGCTACGAGATCAAGCGGGCCGAGATGCTGGTGGCCCTGGGCTACAGTGTCTTTGCCGTAGATTTGTTCGGTGCCGGGGTCAGGCCGAGCACGGTGGAAGACAAGAAGCGCCTCACCGGGGCCCTTTATCAGGACAGGACCAGGATGCGCACCCTGCTGCAAGGGGGATTGGCGGAGGCGGGCAGGCAGGGGGGGCGGCTCGACAATGCGGTGGCCCTCGGTTACTGCTTCGGCGGCGCCGCCGTGCTGGAGCTGGCCCGCAGCGGGGCGGATCTCAAGGGGGTGGTGAGCGTGCACGGCGGGCTGGAGACCCCGGCCGGGCAGGACTACAAAGAGGTGAAGGGAGAGTTGCTTGTCCAGCACGGCAGCGCCGACGAGGCGGTCTCTCTGGGTCAGTTTGCGGCGCTGGTGGCCGAGCTGGAGAGCGCCGGGGTGAAGCACGAGGCGACCAGCTACAGCGGTGCTCCCCACGCGTTCAGCGTCTTTGGCTCGGACAACTACCGCGCCGATGCCGATGCCAGGTCCTGGCAGCGTTTCACCGGTTTCCTGAAGGAGGTGACCGGTTCCTGAGGGGGCCGGCTCACGCAGGCCATGGCAGTGCCATGGCTTTTTTTATGCCCGTTTTTCGCCATCTCAGGGGAGGGCGAGCACCCTCACCCACATGGCCCCCTTGCCCACCTCGCTCTGTGGGCCCGGGGTGAGCTGGCCGCTTTCGGGGTCGATGGCATGCAGCGCCACCTCGTGGGATTGCTGCCCGGTCGCGATGAGCCAGTGGCCGCTGTGGTCGATGGCAAAGCCCCGGGGACAGGCCTCGGTCGGGAAGTGGCCGAGGGGGGTGAGGGCGCCATCTTGGGGGGAGACGCCGAACAGGGTGAGCAGGCTGCTGGCCCGTTCGCTGGTGTAGAGAAAACGCCCGTCCGGGGTCAGGTGCAGGTCGGCGCCCCAGCGCTCCCCCTCATAGCCTGGGGGCAGCATGTCCAGGCTCTCGCGCGCCACTATCTGTCCGTCCGCCTCCCTGTGGTAGCGATTGAGGGTGGCATCGAGTTCGTTGAGGCAATAGAGATCGCCGTTGTCCGGGTGCAGTGCCAGATGGCGGGGCCCGGCGCCGGGGGCGGTGTGAATGTCCCCCAAGGGATGGGGAACCAGCCTCTCGTCCACCAGGGCAAAGCGGCGCACCCTGTCCTCTTTCAGGCAGGCCACCAGCAGATCCTGCTCCCCGTTTTGCCCCGCAAGCCAGGTGACCGAGTGGGCCGCCATCAGGTCGTCGAGACGCTGGTGAGGGGGCTGCATCCGGCCCGCCTGATCCTGGCGGGAGACGGTGACGTGGTTGAAGGCGTAGGAGGCGGCAAAGAAGAGGCGGCCGCTGTCGTCCGTGCAGGTGTGGGAGGCGCTGCCGAGCAGCGGCGCCGAGGTCGGGGCCCCGAGCCGCCCATCGGCGGAGATGGGGAAGCTCAGCACCCGAAAATCGGGGCGCACCCCCGCATGGAGCCAGCGCCGGTCCGGGCTGATGACCAGGGGCTGCACCTCGCCGCCGGTCTGCACTTCCTGCAGCGGGGCGAGGGTGCCTGCCTCGAGGCGAAACACATGGATCAACCCGCTCACCGGGTTGGCCACATAGACCACTTGTTGCATTGCATCTCCTTTGCGACGGCCACCCGTCGGGTCAAGGGAAAGGGGAGTCCCGGCGTCTCAGGCGGGGATCAGGATCTCGCGAATGACGGGCACCACTGACAGTACCAGCAGGGCTGCCATCACCTGGTTGAAGCGGCGACGGGCAAGATCGTTTGCCAGCCAGCGCTTGAGCAGGGAACCGCACAGGAGCCAGAGTCCGACGCAGGGGAAAGAGACGATGAAGAAGGTCAGGGCGATGACGAGGTGCTGCTCAAAGGGGTCGCTCCCCGCGCTGGTGAAGGCGGCGATGGCGCCGGTGGCGACCACCCAGGCCTTGGCATTGACCCACTGGAATAGGGCTCCCTTGAAAAAGCCGAACGGGCGGGCCCCGTTGCTGTCAGTCATCCCGTCCGTCGGGCGGGCGATGAGCCAGGCAAGATAGAGCAGATAGAGGGTGCCCGCGCACTTGATGAACATGTGGAGTTCGGGGAAGCGGGTAAAGAGCTGGCCAAAGCCCAGCCCCACCAGCAACAGCATCAGGGTGAAGCCGACGCAGATCCCCATGAGCAGGGGCAGGCTCTTGCGTATCCCGACGCTGGCGCCGGCGCTCATCACCATGATGTTGTTGGGGCCGGGGGTGACCGATGCCGAGATGGCAAAGAGCACCACGGCGTAGAGCGAGTCCATTGGGTTCCTCGTGCAGACAGTCCGTTGTCTTCCCTATATTGGGGGCGATCTGCGCTTTCCAAGGCGGGGGGCGGGCAGAAAAAAACAGGCCCCGTGACGGGGCCTGTGAAGCGGGCGGGATCAGACGGGCTGGTTCCCCGCCGGCGGCAGCGCCGGGCGGGATTCCACCTTCTGTTCGTCTCCCTGCATGTTCTTGATGTAGACGTCCATCTGGTTGAACGCGATCTCGATGCCATGCTCGCGGAACAGCACGTCGATGCGGCGGTTCAGCTCGTCGATGGCCGGGTTGCGATCCCCCAGCTCGCTCACGAAGAAGCGCAGCTCGTGATCCAGTGTGCTGGGTCCGAAGGTGAGGAAGTAGACGATGGGGGCCGGGTCTTTCAGCACCCGGCTGTTCTCCATGGCGGCCTGCATCAACAGCTTGCGGGTCAGATCCAGATCCGAGCCATAGGCCACCCCGACCCGGGCGATGACCCGGGTGACGGTGTCGGACAGGGACCAGTTGATGAGCCGCTCTATCATCAACTGCTGGTTCGGGATGATCACCTCCTTGCGGTCGAAGTCGGTGAGGGTGGTGGAGCGGATCCTGATCTTGTTGACCGTGCCCGAGATGGTGCCGATGGTGACGGTGTCGCCGATCCGCACTGGGCGCTCGAACAGAATGATGATGCCTGAGATGAAGTTGGAGACGATCTGCTGCATGCCGAAACCGATACCGACCGAGAGACCGGCGGCCAGCCACTGCAGCTTCTCCCACTGGACCCCGAGCATGGCCAGCGCCGTCAGGCTGCCCACCCCGATCAGGGCGTAGTTGAGCATGGTGGTGAAGGCATAGGCTGTGCCCTGGGCAAGGCGCAGCTTGGAGAGCACCAGCACCTCCAGCAGGCCCGGCAGGTTGCGGGCCAGCGACAGAGCCGCACCAAACACGAAGAGGCCGGTCAGCACGTCGCTCAGGCTGATGGGATAGAGCACGGCGTTGGCCCCGGTCCCCTCGCTCTTGTGCCACAGCACCACGCTGTCGAGGTAGGTGAAGACCGCCACCAGATCAGACCAGAGCCAGTAGAAGGCGACGCCGAACACCAGCAGCAGCATGATGCGGGTCAGACGCAGGGACTGCTGGCTGACCTCTTCCAGATCCATGGGCTGCTCTTCGATGGCTTCGCCCCCTTCCGCATCCTCCTGGGTCTTGTGTTCCCGCTTGGCGACCGCGCGGCGATAGGCCAGACGACGGGCCGCCAGCTCAAGACCGCGCAGGGCGGTGCGATAGACCAGACCCCAGATGATGATGAGGTAGAAGGACTCGATGAGCCTGCCGGTGAGTTTCAGGGCCGTGTAGTAGTAGCCAAGGGCTGCCAGCACCATCAGGGCCACCGGCGCCAGCGCCAGGGCGACGGCGGTCAGGGTCTGCAACATGCTCGCCTCGCCCTTGATGCGGGCGCGGGAGATGGGCAGCACCAGGTAGGCGGTCAGCCCCAGCAGCAGCATGGTCATGCCCTGGCCGATGACGTCGTTGCCAAGGGAGGAGGGTTCCACCACCGCCTTGGTCGACAGCATGATGAGGGGCAGCAGGGGCAGCCAGAGGTAGCGCATGCTGTTGCGCTTGGCCTGCAGCTCGTCCCGCGGCATGCGGAAGTGGGTCTCGCCGATGCCCCCCGGTCGCATCACCGACAGGTAGACGCTGAACACCAGGTAGCCGAGGGCCAGGTTCAGGGTGATCTGGAAGATGAGTTTCGGGCTCAGCAGACCGCAATAGGCGAGCAGCAGGCCGGCGGCCAGGATGAAGAGGGTGCCCGGCAGGCGTTGCAGCACGGTGAACAGCAGGGCACGGGGGGTGTGCCACTGGCTGTCCTGACGAAAACGTCCCAGATCCTTGACGATCTTCTTCTGGCGCTCGAGCAGGGTGCCGCGCTTCCACAGCAGCAGGCCCCCCACCAGCAGCAGTGGCAGGGAGAGCAGGGAGACCGCCAGCAGCATGTCGCCCCAGCCGCTCCAGTCCGGTTTCAGCACCCAGTCGGAGGCCTGCTTGAAGGCCTGGGCCGGCCAGGTGATGAACCACTTGGCATCGATGGGCTTGTTGCTGCTCACCCAGAAGATGTGCTGCTGCAGGGTGAACTCGATGGAGGCATAGACCCGGGTCAGCTGCTGCTGGGTCAGTTGCAGGCTGATGGCGTTGGTGAGCTGGGCATCCATCTGGCGGTTGAGCTGATCCAGCAGGCCGATGCGGGTGTCGATGAGCTTGGCAAGGCTGGCCCTGTCTTCGTCGCTCACCGTCTCGCCGCTGCTGGCGATGAGGTTGTCCAGATACTGGTTCTTCTGGAACAGCTGGTCACGCTGCTGGCTCAGTTCGAACTGGGCCAGGTGCAGGTCGGCGATCTGCTCCTCCAGGTTCTTCACCAGGGTGGAGGGGGCCGCTTCCAGCTGCTGGTAGAGCTGATAGAGGATGCGCGAGAGCAGCAGGTTGCCCTTGAGCATCTGCACCTGTTCGTTGAGGTTGCGCTCGGTCTGGGTGCCGCGCTCCAGCATGCTCTTCGCCTGCAGGTTCTTCTGGGCCAGGGTGTTGAGGCTGTTGGTGGAGCTGATGAGTTGCTGGCTGAGCTGGTAGTTGAGCTCCTGCTCTTTTTGCACCAGGGGGTTGTCTTCGGCGGCCACCAGTTCGCCGGTCTCTTCGGCGGTCTTCTCGGTATCCCCCAGGCGCTTGGCGCTGCTCTGCTCCTGCAATGCCTGCAGTTTCTGCTCTTCACTGGCGAGACGGGCACTCTGGTAGTCCCGTTGCTTGACCACCAGATCCTGCATGCTGGTGCGGTTGTCCAGCTCCTTTTGCAGGTTGGCCAGTTGCAGATCCAGCAGGGCCAGTTCGGCATTAAGCTTCATTTTCTCGGCGCTGCTCACCCCGTCCCCGGCGTTGAGGCGGGTGCGGATCTCCTGGCTGCGCTGATAGGCGCGGCTCATGCTGGCCTGGGCCCGCTCCGGCAAGGTCTGCAGGTTGGTGATCTGGCTGCCGATGGTGCCAAGGGCCTCCTGGGCCGCCTGCATGTTGGCCATGATCTCGGGTTGGCGGGCATCGAGCTCCGCCAGGCTCATGGTGGCGTATTCGCTCTTGAGCTGCTCCGGGCTCTTGCCCTGGGTCAGGGCGTCGAGCTTGGCGCCGATCTCCTTGAGCTCTGTCGGCAGGGTGCGCAGGCGTTCGCTCTGGGTTTTGGCCTTGCTCTTCTCCTTGTCGATGCTGTCGAGGAGGGAGAGGGTGTCAGTCAGGAACTTCTGGTCCGCCTGCTGGCTGGCCGTGGGGGTGTCCGATTTGCCGAGGGCGTCGAGCGCCCGCTGCACGGTGGCGCGCTGGGGCAGATCCTGCGCCAGGGTGCTCGGGGTCCAGAAGGTAATGAGTAAACAGAGCAGCGGCAGCAGGGTGGCCGAGGCTCTTTTGAAGCGTGTTGAGAGCATAAAGCGTCCGGGTGATTATGCGATGTTCGGGGGATTTTCCACCAGGGTAAAATCCGCGTGGATTCTAGCACCGGCGCAAGAGGGGCAGCAGGGGGAGAGATAAAAAAAAACGGCGCCCGCAGGCGCCGCTTTCATCGGTTCAGGACTGATTACAGTACGTGAACGGAAGCGGTGTTGGTGGTACCGCTCGGTACCAGGGCACCGGAGACCATGACAACCACGTCACCCTTCACGCCCATGCCGATTTCCAGCGCGGCTTCTTTGCCGATGCGATAGAAGTCGTCGGTGGAGGCGATGGAGTCAACCACGTGAGCAACCACACCCTTGGTCAGCACCAGCTGGGCAGCGGTCTTCTTGTTGGTGGTGATGGCCAGGATCCAGGCTTTCGGGAAGTACTTGCGGATGGCCTTGGCAGACTTGCCGCCTTCGGTGGCAACCACGATCAGCGGGGCGTCCAGCTTCTCGGAGGTCTCTACCGCGCCTTTGCAAACCGCTTCGGTGATGCGCAGCTTGTTGCTGTCGTTGGCAGCAGACAGGTTGGAGGGCATCACGGCATCGGTACGCTCGCAGATGGTGGCCATGATGGTCACGGCTTCCAGCGGGTACTTGCCCTTGGCGGACTCACCGGACAGCATGACTGCGTCGGTACCGTCCAGGATGGCGTTGGCCACGTCGCCAGCTTCGGCGCGGGTCGGACGCGGGTTCTTGATCATGGAGTCCAGCATCTGGGTGGCGGTGATGACCACTTTGCGGGCTTTGTTGCACTTCTCGATGATCATCTTCTGGGCGAAGATCACTTCTTCTACCGGGATCTCGACACCCATGTCGCCACGGGCAACCATGATGCCGTCGGAGACAGCCAGGATCTCGTCGAAGTTGTCCAGGCCTTCCTGGTTTTCGATCTTGGAGATGATCTGGATGTTCTCGCCGCCGTGGGCTTTCAGGTGCTCACGGATTTCCAGCACGTCTTCTTTCTTGCGAATGAAGGAAGCGGCAACGAAATCAACGCCTTGCTCGCAACCGAAGATGAGGTCGCGCTTGTCTTTCTCGGCCAGGGCCGGCAGCTTGATGGAGACGCCCGGCAGGTTGATGCCCTTGTTCTCGCCCAGGTCACCGTTGTTGAGCACTTTACAGATCACTTCGCGCTCGGTGATTTCGATGACGTCCAGGCCAATCAGGCCGTCGTCAACCAGAATGCGGTTGCCGACGCGCAGGTCGCTGGCAAAACCGGCATAGGTGACGGCGACTTTGTCTTTGTTGCCCACCACGGTCTGGTCGGTGGTGAAGGTGAAGGTCTGGCCGGCGACCAGGGAGACGTCGTTGCCGCCTTCGAGCTTGATGGTGCGGATTTCCGGACCCTTGGTGTCCAACAGGATGGCTGCGTGCTTGCCGGTTTCGGCCATGACAGCGCGCAGGTTGCTGATGCGACCACCGTGTTCGGCGTAGTCGCCGTGGGAGAAGTTCAGGCGCATGACGTTCATGCCGGCATCCAGCATCTTGCCCAGCATTTCTTTGGATTCGGTCTTGGGACCGATGGTGCAGACGATTTTGGTCTTTTTCATGTCAGTCTTCATGGTTAAGGAATTTCCGCCGTGCAATATACACCAGTTTTTGGATACTTTTTATGATCCAGAAACAACGTTTTGAGCGAAAACGGCCTCAATTTGAAAGATAACGTTTTCGCTCACAGCTCATTTTAGGGGCTAAAATAATTGATTTTCCGCAACTGAGGCCATTTGGTTCCCATTTCTGGCCCCGCATCCTGCCCGATCCCATGTTGTTAAATGACAAACAACAGGGCCCCATTGCGGGGGCGATCCGGCCCGATGCCGTTGGCCGTCATCCAGTGTAGTCACTCCCTCCCGCGGCGTCAGGGCGAAGCAGCGCAAGGCAGGAGCCGGTTGGCCTACAGCGGAAAAAAACGCCGCCCCTCCCGGCACGTCGGGAGGGGCGGCAGCCCTCTGGATCAGCCGAAGAACCAGTAGCCGCGGTTGACCAGCCGGGTCAGCAGTTGCAGGAAGCCCGCCTGATCGGCCAGTTCCACCAGCGCGTCCTGTGTGATGATGTCCTTGTCGCACAGGAGTGCGATGGCGGCCGGATCCTCGCTTGGCAGGGTCCAGGCTTCGCCGTCGATGTAGCAGGTGCGGCTCTCGCCGCTGAACCAGACGCTGCGCAACCCCGGCACCTTGATGGCGGGCTCCCCCTGACTCAGCAGGTCGGCCACCTCGTCGGCGCTGTAGTCCGGCTCCACCGGATTGACGTCCAGATCGTGCTTGGCCTCGGAGATCATGGTGCCGAACCACTCCTTGAACAGGGTCTCGTCGTCGAGGGCCTGCTGCATCAGCTCCCGCAGGCGGTGCAGCTCATGGGGCTGGATCTCCCCATGGCGGGCGCGGGGCTTGAGGTCCGGGTCGCCGTAACGTTCGGTGCGGATCTCGTTGTCGATCAGGTGATCGGCAAAGGAGGAGACAAGGGCCTTGGCGTCCGGTGCGCGGAAGCCCACCGAGAAGTTCAGGGAGGGCTCGATGGCGTAGCCCTCGTGGGGGAATCCAGGCGGGATGTAGAGGATATCGCCCGGCTCCATGATGACGTCGATGATCGCCTCGAACGGCTCGCAGTGCAGCAGGGCCGCGTGGGCGGCGAACTCGTTCAAGGGCTTGGCATCGCCGACCCGCCAGTGGCGCTTGCCCTGACCCTGGGTGATGAAGACATCGTAGTTGTCGATGTGGGGGCCGACACCGCCGTGAGGGGTGGAGAAGCTCACCATCACATCGTCAAAGCGCCAGCCCGGGATGAACTGGAAGGGCACCGCCAGCTCGTGCACCTCGGGTACCCAGTGGTTGCACGCCTGCACCAGCACGGTCCAGTTCTCTTCCCCCAGGTGATCGTAGGATTCGAAGGGGCCGTGGGCCGCCTCCCACTTGTTGTTGAAGCGGGTGACCAGGCGCGATTCAATCACCTCTTCCATGGCCAGACCCGCCAGCTCGTCCGGGCTGATGGGATCCTGAAAGTCGGTGAAACCGCCCTTGATGAGGAGCGGGCGCTTCTGCCAGTAGTGCTCGAGGAAGTGAGCGATATCCAGATTGAGTTGGTACATGGTGCTTCTCGTATCTTGTGAGAGGGCTTGCCCAAGGCGGGCTTGGGCAAGGGCTCTGAAATGGCCCGATAGAGGGTGATCATATCAAATGGGCCAAAATCAACGGGGGCCCTGCCGTCATGACAGAGCCCCCGCCGGTTCGGTTACATCACTTATTTCAGCAGATCGACCAGACGCTGGGCGTCGCCGATGTAGTTAGCCGGGGTCAGCTTCTTGAGCTCGACCTTGACCGCTTCCGGCAACTCCAGGGTGTCGATGAAGGTGCGCATCCCTTCGGCGTCGACGCGGCGACCACGGGTCAGCTCTTTGAGCTTCTCGTAGGGCTTCTCGATGCCGTAGCGGCGCATCACGGTCTGGATGGGTTCCGCCAGCACTTCCCAGTTGGCGTCCAGATCGGCGGCCATGGCGTCCGCGTTGGCTTCCAGCTTGGAGATGCCCTTCAGGGTCGCCTGATAGGCAATCAGGGAGTAACCCACCGCCACACCCAGGTTGCGCAGCACGGTCGAGTCGGTGAGATCACGCTGCCAGCGGGAGATGGGCAGTTTGCTCGCCAGGTGCTGGAACACGGCGTTGGCCAGACCCAGGTTGCCTTCGGAGTTCTCGAAGTCGATGGGGTTGACCTTGTGGGGCATGGTGGAGGAGCCGATTTCGCCGGCGATGGTGCGCTGCTTGAAGTGACCCAGGGAGATGTAACCCCAGACGTCACGGTCAAAGTCGATCAGGATGGTGTTGAAGCGGGCCAGGGCGTCGAACAGCTCGGCGATGTAGTCGTGGGGCTCGATCTGGGTGGTGTAGGGGTTCCAGGTCAGGCCCAGGGAAGTGACGAACTCCTCGGAGAACTGGTGCCAGTCCACATCCGGGTAGGCGCTGATGTGGGCGTTGTAGTTGCCCACGGCACCGTTGATCTTGCCCAGCAGCTCCACCGCCATGATCTGCTTGAGCTGGCGCTCCAGACGGTAGGCGACGTTGGCCATCTCCTTGCCCATGGTGCTCGGGGTCGCCGGCTGACCGTGGGTGCGTGACAGCAGCGGCATGTCGCGGTACTCGACGGCCAGGCGCTTGATCTCGCCGATGAGCTTTTCGCAATAAGGCTTGATCACCTCTTCCCGGGCGGTTTTCAGCATCAGGCCGTGGGAGTTGTTGTTGATGTCTTCCGAGGTGCAGGCGAAGTGAATGAATTCGCTGACGGCGGCCAGCTCCGGGTTCACTTCCACCTTCTCTTTCAGGAAGTACTCCACCGCTTTCACATCATGGTTGGTGGTGCGCTCGATCTGTTTGATGCGGGCGGCATCCTGCTCGTTGAAGTTGCTGACGATGCCGTCAAGCACGGCATTGGCTGCCTCGCTCAGGGCAGGGACTTCCGGGATCCCGGCGTGGCTGGCCAGTTTTTGCAACCAGCGCACCTCGACTTCGACGCGAAAACGCAGCAGACCGAATTCGGAGAAGATAGGGCGCAGGGCATCGGCCTTGTCGCCATAACGACCGTCAATCGGGGAAACGGCAGTCAGCGCGGACAGCTCCATGGGGTGAACTCCTGATGATTGGTGTGGGGGTTAAAATCGTTTGGCCAGTTCCACCATCTTCTTGCGGGCGAAGATGATCTGGGTACGGCTGCCGCCGAGCTGGCGCCACAGCACCACGGCGCGGATGCCTGCGAGCAGCAGGGCGCGCACCTTGTGCTGCACCAGGGGCTGCTGCAGGAAGAGCGGGGTGCCCGCCACCTGGATGCGCGGCCCGATGGGGCTGATAAGGTCGCTGTAGATGCTCGCCATGTTGGCCAGGATCTGCTCGTCGAGCAGATCGAAATGCTGTTGCTGGCGGCCGATCTGGCTGATCCGCTCCCCCAGCATGTTGAGGATGTCCTTGCGCTTGGCGAGCTTGCGCTCCAGCGCGATCAGGCTCACCACGTAGCGGGTCAGCTCGGCATTCTTCTGGCTGCCGTCGGCCCCCAGCTGTTCCACCAGGGCGCGATAGCCGTCGCGAATGGCCAGGTGGCTGCCGAACACTTCCAGCGGCTGCGTGGGGTTGGTGACCAGAATGCTTTGCAGGCTCTCGCGCAGGGAGGCTTCGTCGCAGGAGCCGTCACGGGCCACTTTCTGCACCAGATAGGCGGCCTGGCAGATGCCTGCGAAGGCCATGGTTCTGTCTTGGAATTTGTCGCTCATATCTTCACAGCCCTGTTCTGTTCTTTCACCGGCCGATGCCATTATCCGGCCTGGAATGTGTCGGCCATGTCTTCACAGCCCTGTTCTGTTCTTTCACCGGCCGATGCCATGATCCGACCTGGAATGTGTCGGCCATGTCTTCACAGCCCTGTTCTGTTCATTCACCGGCCGATGCCATGATCCGGCCTGGACGTTGCCAATCATGTATCGCTGCCTGGTACTGTTTTTCTTTGTCCCCTCTCCCTCAGGGAGAGGGTCAGGGTGAGGGTGGTTACCCCTCATCCCCAACCCTTCTCCCGCGAGGGGAGAAGTGAGTACAGCGCGGACGCTCGTGAGCGCCCAGCCCTTAGACCGGATGGCTGAAACGTTGTTCGATGATGCCACCGCCCAGACACACTTCCCCGTCGTAGAAGACGGCGGACTGGCCCGGGGTCACCGCAGCCTGTTTCTCGTCGAAGATGACCCGGATGGTCTCATCGTCGATGGGCTGGATCAGGCAGGGGATGTCTTCCTGACGATAACGGGTCTTGACGGTGCAGCGGCGCGGCGCGCGAATGGGGGTGCGATCCACCCAGTGCAGCTGGCTCGCGACCAGGCCGTCGGAGTAGAGGCGGGGGTGTTCCCCTTGCGCCACCACGAGCGTGTTGCGCTCCACCTCTTTGTCCACCACGTACCAGGCCTCTTCGGTGGCATCTTTGCGACCGCCGATGCCGAGCCCCTTGCGCTGGCCCAGGGTGTGGTACATCAGCCCCTGATGCTCGCCGATGATCTTGCCGTCCACGGTTTCGATGGGACCGGGCTGGGCGGGCAGGAATTTGGCCAGGAAGTCCTTGAACTTGCGCTCACCGATGAAGCAGATGCCGGTGGAGTCTTTCTTCTTGGCGGTGATGAGATCCAGCTGCTCGGCGATGCGGCGCACCTCGGGTTTTTCCAGATCCCCGACCGGGAACAGGCTCTGACCCACCTGGGCTTCGCTCAGGGTATAGAGGAAGTAGCTCTGATCCTTGTTGGTATCGAGGCCGCGCAGCAGGCGCGGGCGGCCGGTGCTGTCGTCACGGCGCACATAGTGGCCGGTGGCGATGTAGGTGGCACCCAGCTCTTCGGCGGCAAATTCCAGGAACGCCTTGAACTTGATCTCCTTGTTGCACAGGATGTCCGGGTTCGGAGTGCGACCCGCCTTGTACTCTTCCAGGAAGTGCTCGAAGACGTTGTCCCAGTATTCGGCGGCGAAGTTGATGGTGTGGAGTTTCATCCCCAGCTTGTCGCAGACGGCCTTGGCATCAGCCAAATCCTGGGCGGCAGAGCAGTACTCGTCCGTGTCGTCTTCTTCCCAGTTCTTCATGAACAAGCCTTCGACCTGATAGCCCTGCTGCTGGAGCAGGTAGGCCGAGACGGAAGAATCCACGCCGCCGGACATGCCGACGATCACCTTGATTTGGCTGTTGTCTGTCATTAGTCGAAGTTACCAGTTCGTTTAAACGGGGCGTATTCTACCAGAGTTTTGCGCCCCCGGTCACATCTCCCTGCCGCCGTTCCCCTTGGAAGCCCGGTGGCGGGAAATCGTTTTTCTTGTCTCGGCCCCATAGCGTCAAAAAGAGCGTCCAATGGCGCTTAGATAAAGGCCTTGAGGGCCGACAGCGGCAGGCGGGTGCCTGCCAGATAGTCCTGGATACACTGCCACACCAGGGGGCTTCGCAGGGCGGGCTTGCACTCGGCAATCTCCTCCAGGCTGAGCCAGTGACAGGCCAGTACGTCACCGTCGGGATCCTCTGGATGGTGCTGACCGGGCGACTTTTCAAGGTCGAAGATGACGGCGGTGCGCACAAAGGTGGCCTCGCTGTCCGCCGGTTTGAAGAGGTAGACCCCGAGCCAGCCGGTGGGCGTGGCGGTCAGCCCCGTCTCCTCCTTCAGCTCGCGGCAGGCCGCCTGGATGAGATCTTCTCCCGGCTCCACGTGGCCGGCGGGCTGGTTGAAGCGGCGCTTGCCCGCAATCTCCTCTTCCACCAGCAAGAAACGCCCTTGCCAGTGCACCAGGGCGGCCACGGTGAGGCGGGTGGGCAGCGGTGGGTGATCGCTCATAAGGACTCCTTGTCTTGTTGGCTGTGCCCCGGCAGGGGCGCTCGATGCAGATCCGTTGTCGCCTTCATTCAGAGGGCTTGGTGCGAGCCGGACGGCGGGCGGTGGTGCGCCCGCCGCTGCGATTGCCGGGGCGCGGGTCTGCCCCGCGGCGCTCCCGCCCCTGGGGTGGATCCTGATCTGTTGGCCGGGCGGTGCGGGGAGCGCTGCGGCCAGCGCCCCCGGCTGCGGCGGATGCCCGCGCTTTGCCTTGCGTGGCGGCTGGTCGTGGCGCGGGTGCCAGCTCGGGGGCGGGCAGGGCGCGGCTCTCTCCCGGCGCCAGCCCATCGAGGGTCCACTCCCCGATGGCGTAGCGGATGAGGCGCAAGGTGGGGTGGCCGATGTGGGCGGTCATGCGCCGCACCTGACGGTTGCGCCCCTCCACGATTGTTATCTCGAGCCAGCAGGTGGGGATCTCCCTGCGCTCGCGAATGGGCGGGTTGCGTGGCCACACCGCAGGGTCATCCATGATGCGCGCCCCGGCGGGCAGGGTCATGCCGTCGTTGAGTTCCACACCGGCGCGCAGGGCGGCCAGTTTCTCCTCACTCGGCACTCCTTCCACCTGCACCCAGTAGGTTTTGGGGGTCTTCTCTCCCGGCTGGGTGAGGCGTGCCTGCAACTTGCCGTCGTTGGTGAGCAGCAAGAGCCCTTCGCTGTCTCGATCCAGCCTGCCCGCGGCATAGATGCCGGGCTCTTTGATGTAATCCTTGAGGGTCTCGCGGCCCCCTTCGTCGGTGAACTGGCAGAGCACCATGTAGGGCTTGTTCAGGAGCAGCAGCTTGCGATCCGCCGGGGCGGGGGCCGGTTTGCGCTCGTTGACCCTCCCTGGGTGCCGGGCCTCCCGGCGTTGGGATGGGGGCACAGTGGTAGGCCCGCTGGCCGTGCGGCCTGCGTCAGGGCGGGCGGAGAGGGAGAGACGGGGACGGGCTGATTTCATCGCATGCCTACCAAAAACAGGGGATGGCGGAGTGTACCACAGGGGGCGGCCATCAGGGGGAGAGCGGGGCTTCCCTCTCGGGTCAGGGGGAGGCGGTGCCCGGCGCCAGTGCGAGGGAGAGGCGCAGCATGTCTTTGTGCTGGATGCCGTGCTCCATCAGGGGCTCGGGATAGTGGATGAGGAAGTGATCCTTCACGACGGCATGGACGCGAAAGCCGTGGCGCTGGTAATAGGTGAGCTGGTGGCCGAAGCTGCCGGTACCGAGTTCGACGCGGCCTATCCCCTTCCCGGCCAGGTTCTCCAGCACGAAGCGCAGCAGGCCGGAGCCGATGCCCTGCTGCTGGCGGTTGGGGGTAACGGCGATGTTGAAGATCTCGGCGGTTTGCTCCCCCACCAGGCCTGCCACGCAGGCCCCCACGACCTCGTTGTCCGCCAGGGCGGCAAAGCCCCAGGCCCCGGGCAGGTAGGCGGCGATGCGCGACGCGGCGGGATCGGCCTCCAGCAGCAGGGCAAGCGGCAGGTGAGCGGGGTTCATCTCGACAAACGTCATCCTTATCTCTCTCCCTGTTTGTGACGGTGAGCGCCGCGCGAAACGATGGCGGGCTTGACCGATGTGGTGGCCTTGGCGGCGTTCCTCTCGCACGGCATCTCGCCCGGTGTGGATGCCAACAGCTGGATCTGGGTCTGCCACGGCTGCTTGCCGTGGGCACGCCCTTGCCCCTGTGCCCCGATAGGGTTCACCCGCGTCTCAGTGGGCGTCATGCCGGGGAACAGGGGCGCTGGTCCCCGGGATCGGCACCGGGCGGTTGAGCAGGAAGACCACCTCGCCCCGGTAGTGGGGGGAGGCGGCCAGTGTTGTCTGCCAGGCGGGATCCCACTCCCCATCCTGCACCAGCCCTACCTTGAACGGGATGGTCAGGTGCGCCATGGCGGGCAGATAGGCCTGATAGCCCGGCACCGTGCGCGTGCCCTGATAGGTCTGGATCACCAGCTCGTCCACGGGCAGGCGATTGAGCTCTGCCACGTCCCCCGTTTTCGCCCAGTCGAGCAGCCCCGTCACGCTGAGCTTGCACCCGGGAGGCAGGGCGCGCCGCAGTTGTTGCAGGGCGTTGCCATAGCGATCGAGCTGGCGGGTCGCCGCATCGAAGTCGATCTGGATGCCCGCCACCCTGGCCCCGGCCGCGCGCCACCCCTCGTAGAGGCGCACCAGCACCTGCTCGTGGGCGGGGGAGAGGGGGAGGGCGTTGACACGCACCACCAGCCAGACCTGCCCGGCCTTGAGGGGGGAGGGAACCCGCCCCAGCTTGACGAAGCGGGGGCCGCCGGGCCTGTCCAGGATCTCCCCCTGATGCAGATAGAGGGTGCTGGCCTGTTCCAGTACCGGCTGGTGGCGGGTGGCGGACCAGAGCCAGAACCCGTGATAGGCGCTGGCATCGACACTGGCCTCAAGGGGGGTGGCCAGGGCCGTCAGCAGCAGTGCCAGCAGGGCGCGTTCAGGGGGTCTGCTCATGGCTCACCAGTAGTATTTGAGGGATCTGGCCCACACCGAGTTGCCATAGCGCTGCTTGAGGGTGTTGAACCAGGCCTGCCGGGTGCGTTTGGGGATCTCCTGGCTGTCGCAGCTGTTGTAGCCGGAGGGGGCATAGCACTGGATGGCGCGATAGAGGGCATAGCTCTTGTCTTCGGGCTCTGCCTTGGGGTTGGCCATCACGGCCTGATAGAGGGCGAGGCGACTCGGGAACGTGGGGCGCTCGTCTTGCGCCAGCCCCCAGATCATCTCGCGATCCTGCCACAGGTCGATATGGGGATCCCGGCTGCGCAGATACTCCCCGAAGCAGTTGAGGGCATGACCATCGTCGGGGCGCTGCACCAGGGTGCCAAGGGTCTGGGCCAGATCCCGGCAGTGGTAACCCTGGGGCGTCCCCTCTCCGCGCCACTGGAACGCCGAGAGGCGCACATCCCCGTTGGGCACAGGCTCCCAGGGCGCGTCGGCGGGAGGGGTCGCCTCCTTGTAATCGGCGGGGATGAGGGCCACATCCTGCAAGAAGGTGGCCGGGTCGCTGGCGATGAGATCCCGCACCAGCAGGGTATGGAGCGCAATCTGCCGCTCTGCCGCGCTCGGGCCCTGGCTGGCTTGCTGGCGCAACAGGGCGGGGTCGGCCTCCTGCTTGAGCACGGCCGCGCGGATGCGCAGCTGGGTGATGGGGCTACCCGGCTGGAAGATGGCGGCCGTGTTGCCGGTGCGCACCCAGTGATCCGCCAGCACGTTCTCCACGAACGCCTGCTGGGCCTGACCCAGGGGGGAGGCCACCAGCGCCATCAGGGCCTGCTCGGCCTTGTCGAAGGCCTTCATGCCCTGCCAGGCCCAGATGCGCAGCATCTGGTGGCTGAATGCCAGGGTGGCGTCCTCCTGCCCCGGGGAGGGCAGGGCCAGCACCTGCTCGAACTGCTTGTCCAAAAAGAGGGCGTAGGCCTTGAGATAGGCCGCCTGCGCCTGGTGACCGGTTTTTTGCAGGTGCGCGATGGCGTCGTCCAGCTGGGCATCTTGCCAGTCCCGCGGCCGCTCATAGGTCGGTCTGAGACCCCGCAGGGCATTGACGAACAGCAGCGCCGGCTGGGCCGAGTCCTGATAGGCCGCCTGATGGCGATAGGCATCGCCACTGAGCAGGGTGAGATCGATCTCGTTGACCAGGGCCTCCAGCACCGGCAAGGGCTGGCGGGTTGCCATGGCCTCGTCATAGGCATCCCGCAGGGCGCCGAGATCACCGGACATCCACTGGATGCGTCTGAACAGTCCTCTGGTCGAGCTGGCGTAGCGCCCTTGCGGGTAGGCCGCCAGATAGGCCTGACCCTGGGCCATGGCGCGGCGAAGGGCCTCCTTGTCACTCCTGATCACGTCCTGATCGCCGTATTCGTCCTTCGCCTCCTTCATCGCGAGGTTGATCTCCGTGCGCATCACCATGTAGGTCGCGCTCTCGGCCACCCAGGGGGCCTTGGCCTGCTGCAAGGCGGCAAAGCCTGCGCGGGCCTCCTCGAAGCGGCTCTCGTAGAAGTGCCGGGCGGCCTGCAGATACCCCTGCCACTCCAGGGCAGCACCGCTCATTTCGGTCGCGGGGGCCGGGCTCTCCTGCTGCCCCAGGATCAGCAGACGGCTTCGCAGCAGCGACGTGCGCTCCGGGGCGGGCACCTCGCTCTGCTCGAGGGCGTCCAGAAACGCGCTGACCGAGGAGAGGGAGTTGGAGATGGCGTGGCCGTAGAGGGAGTCATGGCCCGCGTAGTGCTCGAGCTGCGGGGGGAGGGACGGGTCGTAGGCGGCCAGCCGGCTGCCGAGCTGCTCGCGCAGCGCCGGGTCCTCCACCTCCTCCGGCTGGGGGAGGCGGGTGAGGTAGAACAGCGGCTGGCTGCGCTCGTTCAGCGGATCCGCCGGCAGGGTGAAGGGGAGGGGGTGATGCTGGGCATCCCCCAGCAGCATCAGCAGGTTGCCCCGGGTGTCGTTCTCGTTGAGATAGAGCGGATAGGTGGGGAGAGGGCAGTCGGTGAGCCAGAAGCCGCACCCGTCACCGTCACCGGAGGCGAGGGCGGGCAGTGCAACCAGCGTCATCGCCAGCACCGAGCAGTGGGTCAGAGATGTCATGGGATCGCTATCCGTTTGTGGGCCCGCGCCGTGCGTGATGCCCGGGCCGGAAAAGGGTTTTGCAGTGGCGGGCAATAGTACGAAAGAGGGTCACAAACGACAACCCATTCTGACCTGGTCGGCGCTCTCCCTGTCAGGACGCCTGCGCCGTCTCCCTGTCCCGAGCGCGTGCTCTTTGCTGCTTCGCGGGTGTCAGCATCTGCCATCGCCATACATCGCCATACAAAAAGGGCGAATGTGGATACTTATATCGGGGGCTCTTCGGTGCGAAAGAGCGCCTTGCCGCAGGCGAGGCAGGTGTGGCGAAAGCGATGATCAGGCCAGCCGGTCTGGGGGTGGCCCAGCACCTTGTCGGAGCCGCAGGCGCAGCAGCGCGCCCCCAGTTCATGGTCGATGGCGCATTCGGGATGCTGGTGCAGGTAGTCGGCGCGGGTAGGCAGGCGCAGCCAGTCGGGCTGGGCATGGCGCTGGTTCCAGAAATAGCACCCATAGAAGGTGCCTGCGGCGACGGGCAGGGCAAACCACCAGAAGAGATCCATGTCATGACTCCGACGAGAGGGGATGAGGGCGGCAACAACCCGCTCAGCAGGCGCGGTGCGGCCCCATTTTATCGGGGCGGGAGTGGGGCGGGATATGCCCGGATGGGTAACAAGCGAACCTGCTGGTGGTCGGGCTGGCAAGCCGCAGGGCCGGGGTTGGGGATTATCTATCCATTAAAGAGATGGGTTGTGTCATAACCCATCGCATTTTTGGATGGAAAAAGGGGACTTTCCGGTCGCAAAACCTGGAGATCGGGGAGTTTTTGTGAAAAAAAATGTGCATACACTCGTCATGCCGATCTCAAGGGCGTCATTGAGCGAGTGATAAATATCAAGATATTGATATGAATGGTAAAAATAGTGTTTTTATCAGGCGTTTTCAGGGTGAATGATGGGGTTTCATAAGGATCTTCAACCCATTTTCTAGATTGGTTTTTGCATAATCAATCGTTTATTTTGTTGGACAATTGGGGAAAACCTGGTGTCCAATCGGGTGAGCAGGTTGGCCAAACAGTGCCGTCAGCCAGTGTGTAACCCGAGATGTAAGGAGACATCCTGATGGAAAAACTTGACCAAAAAATCGACACCATGCGCCAGGAATTCGAGTCCCAGGGGCAAAAACAGGCCCAGGACAGATGGCAGGCCAGGGTCGATGAACTGCAACGGGAGCGCAGCGAAGCGCCCCAGCCGGAAGCGGCAGAACACTAGCCCCTGGCGGCCTTGTGACCACCAAGTGAGCGCATAATGAAAAACCACCGCCCTGTTCGGGGCGGTGGTTTTTTTTGCGCAGTGGCTAGAGGCGATAGAGGTTCTGGGCCGCATCGAACAGCTCCGCGCTCTCGCCGGTGCCGCCGTTGAAGACGGTGTGGAAGAAGCGCAGCACCTTCTCGTTGGCGAGGGCATCCCCTTCGAAGTAGGCGTGAGAGTCCCCCACATGGGGCTGATTGGTCACGTCCACGTAGGTGGCCGTTCTGGCGTCCAGCCGCCGGGTGTAGTGGCCGAGCCTCGCCTTTTGCTGCTCCCCCATCTTCATGCGCGATGCCATCAGGGCACCATCGCGCTCATTGATGGTGATGTAGAGGCGGTTGCGACACTGGATGCGATCGACCCACTGGGCGTGAAGCTCGTTGTTGGTGTCGGCCGCGGCCATGATGATGTTGTCGAACAGCAGCTGGTTGGCGTGGTAGGTGGTGCTGCCCAGCAGGTGCTTGAACAGGTAGTTGCCCATGCTGTGCAGCAGCAGGTTGATGGTGAAGGGGCAGCGCTTGTTCACCTCCTTGGCGAAGTAGCGATCCCAGGCCTCGCCGTTGTCGGCGAACTTCTTCTGGGCTTTCTCTTCCAGTTGCGTCACATACTGGCCGTTGAACTCGTCGAGCAGCCCCTTCATCTTCTCCAGCACCCGGTCAAGGGCCCCGGCCGAGGCCAGGGCATCGCGCTTGTCGCTCTTGTAGCTCAGCACGCCCCGGGCGCCGCCGCCATTGGCGGGCCAGCTGAAGCAGAGCACCTCGACGCCGTAACGGGCCTCGAGCCCCGCGGCTCGCTCCAGCACATCGTCAAGATCGTTGTTGAAGCCGTGTACGAACAGCAGCAGGTGTTTGCCGGTCTTGAGCTTCTGCTTGGCCGTGCTGCCGGTCCCGGCGCAGCGCTCCAGCAGCTTGCGCGCCACATAGGCGCTGGCCGGGTGGGGGAGGTCGGGGTCAAGGCCGACGCTGGCGGCCATCTCGGCGGTGATCTGATCCGGCAGCAGGTCCAGCTGCCACTGCTTGCCCTGACGCCGGGCCTCGGCGAGGCGCAGTTCGTTGGGGCCCTCTGCGGGTTTTTCGCCAAAGATCTCGCTGGGGGTCTTGCCCTGCTCGTTGACCATCCGGTTGGTGACGATAAACATGGTGTTCTCCTTGTTGTCGTGCTCTCTTCATGACCGGCCACGCCCCGGGCGCCCCGATCACTGGCAAAGAGCCTAGTCCGGATCCGGCTGCCTGTCCCCCGGCGCGCCTTGCCTCGCCAAAGGGGTTACGACGATGTAAAGGCGAACGGGATTTGGGGGAGTGGCGCCTTCGGGGCGGCGAGGGCAGGGAGAGGCTGTCATCAAGAGAGGAAGAGGCCCGGATGGACGGGGCCTGCGCCTCGTCAGGACCAGAGGGCGGCAAGGGAGGAGGGGATCCTCAGGCGCACTGTGATCCACTCCCCGACTATGGTCTGACATGCACGCCCGCTATTTGATTATGCAAATGGATGGGCTTAAGATGGCCGCGCGCAACGATCAGATTGATAACAAACGGAAGTTAGGAGATGCCGATGGAAAGCAAAGTAGTTATCCCGACCCAGGGCCAGAAAATCACAGTCGATGCCAGCGGCAAGCTGCAGGTTCCCCACAACCCCATCATTCCGTTTATCGAAGGGGATGGTATCGGTGTGGACGTGACCCCGGCCATGTTGAATGTGGTGAATGCTGCGGTCGAGAAAGCCTACAAAGGCGAGCGCAAGATCGCCTGGATGGAGATCTATACCGGCGAGAAATCGACTCATGTCTATGGCGAAGGTGCCTGGCTGCCGGCCGAAACCCTGGATTTCATTCGTGAATACTGCGTGGCCATCAAGGGCCCGCTGACCACCCCGGTCGGCGGTGGTATTCGCTCCCTCAACGTGGCCCTGCGCCAGGAGCTGGATCTCTACGTCTGCCTGCGCCCGGTCCGTTACTACGAAGGGACCCCGAGCCCGGTCAAGCACCCCGAGCTGACCGACATGGTGATCTTCCGCGAGAACGCCGAAGACATCTACGCCGGCATCGAGTGGAAGGCGGACAGCGATGAAGCCAAGAAGGTGATCGCTTTCCTGCAAAACGAGATGGGCGTGAAGAAAATTCGCTTCCCCGAGTCCTGCGGCATCGGCATCAAGCCCATGTCCAAGGCCGGTACCGAGCGTCTGGTCCGTGCCGCCATCGAGTACGCCATCGACAACGATCGCGACTCCGTGACCCTGGTGCACAAGGGCAACATCATGAAGTTCACCGAGGGTGCCTTCAAGGATTGGGGTTATGCCCTGGCCCAGAAAGAGTACGATGCCCAGCTCATCGACGGCGGCCCCTGGTGCTCCTTCAAGAACCCGAAAACCGGCAAGACCATCGTGGTCAAGGACGTCATCGCCGATGCCTTCCTGCAACAGATCCTGCTGCGTCCGGCCGAGTATGACGTCATTGCCTGTATGAACCTCAACGGCGACTACATCTCCGACGCGCTGGCGGCCCAGGTCGGCGGCATCGGCATCGCGCCGGGCGCCAACATCGGCGACGGCGTTGCCCTGTTCGAAGCCACCCACGGCACCGCGCCGAAATACGCTGGCCAGGACAAGGTCAACCCGGGCTCCCTCATCCTCTCTGCCGAGATGATGCTGCGCCACCTGGGCTGGACCGAGGCGGCTGACCTCATCGTCAAGGGGATGGAAGCGGCCATCGCCAACAAGACCGTCACCTATGACTTCGAGCGTCTGATGGAAGGGGCCACCCTGCGTTCCTGCTCCCAGTTCGCCCAGGACATGATCGACCAGATGTGATCCGGGTCGTTGAAATGCAAAACCGGCGCCATGAGCGCCGGTTTTTTTATGGAGGAGAGCAGGTCGTCAGGTGGTTTTTTCCACGTGCTGCTCGTAGATCTGCTGCCATTTGCTGGTCTCGGCCTCATCTCCACGGGCCTGCCAGAATTCGCAGATGGAGCTGGCGAGCTCGGATGCCATGGCGTGGTCTCCGTCACGGCGGCTCATCAGATATTGTCCCAACCAGCTTTGATATTGTTTCATCGCCCGATCTCCTTATCTAAGGTGCCCAGAGGGGAGTGCTCCTGGCGTCAAGGTCGCGCAGGAGCGATTCGAACTGGGCACATGTTGTGCTGCGCCCGGCAGGTGTTGGTCGCCGGATCCGGTGGTTATCTCACCGGAAAAAGGGGACAACGGGGCGCAGATGTCAAAAAACGGTCTCTATCGTATCACAAAATAACCAGTCGGTGGGGCTGGATGACAAATCAGGCTGTCCAGCAGTCTGGCCGTCTGTGTCATGGGGGCGAGGGCTGAGGTGCCATCTTGCTGATCTCGCAGCAGAAAAACCCGCCAGGTCGGCGGGTCACGGGGGCGAAAAAAAGATCAGATCCGGGCGCAGGCCAGGTATTTTTCCATCTCCTCGGCGGGCACCATGCCGCCGCCGGTGGCCCACACCAGGTGGGTGGCCCCGGCCATCTTGGCTGCATCCAGTCCCTGCCCACTCTGCCACTCAAGGTTGGCGGCCACTCGCCAGGGGCCTGCCATGCCCGCCAGTGCCGAGGGCTCGAGCCGGATCTCTTCATCCCGGGCCAGGAGCCCCAGCAGGTCGTACATCTCCTGATCGCTCAGGGTGTAGAAGCCCGCAAGCAGGCGTTCCATGGCGCGGCCGACAAAACCGGAGGCGCGTCCCACCGCGAGGCCGTCGGCGGCGGTGAGGTTGTCGATGCCCAGATCCTGCACCGCAATGGCATCGTGCAACCCGGTGTGGACCCCAAGCAGCATGCAGGGGGAGTGGGTAGGTTCGGCGAAGAAGCAGTGCACGTTGTCCCCGAACGCCAGCTTTAGACCAAAGGCCACCCCGCCCGGGCCGCCGCCGACACCGCAAGGCAGGTAGACGAAGAGCGGATGGTCGGCGTCCACCCTGATGCCCATCTCGTCGAACTGCTTTTTCACCCGCTCGCCCGCCACCGCATAGCCGAGGAACAGGGTGCGAGAGTGCTCGTCATCGATGAAGAAGCAGGCGGGATCGCGCTCGGCCTCCTTGCGCCCCTGCTCCACCGCCACCCCGTAATCGTCGGCATATTCCACGACGATGGCGCCATGTTCGCGCAACTTTTGCTTCTTCCACTCCCGCGCATCGGCGGACATGTGGACGGTGACGCGAAAGCCGAGGCGGGCGCTCATGATGCCGATGGAGAGGCCGAGGTTGCCGGTCGACCCCACCGCGATGCTGTACTGGCTGAAGAAGTGGCGGAACTCGTCCGAGAACAGCGTGCGATAGTCATCCGTCTCGCGCAGCAGCCCAGCCTGGATGGCCAGGTGTTCGGCATGGGCCAGCACCTCGTGGATGCCGCCGCGCGCCTTGATGGAGCCGGAGATGGGCAGGTGGCTGTCTTGTTTGAGCAGCAAGCTGCCGGTGAGTTTGACGCCGTAGCGCCCATTGAGGGTCCCCAGCAGGGTCGGGATGGCGGCGATCCCGGACTCGATGATGCCGTGGCTGGCGCGGGTTTCGGGGAAGGCCTCGCACAGGTAGGGGGCGAAGCGGGCGAGCCGGGCGGAGGCGGCGGCCACATCGTGCCGGGTGAGCCCCACATGGGGCAATCCTTCCGCGAGGGAGGTGGCCCCCGGATTGAACCAGGTCACAGGGGTGAGGGCGATCAGCGGTTCGAGCAGGGGGAAGCGGGTGATGAGCCCGGCAATGTTGGTGTGTATCATGAAAGCCTCTCGGGGTGGTGACGGAATCATCCCATTGAACGGCGCCAGCGTTGCCGTGACAAATGATAAAACGGGTGGCTTGGATGAGCCCAGTTGATGCAAATGGTCATCTACCCTGCTGTGTCTTCGCATACGGGTGAGTTGAGTCTTCCTGGTGAATGCAAACCTCGCCCTTCTGGTATCATCTGCCAGATAAAAGAGAGGGAGGCCCAACCATGCAACGCGATGAGCACCCGGGGGTGAGGAGCAAGCTGCTCAGCAGCCATCAGCTCGCCAGGCTCCACACCTTCGAGGCGGCGGCCCGCCACGGCTCCTTTGCGCTCGCCGCCGAGGAGCTCTCCTTGAGCCCAAGCGCGGTGAGCCACCGCATCTCGGCCCTGGAAGAGGCGCTCGGGTTTTTGCTGTTCCAGCGCTTTCACCGCAAGGTGGCCTTGACCACGGAGGGGCAGCGCATCTTCTGGGCGCTCACCTCTTCCCTGGAGTTCATCAATCAGGAGGTGCTGGAGATCAGGGAGCAGGCGCTGTCGGGATCCCTGACACTGCACTCGCGCCCCTCCATCGCCCAGTGCTGGCTGGTGCCAAGGCTCGCCGATTTTTCCCGTCTGTATCCTCACATCGAGCTCAACCTGCTGACGGGCAACGAGCACATCAACCTGCACGGCTACGGCATCGACCTGACCCTCAACTTCGATGCCAGAACCCCGACGGGCCTAGCCATCCACCCCCTGATGGATGAATTCATGGTGCCGGTGTGCAGCCCGCAATACGCCAGCGACCACGGTCTGATGGGGGCGGTGGGGAATCTGCAGCAGTGCCGCCTGCTCCATGACAGGCAGGCCTGGGGCCAGGACACCGACAGCGACGAGTGGCGCACCTGGGGGAGTCACTGGCATCTCTCCCTGGAGGCTTGCGCGTCGCACATGGGATTTGATCGGGCGGATCTGGCGATCCTTGCCGCCACCCACCACGCCGGTGTCGCCATGGGGCGCAGGCAACTGGCAAGCCAGGCGCTGGCGAGCGGAGCGCTGGTGATGCCCTTCCCGGATATGGCGGTGCGCTGCGAGCCGCGTTATTACCTGGCGACCCTCCCTCATCGCCAGTGTCCCAAGATCCAGGCATTCATCCGCTGGATACAGGATCAGGCGCAAGGGGCATCCTGAAACGGGACCTGGTTTATTGTCCGCGAAGGTGATGGCCATGAGCGCACTATTTGTACAATAAGGGCCAGCACTGCTGCTAAATGACCTGGCGCAGAGCGACGCGGGTAAGAGATAACAGCGTGTGCAACGGATGAGGTGAGCCTGAGATTAACCGGGGAAAATAGGAAATAAAGTCTGTGAGAGTATTCCCAATAAGTATCAGGCAGGGAATTAACCACGGTGAATAATGTCCATATGGTGTCAGCGCTTTGCCGGATGGTATAAAAACATTATGTTGTTATCCAATGGGCATGCTATTCTCAAATCGTGTTATCCCTGTGACATACAAAAATAATTCTGTGAGGAAGTAATGAACGAGTTTCTGAAGGTTCTGCTGAACATTCGCAGCTTGCGCGCTGCCATTCGTGAACTGCCGTTTGAGCAACTGCAAGAAGCGAAAGAAAAGTTTGACCTGGTATATAACGAGCGTGCCGAGTCCGTTGAACAGGAACGCGCCGAACAGGAAGAGCGTCAGCGCAAACTGAATGAATTCACCGAAATGCTGCAACAGGCTGGTATCGATCCCCGTGAGCTGATCGGCAGCGTGGCGGCTCCGGCTGCGGCGGGCACCACCAAGAGCAAGCGTGCTCCCCGTCCTGCGAAGTACAAGTACCAGGAAGACGGTCAGGAGAAGACCTGGACCGGTCAGGGTCGTATGCCCAAGGCCATCGCCGAGCAAGTTGCGCTGGGCAAGGATCTGAACGATTTCCTGATCTGATCGCCGGATCCGATTCTCGATAATGCCGCCTACAGGGCGGCATTATTATTTTCAGGGTTCAGATGATGTCGCAGTAAAACCCAATTGCACAGGTTACTCCGGTTAATTGGAGAGCCTCGTCTGGAATAGCCATAACCATCATGTGCCCAATAAAGGTGGAGCATCATCTTCCACGCCACCTCGCCACTTATACGCACTGAGGACTCATACAGCCCGTGTTTCTTCGTCCCTTGTGAGAAACGAACATGGATACCTGCTGTGACAGAATGAAATAGCGGCGGTGGATCCTCATCAGTACGCCTGAGCGGCCCGTCTCTTTTTCATGCTGATGCATGACGCCCACCGCCTATTAATTTATCCCCTCTATTTATGGTCTGTTTGACACCGCTCTTCTGCGATATATCCGCACGATGCCGGACAACGTGCGGATGAGGCAGACACCGATTGGTGGCAAACAAATAAACCGAATGCTAGATGACAGGTTGTCCGAGTTCAGACTGAACGGTGTGTGCGTATTTTCTCCGGGTGCGGCGACGGGCCTGGACCGCCTCTGCCAGCATGGCAAGCAGGTGTTCACTCTCTTCCCAGCAGAGGCAGGCATCGGTCACTGACAGACCGTATTGCAGCTCACCCAGAGGAGCCGGTTTCTGGTTTCCCCCCAGCAAGAAGCTCTCGACCATGACGGCGGCGATGGCTTGGCTCCCTTCGCTCAGCTGGCGACAGAGCTCTTTGGCGACCTTCAGCTGGTTCGTGTGCAGCTTCTGGCTGTTGCCATGGCTGCAATCCACCATCAGGCGAGGGGGGAGTCCCTGACGGGTGAGGCGGTCTGCTGCCTCCGCCACATCGCTCTGGTGGTAGTTGGGCAGGATGCCGCCACGCAGAATGATATGGCCGTCGGGATTACCTTCGCTCTTGATCACCACCATGCCGCCCTGGCTGCCGGGGGCGGTGAAGAGATGGGAGGCGGTACTGGCCTGGATGGCATCGATGGCGACCCGGATATTGCCGTCCGTACCGTTCTTGAATCCCACGGGGCAGGGCAGTGCGGAGGCCAATTGCCGGTGGACCTGAGACTCCGTGGTGCGTGCCCCGATGGCGCCCCAGCTGACGAGATCGGCGAGATAGAGAAAGCTGGTGGTGTCGAGGAATTCGGTGGCGGTGGCGAGCCCCAGCCCATTGATGTCGAGCAGCACCTGGCGTGCCAGATGCAATCCCCGATTGATGTCGTTGCTGCCGTCCAGGTGCGGATCGAAGACCAGCCCCTTCCAGCCCACCGTGGTGCGCGGCTTTTCAAAATAGGAGCGCATGACTATCTGAAGGCTGTCTTCATAGGCGGTGGCGAGTCGTGCCAGCCGCCCGGCATAGTCCAGGGCCGCGACGGGATCATGGATGGAGCAGGGGCCAATCACGACCAGGAGGCGATCGTCTTCACCTGCCAGGATCCGGCGTGCCTGATGGCGCTGGTTGTCGATGTGCCGGGCCATGTCGGCCGGACAGGGGTGCTGCGCCAGCAGCTCGGCAGGGGTGGGTAGCGCCTCTATGGCGAAGGCGCGCATGACCGAATTCAAAACTGCCATCTGGAGTTACCTTGCTGTGCATGTGTGCGATGGGGAACCCGTATGCGGCATCCTGTTGGGAGCAGACAGATTCACGGCTCATCGCAGTTGTTGAGAATGATTGTCATTATCTTGGTGTTTGTCTCAAATGCAAGTGCAATGAAATCGCCAGGCGAAGATGGGGGGAGAGAGAACGATGGCGGGGGAACCGCAGCAAAAGCAGGCCGCTCCCCGAGGGAAGAAGCCCGCCAGTCACAAGATAAAGAGGGGGTCAGCTGTCCATCACGGCGTGCCTGTCCTGGTGGTAGGCGTCTTCATCCTTGCCGCTGCGCCAGTAGGGGACTGCGTAGACCCGCTGGCGCTCGGCATCCAGGGTGCGTCTGACGTGGCGGCGCAGCGGCACGACCAGGCTCTCTTCCCCGCCAAACCAGAAATAGCTCCCCTCGGCGACCATGGGCTGGGCGGTGAAATGCGCCACCAGGGTCGCGGCCTGTTCCGGATTGCCCACGAACCAGCGCAGGTCGACGCCGGCCGGCAGCGACAGATCCTGCACGTCGTCCTGATGGGGGACCAGCAGGGCGATATGGCCGAGGGCATGGGCCGGCATCACTTCCACCATGGCGCTGATGGCGGGCAGGGCGGTGAGATCCCCCGCCATGTAATAGTGCTCGGCCATTTGCAGCATGGGGTCGGGGCCGCCCGGGCCCGAGATGGCGAGCCTGTCACCCGGTTTGGCGTGCAGGGCGAAACGACTGGCGGGGCCGGCCTCGCCGTGCAGGGCGAAGTCGATGTCGAGCTCCAGCGCCTCCCGGCGAAACGCACGTATGGTGAAGGTGCGAATGACGGGTTTCTGGGCGGGATCGAGCCAGCGAGGCCCCTTGTCGGTGGGGGTGGGCAACACTATCTCGCGCTGATCCGGTCGGGGCAGCATGATCTTGACATGAGCACCGCCACAGCTGAAGGGGTAGTCCACAAGCTCGGGGCTGGTCAGGCAGATTCGGCGCAGGTGCGGGCTCACATCCTGAACATGCTTGACGGTGAGCAGGCGGGGGCGATTGGCCGGGGCGGGTTGAGACATGGGCATACTCCTGGCTGATGATGGCGCCCATTCTTGATGAAATGAAAATTATTATCAATTGGTTTGTGGGCAGAATGGGTCGCGATTGACTTCCTCTGGATGTCCATCGCGATACCACACTCTCTGCCTGGGTCAGGTTCGATCGCTTCCCCCCAGCGCCCGATAGATGCCTGCCATGTTGTTGAGCTGGGTCTGCTGCTGTGCCAGCAGGGCGAGCTCGGCATCCCACAGGCGGTTCTGCTCATCCAGCCAGGGTTGCACCCCGGTGGCACCGGCCAGGAAACGGGCGCCTGCCAGCCTCTCGGCCTCCCGGGCATAGGCCCTCTGCTGCTCCAGATAGCGCAGCCGCTGATCCCCTTGCTGACGGGCTGCCAGGCCATCCTCCACTTCCAGCAGCGCGGTATAGAGCTGCTTGCGAAACTCGGTTTCGGCAATCTGGTAGTCGATGTCGGCGCTGGCGATGGAGAGCCGGGTCTTGTTGTACTCGAGGAAAGGGAGCGCCAGCGTGGCGCCCAGGGTGCCGACCGGATTTTGCAGCACCTGGGTCAGGGTATCCGAGGTGGTGCTGGCACCGCCGGTCAGGCTCAGGGTGGGATAAAAGCCGGTGCGGATCTCGTCTCCCCTCGCAAGGGTCTTGCGCAGCCTGAGTTCGGCGGCGCGCACATCGGGCCGCCGGGCCAGCACATCGGCTGGGATGCCGGCCGCCACGGACGGGATCGGGCCCATGATCAGGGCGTCGGGAGCGTCAGCGAGCGGCCCGCTGCTGCGGCCCAGCAGCAGGCGAAGAGCATTGCCCGCCTGTGCCCGCTGCTGGGTGAGGGTGGCGAGCTCCGCCTGCTTGCCTGCCTTCTGCTGGCTGGCCTGTACCAGATCGAGTCGGGTCACGGCGCCCGCCTCGTATTTGGCGCGGGTCAGGCGTTCAATGCGCTCCAGATTCGCCAGTTGCTGGGTGCTAAGGGTAATGGCCGAGCCGAGGTAGGCCAGTTGCCAGTATTGCTCCAGGGTCTTGCCGATGAGCAGCAACCGGGTGGCGGCCAGATCCTGTTCGCTGGCTTGTGCCTCCCAGCTCGCCTGATCCCTTGCCGCGGCCAGTCTGCCCCAGAGATCCACCTCGTAGCTGAGGTTGAGGGAGGGGCCCAGGTTGCTGCTGGCGCTGCCATCTTTCATGTTCTTGGTGCCGCTGGCCCCGAGATTGGCGCTGACCGAGGGGGTGAGGTTGGTGTCAGCCAGATCGGCGCCGAGCAGGGCGTTCTTGAGCTTGAGCCCGGCCACCCGCATGTCCGGGTTGGCGGCCAGCACCGCCTCGACCAGGCGATCGAGCGCGGGATCCTGGAATCCCTGCCACCAGGGGCCAGCCTGCTGCGCGGTGAGACCCCGGCTCTCCTGCTGCCATGCTGGCGCCACGTCGAGATCGGGTCTGTGATAGGTGCTCTGCTGGCTGCAGGCACCGAGGCTGGCGGTGAGCATCAGGCTTAGCCCGAGCCTTGATAGGTTGTGCATCGTCATTCCCTCGCCAGTGCCTCCACCGGATCGAGCCTGGCCGCATTGCGGGCGGGCAGGTAACCAAACAGGATCCCGATGAGGGAGGAGCACCCGAAGGCCATCAGGATGGAGAAGAGCGAGAAGCGCATCTGGAAGCTTTCCACGAGCAGGGAGAAGAGAGCGCCGATGAGCAGGGCGAGGCCGATACCGAGCAGCCCCCCCAGCAGGCTGACCATCACCGCCTCGATGAGGAACTGTTGCAGTATGTCGGACTGGCGGGCGCCGACGGCGATGCGGATCCCTATCTCCCGGGTGCGCTCCACCACCGAGACCAGCATGATGTTCATCACTCCGACGCCGCCGACGATGAGGGAGATCACCGCGATGGCGGAGACCAGCAGTGTCAGGGTGGCGGTGGTCTTCTCCACCGATTTGACGATGCTGTCGCTGCTGAAGGTGAAGAAGTCCTTCACGCCGTGGCGCTGGGTCAGCAGGGCGACTGCCGCCTGCTCGGCCAGGGCGGGCTGGACGCCGTCTTTGACCCGGATGGTGATCTGGGTGAAGTGCTGCTGGGAGAGGAGACGGCTCATTACGGCGCTGTAGGGGAGCCAGACATTGACCGACTGGCTGCTGCGGCCAAAGCCGGTCTCCTGGGTGACCACCCCCACGATGCGCACCGGCAGGGTGCCGACCAGCACCACCTGGCCGACCGGGTCCACCTTGCCGAGCAGGCTCTCTATGGTCTTGCCATCCACCACGGCGACTGCCGTCCGGTTTCGAATGTCCCGCTCATCGAGCAGGCGCCCCTGGGTGAGCGTCATCCCCTTGACCCGGAAAAAGTCGTTGCCGACCCCGATCACGCTGCCGCTGCTGGTCTTGTTGCGATAGCGAAGCTGGCCCGACGTCGCTATCTGGGGGCTGGCCCCCTCCAGATAGGGCTGGCCGAGCAGCGCGTCGAGATCCCGCTCGTTCAGGGTCTGGATGCTGGCGGCCTTCTCGTCTCCCCAGTCCTTGCCGGGGAAGATGTCGATGGTGTTGGTGCCCATGGCGTTGATGTCGTCGATCACCTTGGCGCGCGCCCCCTGACCCAGCGCCACCACGCTGACCACGGCGGCGATGCCGATGATGATGCCGAGCATGGTGAGGAAGGTGCGCATGCGATGGGCCAGCATGGCGTGCAGGGCCATGCGCCCCGCCTCCCGGTAGCGATCCCAGCCCCGGCTTGCGGTGCGGACGGCGGCGCCTGTGCTCTGTGCATCTTGCCCGACAGAGGGAGGGGCCAGCTGGCTGCCGTCACCTGGCTGCGGGTGGGCCGGCGTCCCGGATAGGGAGGGTGAGGCTGCGTTGTCATCGGTCGCCCGATGGCCGCTGTCCTCCACTACCCGCCCGTCACGCAGGGTGATGATGCGATCCGCATGGCTTGCCACCGCCATGTCGTGGGTCACCAGAATGATGGTGTGGCCCTGGGCGTGCAGCTCCTTGAGGATGGTCATCACCTCCTTGCCGCTCTGGCTGTCGAGAGCGCCGGTGGGTTCGTCCGCCAGGATCACCTCGCCGCCGTTGGCGAGCGCCCGGGCAATACTGACCCGCTGCTGCTGACCGCCGGAGAGCTGGCCGGGTCTGTGGTGGCTGCGATCCTGCAGTCCCAGGCGGGTCAGCAAGGTGCGGGCACGGGCCTGGCGATCAAGGCGGGCAGTGCCGGCATAGATGGCGGGGATCTCCACGTTGGCGGCCGCATCCAGATGGGGCAGCAGGTGATAGCGCTGGAAGATGAAGCCGAAGTGGTGGCAGCGCAGCCGTGCCAGGGAGAGGGCATCCAGGGTCGCGGTGTCTTGGCCGCGAAACAGATACTGGCCGCCGCTCGGGCGATCTAGGCAGCCCAGCAGGTTCATCAGGGTCGATTTGCCGGAGCCGGAGGCGCCGACGATGGCCACCATCTCCCCGGCATCGATGGCGAGATCCAGCGGGTGCAGCACGGTCACTTCGTGCTCTCCGCTCTGGTAGCGCCGCTCGATGCCCTTGAGACGGATCAGGGGCTCGCTCACGGCTCCATCTCCCCTTCATCGTGCAGGGCCGGCTTGCCCTGCTCCAGGATCACCTTCTCATGCTCGGTCAGGCCGCTCACCACCTCAATCTTGATGTCATCCTTCATGCCGGTCTTGATGCGGCGGGTCTCTCTCTGGTCCCCCGCCTTGAGCAGGCTGACCTCGTACTCGTTGTCGCCAATCTTCTTGCCGAGGGCGGTCTGGGGAATGGCCAGTACCTGCTTGCGCTCGCCGAGTACGATGGTGACCTGGGTCGTCATGGCGACCCTCAACTGATGGCCGGGGTTGGGCACATCGAACAGGGCATAGTAGTAGATGGCCGCATTGCTGGTGGCCGTGGTGCTGGCCGTCTGCTCATTGATGTTGGTGGGGGCCAGCTCGACCGTGCGAAGGGTACCGTGGTAGCGAGTATCCGGATCCCCTATCAGGGTGAAATAGACCGGCATGCCCGCCTTGACACGGGTGACGTCCGCTTCGGAGATCTGGGCCTTGACCGTCATGGTGTCGAGATTGGCGAGCTTGAGCAGGGTCGGTACCGTCTGGCTGGCGGCCAGGGTCTGCCCCTGCCGGGTGACGATGGAGACGACGGTACCATCCATGGGGGCCTGAATGCGGTTGTAGCCGAGCTCCGTCTTGGCGCGTTCCACCTTGATGATGGCGTTGTCGATGTCGGCCTGGGCGCTTTGCAGCTCGGCCCGGGTGACGGCAAGCTGGGCTTCGGCGCTCTCCAGATCCGCACGAGAGCTCGCTTCCTGCCGAAACATCTGCTGCTGGCGGCGCCAGGCAAGCTCGTTCTGTTTGAGCTGTGCCTGCTTGATCTTGAGCTGGGCGCGGCGGCTGGCCAGCTCAGCTTCGGCGGTCTTGAGGTTGTTCTGGGCGATCAGGGGATCGATCTCCGCCAGCAGCTCTCCTTGTTTGACCTGTTGACCCGCTTCCACCGCGAGATAGGTGACCTGACCCGAGACCTGGGCCCCCACATCCACCTGCTCGATGGCCTGCAGTACGCCACTTGCGAGCACCGTCTGCTCCACATCCTGTCGGGTAACCGTTGCGGTCAGTACCGGGTCCGGTGTGTTGCCTGGCCAGGCCAGCCAGGTGACGAGAGGGATCAGCACAAGGGCGAGCAGGGCGAGCTTGCCGGGTTTTCGAAGAGCTTTCATTTATCACCTGAACGAAACGAGCGAAGGCGTGCAAGGGCCATATCGTGCAGCAAATGGCCCTCAAAAAGAAGCGAGCAATGTGTAAGAAATCGTGTGGTTCTGGCGGTGACGCAGTGGAGGAGGTCAAGCTGGGGGAGGATGACGGCGGGGCGTCAGAAACAAGAAGACCCGCTCAGGGAGCGGGTCTTGTGGTGTCAACCGACGGCTTTGAGCAAGGCGGCGTGAGGCTCGTGGCAGATCTGGATATCGAGGGGCAGTTTGTAGAGGAGCAGACGGGCCAGCGAGCCCTCCATCCAGTGATGACGGCTGCCGACCAGCAAGAGGTCGGCGGGGTGAGCGGTCAGCCAGCGCTGGAGATCCGGCACCACGTCATCCACCACCAGACACTGGTAATCCACCGGATGAGACAGCTGGGTGATGAGTTCACTGATGATCGCCTTGGCATCCAGGGTGCCCTGGGCGCTGCGCTCCTCTTGTGACAGGGACAGACTATTGCGACGGGTCTTGCTGCTGTGGGTCAGGTGCAACAAGGTCAGGTTGGCGCCCAGCCCTTGTGCCAGACGGCTCGCCTTGGCCAGTGTCTCCTGCTCGTAATCCTTGCCTTCCAGCAACAGCACAATATTGGTCGGGCTCATAAGCAGTTCTCCTTGGCAGGTGCGGGTCAGACAGCGGAAGCGCGCTCCCATCCTCCCTTCCCGCGAAATGTCAGCTCAAACGAACCCGGTGTGTTTGCATCAAGCGTCACCTTCTGTCGATAGCAACTGAAGGTACCGAGCCCGTTTACATCATCATAACAGACTGAGTTGAATGGAAAATGAAGGAGTGGGTCCGTTCAATATGTGAATGAGTGCAACGAAGATGAGTGGGCGTTCTGACCATGGCGATGGAAACCCGACTGGGTGATGACCAGACTGACAGGCTCAGATTGAGCATCAAGACACGTGCCGCGGATTAGCCGATTAGCCAGGGCAGCCCCTCTTTCTTGCGGCTCACGGTATCGGCCAACCAGGCAGGCGCCGTCGGCAAGAGGTTTCAACTGGCCAGCGCGATGATGGCACGGTCAATCTGAAAGGGCCGACATGGACGGGAGGATGTCCCGCCGGCCCCGTGGTCAGCTTGCGAGCAACTCACGGGCATTGGCCAGGGTGTTGTCGGTGATCTGATCGCCCCCCAACAGGCGGGCCAGTTCGTTGAGCCGGGCGCCCGGGGTGAGCGCCTGCATCTGGGTTTCCGTTGTCTTGCCGTCGGTGTGTTTGCTCACCACCATGTGCTGGTGACCCTTGCCTGCCACCTGGGGCAGGTGGGTGACCACCATCACCTGGGTGGATTCGCCGAGCTGGCGCAACAGGCGGCCCACCACGGCGGCGGTCGGGCCGCTGATCCCCACATCCACTTCGTCGAAGATAAGGGTCGGGGTGGAGATCTTGCGTGCACTGATCACCACGATGGCGAGGCTGATACGCGACAGCTCGCCGCCGGAAGCCACCTTGCCAAGGGGTTGGATGGGCTGACCCGGGTTGGTGGTGACCATGAACTCCACCCGATCGATGCCAAGGGGCGAGAGGCTGCTCTGGGCATCGGGTCGCACCTCGATGGCGAAGCGGCCATCTGGCATCGCCAGTTCGTGCATGCTGGCGCTTACCTTCGCGCCCAGCTCCTCGGCATAGCGCTGGCGGCTCTGGCTCAGGGCCTCGGCAGCCTGCACGAAGGCCTGGTGGGCCGAGGCCAGCTCGTCCTCCATCCCCTCCAGGCGCTCCTCGTCGGAGTGCAGGCGGGCCAGATCGGCGGCTAGCTCCTGATGGTGCAGGGCCAGCTCCGCCGGTTTGACATGGTGCTTGCGTGCCAGGTTGATGGCCTTGGAGAGGCGGTTCTCCAGCTCGTTGAAGCGCTCTGGATCCAGTTCCAGCCGGTCGAGATAGCTGCGCAGCTCGCTGTGACTCTCCTGTACGCCGATCAGGGCTTCGTTGAGCATGCCGAGCACGTTGCCAAGCCGGCTGTCCATGCCGACCAGGGTCTCGGCCCTGTCCACCGCCGTCTGCAGCAGACCGGCGATGGTGGTCTCTTCATTGTCATAGAGCAGATCGAGGCAATACCCGCACTCCTGCATCAGCTCGGTGCCATTGGCGAGCCGCTGATGCTCCTCTTCAATCTCTTCAAACTCTCCCGGCTGAAGGGCAAATTCGTCCAGCTCCTGCACCTGGTATTCGATGAGTTGACGGCGGGCTTCCCGCTGCTGCTGCTCGGCCTTGAGCCGGTTGAGCTCGTTTTGCAACTGGCGCCACTGTTGGTAGTGGCGGCGCACATCGTCGAGGAGCAGATGATGACCGGCGTAGCCGTCCAGCAGGGCGAGCTGGTAATCGGGTTTGAGCAGCATCTGGTGAGCGTGCTGACCGTGGACGTTGACCAGCAGTTGACCCAGGTTCCTGAGCTGGGCGAGGGGGACGGGAACCCCGTTGATATAGCTGCGAGAGCGCCCCTCGGCGGACAGTACCCGCCGGACGATGCACTCACCGTCATTTTCAAGCTCGTTGGTGGCGAGCCAGGCCCGGGCGGCAGGATTACCCTCCAGCAGGAAGCGGGCACTCACCTCGGTCTTGTCGCTGCCCGGGCGCACCATGCTGGCTTCGGCGCGCTCCCCCAGGCACAGCCCCAGAGCATCGATGGCGATGGATTTGCCCGCCCCGGTCTCCCCGGTGATGCAGGTCATCCCCGGTTGCAGATCGAGCTCGAGAAACTTGACGATGGCGAAGTTGTTGACGGTCAGCTGGGTCAGCATGGTCTCATCCTGTATGGGTCAACATTACTGTGTATGCATCCAGTATATACTGGTCTTATATACAGTAAAGTGGGCAGGGAGGATTTTTGCGAAACAGGGGGAGGGCAAGGATGTCAAGGCCGCGGCATGAGTGTGACGCCGATCAGATGGCCTGCAAAATCAACCTGCGTACCTGGCATGGGCTGAGGCGATGCGAGAAGCCACCTTGAGGGGCTCTCTTGTGGTGAGTGGCTGGCTGAGACACACTCGAAACAGTCCTGGTTGAGCCTGGGCTGTGTACAGACCTCTTCGCAAGGATGCGTCAAGATGATCCATACCCCAACCCTGCTGCTGATCTCCCTGGCAATCAACCTGATGTCGGGGCTGATCATGCTGTTCATCCACTCCCTGAAGCCGGGTCGAGGCAACTTTCTGTACTGGTCCCTCTCCGCTTTTCTCTTCTCCCTCTCCATCCTGCTGCTCAGTCTGGGGGTATTGGGAGGGTATCCGGCGCTGGGCATCCGGGTCGGCGGCCTGGTCTCGCTCATGAGCATCCTGCTGTTGCTCGCCGGTTTTTGTGCGCTTTACGAGCGCGCATGGCATCCCCGTGCCGTGAGGGGAGGCGTGGCGGTGTTGCTGCTGCTCTATCTGGGATTGTCCAGCCTCGCCCCCGTGCGCATTGTGCTGGCTCTGATGGAGTCGATGTTGTACCTGTGGTGCGCCTGCCTCATCGTCTCTCTCGGCCGGCAACAGAAGCGGGTGCTCCATGTGGTGGCGCTCATTTACCTGCTGCATTTCACCATCCTGCTGAGTCAGGGGGGGCTGCTCTTGCTGGGAGCCGAAGGGCGGATGGGAGACGGAGGCTGGCTCGATCTCATCTTCTTCATGCACATGGTGCTGACCATCGGCTCGGTGTTGCTGCTGCCTCTGGTGGCCTATGTGGAGACGGAGGAGGCATTGCTGGCGCTCTCGGAGCGGGATCCCCTCACCGGGGTGCTCAATCGGCGCGGCCTCTTCAGGCAGGGAGAGGGGGCTATGCCTGGCCAGACGCGCTGCGTGGTGGTCCTGGACATCGATCACTTCAAGCGGGTCAACGACCAGTTTGGTCACGGCTGCGGGGATGAGGTCATTCGCTATGTGGCCGGGGTGCTGGTGGCCGAGGTACGCAAGGATGATCTGGTGGGGCGCATCGGTGGCGAGGAGTTCGCCATCATCATGGGGGGCGTGAGCGGCCAGATGGCCCGCGACATCTGTGACCGGATCCGCCGCCAGATAGAGACGGGCTCCCGGCAGGGGGCCTGCCTGCCGTGCGAGGGGGTCACGGTGAGCATGGGGGTCGTGTGCGCCAGTGCCGAGGCTGACCTGGCACTGATGCTGACCAAAGCCGATGCTGCCATGTACCGGGTGAAGGAAGCGGGGAGAAACGGGGTGCATCTGGCATTCGAGCCGGCACTGCCTCGGCTGGTCGAAAGCAGCGAGGGGTAGACCCTCGCCACCGGTGTTGCCTGGCTAGAAGAGCTTGCTGCCCCAACCGAGCTTGTTGCGCAGCACGTGGAAGTAGCTGTAATCCAGGGGATGCACCAGATGCAGCTTGTGGCTGCTCTTCTTGATGAGGATCTCGTCCCCCGGGTGGACCGCCAGGGTGACCTGGCCGTCGCAGCTCACCTGCATGGCGTCGTCCTGGTTGTCCGGCGAGACCAGCAGCCGCACTTCGCTGTCCGCATCCAGCACGATGGGGCGGCTGCTCAGGGTGTGCGGGAACATGGGCACCAGCGTGATGGCGTTGAGTTTGGGGGTGAGAATGGCGCCCCCTGCCGACAGGGAGTAGGCGGTGGAGCCGGTGGGTGTCGCCACTATGATGCCGTCCGAGCGCTGGCTGTACATGAAGCTGCCGTCGATGTAGACCTCGAACTCGATCATGTGGGCGATCTTGCCCGGGTGAAGCACCGCCTCGTTGACCGCGAGGTTGCTCGACTTGCGCTCCCCGTGGCGATAGACGGCGGCCTCCAGCAGGAAGCGATGCTCGCTCTTGAAGTGACCCGAGAGCACCTGCTCCAGGGGCAGCAGATAATCCTGGGGCGAGAGATCGGTCAGGAAGCCGAGGTTGCCCCGGTTCACCCCGATCACCGCCACATCGAACCGTGACAGCACCCGGGCGGCCCCCAGCATGTTGCCGTCACCGCCGACGACGATGGCGAGATCCGCCTGCTCGCCGAGCTGCACCAGATCCATCACGTTCTCCCCCAGCAGCCCCAGAGTATGGGCCACCCGGCTCTCCAGCAGCACACGAAAGCCGCGGCTGGTCAGGTACTGATACAGGCCGGTCAGGGTCTGGTTGGCCCCCTCGTGATGGGGCTTGCCGATGAGGGCAACGGTTTTGAACGGAGAATCCATAGGTTATCGGGTCTGGGAGAGTCTTGGGGGGAGTATACCGCGCTTTGCCGGGGATTTGTCTGCCTCCGTGGCGGTTGGTGCAATCGGCCCCGAAAAGGGGCTGCCTGGCACGCGGATGGGCGCCATTGTGCCCGATCTGCCCTTTTCCCCTTGAAAGCCGGGGCTGTGTCCCCATAATAGCGCCAACACAGGGTCTGCTGGCGCGTGTCGCTTGTCTGAACGCCAGCCACCCTCACACGCAACCCCTGAATATTGGAGATGTCATGAGCCACGAAGAACAAAAGGTTGAAGCGATGGAGCAAGTGGAAGCCCAGCCAGTCGAGCCGACCGATGTAGACAGTGAAGTGACAGCCGAGCAGGCCCGCATCGCCGAGCTGGAGGCCCAGCTGGAGGCGGCCCAGCAGGCTTCCCTGGAAGAGCGCGAGCGCGCCATTCGCGCCGTCGCCGAGATGGAGAACCTGCGTCGCCGTGCCGCTCAGGACGTGGAGAAAGCCCACAAGTTTGCACTGGAGAAGTTCGCCGCAGAGCTCTTGCCGGTGCTGGACAACCTGGAGCGCGCCATCGAGCTGGCGGACAAGGAGAACGACACCCTCAAGCCGATGATTGAAGGGGTCGAGCTGACCCTGAAATCCATGCAGAGCGGCGTGGCCAAGTTTGGCCTGGTGGCGCTGGACCCGACCAACCAGCCGTTCGACCCCAATGCCCACCAGGCCATGAGCATGGTGCCCAGTGCCGACGTGGCGCCGAACACCGTGATCGCCGTGATGCAGAAGGGCTACGAGCTCAACGGCCGCGTCATCCGCCCGGCCATGGTGATGGTCTCCAAGTCCGCTGACTGATCGCGCTGTTCTCACCAAGCCCGCCGCTTGGCGGGCTTTTTGTTGGATGTGGCGCCAGAAAACGTGTCTGGCGTCATTTGGCTGTCAGGTGGCCTGTATGCAGGTTTTTTCAGGGCCGGACTTGAAGCGCCGACTTGAGACCCCATATAGGTTGCAAGGCCACGGCGGCACAAAAAATTTGATGCCGGGAGCTTGAAAGCCACAGTGGCAGGCCCCACCTAGCCGTTAACGTATCAAGGCGAGCCCCTCGCCAGTTTATTCAAAGTATTTGGAGATTCGTCAAATGGGTAAAATCATCGGTATTGACCTGGGTACTACCAACTCCTGCGTCGCTATTCTGGATGGCGACCATGCTCGCGTGATCGAGAACGCGGAAGGCGACCGTACTACTCCGTCCATCATTGCCTATGCCGATGACGGCGAAATCCTGGTTGGTCAGCCGGCCAAGCGCCAAGCCATCACCAACCCGAAGAACACGCTGTTCGCCATCAAGCGTCTGATCGGCCGTCGTTTCGAAGATGACGAAGTACAACGTGACCTGAAAATCATGCCGTACGCCATCGCCAAGGCCGACAACGGTGACGCCTGGGTTGAAGTGAAAGGCAAGAAAATGGCACCGCCGCAGATCTCTGCCGAAGTGCTGAAAAAGATGAAGAAGACCGCCGAGGACTACTTGGGCGAGCCGGTGACCGAAGCCGTCATCACCGTACCGGCCTACTTCAACGACGCCCAGCGTCAGGCCACCAAGGATGCCGGTCGCATCGCCGGTCTGGACGTCAAGCGCATCATCAACGAGCCGACTGCGGCTGCGTTTGCCTACGGCGTCAACAAGGTCAAGGGTGAGCGCAAGGTTGCTGTATATGACTTGGGTGGCGGTACCTTCGATATCTCCATCATCGAGATCGACGAAGTCGAAGGGGAAACCACCTTCGAAGTACTGGCGACCAACGGTAACACCCACCTGGGTGGTGAAGACTTCGACAACCGCGTCATCAACTACCTGGTTGACGAGTTCAAGCGCGAGCAGGGCATCGATCTGCGCAATGACCAGCTGGCTCTGCAGCGTCTGAAAGACGCCGCCGAAAAAGCCAAGATCGAGCTCTCTTCTGCCCAGCAGACCGACGTGAACCTGCCGTACATCACAGCAGATGCCACCGGTCCGAAGCACATGAACATCAAGGTGACCCGCGCCAAGCTGGAATCCCTGGTGGAAGACATGGTGAAAGACTCCCTGGAGCCGGTTCGTGTCGCCCTGAAAGACTCCGGTCTGGCCGTTGGCGAGATCGACGACGTCATCCTGGTGGGCGGTCAGACCCGTATGCCGCTGGTTCAGAAGACCGTGGCCGACTTCTTCGGCAAAGAGCCGCGCAAAGACGTCAACCCGGACGAAGCCGTGGCCATGGGTGCTGCCATCCAGGGTGCCGTATTGTCCGGTGACAAGACCGACGTACTGCTGCTGGACGTGACTCCGCTCTCCCTGGGGATCGAGACCATGGGCAGCGTGATGACCGCGCTCATCGAGAAGAACACCACCATTCCGACCAAGAAGTCCCAGGTGTTCTCCACCGCCGAAGACAACCAGTCTGCCGTGACCATTCACGTGCTGCAGGGTGAGCGCAAGCGCGCCAGCGACAACAAGTCCCTGGGCCAGTTCAACCTGGAAGGCATCCGCCCGGCACCGCGCGGTCTGCCGCAGATCGAAGTGACCTTCGACATCGACGCCAACGGCATCCTGCACGTCTCCGCCAAAGACAAGGAGACCAACAAGGAGCAGAAGATCACCATCCAGGCCTCTTCCGGTCTGTCTGATGACGAGATCGAACGCATGGTACGCGAAGCCGAAGCCAACGCGGCCGAGGACAAGAAGTTCGAAGAGCTGGTGCAGGCCCGCAACCAGGCTGACGGTCTGGTCCACTCCGTGCGCAAGCAGGTCACCGAAGCCGGTGAAGCCCTGCCTGCCGACGAGAAGACCAAGATCGAGACTGCCCTGAGCGAGCTGGAATCCGCCATCAAGGGTGACGACAAGGCTGCCATCGAAGCCAAGCAGCAAGCGCTGCTGGAAGCGTCCCAGAAGCTGATGGAGATTGCCCAGCAGCAGGCTCAGGCGCAAGGCGCCGCCGGTGCTGACGCCGGTCAGTCCTCCTCTTCTGCCAAGGCTGACGACGACGTGGTCGACGCCGAGTTCGAAGAAGTGAAAGACGACAAGAAGTAAGCCCGACCCGGATGGGCGAAGTCCGCTTCGCCCATCGGCTCAGAATCTGTTCACGGTCTGTCGCGAGAGGCCGTCAGCAAGGTAAAGAGCAGCGCAAGAACCGGAGTGTATGTGAATACATGAGGATTCTGAGCAGCACATGAGCCTTGATCACGGCTTCGTAGTAAGAGTGTGAGCAGATTCGTCAATGAATTTACGGGCGTTGGGTAACCAACGCCCGTCTGCGTAACTGCTGATATAGCAACAGGATGAGTATGTCGAAGCGCGATTTCTACGAAGTGCTCGGGGTGTCGAAAGGTGCCGACGAGCGCGAGATCAAGAAGGCGTACAAGCGTCTGGCCATGAAGTATCACCCGGATCGCAACCAGGGTGATGCCGGGGCTGAAGAGAAGTTCAAAGAGGTCAAGGAAGCCTACGAGGTCCTGACCGACGAGAACCTGCGTGCCCGTTATGACCAGTACGGTCATGCCGGGGTGGATCCGAGCCAGGGTGGCGGCCACGGCGGCTTTGGCGGTGGCGCCGATTTCGGCGACATCTTCGGCGACGTGTTTGGCGACATCTTCGGTGGTCGCGGGGGCGGTCGTCGCGGCCCGGCCCGTGGCGCCGATCTGCGCTACAACATGGAGCTGACGCTGGAAGAGGCGGTGCGCGGGGTCTCCAAGGAGATCAAGATCCCGACCCAGGTCCACTGCGAAGTGTGCAACGGCTCCGGTGCCCATACCGGCAGCTCTGCCCAGACCTGCCCCACCTGCCACGGCTCCGGCCAGGTGCAGATGCGCCAGGGCTTCTTCGCGGTGCAGCAGCCCTGCCCCCACTGTCACGGTCGCGGCAAGATCATCAAGGATCCGTGCCGCAAGTGCCATGGGGAAGGGCGCTATCAGAAGACCAAGACCCTGTCGGTCAAGATCCCGGCCGGGGTCGATACCGGGGATCGCATCCGTCTCTCCGGCGAAGGGGAAGCGGGGGAAACCGGCGCATCGGCGGGGGATCTCTACGTACAGGTTCATGTGCGCGAGCACGAGATCTTCGTCCGTGACGGCAACGACCTCTACTGCGAAGTGCCCATCAGCTTCACCACGGCGGCGCTGGGCGGGGAGATTGAAGTGCCGACCCTGGATGGCCGGGTCAAGCTCAAGGTGACCCCGGAGACCCAGACCGGCAAGCTGTTCCGCCTGCGGGGCAAGGGCGTCAAGTCCGTGCGCTCCGGCCAGGTGGGGGATCTGATGTGCAAGGTGGTGATCGAGACTCCGGTCAAGCTGACCGAGACCCAGAAAGATCTGCTGCGCCAGCTGGACGACTCCTTCAGCGGCGCCGCTGCCAAGACTCACAAACCGAAATCCGAAGGCTTCTTCGAAGGGGTGAAACGCTTCTTCGACGACCTGACCAAATAAACGCGACCCGCGTTACCCAAGCCGGCACGAATGTGCCGGCTTTTTTTTGCCCGCCATCTGGCCTGGATCCCCCCTTATTGAGTGGATCCCGATGAGGGATCCTCCTCACAACTTGCGCCAATTCCCCCTGTACAAATGTTATCCCGCTCACACTCCTGCTGAAACGGTTTAGCTGGCGTATTGAGTCAGCTAAAGCGGTTTAGCTATGCTCGGCTCGTCAACAACAACAGAGCCCGGACGGGCGACAGAAGACAGGTGAGGACGATGACGATGTTCAAGAGCAAGTTGGCGCTGGCCGTGGCGCTGGGATTGGGAATGAGCAACCCGTTGTGGGCGGCGGATGACGGTATCGAAGCCAGGCTGGCGGCGCTGGAGGCGCGGGTGCTGGCGGCCGAGGCGCGCGCCACCGCTGCCGAAGCGCGGGCCGATGAGGCCCAGAGCAAGGCGAGCGAAGCCCGCGAGACCGCCGCCGTGGCCAAGGCCCAGAGCGAGAAGGTGGACAAGCAGACTGCCGGTGCCCAGGGCTTCGAGTTCCACGGCTATGCCCGCTCGGGCCTGCTGGTGAACGGCAACGGCAACGGTGGCCGCGGCGGCCCCTACATCACCCCGGCCGGCTCGGTGGGCGGCGCCGTGGGTCGCCTTGGCAACGAGGATGACACCTACATGGAGGCCAACCTGCTGAAGACCCAGACCTTCGACGATGGCAGCTGGGCCCGCTACAAGCTGATGCTGGCGGACGGGGTGGAGACCAGCAACGACTGGACCGCCAGCGATTCCAGCCTCAACACCCGCCAGGTGTTTGCCGAAATCGGCGATCTGGCGAGCTTCAGCGGTCCTTTCCAGCACTCGGTGCTCTGGGCGGGCAAGCGCTTTGACCGGGACAACTTCGACATCCACTGGCTCGACTCGGACGTGGTCTTCCTGGCCGGCACCGGCGGCGGCGTCTACGACGTGCAGCTGGCCGACAGCTGGAAGGCAAACTTCTCCCTCTACGGGCGCGACTACGGCGACATCAGCGCGAGCGGTCTCTCCGACATCGAGAGCTACATCCTCACCATGAACAACCGCGTTGGCAACTGGCAGTGGATGCTGAACGGCCTCTCCGCCAAGGACAACGAGGCGCGCATCAATGACGGCGGCGCGGGCAGCGAAGCGGCGAACAAGGGGGCCCACACCCTGGTGGCCTACCACGCCGACAGCTTCTTTGGCATCAACCCCGGTTTCTCCAAGGCGGCGGTGCTGTATGGCCACGGTCTGGGTGCCGAGCTCAAGGGGCTGGGCTCCGACAGCGAGCTGCTGCCGGATGCCGATGCGGTGCGGGTCGCCGTGTTTGGCGCCACCGATCTTGCCCCGCGCTGGCGTGTGGCCCCGGCCCTGCTGGCCGAGCACAGCCAGGATCGTTACGTGAAAGGGGACGAGTACCGCTGGGTGACCCTCAATGGCCGCCTGGCCCAGGTGCTGAGCCAGAACGTCGAGCTGGTTTACGAGGCGACCTGGCAGTACATGGACCTCGATCCCAAGGGCTACAAGGGTCGTCAGGCGGTGAGCGGCGATTTCACCAAGCTCACCTTCGCGCCGACCTTCAAGGCGCAGACCGCCGGCTTCTTCGAGCGGCCCGAGCTTCGGGTGTTCGCCACCTGGATGGACTGGTCCTCCGAGCTCGACAACTACGCCAGCTCCGATGCCATGGGCCAGAGCAACTTCACCGCCGGGGGCGAGTGGAACTTTGGCGTGCAGATGGAAACCTGGTTCTAGTTCGTTATCCCGATCACAAAAATGGCAGGCGGCCCCGGGATCTGTTGGTTAGCTAAAACGGTTTAGCTGATAATGCGGACCCAGAACCCGGGGCTGACCCCGGCAAATCCTGTGCAGCAGTGGAGTAGCAACAAGGTGACGAATCGTGTGTGGGTAATGGGGGATGCGGTAGTGGACTTGATCCCGGAAGGGGAGCAGCACTACCTCAAGTGTCCGGGTGGCGCACCGGCCAACGTGGCGGTGGGCGTTGCCCGGCTCGGCGGGGAGTCGGCCTTCATCGGCCGGGTCGGCGCGGATCCCTTCGGCCGCTTCATGGGGGAGACCCTGGCCAGGGAGGGGGTCGACATTCGCCACCTGATCCAGGATCCGGCCCATCGCACCAGCACGGTGCTGGTGGATCTCGATGAGGCGGGGGAGCGCAGCTTCACCTTCATGGTGCGCCCGAGCGCCGATCAGTTCCTGAGCCACGCCGATCTGCCGGTCTTCCAGGCCGGGCAGTGGCTGCTGACCTGCTCCATTGCGCTCGCCAACGAGCCGGTGCGCAGCAGTTGCCTGCAAGCCATGGCGACCATCCGGGCCGTCGGGGGGCGGGTCTGCTTCGACCCCAACCTGAGGCCAGAGGTGTGGGGCAACCCTGCCGAGATGCTGCCCGTGGTGCGCGAGGCCATGGCCCTTGCAGACGTGGTCAAGCTCTCGGTGGAGGAGCTGCAACTGCTGAGCGGTCTGGACGATCTGGCCGTGGGGCTTGCCACTCTTTCAGGCCCGGCCCTGGTGCTGGTGACCCGGGGGGCGGGGGGCGTGGTGGCCCGTCTGGGTGGCGAGTTGCTGGAGTGGGTGGGGCCCAAAGTGACGCCACTCGATACCACGGGGGCGGGGGACGCCTTCGTCGCCGGACTGCTGGCGGCCTTGGCCGAACGGACCTCGCTGCCGACGCAGGCCGAGCTGCCCGCCATCCTGGCTCAGGCCCACGGCTGCGGGGCGCTCGCCACCACCGCCAAGGGGGCGATGACGGCACTGCCCACCCGCACCCGGCTGGATGAATTTTTGCGATCAGGCGCAGACGGCTGTTGATCCGCGGCTAGAACCGCGGGTCGACAGACCCTACTCTCATGTGACATGGGCCCGCCGACGGCGGGCCATAAGAGGAAGAATATGAATATCAGTGCGATAGCCCAGGGTCTGGTGCCCCTGCTCGGGGGCAAGGAGAACATCGTCAGCGCCGCCCACTGCGCCACCCGGCTGCGGTTGGTGCTGGCGGACGACAGCAAGGTGAACAAGGCCGCCATCGACAAGCTGGAGGGGGTCAAGGGGTGCTTCAGCAACGCCGGCCAGATCCAGGTCATTTTCGGCACCGGCCTGGTCAACAAGGTCTATGCGGAGTTCGTCACCCTGACCGGGACCGGCACCGCCAGCAAGGCGGAGCTGACCGACATGGCGACGGCCAAGCTCAACGTGGCCCAGCGTCTGGCGCGGACCCTCTCCAACATCTTCGTACCCATTATTCCGGCCATCGTCGCCTCTGGCCTGCTGATGGGGCTGCTCGGCATGGTGCGCACCTACGGCTGGGTCAACGCCGACAGCGCCCTGTTCGTCATGCTCGACATGTTCAGCTCGGCAGCCTTCATCATCCTGCCGATCCTCATCGGTTTTACGGCGGCGCGCGAATTCGGCGGCAACCCCTATCTGGGGGCGACGCTCGGCGGCATTCTCACCCACCCGGCCCTGACCAACGCCTGGGGCGTGGCCGGGGGCTTCAAGACCATGGACTTCTTCGGCCTGGATGTCGCCATGATCGGCTACCAGGGCACTGTCTTCCCGGTGCTCCTGGCAGTCTGGTTCATGTCCCACCTGGAGAAGCAACTGCGCAAGCGCATCCCTGACGCCCTGGATCTCATCCTCACCCCGTTTTTGACCGTCATCATCACCGGCTTCGTGGCGCTGCTCTTCATCGGCCCCGCCGGGCGGGTGCTGGGAGATGGCATCTCGTTCGGTCTGAGCGCCCTCTATGAGCAGGCGGGCTGGCTGGCGGGTCTGGTGTTTGGCGGCACCTATTCGCTCATCGTCATCACCGGTATCCACCACAGCTTCCACGCCATCGAGGCGGGGCTGCTGGCCAACCCTGCCATCGGCGTCAACTTCCTGCTGCCCATCTGGGCCATGGCCAACGTGGCCCAGGGTGGGGCTTGCCTCGCGGTCTACTTCAAGACCCGGGATGTGAAGATCAAGGCCATCACGGTGCCGGCGGCCATGTCCTGCCTGCTCGGTATCACCGAGGCGGCGATCTTCGGGGTCAACCTGCGCTACATCAAGCCCTTCCTGGCCGGTCTGTTCGGCGGGGCCTGCGGCGGCGCCTACGTGGTGGCGGCCAAGGTCGGCATGACGGCGGTGGGCCTGACCGGGATCCCGGGCATGGCCATCGTCCAGCCCATGAGCCTCATCCACTACGTCATCGGTCTGGTGATCGCCTTTGGCGCCGCTTTCGCCGCCTCCTACCTGCTCAAGTACAAGGTGGAGTGATGAAGGAAACCCAATTCCTCAACCAGATTGTCCGGTCCCTGCTGGCCGGACAGCTCAAGGCGGCGGCCGATCCCCATCGGCCCCGCTGGCACCTGGCAGCCCCGGTGGGGCTGCTCAACGATCCCAACGGTTTCATCGAGCACGACGGGCGCTATCACCTCTTCTACCAGTGGAACCCGCTCGGTTGCGAGCACCGCAACAAGGGCTGGGGGCACGTCACCTCCACCGATCTGCTGCACTGGCAGCACGAGCCGGTGGCGCTGCTGCCTACCGAGGCCTATGAGAGCCACGGCTGCTATTCGGGCTCGGCGGTGAGCGATGAGCAGGGGCGTCTGACCCTCATCTACACCGGCAACGTCAAATACCCGGACGGCAACCGCACCGCCTACCAGTGTCTGGCCCGCGCCGACGGTGCGGGGGGCTTCGAGAAGCTGGGACCCGTGCTGGACCTGCCCGCAGGCTACAGCGGCCATGTGCGCGACCCCAAGGTGTGGCACGACGGTCGGCAGTGGCTGATGGTGCTGGGGGCCCGCACCCTGGACGATCGGGGTGAGGTGCTGCTCTATCGCGGTGACACCCTGGATGCCTGGACGCTGGTGGGCCCCATCGCCGGCAGCGGGCGCGGCGGTCTCGGGGAGTTTGGCTATATGTGGGAGTGTCCGGACCTCTTCCCCCTGGGAGATCGCCATGTGCTGATCAGCTGCCCGCAGGGGATTGCCCCGCAGGGAGAGGATTATCGCAATCTCTACCAGTGCGGCTGGCTGGCGGGTGACTTCGACGGCGAGCATTTCGCCCACGGGGCTTTCCATGAACTGGACCGGGGATTCGAGTTCTATGCCCCCCAGACTACCCAGGACAGCCAGGGGCGGCGCCTGCTGTTCGGCTGGCTGGGCTTGCCGGAGGAGAACGAGATGAGCCAGCCCACTCTCGATCACGGCTGGATCCACCAGATGAGCTGCCCGCGGGAGCTGTTCTGGCAGGATGAGTGGCTCTGCCAGCGGCCGGTGGCAGAGCTGGGCGCCCTGAAAGGGGAGCAGACCCGCTTCGAGGGGGCGCCGGGCGAGCTGCCGCGCCTGGCCATCGACTCGGCCTGGCTGGATCTGGCCCTGACCGGCGAGGGGAGCCTTTGGTTTGGCGCCGTGGTCGAGCTGGTGTGGCAGCCGGGGCGTCTTGTCCTGCGGCGCCAGAACTGGCAGAGCGGGGAGTGGGAGGAGCGAAGCGCCCCCTGGCTTGGGGGCAAGATCACCGTCTTGTGTGACCGCTCCAGCCTGGAGTGCTTCGTGGATGGCGGTCGCCAGAGCTTGTCGACCCGTTACTTCCCCGGCGAAAACCCAGTACTTTCCGCACGTTGTGGTGGTGATGGCAGCAAAATTTGCCTCGATCACTGGCCGCTGGCGGCCTGCCTAGTACAATAGCCCGGTCTCAGTGTGCCGGGAGGTCAGGTGGAGAAGAAGAAACGGATCACGATTGCCCAGATAGCCACGCTTGCGGGGGTCTCCAAGGCCACCGCCAGCCTGGTGCTCAACGGCAAGAGTGCGGAATACCGCATCGCCGACGATACCCGCAAGCGGATCCAGGCGGTGGCGGACGAGTGCCACTATCAGCCGAGCATCCACGCCCGCTCCCTGCGGGAGGTGCGCAGCTACACCTGGGGGCTGGTGATCCCCGACCTCACCAACTTCGGCTTCGCCAGCATTGCCCGTGCCCTGGAGGCCCGCTGTCGGGAGGCGGGGATCCAGCTGCTCATCGCCTGCTCCGAGGATGACCCCACCCTGGAGCAGCGGGTGGTGGACAACCTCATCAGCCGCCAGGTGGATGGCCTCATCGTCGCCTCCAGCGGCCACAGTGACGACATCTATGCCCGCATCCACGACCGCTTGCCGGTGGTGCAGCTCGACCGCCACATCGGTGAGTCGCGCCTGCCCATGGTGATCTCGGACGCCTGCAAGGCTACCGCCGAGCTGGTGCAGGATATGGCCGAGGATTGCGGGGAGGAGATCTACTACTTCGGCGGTCTGCTGGATCTCTCCCCCAGCCGCCACCGGCTGGCGGGTTACGAGCTCGGATTGCACCGGGCCGGGCTGGAGGCCACTTCAGACCGGGTCCGCCACCGTGACTACCAGCCGAGCTCGGGTTATCAGCTGATGTCTGAGCTGGTGGACGAACTCGGGGCACCGCCGAAGGGGCTTTTTACCGCCTCTTTCACCCTGCTGGAGGGGGTGCTGCGCTACCTCAACGAGGCGGAACTGATGGAGACCGGCATGCGCCTGTGTACCTTCGACGATCACGATCTGCTCGACTGCATCCCCATGCGCATCGATTCTGTGGCCCAGGATTGCCCGGCTCTGGCCCGGGCCGCCTTCGAGATGATGCAGCAACTCATCGCGGGCAATCCCCCTGCCCAGACCGCCCAGGTCATCAACCCCAGGGTGCGCTGGCGCAGCCGCCGCTAGGCACACGGCTTCCCTTTCCTGTGAAAAAGCCCCGCCGATTCCGGCGGGGCTTTTTGTGCTGCGGCTGGTATGAGGGCGTCAATCGGTAATGCTGGCTCGCCAGAAGATCTGCTTGATGTGAGGGTGCTCCCCGAGCGTGTTCATCAGGGCATCGAGCCTGGTGCCATCGATGGCAGTGGCGAGCAGCGCCGCCGAGATCTCGAGATCCTGATCGCCGAAGGGGGTGATGTCGAGCTCGCTCAGGGGGTAGTGGGCCTGCTCCAGCATCTGCTCGAGCCAGGGCAGTACCTCCTTCTGGTGAGCGCGGCCGATGAGAGCGGTCACGTGATAGGTCACTTCGGTGTCCATGTTGTCCACCGGGTCACGGTTTATCTGGTTGACCAGGGGGCGCAGCAGGGTGTTGGCGGCCAGCACGAAGAGGGCGCCGAGGATGGCCTCCAGGGCGAACCCGGCGCCGCAGGCGGCCCCGACCGCGGCCACGCCCCACAGGGTGGCCGCTGTGTTGATGCCCCGGATGTTGCCGGACTCGCGCATGATGACGCCAGCGCCGAGAAAACCGATGCCGGAGACGATGTAGGCCACCACGTGGACGACCCCGTAACTGCCGCCATGCAGGTCATAGATGCGCTGGGCCAGGTTGACGAACAGGGCCGCCCCCACGGCGACCAGCACGTTGGTGCGAAGGCCGGCGGTGCGCTGGCGGTACTGGCGCTCCAGGCCGACCAGGCTGCCCAGCACGAAGGCGAGCAGCAGGCTGGCCAGGGTGTCGAGCAGGGCGAGAAAATCGAGTTGTTGCCACATTCTCATGAAGGGTCTCCTTCTGGGGATGCCGACCAGCTTTCGCCCCCGGGTTGCGTGAGAGACGGGGGGCAAGGTCGACATCGTGGTGAATGCAAGGGCGCGACCCGCCTCCTGACGGGGCGGGATGGCGCAGAACAGGGTACAGGCCCTTCACGGTTGCCCGGGAAGGACCTCGCCTCGTTCGAGGGTCAATGGCTGGTGGTGGCGTCGTCCCCGGCGCGGGGGCGCAGTTCCCAGCGTACCGGGTGAACAGCCCCGACCTGGTGGATGAACTGCACCAGATAGCGGCGCTGGGGCGGCGTGCAGTAGAGGCTCAACACCAGCACGCGGCCTTCACCGCGCCCGGGCTGCATGGACTGCAGGGGACTGAGTCCGGCCGGTTGCAGGGTGTGGCTCACCGCCGCCAGCACCTGCTCCATGTCGGCTCTGTCTTCGCAGCGGATGTGCAGCCGATAGAGGTGCTGACGCCGTCTGCCACGTTGCCAGAGTGGTCGCAGGCCCCGTCCCAGTCTGCTCAGCAGGGAAGGGGATTTGTCAGCGACAGGGTTGTTTGAAATCAAGCGCATAGCAGCCTCCTTTTGGGAAGCAGAAACTATGCAGGCAAGGTGTCGGGGGATGAGTCCGCGTCACCTGACGTCAAGTGTGAAAAGCGGGGAAAAGAGGGATCCACTTCTCGCAGGGTGGCGAGTCGCGGCAGAGAATAACCTGCGGCTAGCTCGCGACCAGGGTGCCGACGACAAGGGCCGGCGTGCGTCTGTCACTTGATGAGTTGCCCACCGATGGTCTCCGCTAGTGATAAAGAGGCGACATGGTAGCCGATACGGCGGCCTGGGTAAACCCCGAGCCCTTGATAGCAACATATTGAAACATAATAAAAAAGAGATGAAAGCGCCGGTGAAGGGAGCCCTCTTCCCTTCACCGGCGGGCCCTTGGGGGGTTACCGGGTCTTGTCGATGCCCAGGTATTTGAGCATCAGTTTTTCATAGATGGGTTCGGTGTCGCCCACCTGCATCTTGTGCAGGAAATACTTCTCGAACGCTATCTTGGCCAGGTGGACCCACTTCCCTTTCTTGAACCAGGCGACGTTGCGCGGCGGGATCTGCGGCATGGCCACGAAGGCGGCCCCTGTGTCCCCCATGTCCGCCAGACAGATGGCATTCCACACCGCCCGGGTGACCGGGGGCTGGCCGTCCAGCTCTGCCTTGATGTTGTGGCTTAAGGTGCGCACCATGGCCTCGATCATGTAGCCGGTCTTGGGCACCCCGGTCGGGACCGGCGTCTTGTGCTGGGGCGGGATGGCGATGCAGACCCCGGCGGCGTAAATCTGCGGGAAGACAGGGTTGCGCTGGTGTTCGTCGACGATGACGAACCCGCGGGGATTGACCAGCCCCTCGAGGCCCCGCAGGGGGCTGATGCCGGCGAAGGCGGGCAGCATCATGGCATGCTTGTAGGGGAGGCTGTGGGTGCGCTTGACGTTGCCATCTTCATCCAGCTCCTCCACCGTCATCACCCCATCCCTGGCCGCCACGGTGCGGGCATTGCAGATCCATTGCATGTCGCGCATGCGCAGCTCGCTCTCCAGCATGCCCTTGGAATCCCCCACGCCGTTGAGGCCGAGGTGACCGATGTAGGGTTCGCTGGTGACGAAGGTCATGGGCACGTCCTTTCTCACCTTCTTGTCGCGCAGGTGGCGATCGAGGATGAAGGCGTATTCGTAGGCCGGGCCAAAGCAGGAGGCGCCGGGCATGGCACCGACGATCACCGGACCCGGTTCGTCGAGCAGCCCGTTGACACTGTGCAGGCACTCCTCTGCGTGGGAGAGGGTGCAGACGCTGGCGGTGCCGCCCGCCGTCGGGCCTGCTCCCTGCACCTCTTCAAAGGCGAGTGCGGGGCCGGTGCAGAGCACCAGAAAGTCGTAGTGCAGGTGCTGGCCATCGGAGAGGCGGATCTGCTGTTCGAGGGGTTGCAACCCGGTCAGGGCGGCGTGGATGAAGCGGATCCCCTTCTTCTTCACATGAGGCTCTATGGGGAGGGAGATATCTTTGCGCTCTCGCCACCGGACCGCAATCCACGGGTTCGAAGGGTTGAATTCAAAGTCGGGTTTGTCGTTCACCAGGATGACGTCGTGCTGCTTGCCGAGTTCGGCCTTGAGCTCGTAGGCGGCCGACATGCCCCCCAACCCTGCCCCGATGATGATGATGGTTGCCATAATGAGCCTCCGCTCTATTACACGGCTCCTGTGAGCCAATATGTCCGCCTGCCTATTTGAGCCCCATTCGCCTGAGCACGGCGGCGGCGGGACAGAACCCGGTGAACGCGCTCTGGATCAGGTTGACCCCGACAAAGACGCTCAACCAGACAAAGCCCGGGTGGACCCAGGCCGTGAGCAGCAGCGACAGCAGCAACATGCCACCCGCGACCACTCTGACTCCGTTATCGACGGTCATTTCTCGTCTCCTTTTTTGTTTAGCTGTTGCTAATTTAGCGTTGTTTTATACAATAGAACAAATATCAGCAATTGCTAATTTAATCTTATGAGCCACTTCGACGAGATGAACCGACATGCGACTGCCGCCGCCGGCCTGCTCAAGGCGCTGGCTCATCCCGAACGCCTGATGGTGCTCTGCCAGCTGGTGGAAGGGGAGAAGGGGGTCGGGGAGCTGCTGGCCCACAGCCAGCTCGGGCAGTCGGCCTTCTCCCAGCAACTGTCGGTATTGAAGCGCCAGGGCCTTGTCCGCTCGCGCAAAGTCTCCCAGCAGATCTACTACTCCCTGGTGAGCGAGGCGGCGGCCGATGTGCTGGCGGCGCTGCAAACCCATTTTTGTCACTCAGATGAGGAAATTCGATGATGGAAAGCCAATGGCTGCTCTCGTTGGGGGGCGGCATGCTGGCGGGGCTCTCGGCCCTGATCCTGATGTTGTTCAACGGCCGGGTGGCCGGGATCAGCGGCATTCTGGCCGGTGCAATGCAGTACAAAACCCCCTGGCGGGTGCTGTTTCTGCTGGGATTGGGACTGGGGGCCTGGCTGGCGCTGACCCTGGGTTGGGCCACCATGCCCGCCTTTGATGCCTTGCCCGGCTGGCCCGTGGTGCTGCTGGCCGGCCTGCTGGTGGGCATCGGCACCCGTCTTGGCAATGGCTGCACCAGCGGTCACGGCATCTGCGGCATGGGGCGGCTGTCGACGCGCTCCGTGGTGGCGACGCTCACCTTTATGGGGATGGGCGTGGCGACCGTGTTCTTTACTCACCACATGTTTTGACGGGTTGATTGCCATGAAATTGCTGACAAGTCTGTTTGCGGGTCTGTTGTTCGGGCTGGGGATGGCCCTCTCCGGGATGATGGATCCGGCGCGGGTCACCGGGTTTCTCGATCTGGCCGGTGCCTGGGATCCCAGCCTGGCCTTCGTGATGGGAGGGGCCCTGGCTGTCTTCATGCCGGGCTACTTCCTGCTGGTGAAACCCCGTCGTCTGAGCCTGCTGGGGGAGCCCATGGCCTGGGTTCCCGCTCCTGTGCTGGATCGCCGCCTGATTGGCGGGGCCGCACTGTTCGGGATCGGTTGGGGCCTGGTCGGCATCTGTCCAGGGTCCGCATTGAGTCTCATTTCCAGCGGACAGCCCATGATATTGTTGTTCATCGGGGCCATGGCGGCCGGGATCCTGCTGGTGGACAAGGTCTGGAACAGGGTGCTGGAGAAGGCTCGCCAGCACCGTATTGCCTGAGTTTTCAAGGTGCCAATGAGCCAGGGAAGGAGAATCATGATGAACACAATCCGGTTGCTGGTGACCACCCTGCTGGTCATGACATCCACCCTGGTGGCGGCCGAGGAGGCCAAGGGGTCGCTGACGCTGACCCCGCAGCGCGTCACCGACTGGCTCACCCTGAGCGGTACCGTGAGCGCCATTCATCAGGGGACGGTCGCGGCCCAGACCAGTGGCCGGGTCTCCCGCATGCTGGTGGATGTGAACGACGAGGTACAGGCCGGGCAGCCCCTGCTCGAGATAAGCGGCAAGGAGCAGTCTGCCGCCGTGACCGGCGCCGAGGCGCGGGTGGCCAGGGCCCAGGCCCAGCAGGTGGAGGCCGAGCGCCAGCTCACCCGTTATCAGGCCCTCATCGCCAAGGGGGTGATCACCCGGGCCCAGCTCGACAACGCCCAGGCAACGGATCGGGCCGCCCGCGCCGAGGTCAATGCCGCCGAGGCCGCCCTCATCCAGGCCCGGGAAGCCTACGGCTATACCCGTATCCTCGCCCCCTACGCCGGGGTGGTGACCAGGCGGCTGGTGGAGCTGGGGGAGACGGTGGCCCCCGGTACGCCGCTGCTATCCGGTTTCTCCCTGGGCGAGCTGAGGGTGGAGCTGGAGCTGCCCCAGTCCGCGCTGGCTCTCGCCGGCCAGCCGTCGGATGTGCAGGTGCTGCTGCCTGGTGGCAAGGCAGTGACTCCCGTCAAGCTGACCCGCTTCAACTACGCCGACAGCCAGAGCCACAGTTTCCGGCTGCGCCTCGATCTGCCGCCGAACACGGCAGGGGTGCTGCCCGGCATGTGGCTCAAGGTGCAGCTCAAACAGGGTGAGCGTCAGGTGTTGCAAGTGCCGGAGCCCGCCCTGCTGCGGCAGGGGGAGTTCAACGGCGTCTACCTCAAAGAGGGGGAGGGCTGGGCCCTGACCCCGGTGCGGGTCGGCCACTGCGAGGCTGGGCTGTGCGAGGTCTTGGCGGGTCTCAAGGGCGGTGACACCCTGGCCCCCGATGCCTGGACCCGTCAACAGGAGGTGTCCCATGAGTAGCGAGCTGAACGGCAACCATGGCCACCTGGGGCCGGCGGGTCGGCTGGCGGCCCTGTTTCAGGGCTCGGCCATCACCCCGCTGCTGGCGCTGGTGGGGCTCTTGCTCGGCTTTTTTGCCGTGCTGGTGACCCCCAAGGAGGAGGAGCCCCAGATCGATGTCACCTTCGCCGACGTCTACATTCCCTTCCCGGGAGCCAGCCCGGCAGAGGTGGAGTCCCTCGTCACCACCCCTGCCGAGCAGGTGGTCTCCCAGATAAAGGGGATAGATACCCTCTACTCCTTCTCCCAACCCGATGGCGCCCTGCTGGTGGTGGTGTTCAAGGTAGGCGTGAGCCGGGAGCAGGCCATCGTGGATCTCAACAACCAGCTCGACTCCAACCGCGACTGGTTGCCACAGGGGATCGGAGTCGGTCAGCCACTGGTAAAACCCCGGGGGATCGATGATGTTCCCATCGTCAGTCTGACCCTCTGGAGCAAGCAGCTGGGGGCCTCCGATCTGACCTGGGTCGCCCACGAGCTGGAGACCGAACTCAAGCGCATTCCCGGTACCCGCGATATCTACACGCTGGGCAGCCAGAGCGCCGTGCTGCGGGTGATGCCGGATCCGGCGGCCCTCAGCGCCCATGGCATCAGCTGGGGCGAGCTGAGCCAGCGACTTGCGGCCGCCAACCGGGTGGGCAGCGAGCAGGCCGTGGTGCAGGATAACCGGGAAATCAAGGTGCAGGTGGGGCAGTTCCTGCAAAGCGAGCAGGAGGCCCGCGAGCTGGTGGTGGGGTTGCACGACGGCAAGCCCGTCTACCTCGGTGAGGTGGCCCGGGTGGCGCTTGGGGAAGAGACCCCAGTCCAGCGCAGCTGGATGGGGCAGGGGCAAGCCAGCTACCCGGCGGTGACCCTGGCCATCGGCAAGCAGCCGGGGCAGAACGCGGTGGAGGTGGCCAAGCGGGTGGAGGCACGGGTGGAGAGCCTCAGGAACCGGCTCATCCCGGCTGGCGTCGAGGTGACGGTGACCCGTGACTACGGCGTCACCGCCGAGACCAAATCCAACACCCTCATCGGCAAGCTCATCTTTGCCACCACGGCGGTGGTATTGCTGGTGCTGGTGAGCATGGGGTGGCGCGAGGCGCTGGTGGTGGGGGTCGCCATCGTCATCACCCTGGCGCTGACCCTGTTCGCCTCCTGGGCATGGGGCTTTACCCTCAACCGGGTGTCCCTCTTTGCCCTTATCTTCTCCATCGGCATCCTGGTGGATGACGCCATCGTCGTGGTGGAGAACATCCACCGCCATTGCGGCCTGGGCAAGGGGTCGCTCAAGGATCTCATTCCGGGCGCGGTGGACGAGGTGGGGGGGCCGACCATACTGGCGACCCTGACCGTCATCGCGGCCCTGCTGCCCATGGCCTTCGTCAGCGGCCTGATGGGCCCCTACATGAGCCCCATCCCCATCAATGCCAGTATGGGGATGCTCATCTCCCTGCTGGTGGCCTTTATCTTCTCCCCTTGGCTGGCGAGCCATTTGCTCAAGGGGGAGGCGCACGGTGCCCACGGCGAGGCCAAGGCTGGTCTCTTTCACCGGCTGATGACTCCTTTCCTGATCGGTGATGGCGCCAAGCGCGCCAGACGCAAGCTCTGGCTGGTGGTGTTGCTGCTGGTTGGGGCTGCCGCCGCCATGCCCATGGTGCAGTGGGTAGTGCTCAAGATGCTCCCCTTCGACAACAAGTCGGAATTCCAGCTGGTGCTCGACATGCCGGAGGGGGCGACCCTGGAGCAGACCGAGCGCACCCTGCTGGCGGTGGGTCGGGAGCTCGCCAGGGTGCCCGAGGTGAAGGATTACCAGATCTACGCCGGCACCGCCGCCCCCATCAACTTCAACGGGCTGGTGCGCCACTACTTCATCCGCAGCGGCGCCAACGTGGGGGACATCCAGGTCAATCTGGTGGACAAGCATGAACGGGATCGCAGCAGTCACGAGATTGCCCGGTCGGTGCGTGTGCCCTTGCAGGCCATCGCCAGTGCGGCAGGTGGCAATCTCAAGGTGGTGGAGGTGCCCCCGGGACCGCCTGTCTGGTCGCCCATTGTCGCGGAAGTGTATGGCCCGACGCAGGCCGCCCGTGAAGCTGCTGCCCGCGCCGTACAGGCCCGCTTTGTGGCCACGGCGGATCTGGTGGACGTGGACATCTATCTGACCGACCCCCAGCCCAAGTGGCGGCTGGTGGTGGATCGCGCCCAGGCGGCCCTGCTCGGGGTCGATCTTGGGGATCTGGTGGCGACCCTCAACGGGGGCGTGGGCTATCAGGATGCGAGCTGGCTGCAGGGGCAAGGCGCCAAGTATCCGGTGCCGATCCGCATCGAGCTCGCCCCCGGTGACAAGCGGGATCTGACCGGCATCATGGCCCTCAAGGTGCGCAGCCAGAGCGGCCAGCTGGTGCGGGTCTCCGAGCTGGTGAGCCGTCGTGACGAGGTGGCCCCCAGCTACCTCATGCACAAGAACATGCAGCCCATGGTGATGGTGGTGGCTGACATGGGGGGCCATGCCGACAGCCCGCTCTACGGCATGTTTGCCGCCGGTGCCGACATCTCGCTGCCACAGTATTACGTGCATCAGCCCGACAAGCTGGGGGAGGTGGCGCTGTTGTGGGACGGGGAGTGGAAAATCACCTACGAGACCTTCCGCGACATGGGGCTGGCCTACGGGGTGGGGATGATCCTCATCTACCTGCTGGTGGTGGCCCAGTTCCGCTCCTATCTGGTGCCGCTCATCATCATGGCCCCCATTCCGCTCACCCTCATCGGGGTGATGCCGGGTCACGCCCTGCTGGGGGCCCAGTTCACCGCCACCTCGATGATCGGGATGATCGCCCTGGCCGGGATCATCGTGCGCAACAGCATCCTGCTGGTGGATTTCATCGAGCAGCAGCGAGCGAGTGGCATGGCGTTCGAGCAGGCGGTGATCGAGGCGGCGCAGGTGCGAGCCAAACCCATCATGCTGACGGCGCTGGCGGCCATGATAGGGGCGCTTTTCATCCTAGATGACCCCATCTTCAATGGCCTCGCCATCAGCCTGATCTTCGGGATCCTGGTTTCCACCCTGCTCACCCTGATGGTGATCCCGCTGCTCTACTACAGCCTGCTTGTTCGCCGAAGTCAGAGGTAAACACAGGGGGCACGTGCCCCCTGTTTTCTGGCATCACACCGCCTCGCGGGCATCGCAGGTTTTCATCAGGGGGAAATAACGGCGATCCGCCTGGCTCATGTGACCCACGACCAGCTCCTGAATGATGAAGTTGAGCAGGGCATCGTTGCCAAGGGTGCCCGCCTGTGCGGCCGCCATCAGCTGACCGGCTTTTTTCAGCAGATGCTGGTGCTCCTGGCGATGGGCCGCCAGCTCCTCATAGCCATATTGCGCGAGGACTTGCTCTTCGAGGAGGAAGTGCTGGCGCGCCATCTCGAATATCTGCGCCATGTCTGCCAGCAAGGCATCCGGATGGATGCCGGGATCCTGCATGTGCTCGAGCAAGCGGTTGGCCAGCAGGTAGAGCTGGCGGTGGTCCGCATCGATGCGGGGGTGGCCGCATGCGTGGGTGGGCTGCCATTGCAGGGTGCCGGGGAGGGGATCCTGTCCGGTGGAAAACAGGCAGACCCTGCCCCGGCCATGGTGCTTGGCTTGATACATGGCCTGATCGGCGTGGTGCATCAGGGTCTTGGGGTCGGTACCGTGATCCGGATAGAGGGCGACCCCTATGCTGCCGGAGATGCGCAGCGCCTGCTGCTCAAGCTGGAAGGGGTGATGCAGGCAGTGGTGCAGCTTGTCGGCGACCGCGAGGGCCGAGGCATCCGTATCGGGCAGCATGATGACGAATTCGTCCCCCCCAAGGCGTGCCACCAGATCTTCTTCCCTGACGCACTCCCCCATGCGCTCGGCCACCAGCTTGAGCAGCAGGTCGCCGGTTTCGTGGCCGAAGGTGTCATTGATGGGCTTGAAGTGGTCGAGATCGATGAAGACCAGGGCCAGGGGCTGCTGGGGAGCCTGCTCCAGGGTCTCCTTTAGCCGCTGTTGCAGCAGGCGGCGGTTGGCTAGGCCGGTGAGGGGGTCATAGAAGGCGAGGCGGCGCATCATCTCCTCCCGGGCCGAACGTTCGGTGACATCCCGGGTCACCCCCAAAATGGCGTCCGGTCTTGTGCTGGCGCTGCCATGCAAGGTAGTGACCGTCTCGATGGCCACCAGATGACCCTGCTTGTGGCGCAGCTGGGAGTGGATGACGCACCGGGTCTGCCCATGATCCCCCCGTTGCCAGGCCTCGAGGGAGGCGGTGATGCCGTCGCGAAGCTGTTTCCAGGACTCATCGGGGAGCAGCTGGCGCAGGGAGAGGGCAAAGAGTTCGGCGGGCTCATAGCCGCTCAGGGACGCGATGGCGGGGCTGATGTAACGAAAACGCAGGCTGTCGGTGTCCATGGTCCAGATCACGTCGCCGCTGTTCTCCGCCACGAAACGGTAGTGCTGCTCGCGCTGGGCCAGTTCCCGGGTGAGCCGCTGTCGGTCACTGGCCTCTTCCCGCAGACGCAGATAGAGGTGCAGGAAGACGCCGAGCAGGGCCAGCAGGGAGAAGGAGATCAGCATGGCGATGGCCACGCTCCTGTCGAGCAGTTGGCGCTGCTGGCGAAGGCTCGCCTGGGTACTGTTGTAGAGGAAGGGGGTGAGGTTGGGCACCGCCTTGATCATCCCGGCCTCCTGGTAGGTGCGGGCGATCTGCTGCCAGCGATCCTGCTGCATGTAGCCGGGCTCGATGATGTCGGGCTGCATCAGGGCCCGGGTTTCACGGGCCTCGAAGGCGAGCGCCTCGCGCCCGGCCCCGCTGGGGTAGTGCTCCAGGATCAGGTTGATCATCTCCTCGGGATGATCCATGGCATAGCGCCACCCCTTGAGGCTGGCCTGCAAGAAGCGCTGGACCCGTTCCTGCTGGTTGAAGACCTCATTTTCCGAGGTGAAGAGGTTGTCTCCGTAGAAGTCGTACCCGATGTCGCGGGGACTGAACACCCGGAAGGGAATGCCCTGTTGCTGCAAGGTGAAGGGCTCGGTTGTGCTGTAGGCGCTGATGACGTCCGCCTGGCCCCTCAGCAGTGCCTGTACCCCCCGCTCGTAGGGCAGGGTATCCCACTGCCGGCTGCGGGTGTAGCGATGCAGGTAGGTGAGCAGCTCGTTGGAGCCGGGTTCGAGCATCAGCCGCTTGTTGGCCAGATCGCCCGGGGTCTGGATATCCGGCCGCTCCAGGGTGATGAGCATCAGGGGGGAGTGCTGCAACATGGCGGCGAGCACCACCACTGGGCGGCCTGCTGCCCGGGCCAGCAGCAGATCGCTGCCGCGGATGCCAAACTGGGCGCGACCCGTGGTGACTTCATTGATGACGTCGGTGCCCGGCCCCGCCTCCCGCAGGGTGACCTGCAGGCCGGCCTCCTGGTAGAACCCCTTGGCGATGGCGGCGTAGTAACCGGCAAACTGGAACTGGTGCTGCCAGGGAAGTTGCAGGATGACGCGCTCATCCGCCCTGAGGGGAGCCGTGGTCAGGGTGGCAATCATCACCCAGAAGGGCAGAAGCCAGCGTACAGGCTGGCGAGATGCATCGGACTCCGTCATACCGCTGTTCTCTCGGGAGGTGCTCTTCTGGCTAGAGTCAAACAATTTCCTGCCATTCGCAAGGGGAGCAGGCCCCAATAAGATGGGGCGCGGGAGGCAGTAAAAGTCATTTTTGTGTCATTCATCACGTCAATGGGCGTCACGGCTCATTTTGAAACCTTGTCAACCCGTCACCGGCCCGGTGACAAGGGCATAAGGTGTTATTCCAGGAGGGGTGGCTGCCGCCTCTCTTCTCGCCTGTTAATGATAAACTGCGTGTTTTCGGCGACTCCCTCTTGTCTTCTCCTGTCGTATCAGAAGTTGATGCTCTTTCCCCGATCGGGTGTCGACCTGTGGCGGTCGGGGGACGCCTTCCTCCGTTCAGGGTGGTATGGTAGTCATCCGTTTCCTGTTTTCCGAGAAGGTCCTGTCATGTCTTCCTTGCGCCTGCTGCTCTCCGACTCCCACGATTCCCTGTTCAACCTCGCGGTGGAGGAGTGCATTTTTCGCCAGATGGACCCGGCCCAGCGGGTGCTGTTCCTGTGGCGCAACGACAATACGGTGGTGATAGGCCGGGCCCAGAACCCCTGGAAGGAGTGCAACACCCGCCGCATGGAAGAGGACGGGGTGACCCTGGCCCGGCGCAGCAGCGGGGGCGGCGCCGTGTTCCACGACCTTGGCAACAGCTGTTTCACCTTCATGGCGGGCAAGCCCGGTTATGACAAGAGCGTCTCCACCACCATCGTCATCGATGCCCTCGCCAGACTCGGCGTGAGCGCTTTTGCCTCCGGGCGCAACGACCTGCTGGTGGCGACCTCGGACGGGGATCGCAAGGTGTCGGGTTCGGCCTACCGGGAGACCCATGATCGCGGCTTTCACCACGGTACCCTGCTGCTGGATGCCGATCTCGGCCGCCTCGCCCACTACCTCAATCCCGACCCCAAGAAGCTGGCGGCCAAAGGCATCAGCTCGGTGAGAAGCCGGGTGGCGAACCTTGGCGAGCTGCTGCCTGGTCTGGATCATGAGCAGGTGGTGCAGGCCCTGTGCGACGCCTTCTTTGCCCATCACGGTGAGGTGGTGCAGCCCGAGCACATCTCCCCCGAGCGGATGCCCGACCTGCCCGGCTTTGCCGAGACTTTTGCCCGCCAACGCAGCTGGGAGTGGAACTTCGGCCATGCTCCCGCCTTCAGCCACCTGCTGGAGGAGCGCTTCCCCTGGGGCGGGGTCGAGCTTCATTTCGACGTGGAGAAGGGGGTGATAGGAAGGGCACAGATCTTCAGCGACACCCTGGATCCTGCGCCTCTGGATGACCTGGCCGCACGCCTGCTCGGGGTGGCCTATCGTCCCGAGGCCATCGCCGCGTTGCTGCGTCAGTGGCGGGCGACGTTTTCGGCCAACTCCGAGCTGGAAGGGTTTTCGGCATGGCTGCTGACCGCCCTGCGCTGACCTTGCCCATGACCAGGATCACAAGATGAACAGGGGAAAAGAGGGGAGAGGGGGCGCGGCGCCCATCAGGGCGCCAACATGACAAAAAGTAGGGCAGACCATTAGTTATTGTCTCTGTTGATAGAGGTGTCACTGGAGTATAAAAACCGCACCTCAGCAGTATCAATGGTATAAAAATGAATCACTTGGTCTATCTGAAAGATGAGGGCGTCAACGCCGTCTCCCCCGAATTCGCCCGCCGTTTTGCCACCGTCAAAGCCCACTTTTTCTCACGCAACCCCGACCTCTGGCCGGTGTTTCGCGAGCCCGGCTTTGCCACCCTCAACGAGTTTCGCGCCCGCGGACTGGCGCCGGACGCGCGCCTCAATGCCTGGCCAGATGGCCGCGCCCGTCTCGCGGATCTCTGCGAGACCATGCCGGTGCCAGCCACCATGCGCACGCCGGGGGAGCCCATGGCGGAGCTGCTGTTTGCCGGCGCCCTGTCAAAGGATTGGGAGAACCCCTCCAGCGTCGAGAACGTCATCACCATGTCGGCGGATCCCGCCATCTATGGCGCCCAGATGGGCATTCTGGCCAATCCCAACCTGGTCTACTCCGAATACGCCGGGGTGGCCGAGGAGCTGGAGAAGAAAGTGGTGCGCCAGATAGCGCTGCTGGCGGGTTATGACCCAGCTCGCGCCACCGGCATCTTCACCCAGGGGGGGACGTTTTGTAACCTCTACGGCTACCTGCTCGGCATCCGCAAGAGCCTGCCGGAGGCCAAGCACAAGGGGCTCGGTCATTATCAGGACTACCGCATCATCAACTCCCAGGGCGGCCACTACTCCAACATCACCAACCTCTCCCTGCTCGGGGTGGACATCGAGAACAAGACCATCCGCATCCAGGTCGGCGAGAACAACGACATCGATCTCGACCACCTCGAGCGTACCCTGACCGCCTGCTTCGCCCTTCATCACGTGGTGCCCACCATCATGCTCACCATGGGCACCACCGACACCTTCGGGGTGGATAGGGTCAAACCCGTGGTCGAGCTGCGGGATCGCCTCTGCGAGCGCTTCGAGGTGGCGGTCAGGCCCCACATCCACGTCGACGCCGCCATCGGCTGGTCGATGATCTTCTTCCTGGATTACGACTTTGCTGCCAACCCGCTCGCCATCAACGCCGCGACGCTCGCGGGGATCGAGCGCAACGTGAGCCGCTTCGCCGAGCTCAGATACGCCGACTCCTTCACCGTGGACTTCCAGAAGTGGGGCTATGTGCCCTACACCTCCAGCCTGGTGATGATAAAAGAGCAGAGCGATCTCAAGGCGATGGAGAACGATCCGGAGAACTTCTCCTACTTTGAGCGGGACATCCAGGGTCAGACCCACCTGCAATCCACCATCGAGTGCTCCCGCGGGGCGAGCGGCCTGTTCGGTGCCTATGCGGCCCTCAACTACCTGGGGGTGGAGGGGTATCGCACCGTGCTGGCCCACTGCCTGCAAAACGCCAACTACTTCCGCTTCCGGTTAAGCCAGCTCGGCAACGTCAAGCTGGTGGCCCAGGAGAACCAGGGGCCCAGTGTCGGCTTCAAGATCTACAACCCCGAGTGGGTGCAGGACCCGGAAGCCGAATTCGCCTTCGAGCTGGCCCGCTCCAGCGATCCCGCCTACAAGGCGCGCCTGCAGCGCAACACCGACTACCACCGCAGCCTGTTCAAGGGACGCGGCAAGGTAGGGCTCTACACCAACTGGGTGGAGGCGGTGGCGCACTCGGAATACGACGAGCGCGGCAAGTACTCCTATATCGCCGGGGAGAAGGCGGTCTTTATGAACCCCGCCTGCACCCGCGAACAGATCGACGCCTTTATCGCGCATATTCGTGGCTGAAAAGCCGCATCTTGTGATGTCATAAATAAAAACGGCGGGATAATCCCGCCGTTTTTATGGCTCAAGGCAGTGGTTACCGTTTCTGGATGGCGGTCACGGTGAGCTTGCCGGCCGGGTTCTCGGCGTGAAAGCGCACCGCATCCCCCACCTTCAGATCCTTGAGCAGGGCCGGATCGGCTACCCGAAAGACCATGGTCATGGGGGGCATCTTGAGGTTGGTGATCGCCTCGTGCCTGATGCCCACCTTGCCGTTGGCCGCGTCGATGCGGGTGATGACCCCCTTGGTCAGGGTCTGCTCGGTTTGCATGGCGGCCATGTCGTGGCCCTCATGGTTCATCCCCTCCATTTGCGCCATGTCGTGCCCCTGGTGGTTCATCATCTCCTCGGCCTGCAGGCTGGTGTGGGTGGCAAGGCCGAGCAGCAATGTCAGGGTCAACGTCTTGTAATTCATGATCTTTTCCTCGTCGTTTATTCAAAGTCGGTGGTGAAGTCGGGTCAGTCGGCTTGCCGGGGGTCGGCCTTGCCAAGGCTTCGGCTGCGCCACAGGTAGTAGGCGGCGGGCAGCACCAGCAGGGTCAGCACCAGCGCGCTCACCATGCCGCCAATCATGGGGGCGGCGATGCGCTGCATCACCTCGGAGCCGGTGCCGTGGCTCCACATGATGGGCAGAAGGCCTGCGATGATGGTCACCACCGTCATCATCTTGGGGCGCAGGCGCAGGGCGGCGCCGTGGATCACCGCCCGGTGCAGGCCCGCCTGGTCCGGCTTGCCGCTGGCCACGAGGTCATCCCAGGCGTGGTTGAGGTAGACCAGCATCAGGACGCCGGTCTCCACCGCCACCCCCGCCAGGGCGATAAAGCCCACCCCGACCGCCACCGAGAGGTTGAAGTCGAGCAGCCAGAGGGTCCAGATCCCGCCCACCACCGCCAGCGGCAAGGTGGTGAGAATGAGCAGCACCTCCTGGAAGCGGCGAAATGCCAGATAGAGCAGCAGCACGATAATGGCGATGGTGAGCGGCACCACGTAGGCGAGGCGCGCCTTGGCCCGCTCCATGTATTCGAACTGACCGGACCAGGTGAGGGCGTAGCCCGCCGGCAGCATCAGCTGCTTGTCCACCTCGGCCTTGGCCTGTGCCACGAAAGAGCCGATGTCGCGGCCGCGGATGTCCACGTAGACCCAGCCGTTGAGGCGCGCATTTTCACTGCGCAGCATGGGGGCCTCGTCGCTGATGTAGACCCGCGCCACGTCCGCCAGCGCGATGCGCGCACCGCTCGGGGTCACCAGCGGCAGCAGCTCCAGGCTCGCCACCGAATCGCGATAGCTCTGGGGGTAGCGCAGGTTGATGGGGTAGCGCTCGCGCCCCTCGATGGTCTGGCCCACCTCCATGCCGCCCACTGCTGTGGCGAGCACCGCCTGCACGTCGGCGATATTGAGGCCGTAGCGGGCCGCTTTCAGTCGGTCGATGTCCACCTTCACATAGCGGCCACCGGCCACCCGCTCGGCGTAGACCGATGAGGCGCCCTCCACCTTGCCGACGATCTGTTCCAGCTGCTGGCCGAGCTGCTGGATCACCTTGAGATCGAGCCCCGCAATCTTGATGCCCACCGGGGTCTTGATGCCGGTGGCCAGCATGTCGATGCGGGTCTTGATGGGGGGCACCCAGGCGTTGGTGAGACCGGGGAAGCGGATGAGGGAGTCGAGCTCTTCTTTGAGCTTTTCCGGGGTCATGCCGGGGCGCCATTGGTCGCGTGGCTTGAGCTGGATGCTGGTCTCCATCATCACCAGGTCGGCGGGGTCGGTGGCCGATTCGGCGCGCCCCGCCTTGCCAAACACGTTCTGCACCTCGGGCACGGTGCGAATGAGCTTGTCGGTCTGCTGTAAAATCTCTCGCGCCTTGCCCACCGAGATATTGGCCGCGGTGGTGGGCATGTACATGATGTCCCCCTCATCGAGCGGCGGAATAAACTCGGAACCCAGGTACTTGAGCGGCCAGAAGCCCGCCACCGTCACCACGGCGGCGATGGCCAGGGTGGTTTTCGGGCGGGCCAGGACGGCTTTCAGCAGCGGCACATAGCCCTGGCTCAGCCAGCGGTTGAGCGGGTTGGCCTGCTCCGCCAGCACCTTGCCACGGATGAAGTAGCCCATGATCACCGGCACCAGGGTGATGGCGAGCCCGGCCGCCGCCGCCATGGCGTAGGTCTTGGTATAGGCGAGGGGGTGGAACATTCGCCCCTCCTGAGCCTCCAGCGCGAACACCGGCAGGAAGCTGATGGTGATGATCAGCAGGGAGAAGAAGATGGCGGGGCCGACTTCGATGCTCGCTTCGACGATCACTTGCCAGCGGTTCTTCTCGTTAAGCTCGGTGCGCTCCATATGTTTGTGGACGTTCTCGATCATCACGATGGCGCCATCCACCATGGCGCCGATGGCGATGGCGATGCCGCCGAGCGACATGATGTTGGCGTTGATCCCCTGCAGGTGCATCACGATAAAGGCGGTCAGGATGGCGATGGGCAAGGAGATGACCACCACCAGGGATGAGCGCAGGTGGAACAGGAAGGCGAGGCATACCAGCACCACCACCGCGAACTCCTCGACCAGCTTGCCGGAGAGGTTGTCGATGGCGCGCTGGATAAGGTCGGATCGATCGTAGACGGTGACCACCTCCACCCCCTCTGGCAGGCTGCTTTTCAGCTCCGCCAGCCGCGCCTTGACCCCGTCGATGGTGTGCTGGGCATTCTCGCCATAGCGCATGACGATAATGCCGCCCACAACTTCCCCTTCGCCGTTGAGCTCGGCCAGACCGCGCCGGCTCTGGGGGCCGGTGACTACATCCGCCACGTCACCCAACAGCAGCGGGGCGCCGCGCACAGTGGTACCGAGGGGAATCTGTTTTAAGTCCTCCACGCTTTTCAGATAGCCGTTGGAGCGCACCATGTACTCCGCTTCCGCCATCTCGATGACGGAGGCACCGGTCTCCTGATTGCCCTGCTTGATGGCGGTCTCGATAAGGGAGAGCGGGATGCCGTAGGCGCGCAGCTTGTCCGGGTCGACCCGCACCTGATACTGGCGAACCATGCCGCCCACGGTGGCGACTTCGGAGACCCCGTCCACCGTCTGTAACTCGTACTTGAGGAACCAGTTCTGCAGGGAGGTGAGCTCGCTGAGATCATGCTTGCCGGTTCTGTCCACCAGCGCGTACTGGTAGACCCAGCCCACCCCGGTGGCATCGGGGCCGAGCTGGGGGCGGGCAGAGGCGGGCAGGTTGGGGGCAACCTGGCTCAAATACTCCAGCACCCGGGCGCGGGCCCAGTAGAGGTCGGTGTCGTCGTCAAACAGTACATAGACGAAGGAGTCGCCGAAGAAGGAGTAGCCGCGCACCGTGGTGGCCCCCGGCACCGCCAGCATGGCGGTGGTAAGCGGGTAGGTCACCTGATCCTCCACCACCTGCGGTGCCTGGCCCGGGTAGGCCGTCTTGATGATCACCTGCACGTCGGAGAGATCCGGCAGGGCGTCCACCGGGGTCTGTTTGACCGACCAGAGCCCCCAGGCGGTGAGCATGAGGGTCAACAGCAGCACCAGAAAGCGGTTGCCGATGGACCAGCGAATAATCGACGGGATCATGATTGAACTCCTTTCTCACCAAGTACAGAGAGCGGAGAGCGGTTGCCTGTCAGGCAGCGAATGATGGCAGGGATCATGACTTCTTCTCCATCTCGGGCATCGCCATCTGATGCTGGCTATGGTCCATGCCTTCCATCTTCTCCATCTCATCTGTTGCTGGCTTGGCGTCGCCGTCAGTAGCGGGTGCCTTCTCCTGATGGATGGTGGTGATGCGGTACTCATCCCCCTCCTGCATCACTTGCAGATGGAGGGTCTGCCCCTCGGCCAGCTGGCTGATGTCGACCCCCTCGGCAACGCTGAACTCCATCTCCATGGCGGGCCACTGCCACTCGGGGATGGGCTGGTGGGAGACCATCAGGGTGCGGTTGGTCAGATCGATGCTTTCAACCTCGCCCTGGGTCCATATTTGGGCAGGACGCACCGCCGTCATGCGCTGGAAGTCGGAATCGATGGCCGATTCGGAGTCGAGCAGGAACTGGGCCGAGCTGACGATGTTGTCCCCCGCTTCAACGCCCTCCCGGATGGCCACCTTGTCGCCAAACTGGGGGCCCAGGGTGACGGCCACCGACTTGAAGCTGCCATCCCCCAGCGCCAGCACCAGCCTGTCCTGGCTGCCGGTGCGGATCACCGCTTCGCTCGGCACAACCAGTTGCGGCTCTCCCTTGCCCGCCTGAATGGTCACCTTGGCGAACATATTGGGTTTCAGGAACTCGTCCGGGTTGGCAAAGCGCAGCCGCACCTTGAGGGTACGGGTGGCGGCGTCCAGGGTCGGGTAGAGGTAATCGACCCGGCCTTGCCAGTGGCGGCCGGGGGCATAGTCGAGGGTCATGGTGACCGGATCCCCCACCTTCAGCTGGGCGGCCTGGCGCTCGAACACCTCGGCGCTCACCCACACCTGTTTGAGGGTACTGATGTTAAAGAGCGCCGCGGCGGGCTCCACATACTGGCCCTCGCGCACCTTGAGCTCGGAGACATAGCCGCTGCTGGGGGCATAGATACGCACCGTCTCCTGCACCTGACGTGTGCGCTTGAGGGCCGCAATCTGATCTGCCGGTACTTGCAGGGACTTGAGCTTGCCCTCGGCGGCGCGCAGCAGCAGGGGGTTGGCGGTGTTGAGGGCGAGCAGATACTCGTGCTGGGCGTTGACCAGATCCGGGGCGTAGAGCTCGTAAATCAGGCTCCCCTTGCTCACCTGCTGCCCCTCGCTCTTGATGGCGAGGGTGCGGATCCAGCCCGCCATGCGGGCGTTGACCGCCTCCAGCCTGTCCTCGTCATAGCCGACGTAGCCCACCGTATCGATCTGCTGGTGGATGGGGAGCTTCTCCACCTTGGCGAGCCGCACCCCCAGGTTCTGCTGGATCTCCGGGCTGATGGTGACTGTGCCCGGCGAGCCGTTTTTTTGTTCCTCATAGACGGGGATAAAGTCCATCCCCATGTTGTCCTTGGCCGGGCCGTCGCGCTTGTCGCGCGGGTCCATGGGGTTGACCCAGTAGAGGGGCGTCTTCTCCCTGGCGGTGGCACCACCGTCCGTCTGTTTGGCGGCCCAGTAGCCGCCACCGGCGCCGAGGGCCAGCAGCAGGGCGAACATCAACAGTGTCTTGTTCATGACAAGCCTCCGGCGCGCTGGAGGTGAAGGGAGGGTTGGCACGGCTGCGCGCAGGCAGACCGGGTAACGGGGGGGGATGACATGGTATCTCTTCTCTTCTGTCGGGCCGCCGGTGTGGTGATGAGCATGGGCCAGACATCACCACGAGGCGGCAAACGGGGCGCAGCTGTGTCAGCGCGCACGGCTCCCTGCGAGCGGGCCGGTTTGGCCGGGGCGCAGGGTCAGGCAAGGCGGCAGAAAACGGGCAAGCCGAGGCTTGCCGCTGCCGCGAGAGAAGCGCTTTCTAGTGGCGCAGCACCGACAGCATCAGGTGTCGGCGCGGCCAGGAGGGAGGGTGGGTGCCGCGGGATCGCAGGAAGGGATCCCGCAACCAGTTGTCCAGCAGGGGGGCGAGGCGCCACGAAGGGAGCAACAGCAGGGGAAGCAGCAGTGACAGCAGCAGGCCGAGCAGGGGCGGCGCACTGGTGGCGCCGAAGAGGCCGCTCTGCATCTGGCACTCCTCCCCGGGCGGGGCCGCCTCACTCTGGGGGCCACCGTGGCAGGAGAGGGAAGCTGTGTCGGCCTGGTGCATGGCGGAATGCTGCACCGGCTCGCTCTGGTGCAGTCCATGAGACAGGGGGGACTGCGCCGGAGTCAGGATGGATGCGGATGCACTGCTTGGCAGGGCGGTGGCCGCCCCATGCCAGCCGATGCACAGGGTGAGATTGCAGACGAGCATCAGCCCCAGCAACAGCCGGGCGATGAACGTGGTGGGCAATCTCGATGAGAGCATGGGTGGTTTCCCGGTGACGGATGGGCCTAATCTAAACCTTGCCGAAAGGAGAAGGTCAAGGCCTGGCAAGCGCCGTCTGCCTGGGAATTGACATGGATTAAAAAAGGGCGGGGCAGTGAACAAAAAAAGCCCCCGCATGGGCGGGGGCAGGTTCTTTTGGCGAGGGCGAGCCTGGCGTGGGGATCAGGCGAAGCAGGTCCAGATGGGGGCGTGATCCGAGGGCTTGTCGATGCCGCGCAGCTCGTAGTCGATGCCGGTCTCGGTCACTTTGTCCTTGAGGGCGTCGGAGGCCATGATGAGGTCGATGCGCAGGCCCCGGTTCTCGTCAAAGCCCCTGGAGCGGTAGTCGAACCAGGAGAAGCGCTCGCACTCGGTGGGGTTGGCGGCGCGGAAGGTGTCGGTGAGGCCGAACCCCTTGAGGCGCTCCATCCATTCCCGCTCGATGGGCAGGAAGGAGCACTTGCCATCCCGCAGCCAGCGCTTGCGGTTCGCCTCGCCGATGCCGATGTCGAGATCCGTGGGGGAGATGTTCATATCCCCGATCAGCGCTATCTGGTCGTCCGGAGTGTGGTGGGTCTCGAGGTAGTGCTGCAGGTCTTCATAGAACTTCTGCTTGGCCGGGAACTTGGTCTCGTGATCCTGGCTCTCCCCCTGGGGGAAGTAGCCGTTCATCACCTTGATGACGGAGCCGTCTTCCCGCTTGAAGCTGGCCATGATCATGCGGCGCTGGGCATCTTCCGGATCGGTGGGGAAGCCCTTTTGCACCTCGATGGGAGCCTGCTTGCTCATGATGGCGACCCCGTAATGCCCCTTCTGGCCGTGGAAGACCACGTGGTAGCCCATGGCCTCCACGTCCGCGACCGGGAAGGCTTCGTCGTGCACCTTGATCTCCTGCAGGCCGATCACGTCCGGCTGGTGCTTGTCGATAAGGGCTTGCAACTGATGAAGACGTGCGCGCAGGCCATTGATATTGAAAGAGATGATCTTCATGTTCGGGGTGCTCATGTCGTTTTTGTTCGTCGCTTATTGGACTAGGAATCCGCGATGGATGCAAGTTCGGGGGCTGTGACTGGCGCAGCGGCTCGGGAATCTGTTCACGATCTGTCGCGAGAGTCTGTCAGCAAGGTGACGCGCAGCAGAGGAACCTGAGTGCATAGGTATACATGAGAGCGCCTGGCGACACATAAGCGAGCAGCATATGAGCCTTGGAAGCGGCTTCCCAGCAAGATCGTGGACAGGTTTCTAGCGGGTCATCTTCTTGACAAACACCACCACGAACAGTGCCAGCGTGAAGCTGCCGGTAAAGGCTTCGAAGGCGGCGAAGATCCGCGACAACCCCACCGGGGTGAAGTCCCCATACCCCAGCGTGGTGAAGGTCACCACGCTGTAGTAGAGGCACTCCATCAGGAAGATGGCGTTCTGCTCCAAGGGGGCGTCCGGGCGATAGATGAGGTGGGTGCCCGCGAAGTTGAGGCCGCAGAAGAAGTAAAAAATGCTGCAGATGACGATGAGCAGCAGGGAGAAGAGCACCACCCGCATCGGGGCCTCGCCGTAGCCGCAGAAGAGATCCACTATCCAGGAGGCGAAGCGGCGGTAGGACCAGAACGGCATCTGCAGGCGGCGCATGGTGAGCTCCTGCTGGATGTAGCGACCGGACATGGTGAAGATGCCCTGGGCCTCCGAGGCCTTGCGCAGATCCCGGTAGGTCTCCTCCGCCTCCTTGAACCAGACGCGGGCCTGTGCCGGGTCCCGCTCGCGGCGCCCCTTTCTGTCCTGCATCAGCCGCTTGCCCGTCTCCAGGTTGTCGAGACGGGTGTTCTTCCAGCGGATGCCGAGCAGGTTGACGTCGTCGAGGGTGGCGCAGTGGAGGTTCGCTTCGCTCAGATCGGCCTTCATCAGGCTGCCGCCCTTGATGCGAATGCCGTAGAGATGGGCCCCCCGCAGGTTGGCGCGATAGAGGTTGCACTGCTCCAGCAAGAATCCCTCCGGACCCTGCCTGTTCACCAGGTTGAGATCCGCCAGCTCGGCGCGGGCCAGTTGCAGGCCGTGGCACAGGCCCCCCTGGCGCACATAGCGCTCCAGCGCCTCGGCGGTATCAGGGGTGTTGTGGGCCGCAGCGGGGTCGTGCCAGCGGCAGAGATCATGATCCCCTGCCTCTTCGGTGCAGTGGCGGCCATCGGCCACCAGGTATCGGCACATTGCCATGGTGTTGCCCCTCCCTTCCCTGAGTCAGTATCAGCATAGGTGAGGGGAGGAGGGGGGATATCAGCTGTGCTGATGATATTCCTGGCGCAGCTTGCGAAAACGTTCCTGCTGGGCGGGGTTGAGGGGGATGCCCTCCAGCACCTCCAGGGTCTCCTTGCACTCGGCGCCAAACTCCGGGCTCTTGCGGTTCTTCTGCATGAGTTGCAGCAGCACCTGGATCTTGTTGAGGGCGGCGCCGGTATTGGCGGGCGCCCGGCGCAGGGCCTCGCGAAAGTGGCCGAGGGCCTGCTCCAGCTCCCCGGCCTGATAGGCCTTGATGCCCAGATCGTTGAGCTGCTGATAGCGCTGGCGCCGCTCCTGCACCGTCTTGTCATCCCGGGTCACCTGGATGCAGGTGGTGAGCAGCCGATCCTCATCCTCCGCCAGCAGGGGTTGCAGGCTCTCGGCGTACTCGAACTCCCCGAGCTGATAGAGGGCGAGTATGGTCTCGCCAAGGAGGGCCGGAGGCATGGTGGCGGGCTCGTCCAGCCAGTTCTGGTTGGCGCGATAGAGCATCTTCTTGCCCTTTAGCAGCTCTCCCAGGGCGATGCGCACCCGGGCCTGGCAGATCTGCTCGAACACCGGGTAGTTGAACTCCGACATCATCAGGGAGTCGCGGATGCGCGACAGGGCGGAGTTGACCTGCTTCTGCAGGTTGGCGATGTGGTAGCCGTCGTTGCTGTTGAGGGCATAGAGGGTAAGGGTCTGGATATAGGCCCCGAGATAATGGGGCGTGCGGTGGATCGAGTTGCGCGACAAGTCGATGAGGGCGAGCAGCACGTCCTTGGCCTGGGCGTAGTCGTGCCGTTGCAGGCACACCTCCGCCAGACGGCGGGAGAGCTGCACCGACTGGGGAGAGATGTCCACCGCCCGGCGCAGCTCCTGCTGGGCCTGCTCGTCATTGCCCAGCGCCAGCAGGGACTCCGCGAGCCAGAGGTAAGCCTCCACCATCAGGGGTGTGTGTTTCAGGGTGGCTTGCAGGTGGCTTACCGCCTCCTCGTGCAGACCCAGGGTATGGCACGCCTTGCCCAGGGTGAGGCGAGCCCAGCTGTTCTCCTGCCCCGCCAGCAGCTGGCGCATCAGGCTGCGGGCCTCCTTGGCCTGGCCCAGCTTGAGCTGGGTGTCGGCCTGCAGGCAGCGGCAGAAGTTGGCAAAGCGTGGCACCGCGTCCGCCTGTTTGGCACAGGACTCCACCAGGGCGGGCAGATCGTCCCGGGTGAGGGCGCTGAAGACGCTCTCCAGCGCCTGGCGCCGGGCGAGGGCGCGTTTGAGACGAAACGAGAACTGCTCCTGGGAGAAGGGCTTCATCAGGTATTCGTCGGGCTCGGCTTCCAGCGCGCTCAGCACCATGGCGCGGGAGCCGTCGCTGCTGACCATGATCACCACGCTCTGGGGCGGAATGAGTTGCTGATCCCGCAGGCTCTCCAGCAACTGGCGGCCGTTCTCGCCCGCCCCCAGCTCATAGTCGAGCAGATAGATGTCGAAGCTCTCTTTCTGGCAGCGGCGGCGCGCCTCGTCGGCGGAGTTGGTGTAGGTGATGCGGTTGATGCCGATGTTGATCAGCATCGCCTTCATCATCATCTGGAAGGAACGCTGTTCGTTGACCAGCAGGATGCGCTTGGGCTTGGGCTGGGGTTTCTTCTCGGGTACGGAGTCCGGTGTCTGCATCTGTCTGGCATCAAGGCGCTACGGGCTGGTGGGAGAAGTGTGCCACCAAAGTCCGCAGGCAGGCAATTGCACATGGGGAGGCCCCCCGGTTTTTCCCGCAGACCTTGGGTGAAAAAAAGGGTGTCTTGCCTTTGATCCCGGTCAAGGGAAGGCGAGTTGGCACTGGCAGGCGCTGCCCCGGTTTTTAGACTTGAAGAGCGTCAGCATGCGGGAGGCAACAGAGGGCAGGGTGCCCGTCTGCTCCCTTGCCCGCTCACAAGGAGGGATCAGATGAGTTTGCTACCGAGTCGCACCAGCCTGTTTGATGACCTGTTCCACGACATGGCCTCCGGCTTCTACATCCGCCCCCTGCACGGGGACCCGTTGCCCAGCCAGATCAAGCTGGATCTGCGGGAGAGCGGGGATGACTACCTGCTGCAGGCGGAATTGCCCGGGGTGGCGAAGGAGGACATCCACGTGGACGTGCACGGCAAGCTGGTGACCCTGAAGGCGGAGATCCGCCAGTTTGACAGCCAGAACAAGGATGAACGGGCCCTGCGCAGCGAGCGCTATTATGGCAGCGTGTCGCGCAGCGTCGAGCTGCCGGTGGAGGTGTCGCCAGAGCAGGTGAGCGCCCGCTTTGACAACGGCATCCTCACCCTGCGCCTGCCCAAGCAGGCGGCCAGCCCCGCGCCCCACCGCATCCCCATCGAATAGGCGGTCAGTGAACGAGGCCCCGCACTGCGGGGCCTCGTCATTCAGGGCTGCTTGCGCACCAGATAGGGGGCAAACTCGGGGGTGTGGCTGGCGGCAAAGCCCGTGGCGGTCTTCTCGATGAGATAGACCGCCAGCTTGTGCTCCCTGGCAAAGGCCATCGCCCGCTCGGGGCCCATCACCATGAGGGCGGTGTCGAGGGCATCGGCCTCCAGGGCCGTGGGGGTGATGACGGTGGCGGAGACCAGCTTGTGGGTCACGGGCTCGCCGGTGGCGGGATCGATGATGTGGGAGTAGCGCTTGCCGTCGAGCTCGTAATAGTTGCGATAGCTGCCGGCGGTGCTCACCGCCATGCCGTTCGGGGTCACCACGTCCTCGATGGCGCCCGGTCTGTCCGAGGGCTCGACGATGGCCACCCGCCAGGGATTGCCCTTGTCGTTGTGCCCCTTGCTGCGCACCGCCCCCGCCACCTCGATGAGGTAGTTGTGAACCCCTTTTTGCTCCAGCAGCCCGGCTATCTCGTCGGAGGCCGCCCCCTCGCCCAGGGTGGAGAGATCCAGATAGAGGTCTGGGATGGCCTTGCCGAGCAGGAAGTGATCCCCCTCGGGGGTCAGGGTGAGCTTGTCGATGCCGACCCGCTCCCGCGCCTTGGCGATCTGCTCTGCGCCGGGCCGCCTGACCGGGCGCTTGTCCGGCCCGAATCCCCACAGATTGACCAGGGGGCCCACGGTGACATCGAGAACCCCCCTGGTGAGGTGCCCGGCGTCAATGCCCTGTTGCACAATCTTCGCCATGGTGGCCGGGATGACCTGGGGGGGCTGCCCCGTTCCCTGATTGAAGCGGGAGATGAGGGAGCCCGGATCATAGGTGGAGATCTCCTTGTTCAGGCGTGCCAGCAGCGCCTCCACCTCCTGTTGCAGTGCCCCCTGTCCGCCGGGGAAGGGGTCGCTCAGGGTCACCGCATAATAGGTGCCCATGGTGTTGCCCTGGATGCGGGTCTGGGTCGGGGCCGGCTGGCAGGCGCCAAGCAGCAGGATCAGGGAGAGCAGCAGGGGGCGCGCCAGCGCAGGCGCAAAGGGGAACTTCATCTCTCATTCTCGCGGGAGTCATCGACGGGGGAGCAGCTTAGCCAACGGCTGCGGTGTTGGCGAGTGGCCGTGGGCGGGAAGGCCGCAAATAATTAAGCCAGACGGGGATGTAATCAACCCGCTTTGGGCCCCGGGTCGGGATAAAAGAAGTGACCGGGCCCGCAGGCTGGCCCAAAAGCCGTCGTCCTTCGGCGACATTTGAATACAATGAAGATCGATCCTGACAGCATCTTTGCGGGTCGCGCCCACGGGGGCGAGATGCCTGTGCTGTCATCCTTCGTCAATCAAAGGAGAAAATGATGAAAAAGGTGTTAACCCTGCTGCTTCTTGGCTCCCTCGCCACCCCGGTCCTGGCCGACGAGTGCGCACTGGTGATCGAAGGCAATGACGCCATGCAGTACAACCAGACCGCGATGAGCGTGCCGGCCACCTGCAAGGAGGTGACGGTGACCCTCAATCACACGGGCAAGCTGCCGGTGGCCAACATGGGCCACAACTGGGTGCTGGCCAACACCGCCGACTATCAGGCCATCGCCACCGCCGGCATGAGCGCCGGGGTCGATCACGACTACCTGCCCAAGGATGACCCCAGGATCCTGGCCCACACCAAGCTGGTGGGGGGCGGCGAGAGCACCAGCGTCACCTTCAAGACCGACGGCCTGGCGGGCAAGGATCTCACCTTCTTCTGCTCCTTCCCGGGCCACTTCGCCCTGATGAAGGGCAGCTTCAAGGTGGTGTAGTGCCAAGGGGCGTGTCGCCGCCAGCACAAGCAAAAGCCGGGAGGGTCCCGGCTTTTTTGTCTTCGCTTGCGCTGCGTCGCGGTGCTTTCATGATCTGGTCTGGGGTGGCAAGGAGATGAGCGGCGTACAATAGGCCGCAAATGGGCCAGTGGCTCGCCTATGCCCCTTCGGAAAAGAGAGCATGAACGCAGTGAAATGGATGCTTGGCTGTTGCCTGATGCTGCTGTGTGCCATCGCGCTGGCCGCCGAGCCCCCGGTGAAGAAGAGCCGGAGCGGCATCTGTCACCCCAAGGGCGGCACCTACTACAGCCGCACCAGGCACTATACCCCCTATGACACCATGCAGGCCTGCCTCGACAGCGGGGGGCGTGCCCCCCGGCGTTAAACGGCGGACTGCTTGGGCTGCAGGGTAAAGAAGGCGAGGGTGGTCTTCTTGCCGCACTCGAAGCGGATGCTCTCCTCCCCCTGCACCACCAGGGTCTCGCCCGGTGCGACCTGTTGCCCCTGCACGGTGAGCTGGCCCTCCAGCAGGTGGCAGAGGTAGCACTTGTCCGCCTCCAGGGTGAGGCTGAGGGGGAAGGGCAGGTTCAGCACCCGCACGTTGGCGCTGATGCGCGCCGGGTGGTAGATGAGCCCGAGATCCGTCACCTCTTTTTTCAGCAGCTCGCAGCGGGTCTCGTCATCCCCGCTGAAGTGGGCCGCCTCGAAAGTGGCGTAGGGGTGGCCGTTGAGCACGAAACCGGCACCGCTGACGGGCAGCAGGATGCGCTGGTAGCCGGGAAAGCGGGAGAAACTCCCTGCTTCCTTGATGGGGGCCGAGCTCAGCCGGTAGTCAAAGTCGAGCTTGTCCAGGGTCGAACCAGGGGGGGAGATCAGGATCTGGGCCGTGGTGCCCTGCCTGTTCTTCCAGGGCATTTTCAACTGGTCGGACTCTTTAATCAGGGTGATCACGATGGCGCCTCGGCGGGAAGGGGAGAGTGGGGCCAGTGATACCATCTCCGGGAGTGGCTCACAAGGCGCCGCCAGCGCAGGCCGCGCTGGTTGGCCACAAATCAGGCAGCGGCCCCCCTGACGCTGACCCTAATCGGTCGACTCAAGCCCTTTTTCTATCTTGTCCAGCAGTTGCTGCAACTGCGCTATCTCCGCCGGCGTCAGCAGGGAACACAGCCGTTCGTCGAGCCGTGCGGCCTCCTGCTCCCCCTGGTTGACCCGCTCGCAGGCCAGCGGGGTCAAGGCCAGGCAGATGCTGCGTCTGTCAGTGGGATGGGGCCGCTTCTCGATGAGCCCCTGTTTCTCCATCTCCTGCAGCAGGCGCGTCACCTGCGCCTTGTCGCGGCCCGATCGCTGCGCGATGAGCTGCGGCGTGGCGGGATCCAGCGCATGGATCAGTTGCAGCACCTTGTAATGGAGGGGGCTAAGGGCGATCTGCTGTGCCCGGAAATGCTGGGTCATGGCGATTTTGTACTGATCGAGGATCCGGAAGAGGCGGTTTGACAACTTCATGGTTGATAAAGTCAACTTAAAAGGATTTAATTGATTTTATCAACCATGTGGGCAAAAGCCCAGCCCGAGAGGAGATGAAAGATGCCACACAGCTATCGTGTACAGGTCCAGGCGCTGGACCGCGAGGTGCCCCCGTTGCAGTTCGACTGCCAGAATCACGACGACATCTTTGCCATCCTGGCGCTCAGCAAGGGGAAGCTGGCCATGTCGGAGCAGGAACATCAGGCGTTTATCGTCGGGTTGAAGCTGTTTGGCGAAGTCATGATGCAGCATCGCAAAGAGGAGCTGTTCAAGGGGTTTCTCCCCCATTTCAAGCAATTCATGGGGCAACTGAAACGCACCGCCAGGGGAGAGGAGGCGGTGGTCGCCCCTTCCGAGTGACCCCCAGCCCTGACCCCAGGGGCGAGTGGTCCCGCCAGGATGCCTGATGCAAAGGAAACCCCGAGGTTGTGATCCCGGTACTGTCAAAGCGGCGACGGCCCGCTACACTGGCAGCTCGTTTCACGGAGGACCCATGACCCACAAGATCATTCTGGATACCGATCCCGGCATCGACGATGCCATGGCCATTCTGTTTGCCGAGGCGCACCCCGCCATCGAATTGCTCGCCATCACCACTGTGTTTGGCAATGCCACCATCGAAAACGGCACCCGCAACGCCCTCTGGCTCAAGCAAAAATATGGCATGAAGGCGGACGTGGCCCGGGGCGCCGCCGCGCCGCTGCTGCGCGAGCCCGTGGGGCCGACGACGGTGGTGCACGGCCCGAGCGGCTTTGGCGACGTCCAGGCGGGGGAGGTGACCCTCATTCCGGATCCCCGCCCGGCCTGGCAATACATCGTCGAGACGGTGAAGGCCCACCCCGGCGAGATCACGCTAGTGACCATCGGGCCATTGACCAACCTGGCGCTGGCGCTCGAGGCGGCCCCCGAGGTAGCCGCCCTGGTGAAAGAAGTGGTCGTGATGGGCGGCGCCTTTGGCGTCAACGGCCATCGCGGCAACGTGACCCCCTATGCCGAGGCCAATATCCACGACGATCCCGATGCGGCAGACCGGGTCTTCACCGCCCCCTGGCCCCTGGTGATCATCGGGCTCGACGTCACCCAGCAGAGCATCTTCACCGCCGACTATCTGGATGCCCTGCGGGACGATGCGGGGGAGCCGGGCCGCTTCCTGTGGGATGTCAGCCGCTTCTACCTGCGCTTCTATTCCGAGCGCATCGGCATGGCGGGGTGCCATGTGCACGATCCCTCCGCCATCGCCTATGTGATCGATCCTGCGCTGTTCACCCTGCGCAAGGGGCCGGTGCGGGTCATCACCGAGGGGCCCGCCATCGGCCATACCCTGCAAAAGTTTGACGACACCCGCCATCCCCATGACGAGTGGGCCCACTGCCCGGCCCAGCAGGTCGGGGTCGCGGTGCGGGATCAGGCCCTGCTCGCCCTCTATCGGGATACCCTGGTGGCCTGGGGCAAGGGGCGCCGATAAGGCCCGGCAGTGAGTGAAAGCGTGATGGCGGCCGGGTCATGGTGAGGCGCCCCCGGTTATACTGGCGAACATCGGGTTGACGGGAGGAAGACGCAATGGCCTGGTTGTCTCTGTTGGTGGCGATAGCCCTGATCGGGTGGTTGATGACGCTGGGGCGCGGTGCCCTGTTCGAGGTCCGGCTCGCGCCGGGCAAGGTGGTGGTGAAGCGGGGCTCGGTGCCGCCGCGCTTTGTGACCCAGGCGACCCAGATCCTGCACCATGAGCCGGTGCGCGGGCGCATCCTGGGTCTGCGGGACGGCAACGGGGTGAGGCTGGTCTTCTCCCGCTCCATCCCCGAGCCCGTGGCCCAGCGCCTGCGCAACATCTTCCCCTACGGGGATTACCGGGGGCTCTCCCCGAGCCCTGACGGGCGAAAATCACGCTGAGCGGTCGCCGTGGCGGCCCTCATTTCCAGACGCCGGGCCCTGTGCCCGGCGTCTGCGTTTTCAGGGTTTCGCCAGGAGGCCCTGTTGCGGTCAGCGCGGCCCTTGCAGGGGCCTGATCGCCTCGACCAGAAAGTCGATGAAGGCGCGGGTCTGGGGTTTGAGGAAGCGGCCGCCACGAAACACCGCGTGGATCTCGTCCTGGCGATCCTCGTAGGGGGAGGCGAGCCACTCTGGCAGCAGCGGCAGCAGGGTGCCCTCGTCGATGCTTTGCTGCACCATCCAGCTCGACAGCAGCAGCACGCCGCACCCCGCGAGGGCGGCGCAGAGCAGGGGCGTGCCCCCGACCGAGGCGAGGTTGCCCTGCACCGCCACCTTCTCGCGCTCCGTGCCTTGCTGGAAGTACCAGTGCTGGCGCTGGCGCCCATGGCCGCGAATGAGGCAGTTGTGGTGGGCCAGCTCGGCGGGATGAGCAGGTTCGCCATGGCGGGCCAGATAGGCGGGGGAGGCGACCAGCAGCGAGCGGTTGGTGAGCAGATGGCGAGTGTGCAGGCTGCTGTCGGCGGGCTTGCCGATGCGCACCGCCACGTCCACGTTCTCGGCATCGAGATCCACCATGCGGTTGTCCAGCGCAACCTCCAGGCGCACCCCGGGGTAGCGGGCGAGGAAGTCGGGCAGGCGGGGAGAGAGCCAGGATGCGCCGAAGCTCTCGAACACCGAGACCCGCAGCGGCCCCTCTGGCGCCACCGAGAGGGGTTGCAGGGATTGCACCAGCTGATCCGCCTCCTCCAGCAGGGGCAGGGAGCGGGCGAGAAAATAGGCGCCCTGCTCGGTCAGCACCAGTTGGCGGGTGCTGCGCTTGAAGAGCGGGATCCCGAGCTGCTGCTCCAGGGCGTCGATGGCACGGGTCACGGAGGAGGGGGCCTGGTTGAGGGCGCGGGCGGCACGGGAGAAACTGCCCGATTCCACCACCTGGGCCAGGATGCGGATGCGATCCAGCATGGATTCACCTTTGCGATAAACGCAAAACTGTTGCAGGTTATGACGATATTCTAATCAACAATGAAAAAGTGAACAATCAGCTCACCGCCCCATCCGGGGTCCATCACAGGAGTCTTGCCATGTCACACCGTATCCAGCTCGCCAACCAGGTGCCCGCCGCCGTCTCGGCCATGATGGGCCTCGAGTCCTACCTCGGGGGTACCGACATTCCCCTGTCGCTCAAGGAGCTCATCAAGTTGCGCGCCTCCATGATCAACGGCTGCGCCTACTGCATCGAGATGCACGCCGACGTGGCGATGAAGCACGGGGAGAGCGCCCAGCGTCTGCTGGCGCTGGCCGCCTGGCAGGAGTCGCCGCTGTTCGACGCCCGGGAGCGGGCGGTGCTGGCCCTGACCGACGAGGTGACCCTGATCGCCGACAAGGGGCTCACGACGCAGACCTATGAGGCGGCGCTGGCCCAACTGGGGGAAACCCTGCTGGCCCAGTGTCTGGTGCAGGTGGTCACCATCAACGCCTGGAACCGGATCGCCGTGGCGACCCGGATGGAACACGATCACTCCTGACTCCGACTCCGAGGGAGGGAGAGAAAACGATTATCAACGGGCCCGCACAAGGGCCCGTTTTGTTACGAAGTGTGCCCTCTGGTGCCAGGGGTTGCGACCGTTGTCGGGGGGCGGGAAGTTAATCATACATTCGTTTGATTAATTATTTTTTTTATCTTCCCCGAAAAATACCCATCCAGATCAAGGTGTGGAAAAATGACCTGTGAGTCGAAAAGGGGCTGTATGGCTCTTTTTTGATCGCAATGGCGGGTTAAAAACAGACCATATGGATCTTTTTGGTTAATTGGTGGTCACTTTTGGTGGCGCGAGAGATTAACGGAAGATGAATTGCCGCGGTGTAACTTGAATAAATTGGTCATTGTCAAGGGATTAACATCTGATGCCGCTTTCCATCACCTTTTGAACATTTTTGGGATTAATTTTTCATGTTGTTCACATGCCGGTCTGATGCAATAAAATGCTGCATTTTTTTATACCAATAAGCCTTCAAAAGATGAGGACATTGCATGAGACTCTTTGATGTGAAGAGGGGCTTGGGCGCTTTGCTGCTGCTCGCGACCGCCAGCTTGCTGAGTGGCTGCGACATGGCACTGATGAGCCCCAAGGGGCAGGTCGGTATGGAGCAGAAGTCACTGATACTCACCGCACTCGGCTTGATGCTGATCGTGGTGGTGCCCGTGATTGTCATGGCGGTGGCGTTCGCCTACAAATACCGGGCGTCCAACACCAGTGCCACCTATGCGCCGGACTGGGCCCACTCCAACAAGATTGAGGCAGTCGTCTGGACTGTACCCGTCATCATCATCGTCATCCTGGCGGTGATCACCTGGAAAACTTCCCACTCCCTCGACCCCTACAAACCGCTGGAATCGGACGTCAAACCGGTTCAGGTGGATGTCATTTCCCTGGACTGGAAGTGGTTGTTCGTCTATCCAGAGCTGGGCATTGCGTCGGTCAACGAGCTGGCCTTCCCGGTCAACACCCCGGTCAACTTCCGGGTGACCTCCGACACCGTGATGAACTCCTTCTTCATCCCGCAACTGGGCGGCCAGATCTACGCCATGGCCGGCATGCAGACCAAGCTGCACCTGATTGCCAACGAGGCGGGCGAGTACAAGGGCATCTCCGGCGGTTACAGCGGTGCCGGTTTCTCCGGCATGAAGTTCAAGGCCATCGCGACCCAGGACCAAGCCGGTTTCGACGCCTGGGTAGCCAAGGTGAAGGCCTCTTCCAAGGCCCTGAGCACCATGGATGAGTTCAATGCCCTGGCCAAGAAGAGCGAAAACCACCCGGTGGAGTACTTCGCCAGCGCCGATCCCAAGCTGTTCGTCAACATCATCAACAAGTTCATGGGCGGCATGTCCCATGGTGGTCACGCCACCCCGGCTGCGGGCTCCGCGGATCACGAGGGCATGAACCACGAGGCCATGAACCATGACGCCGCCCCGAAAGCGGGTGCCATGGACCACGAAGGGATGAACCATGAGGCCTCGCAAGAGGACGCCATGGAGAACCAGGCCATGAACCATGACGCCCATGCCGGACACATGGCCATGTCGGCCGACAAGAGTGTGAAAGCAGGATCCGAGGAATAATCGATGTTTGGAAAATTGACACTCGAGGCTATTCCGTACCATGAACCCATCATCATGGTCACGATAGCCGGTATCATTCTGGGGGGCCTGGCCATCGCCGGTCTCATCACTTACTACGGCAAGTGGCAATATCTGTGGAAAGAGTGGCTGACCTCGGTCGACCACAAACGCCTCGGTATCATGTATCTCATTCTGGGCATGGTCATGCTGCTGCGTGGCTTTGCCGACGCCGTGCTGATGCGTGGCCAGCAGGTCATCGCCTCCGGGGGTGGCGAAGGCTACCTGAATGCCCATCACTACGACCAGATTTTCACCGCCCACGGCGTCATCATGATCTTCTTCGTGGCCATGCCGCTGGTGATCGGTCTGATGAACATCGTGGTGCCGCTGCAAATCGGTGCCCGTGACGTGGCCTTCCCCTTCCTGAACAACCTGAGCTTCTGGTTCACCGCCGCGGCCGTGGTGCTGATCAACGTCTCCCTCGGGGTCGGTGAATTCGCCCAGACCGGCTGGCTGGCCTATCCGCCCTTGTCGGGGCTGGAGTTCAGTCCCGGGGTCGGGGTCGATTACTGGATATGGAGTCTGCAGATTTCGGGTCTGGGGACCCTGCTGACCGGCGTGAACTTCTTCGCCACCATCATCCGCATGCGTGCCCCTGGCATGACCATGATGCGCCTGCCGGTCTTCACCTGGACCGCCCTGTGTGCCAACATCCTGATCATCGCCTCCTTCCCGATCCTGACCGTCACCATCGCCCTGCTCACCGCAGACCGCTACCTGGGTACCCATTTCTTTACCAATGACATGGGTGGCAACATGATGATGTACATCAACCTGATCTGGGCCTGGGGTCACCCCGAGGTGTACATCCTGGTGCTGCCGGTGTTCGGGATCTTCTCCGAAGTGGTGGCGACCTTCTGCAAGAAGAAGCTGTTCGGTTACACCTCCCTGGTGTGGGCGACCGTGGCGATCACCGTGCTGTCGTTCATCGTCTGGCTGCACCACTTCTTCACCATGGGGTCCGGCGCCAACGTGAATGCCTTCTTCGGCATCACCACCATGATCATCTCCATCCCGACCGGGGTGAAGATCTTCAACTGGCTGTTCACCATGTACCGCGGTCGCATCGAGTTCACCTCCCCCATGCTGTGGACCGTCGGCTTCATCATCACCTTCACCGTGGGTGGCATGACCGGGGTACTGCTCTCCGTGCCGGCCGCCAACTTCGTGCTGCACAACAGCCTGTTCCTCATCGCCCACTTCCACAACGTCATCATCGGCGGCGTGGTGTTCGGCTGCTTCGCCGGTATCACCTACTGGTTCCCGAAAGCGTTCGGCTTCAAGCTGGATGACGTCTGGGGCAAGCGTGCCTTCTGGTGCTGGATCACCGGCTTCTTCGTGGCCTTCATGCCGCTCTACGTGCTGGGCTTCATGGGCATGACCCGTCGTGTCAGCCAGAACATCGATCCCGAGTTCCACGGCTGGCTGGTGGTCGCCGCCTGCGGCGCCGGTCTGATTGCCCTGGGCGTGCTGTGCCAGGTCATCCAGATCGTGGTCAGCATCCGCGACCGCGAGAAGAACCGCGACCTGACCGGCGATCCCTGGGGTGGCCGTACCCTGGAGTGGGCGACGTCCTCTCCGCCGCCGTTCTACAACTTCGCAATCGAGCCGAAGGTCACCGGTCTGGACGCCTTCTGGGAAGCCAAGGCTGACGGCAGCGCTTACAAGAAGCCTGCCCAGTATGCCCCCATCCACATGCCGAAGAACTCCGGTGCCGGTGTCATCATCGCCGCCTTCAGCGTGGTGTTCGGCTTTGCCATGATCTGGCACATCTGGTGGATGGCCATCGCCGGCTTCATCGGCATGATCGCCACCTGGATCATCCACAGCTTCAACGACGATGTGGACTACTACGTACAGGTTGACGAGATCGAGCGCATCGAAGGTCAGCATTTCGACAACATCAACAAGGTGGCTTAATTCCATGGCGACTGACGTACTACATCACTCTCACGGTGCCCATGAGGATGGGCACCACGATGCCGGTGCCACCAAGGTATTCGGTTTCTGGATCTACCTGATGAGTGACTGCATCCTGTTCGCGACCCTGTTCGCGACCTATGCGGTCCTTGTCAACGGCACTGCCGGTGGCCCCACCGGCAAGGACATCTTCGAACTGCCGTTCGTGTTCGCCGAAACCATGCTGCTGCTGCTGAGCTCCATCACCTTCGGGTTCGGCATGCTGGCCATGAACAAGAACAAGGTCGCGGCGGTCAACACCTGGCTGTTCGTCACCTTCCTGCTGGGTGCCGGCTTCATCGCGATGGAAATCTACGAGTTCCATCACCTGATCGTGCACGAGGCGGGCCCGGATCGCAGCGGCTTCCTCTCTGCCTTCTTCACTCTGGTGGGGACCCACGGTATCCACGTGACCAGCGGCCTGGTCTGGATCATCGTGATGATGGTGTCGATCACCAAGAAGGGGCTGACCGAGCGCAACCGCACTCGCCTGATGTGCCTGAGCCTGTTCTGGCACTTCCTCGACGTGGTATGGATCTGCGTCTTCACCGTGGTCTATCTGATGGGGGTCATGTAAATGAGTCATTCCGTTGACAATCACGGCGCCAGCCACGGCAGCGTCAAGTCCTACATGATCGGCTTCGTGCTGTCACTCATCCTGACCGCCGTGCCGTTCTGGATGGTGATGGACGGCTCCGCCTCCCATGCCGTGGTGCTCGGCACCGTGGTGGCCATGGCGGTGGTGCAGATCTTCGTTCACCTGGTCTACTTCCTGCACATGAACACCTCCTCCGAGGAGCGCTGGAACCTGGTGGCACTGGTCTTTACCGTGCTCATCATCGCCATCGTGGTCGTGGGTTCCCTGTGGATCATGTACAACCTCAACATCAACATGATGGTTCACTGAGCGGGTTGATGATGATGAAGCAATACCTGCAAGTGACCAAGCCGGGCATCATCTTCGGCAACCTCATCTCGGTTATCGGGGGATTCCTGCTGGCCTCGAAGGGGAGCCTGGATGTGCCCCTGTTCATCCTGACCATGGTGGGGGTGTCACTGGTGGTGGCCTCCGGTTGCGTGTTCAACAACTACATCGACCGGGACATCGACTGCATCATGGAGCGCACCAAGAACCGCGCCCTGGTGCGGGGGCTCATCGCCCCCGGTGTCTCCCTCTGGTATGCGACGGCGCTGGGCGTTGCGGGCATTGCACTGCTCTACTTTGCGGCCAATCCGTTGGCCGCCTTGCTGGCGGTGCTGGGCTTCCTGGTTTATGTGGGGGTCTACAGCCTCTACATGAAGCGCCACTCGGTCTATGGCACCCTGGTCGGCAGCCTCTCCGGCGCCGCGCCGCCGGTCATCGGCTACTGCGCGGTGAGCGGGCAGTTCGACTCGGGGGCCCTGATCCTGCTGGCGATCTTCAGCCTGTGGCAGATGCCGCACTCCTATGCGATCGCCATCTTCCGCTTCAAGGACTACCAGGCTGCCAACATCCCGGTGCTGCCGGTGGTGAAGGGGATCCCGGTGGCCAAGCTCCACATCACCCTCTACATCCTGGCGTTCATGGTGCCGACCCTGATGCTGTTCCTCGGCGGCTACGCCGGGTACAAGTATCTGGTGGTGGCCACCGCGGTGAGCGTCTGGTGGCTGGGGATGGCGCTGTCGGGCTACAAGGCGGCGGTGGACGACTCCCTCTGGGCGCGCAAGCTGTTCATGTTCTCCATCGTCACCATTACTTGCCTGAGCGTAATGATGTCGGTGGACTTCCAGCCGGACGCAGCGCCTGTATTGGTGAGCATGCTGCCCTGATAGTGTGAACTGCACCCCTGAAATGCATGAAATCCAGAGCCGGGAATCTTCCCGGCTCTGCTATTATGGGCGCCGCCCTGCGAGGGGCATCGCCGATTTTTCGGGGGCGGCCGGGCGCCTGTCACCCCTTTCTTTCTCTCTTCTTTTTGACTCATCGAGGCCCTCATGAATGATTTCACCATGACGAGGGGCGAGCGACGCGCGACCTGGGCGCTCGGCTCCGTCTTCTCGCTGCGCATGCTCGGCATGTTTATGGTGCTGCCGGTGCTGACCACCTACGGCATGTCCCTGGCGGGCACCTCCGAGGCGCTCATCGGGCTTGCCATCGGCATCTACGGCATGACCCAGGCCCTGTTCCAGATCCCCTTCGGCCTGCTCTCCGACAAGGTGGGGCGCAAGCCCCTCATCGTCGGCGGCCTGCTGATGTTTGCTCTTGGCAGCGTCATCGCCGCCCTGAGCGACGCCATCTGGGGGGTCATCGTCGGGCGCGCCCTGCAAGGGAGCGGCGCCATCTCCGCCGCCGTCATGGCGCTCCTGTCGGATCTCACCCGGGAGCAGAATCGCACCAAGGCCATGGCCTTCATCGGGGTGAGCTTTGGCATCACCTTCGCCATCGCCATGGTGACCGGCCCCCTCATCACCCATGCCCTGGGCTTGTCCGGCCTCTTCTGGCTCATCGCCCTGCTGGCCCTGGCCGCCATCGCCATGGTGCTCTGGGTGGTGCCGACCCCGGCGGCCCACCTGCAAAATCGCGAGTCCGCCATGGTGCGAGGCAGCTTTCGTACCGTGCTCACCAACCCTCGCCTGCTCAAACTCAACCTCGGCATCCTCTGCGTCCACACCCTGCTGATGTCGAGCTTCGTGGCCCTGCCGCCCCTGCTGGAACGTGCGGGCCTGCCCCGTGACAGCCAGTGGCAGGCCTATCTGGTCACCATGCTGATCGCCTTCGTGAGCGTGGTGCCCTTCATCATCTATGCCGAGAAGCACCGCCGGATGAAGCGGGTCTTCATCGGGTGCGTGGTGGTGATGCTGGCCGCCGAGCTGGTGCTCTGGCAGAGCGGCCAGCAGTTGTGGGGTCTGCTCGCCGGGTTGCAGCTCTTCTTCATCGGCTTCAACGTGATGGAGGCGCTGCTGCCGTCTCTCATCAGCAAGGAGTCCCCGCCGGGCTACAAGGGCACCGCCATGGGGGTCTACTCCACCAGTCAGTTCCTCGGGGTCGCCATCGGCGGCAGTCTCGGCGGCCTGCTCTACAGCCTGGGGGGCGGCCCCCTGGTGTTTGGCGGTTGTGCCGCCCTGGCCCTTGCCTGGCTCGGGGTGAGCCTCACCATGGCCGAGCCCCCCTATGTGAGCAGCCTGCGCATCGTGCTGCCGGAAGGGGTCGAGGCCACCCCGGCCCTGGAGCAGCGGATCCGCGCCTGCGAGGGGGTGAGCGACGTGCTGCTGGTGCGCGAGGAGCACTCCCTCTACGTGAAGGTGGACAGCAAGCGCCTGACCCGCAGCGATCTGGAGCGGCTGGTCTCTTTGTGATGGCTGGCGGCACAGAGCGCGGGCTGATGGGCGGCTGCTATGCTGAGATCCTCACTCACAGGAGGAACCTCTGATGTCATACGTGGACGGATTCGTGCTCGCCGTGCCGACGGCCAACAAGCAGGCCCTGATCGATCATGCGGAGCAGTTTGACCCCATCTTCCTCGAATACGGCGCCACCCGGGTGCTGGAGTGCTGGGGGGACGACGTGCCCCACGGCAAGCAGACCGACTTTTACCGGGCGGTGGCGGCCAGGGAGGATGAAACCGTGGTCTTCTCCTGGGTGGAGTGGCCGAGCAAGGCGGTGCGGGACGACGCCATGGGCAAGATGATGCAGGACCCCAGGATGGACCCCGCCAATCCCCTGCACCAGACCATGCCGTTTGATGGCGCCCGCATGATCTTCGGAGGCTTCACCACCGTGCTGGAGCTCAAGGGCTGAGACCTGCCATCGGGTCACCCAGGTGGCCGGAGCGCAAGGGCCGATAGCAACACCCAGGCCCGTCAGATGATGAAAAAGCCCGCCAGCCGGCGGGCTTTTTGCTGGGCGTTATCTCATGGTCGCTCTCCATGGGGGACGTTCAGCCCGGGCGCCAGAAGGGCTTGTCCCCGAGAATGGTGGCCCTGTGCATCACCCGGCGGGCCGGCAGGTAGTCGGCATTGGCATAGTGCTGGGTCACCCTGTTGTCCCAGATGGCGATGTCGTTCTCCTGCCAGCGCCAGCGCACCTGAAACTCGGGGCGGGTGATGTGCTCGAACAGAAAGCCGAGCAGGGCCTCGCTCTCTTTGGGGGGCAGCCCGGGCAGCCGGGTGGTGAACCCCTCGTTGACGAACAGGGCCTGACGGCCGCTCACCGGATGGGTGCGGATCACCGGGTGGCGCAGGGGCGGGTGACGGGCCACGGCCGCCTGCCAGCGCTGGCGCGCCTCCTCGCTGTCATCATGGCGATGGGCGGGGAAGGACTTGGTGAAGTCATGCTCGGCTTCCAGCCCTGCCAGCAGGGTTTGCAGGGGCGGGGAGAGGGCCGCCAGCGCCGCGATGCCGCTGGCCCAGAGGGTGTCCCCCCCGGTGGGAGGCAACTGCTTGGCGGCCAGAATGGCCAGTGCCGGGGGCGTCTCGATAAAGGTCACGTCGGTGTGCCAGTTGTCGTTGTCCGGCGGATTGTCGTCGTGGGTATCGAGCACGATGATCTCCTCTGCTTCCTCCGTGTGGGGGTAGACGGGGTGGATGTGCAGATCCCCGAAGCGGTTCGCCAGCGCCCGCTGGGCTCGCGGGGTGATGGGCTGGTTGCGAAAGAACAGCACCTGGTATTTGAGCAGGGCGCGATGGAGCTGCTCGAACTGCCCCTGGCTCAGGGGCTCGGCCAGATTGACGCCGGCGATGACGGCGCCGATGTGGGGGCCGAGGGGGGTAATGGTCAACTTGTCGGTCATGGTCTTGCTCCATGTCTGGGGGCGTGAAGGCCCGATGCCAATAGGAAAGGGAGGCGAAGGATCGCGGTCAGCCTGTGGCTCATTGTCCTTCTCCATGCCAGGGGGTGAGCCTGCGCTGCAGGGCACGCAGGCCCAGTTCCAGTACGAAGGCGATCAGGGCGATCACCAGGATGCCCGCCAGCACCACGTCGGTGGCGAGAAACTCGCCGGCGGATTGCACCATGAAGCCCACCCCCCGGGTGGCGGCGATAAGCTCGGCCGCCACCAGGGTGGACCAGCCCACCCCGAGCCCGATGCGCAGCCCGGTCAGGATGTCCGGCAGGGCGCCGGGCAGGATCACGTGCCAGAGCACCTGAGACCGGGATGCGCCCAGCGCCTGGGCCGCCCGCACTCGCACCGCGTTGGCGCTCTGCACCCCCGCCAGGGTCGCCAGGGCCACGGGGGCGAAGATGGCCAGATAGATGAGCAGCATCTTCGATGTTTCACCGATGCCGAACCAGATCACCATGAGTGGCAGGTAGGCGAGCGGCGGCACCGGGCGGTAGAGCTCGATGAGGGGATCGAGCACGCCGCGCACCGTGGGGGAGAGCCCCATGGCGATGCCCACCGTGATGCCAAAGAACGCCGCGGCAGCGAGCGCCACCAGGATGCGCCCCAAGCTGGCCCCCAGGTGTTGCCACAGGGTGGCATCCATAAAGCCCGTTTGGCCTGCGATGGTGATGAGCTGTGCCAGCACCCGCTGTGGGGGCGGCAGGAACAGGGGATCGACCCAGCCGAAATGGGCCACCAGCCACCAGAGGGCCAGCAGCACGAGCAGGGTGGCGAGGCTCAGGGTCAGACGGCGGGGCAGGGGCCAGCCCGCTGCCCGTGCGTGGGTGAGAGCCCGTTGCCGGGTGAGGGCGAGAGTCATGCGAAGGCCTCCCGCTCTGCGAACACCCGTTCCAGCACGTATTCACGGCGCTCGATGAAGGCCGGATCGGACTTGATGCTGCGGCAGGGCTCCCCGGCGGCGAAGCGGCGACCGAAATCCAGGGTCAGCCGCTCCGTCACCCGCCCGGGGGAGGGGGAGAGCAGCACCAGATCGGTGGCCATGAAGATGGCCTCCTCGATGTCGTGGGTAATGAGCAGCACCTGACGCCGGTGCTCGTGCCACAGGCGCAGCAGCAGAGTCTGCATCTGCTCCCGGGTGAAGGCGTCCAGGGCGCCGAAGGGCTCGTCCAGCAGGAGCAGGCGGGGCTGGGTGGCCAGGGCCCGGGCGATGCCGACCCGCTGGCGCTGGCCGCCGGAGAGCTGCCAGATGGCGCGATCGCCGGCCCCCTCCAGCCCCACCTGACGCAGCAGTGCCTGGGCCTGTTCGGTGCGCTCGGCACTGGGCACGCCCGCCAGCTGCAGGCCGAGGGCCACGTTGTCTCGCACGTTGCGCCAGGGCAGCAGCCCCTCGCTCTGGAACACCACGCCGCGCTCGGCGCCGGGGCCGGTGACCGGCTTGCCCTCAAGGCTTATCTGGCCGTGGTGGCAAGGCTCGAAGCCCGCCACCAGGTTGAGGAGGGTCGTCTTGCCCGAGCCCGAGGGCCCCAGCACCACCATCAGCTCCCCCTCGGACAGGGAGAGGTTGATGTTGTCGAGCACCCGCCTGCCGGCGTACTCGGCGGACACATGAGAGAGCTGCAGCATGGTCGTCTCCTTGGATTTACTGGGCCACGGCTTTCACGAAGCGATCGGTCACGAACTGGCGGTAGTCCGAGGCGGCGTTCGCGACCTTGCCCTGGCTCTCGAGGAAGCGGGCGGTGTCGATGATGGTCTGGTTGACGAGGCGCCCGAGCTCGGCGCTCTGGGCCTTCGCATCGAGGTAGGTGTTGCCCTTCACCAGCGCGGGAACGTCCGCCTCGGGAACGCCGCTCAGCTTGGCCAGCTTGGCGAGGTTGTCCGGCTTGGTGAGCCAGCCGTCGGGGTTGGCCAGGTAGTCGCGCTGGGCGGCCAGGGTGCTGTTCACGAAGGCCTGCACCACCTCGGGGTGGGCCTTGGCAAAGTCCTTGCGCACTACCCAGACGTCCAGGGTTGGGGCTCCCCAGTCACCCACCTGGGCGGAGTCGGTCAGCACCTTGCCCTCCTTGGTGAGCTGGTTGAGGGCGGGGGCCCAGACATAGGCGCCGTCGATGTCGCCCCGCTGCCAGGCGGCGATGATGGCCGGTGGTTGCAGGTTGACGATCTGCAGCGTCGCGGGGTCGACGTTCCAGTGCTTGAGGGCCGCCAGCAGGCTGTAGTGAGTGGTGGAGGTATAGGGCACGGCGATACGCTTGCCCGCGAGATCCTCGGGTTTTGCGAGCCCCTGCTTCACCACCAGGGCCTCGGACTCCCCGAGCTTGGAGGCGAGCAGGAACACCTCGATGGGCAGATTCTGGCTCGCCGCCACCGCCAGGGGGCTGGAGCCGATGTTGCCTATCTGCACGTCGCCGGAGGCGAGCGCCCGTACCACGCTGGCGCCGCTGTCAAACTTGCGCCAATCCACGGTGGCGCCGCTCTCCCTGGCGAAGCTGTTGTCGGCCTGGGCCACCTTGGCGGGTTCGGCGGAGGTCTGGTAGGCCACGGTGACGTCGAGGGCCTGGGCGGACTGGCCGAGCAGCATGGAGGCCGCGAGCCACAGAGAGATGCCTTTTGCTGTCATGATGCACTTCCTTGTTGGGGGTGTTGGAAGCCACATCTTTATCTGAACATCCCCGGGGGCGAAGGAACGAGAAGGGTGTTCTCATGCCGTTTGGTTCTTAGAAAAAGAACGGTAAATCAATGATCTGATTAAGATATGCCAGAAAGTGGATAGCTTGCTCACCCGCCGTCTATCGGGTGGCTGGCGCAAGGGGCCAGCAGGTGCGTGCAGGGGCCAGCCACCAGGGGGGCAGTGACTGGCAGGGGGAAGAGAGGAAAAGGCCTCGCCAGGGTGGCGGGGCCGGGGGATCAGCGCTCCACCAGCGGGGCCGAGCGGTAGCTCCACAGGCCATAGGTGCGCAGGGCGTCCCGGTAGATGCCAAGCAGCTCCTCCGGGCTCGCCTTGGCCAGGGCCGAGAGGGGCTTGTCCGGGTAGGCGACGCTGTCGATGCGGATGTTCGCCGGGCCGCTCTGCCAGCAGGCGATTTCCAGCAGGGTCTGGCCCCGGCGCACATGGCTCGCCGAGCTCACCAGGGTGGCGAACTCAATCTCGTGGCGGGCGAGGGCATAGCCGCTGTAGAGGGCGTTCTCCACCGTGCTGGTGGCGTAGTTCTCCTCGATGATACGGGAGCGGTCGATGCCCTTTTTCGCCAGCCAGTCCGCCATCAGCTTGCCCTCGGTCTGGCGGTTCTGGGGTACGCCGCCGGTGAGGATGACGAGGGCCGCCGGATCGGCCTGGGCCAGGGCGCGGGTGGTCTCGAGGCGTCCCAGCAGGATGTCGTGCATGGAGCCATCGGGATTGAGGGCATAGCCCAGGGTGACGATGGCGCGGCGCCCCTTCTTCTCGCCCCGTCCCTGACGCTCCTTGAGGGGGGTGGCGACTACCCGATCCACGGTATCAAACAGCCGCTGCAAGTCGGCGGCGCGACCGGCATTGAGCTCGCCGACCCGCTTGAGGTAGCCATCGGATTTGGCCTGGTTGCCCTTGAAGCGCTGCCAGGTGGCCAGATAGGTGTTGATGTCCAGATCGTCCGGGGCGGCGGTGAGGGCCTGCTCGAACAGGGCGATGGCCCTGTCCACGTTGCCGTTGTAGATCTGGGCGTTGGCCGCCGAGATGAGCAGATCGGTGCGATAGGGCTCGAGCTGGTGGGCCTCCAGCAGCAGGGTAGTCACCTGCTCCATGTTGCTCGGCATCTTGGCGGTAAAGCCCGCATCGGAGACCCGGGCAGGGGAGTGGAAGATGCGGGCGGCGTCTGCCAGCAGCTGATCCACCACCTGGCGCTTGCTGATGAACTGCTCGTAATTCTGCTCCTTTTGCAGGGAGCGCACCGGGGCGGCCCAGGCATCGGATGAGACAACGAGCGGCAGCGTCAGCAGGCTGGTGAGGGTCAGGGCAATCGCGGTTTTCTTCATCATGGGGCTCCCTGTGGGGTGCGGGGCGCGATGCCGTGGCTCGTCCCCTGAATGCTTTTCCAATAAAAACAGATGCTTGGTTTGCTGCCTACTCTACTCCCTTCCCGATGAAAAAAACGTGAACCGTTCCGGTTATCCCGATGCCCCCCTCAGCGCAGCCCCAGACGTTCCTGCAGGAAGGCCAGCCAGGCCTCCACCTTGGCGGGCAGGTGGCGGCGCTTGGGATAGACGCACCAGATGCCGTGCTCGGGCAGGGCATGGTCTGGCAGGACGGGCACCAGCCGCCCGATGGCGAGATCCCGCGCCACGATGAAGTCCGGCATGTTGCCGATGCCAAGCCCCGCCAGCAGCGCGGTGTGGATGGCATCGCTGTTGTTGACCTCGAAATTGCCCCTGGGGGTGATGGCCACCTCTCCTTCGGGCCCGTGCAGCCGCCACTGGGTGCCGCCGCGAAACAGGGAGTAGAAGAGGCAGTTGTGGCGCTCGAGATCCGCCGGGATGCGGGGCGTGCCGGCCTGCGCCAGGTAGGCGGGGGCGGCGCACAGGGTGCTGAGACAGGGGGCGAGGCGGCGGGCGACCAGGCTCGAATCCTCCAGCTCGCCGATGCGCACCGCCACGTCGAACCCCTCGGCCACCAGATCCTGCCGGGCGTCGCTCATCTCCAGCTGCAACTGCACCTCGGGGTGAAGGGCGAGAAACTCGGGGACAAGGGGGGCGATGTGGCGCCGGCCATAGACCATGGGCACCGTCACCCGCAGCAGGCCGCGGGGGGCCGATTGCAGGGCGCCGATGGCATCTTCCCCGTCGCTGGCCAGGCGCACTGCATGGCGCACCGTCTCGAAGTAACGCTCCCCCGCCTCGGTGAGGGTGAGGGAACGGGTGGTGCGATAGAGGAGCTGGCAGCCGAGGGCCTGCTCGAGCTGGCTCACCTTCTTGCTCAGCACCGACTTGCTGAGGCCGAGCTGACGGGCGGCGCCGGAGAAGGTGCCCGACTCCACCACGGCGACGAAGGCGGGGAGCAGGGCGAAGGCTTCCTGGTTCATGTTGTTCTCGTTATGGAAACAATGTTGTTCCAGGAGGGTAGATTATCCTCAAATCAAAAACAATTTACCCTGCTCGTCAGTTCAACCAAGGAGCAACCCCATGATCCCCCCGCTTGTTGACCGCGGCCCCGGCCGCCCCGCCCTCGGCCAGACACTTGGCCAGACCCTGGGCGCCCTGGCCGCCTTCGCTGCCGGCCTGCTGCTGGCGCTGATGATCGCCCAGAACGGCGCCCTGTCCCGCGCCACCGACCCCTGGCTCGCGAGCTGGCTGGCCCACGGGGTCGGCACCCTGGTGGCCGGGCTCCTGTGGTGGCTCTCCCCAGGGCCCACGACGCCGGAGGCGGCCCCGCCCTGGGCCTGGCTCGGCGGTCTGCCGGGGGCGCTCACCGTGGTGCTGGCGGCCCTCTGCCTCAACTCGCCCCTCGGCATGGCGGGCACCCTGGCCCTGCTGCTGCTCGGCCAGCTGCTGTTTGGGGCCCTGTGCGATGGCCTCGGCTGGCTCGGACTGGCCCGCCGCCGCCCCTCGGGAAAGGACGCGCTCGCCGCCCTGCTGGTGCTGGCCGGCGCCCTGCTTATCGTGCTGCATTAGGAGATACACCATGACCCTCTTGATCCTGCTGGGACTGCTGAACGGCGTGGCGGTGAGCCTGTCGCGCACCCTCAATGGCCGCCTCGCCAGCGCCCGGGGCGCCATGACGGCGTCCCTTGCCAACCATCTGCTCGGCTTCGGGCTGCTCGGCGCCCTGCTCATCCTCAAAGGGGCACCCTGGGAGCGGCTCGCCGGGCTCGATCCCTGGCTGCTGCTCGGCGGGGTGCTGGGGGCGCTGTTCGTCGCCATCAGCAGTTGGGCCATCGGCCGGATCGGCGCCCTGGCCTGCGCCCTGCTCATCGTCACGGGCCAGCTGGCGGGGGGCGCCCTGCTCGATGCCCTGGCCGGACGGCTGGCCGCGAGCGATCTGCTCGGCATCCTGCTGGTGCTGGCGGGGGCTGCGCTGCAACGCTGGCAGGGCGGCAAGTCGCGCTCCCGAGGGTGAGTGATGCGGTGATGGCCTGGGTAAACCGGCAGGGATGACAAGAGCATCGCCCTGCCTGGATGCCAAAGGCGGCCTGCCAGCCGGATCAGGGCCCAGATGAAAAGGAAAAGGCGAAAGAAAGGGAAGGAAGAAACAGGAAGGCAACAGAGAGCAAAGAAAGAGAGGCTGCCTGTAACCCTAGGCCAGCCCAAAAGCAGAACACCGGCGCAAGGCCGGTGTTCTGAACAGCATGGCGGCGGGCCCGGCGGGGCGCGCGGTCAGGGCCGCTTAGGCGTAGAAAGCCTCGACGGTACCCTTGACGGTGATCTGCATGGGGTTGCCGTAGCGATCCTTGGCCTTGGGGGAGGGGATCTTCACCCAACCTTCGCTGATGCAGTACTCCTCGACATTGGTGCGCTCCTTGCCGTTCACGCGAATGCCGATCTCGTGCTCGAAGCACTCTGCCACATGGTGCGGGCTGCGCGGGTTGGCCGCCAGACGGTCGGGCAGGGCAGGTTTGTTGTCGCTCATGGTCATTACCTGTTGTGGATGCAAAGTGCGCCATTGTAGACAATGGCCCCGCCGGGCTCAAGGCAGCGTCTGCGCAGCCTTGAGAATCTGTGATGAGGTCGGTCAGGAGGCGCGCCAGGCCTTGATCCTGCCATAGGTGGTGCCAGCCAGAGTGACAAGAAACATGACGACATAGCTTAAGAGCGGCGGGTCGAAATAGAGATCCTCCGGCAGGCTGCAAAGATAGAGGAAGGCAACCGCCAGAAGCGGTGTCAACAGAAGCTGGATAAGTGTTCTTGTCATGGGGCGATTCACTTATTGGATGCGAAATATGGAGGATCAGGCGCTTGTCGCTAGCCTTTCGCTGCGTTAATCAGCCATGCCAGTTGGTGTGATTCAACGATGGGTCATCTTCTTCCGGCACTCTATTTTGTCACGTGCGTGCTATTTTGCGATTCCGGCCTGACGGGGAGTTGCCTTGTCACTCCGGTAGTTGAGATAACCATGCGACAAACCATTCAGCAGGCATGGAGGCAGACTCTTTATTCAACGCAACGTGGATATCCCAGTTCGTTTCTACCTCCGCGAGTATGGGCATCACGGCATCAATCTCTGCGGGGGCATCTATATCAGCGTATTTGTTCCAGAAAGCCTCACACCAGTGAGCAATGGACTCATGATGGTGAGGTGCACTTTCTGGATGGGCGCCCCATGTCAAAACCTGTTTTACATTGTCTGGCGTAAATGCCAGCTGTATTTCATCGGGCATATTGCTTTACCTGCAACATCTGGTGTGGTGACGATGGTTGATATGTCCAGTGACACGACTCTGTGTAGGGCATGTATTTACACCAAGACATTCGTCGCTCTTTTTGGGGCGCAAGTCGTTTACGCAATGCAGAAAAATAAGGGTCAACACAGTACGCTAGTTTGCGCAGTGGTCCTGCCGCTGCGCCTGTAGAGACTGGTTGTGCATACAGACGAAAACGGGATGGCTCTCTTTTCTCACATAGCCCCAGACCCGGATACCACGCTCCAGCATGGTAAATTTGACACCGGCCTGGCTCGCAATATGAATCGCTTCATCCGTGAAATCTTCAATATCCGGTGCCAGCAATGCCCCTCTGGAGTGAGCCTGGTATGCCAGGACGTCAAGGAACTCCATGGCCCAGAAGTTGCCCCAATATTGGGCCAGTTCTGGTGTATAGCTCTCACCATCTTCTGGAAATGTGGAACCATCCAGATCCGTTCGCCGGTATTGGAAGAACCTGTTGCTCTGATGCAGCAACGCAAAAAGACGATTCCATTTGGAATTGTTCGAAACAGACGTCATGCCTGCCTTGATAACATACTCTTTGACGGGCTCTCTATGTCGAATGTCCATCATTATCCTCCAGATCGAATGACACCTTGCCCGGGAAATCTACGCCGCCCTGTCGTGACACGACCCACTAAAACCAGATATGGGTTTGATAAACGACAGGTGTTGTAGATCACCTGTCAAGCGCCATTTTTATAACGCGGTCAAGCAGTTCTTCATCCTCATAGAGCTCGCGGTACGCGGTGAAAGAGAGGTTGCCCTCATTGTACTGTTTTTCAAAGAATACTTTTAAGCGCCATTCGTCGGGATCTGGCTTGTTGAAATCAAAGTCTATTCCACCGACAGAAGCAGTTCGGTATATATCGACACCAACACCATGAGTACGATAGACCCAATGAGTCCCTGGTATGGTCATGCTTCCCCTATACTTTGGCTCCAATATTTCCTCTGCGGAGGCCAGATGAAAAACACGTACAAGCAGCTCTTCAGCCCACTTCCTTTGTGCATACCATAGCGGAATAAGGTTTTTGATTTTTTCCAGATTGTCCATTTTGCCTTCTCAGATTCTATGTTATGGCGTGTTATATCCAGCGGCGGCAACCTATCTCGCGGTCAACATGCATAACAGAAAATTGTTCTGCGGCAGATTCTGTGTTTGGGATTTGGCTGCAATATTGCCCGACCTGTTGGCAAGATGGGGTGGTCAATCCAGACCAGTGAAGGCTATGAACGTCTTGAATGACAGGCCGACAAGACAGGAGTGATCATGGGAACAACCGCTCATAAAGCTCTTGTTCAAATGGCATGCCAAATGGGCTGGCAGTCACCAGATTCTTGCTGTAGCCATGTTTGTTTCCCTGTGCAATAAACCCCAGTGGCGTACCCTTGACCAACAGGGCGACGGAATGACCGCCAGGCGCCCAACGCAGCTCAATATCGCTTTCGAGGGGTGCATCACCTTCACTACCAGGAACAACAAACTTGAGGATTGCCGGCGGTGCGTTGTTGTCGCAGTACTCATTCAGATGTTCAGGGGATGGTACCGTATTGAGCAGCCAACAGTCCGCTGCAGGGTAATCAGACCCGGAGTCTGTCATGTAGAGCCAGACCGAAGTCCCTTCATCAGCAAGAATGGCCGCCTTATGGGAAACAGGATGTCTTTCAGATAAAAAAAGGGGGTTCATTTTTGATGAGCCTCAGATTGAGAGCATGATCGCACCATCAGATACCAGGTCCTTACCGGGATATCCGAATATGCCTGATGGAAATATATTCATGGCGCAAGGGATTTATACACGACCTGGATTGCGGTGCAAACATGAACATCAACCAGGAAAATTCATATAGCGCCAGTTCACAGCGATATAATTTGTTTTTTTCAAGCATATTGACTGATTTTTTGAGCCTGCCAAATTGATAAAAATGAATCGCTACATGATCCACCAGTTATCAAAAAATTGAAAAGCATCATGGTTAAAGCATGTCTTGTCATTGACTTTCTGTTCTTTTTGGAACCAGAGCCAATATCAATGTTGCAACCGGGCCTAGCAGCAATGAAATAAAAAACCAGGCTAAACCGCTACGATTCTTCCCTTGGGCGAGGACAGCATTGATTAGCATCAATGTCCCCCACCCAACAAAAAACTGCTTGCCGGTTTCAAGGTAGTCTGGGTTCAAAAGATGCTCCTTTTCTTTTATCTACTGAGGTCCGAGTTCAGGCGCCGTTATGAGAAGCCCGACAGGAATGGGTGACCGCTGACACCTAGTAGTTTTCCAGCTCATATGCCAGGGCTGCCGATAACGCTTGTGCCGTCATGGGCACAGCGGCGTCCTGAGGGGTGGGGAATATTGCGAGCGGAATGCCCAGTCTGGACATTTCAGGCAACCACTCGTCCATCAAGTCGTCCAGGCCAATGTTCTCAGGTTTCGCCGTTGACCAAGGACCCGTGGCACATGCGCTGGCGTATTCAGGGTGAGGCCAGATGGCAAATGCTGGCTTGCCACAACCATCAATATCGCCAGACACCCAGCCGTCAGATGCACGCAATCCCCAGGCAGACTCCTGGTCTGCGACGCGTATGATGAAATGCATGACACGCTCTGTCGACGGAAGAGCAAGGACGTTTTGCATTTCCTTTTCAGTGAGTCGGTAGCTCATATTTTCTCAATGGTTAATATAGAACCCGTGGCTGTTTTCAAGTGCCGGTTTTTGGTGAGTGGTGTGCTGCATGGTTTGCCAACAACTGGCTACTACAGAGACATCTCAATGTTGGCAAGCGCCATTTGCTTTTTTGGACCCCAGTTTCATGGAATCGATTGTTTACTCCCCCACCATGCGCAATGTTTTGTTTCAACCCATTGATGACGGATCTTGGCAAAATGCTCAGGTGTGGAGTGTTGATCATAATCAAAACCTGACTCGGCACCACAACATGCACACATCTCAAAAGTGGTGCAATTTGACTCATTCAACACGGTTATATCTGTAAAGCCACAGATTGGACATCTTTCACTTTTCAAGATTACTTCAAGAGTAATTATCCGGAAAGGCGGTAATAATAAAAAGGTGGTCTCATCATCAAAGAAGAACCACCTCTGGTCAATAGGCAGGTGAACTGATTATCCCGCCTGTTTCAAACCGTCCCTGGTCTCAACACATGCATCTGTTTATAAATATCAAGACCGTTTCACCAAACCCGAGTAGTTTTCAATGGCATCAACCAATCGAGTGATGGTGGCATCATCGACAGTGAAATTATGATTCGTATCAAAATAAGAGATCTGAATATTCTCGCTGAGAGGGTAGTGATCTTCTATACCCAGACCACCATATTCATCATGAACACCCTGGATAATCAGCATGGGAGTTTGGAGATGTGCCAGATGCTGATAACGTTCTGGCTCATCCTGCGAATCAGGATGTTTGAAAGGGTAGCCCAGGCAAATTATTTTCTTGAGACCCAGTTCATCGGCGATCAATGATGACACCCGCCCACCTGAAGAGCGTGCAAGCACGATGACACGTTCAGCGATACCCTGGCTGCTGATTGTCTTCTTGAGAAAATCACAACGAGATAACACAGCGTTGTCTTTCCTGTGATACAGATAGGAAAAATACGATGGGTGCAAGATACCATAGAGTACCTGTGCCGCCCGAAGATGTAATCGTTCCAGGCGTTTTGGAAGAAGACGGAGCCGTTTTACCCATTTTCTGAATGAAAAAATGAAGCCGGCCGCTGGATCCTCCCAACGAATGTCGACATTGTTTTTTCTCAATCTGGTCAGCAGGGCCTGGTTCAATGCTTCATCTCTTTGCCAATCGTCGCGGCCGACTAAAAGCAGAATTGGAGTCTTGGTCACACTCAGATCTCGATACGATGGAAAAGTCCCGGCTATGTTGCCGGATTATTGGTCGATATCGAAGCCCTTGCAGTGGTTGAACCTGCATTGAGCGCCATCTTTTTCGAGTCTGGCGCCACAATCCTGGCTAGGCTACCGCCCCTGAGTTCCAGCCCCCAGTCTGCTGCCTGTCATCTGCGAGATAGCAACAATCGCTGTCATGGCCTTCTCCCGAGAGAGGGATTGTCGTTTGGCTATCATAAGGGCTCTGATCGGGGCATGGGAAGAGGGGAGTGAGAAAAATACTATTAGCTTCAATACATTAGTGAGTAATTACTGTTTTAAGCGGGCTGCTGAGTGAGCAGATGTATGAAAAAAGCCCCTTCGCTCCTGCCGTCTCCCGTCGAGCGAAGCGACAACGATGCCGTGATTGGCAACAAGCAGGAAAGCGAAAGGGCGTCGATCTGGCGGGGTGATGCAGTGATTGCAGCTATATTCCTATGGGAGTCGAAAATCAAAAACGTAGACACCCATCTTTTGTGTTCTGGCTATCCAGCGCCTTGCTCAGCAAGGCGGGTGTCCGATATGTCGGTACTTTTGGCTGTGGGCACATGCTCCCGGCCTCACCTGTTTGTCAGTATGTTAATTGGCGTTACCCTGTCGTTTGCTGGCCCTTGTAAAGCGCCTAGTCATATAAGTACCCCAAACTAACAAAGCTTGAATTGAGCCAATAAAGACAAGAGCCTTTATCTTTGACCAAGCTATTCAAGAGAGATGTGAAACCGTATGCGATTATGGGGGAATCACTCGTTGCATGGAGGTCCCAGAAGCTATCGTAACAGTAGCCAAATTGAGAATCCCCGAGATTTATGCTTATTGCTTGTTCAGGGCCATTTCTTGCGATGATATAAAAATCATTGGACATATCATCTTTGGGTATGTCTTGCTCATATCCTTCAGGCAGTATAGATGGATTCGCAGGGATTAATTCTGCTGATGTCGAGATTTTGAAACAATAGTCACTTGCCTCAAAAAGAATGACACCACCGCAGAGTGAATAAAATTCTTTTAAATCATCTGGAATATCCATGTCAGGAATGCCTGAAGGTGGCAATACCTTGCAGTTTTCCATCTTACCAATCCGTTGGATTAACTCTCTCATTCTCTGGCTTCCTGAACTATCACTGCGCTTGACAGTAATTGGATAATTTGTTTGTATTCACTGTGGTTCCTTGTATGTACAAATTTTCACAAAGTCTTGGGTATACGCTGCCTTCGCTTGGATTTGCCGTTTTTTATATATGTAGTCTTTTCATCCAGATACCCTGCAAGGTATCTAGAGAATGATTTTGTACAGTTTGTCGTAGTAATAATCATCAAAGTCAGCAACCGTTTTTAGGGTAAAGGGTGCTGGCAAGGTGAATCGTTTCCAGGTTTCCTTGAAGATCTCGTCACCATCTTCTTGCGCATTCTGATTGATGTTCTCCTTTATTAATATTTTCTTGGTCGAGAAGTTGATGCTCGTCACCCGCTCGACGAGGGGGCCGCGGTTTTCACTCATGTCGTAGCCAATCAATTCGAAACCGGCGTTCTGATATCTGAATTTGTAAGACCAGTAACCATAACGTCCATGGCCATAGTGGATCTGCAAGATCCCTTTCTCTACGGAGACCCAAAGCTCAGGGGCAAAATAGACACCACCATCTTCATTCTCCGAGGAGAAACAGCTTGGATTATCGAGCGCCAGCTCATAGTGATCCCCCTTATTGAACGCGATGATAAGACCTCGCCGATTACGATCCAGCTCACCACGGTATTCGTCAACAATGACATTGCGCTTGTCAGTGCCTTTGATGACGATGACCATATCACTCTGGCCATCCTTGTTTAAATCCCCCTCGATTTTCTCAAAGACAACATATCCCTTGGGGACAAAATCGAGCGGATCTTTGGCTTTCAGAGGGGCGCCTTCGGCTAAAACTTGTGCTTGCAACAGCATTAAAAGCAGGAATAACCCTTTTTTCATCACAATTCCGTTTTCGTATGACTCTATAAATGGTGAATGATGCGTAAGATGGATACCCATGGCAAGCGCTTTGAGCCACGAATGGAGACGAGCCTGCCTGTCCATAGCAATACTCCCAGCATTCCGCCACCGCTCTGGTCTCTCTGCTCCCCCACAGCCTGCTCGAGGCGGCAAGGGGGTAGGCTGGTTCTGGCCGTGGCGTGACGAGCGTTTCTTCGCCCCCTGGCAGGTGATCCGGGTCGCCCCCTTCAAGCTGGAGGCCTACCTCACCGCCCGAGGTGAGGCGGTGATCCTCTCCGATCTCTACTGGGTTTGGCTGCTGGGGTTCTATTGATGCTGATGGGATGGCGGGTGTGGGGAAGGGGCCCTAGGGGATGCGGAGACTGGCGGCCAGGTGATGAAGATAGTCATAACTGTGCCACTGCACGGCACAGAGGGCGAGGAGGGTTGATGCCCCAAAGGCACCTTGATCCCAGTACCGGTGCAATATCCGCAACGCATGCACTATGCAAAGACCCAGACTCACCAGATAAATGAGGGCTAACGCCACTTCAATCAAATCCGATATGCCGTAGGGATCATTCGAATTGTGATAAAGCTGGTCATAGCCAAAGGCGCGAAATCCGAGTCTGATCAGAAACAGGAAAGTGCAGAGAATGGCCAATCGTTTTGTTTTTCGGTTGATATTTGTTATTCCGCCAGGGTCAGATGGAGAAAATACTGGGATACCCGAATTATTGTGGCTTGGCTATGCAATGATGAGCTCAAAAAGGTAGAAATCCTAATTTCCTGATGCCTATAGAGAAAGTAATGGCTGAACGAAGATAAATATTTTTATTATGTTCTGTTATTATTTTTGTGATTCGCTATTCAACACCCTGATATAGGGGCCAATACATGAGTCATACTTTTCTTCTAAGCACATTAAAAGTTCGTTCCCAGATGGTGAAAATACTAAATGAAATGTATAGTCGCTCATGTCTGGCATTTTCATACCAAGACAGTCATTGCCACCATTGTCAGTTAGAATATGTTCCTCTAAAGTATAAAAGCCGGATGGAGACGGTGTGGAGGCGATGTTGTATTTCGATGTTAAAACTTGTTCCGATGCATGAGAATATAAAACGCCATCACCCCTGAAATTACGCCTCTCATAGCAATCAGTTCATAATACGTGAGCTTTCCATTCACCTAGAATTAGACTCTCGATGTTTCTAGGTGTAGCCTCTTGCTGCTCAGCATAGCTGACAGTACTATAGAATAGTAATGTGGAAATGAATAACGGTCCTGTCATGATAATTTTATGACTCATAATGTTTAAATAAAAACATTGGGACACCCATCACTTGGATTCTGGCTATGAAAAGTCATGTTCAGAGGTGGGTGTCCTAATTTTCAAACTTTATGCCTGTCTTTTTGACTTAATTTGAGAAAATGTTATAAGTGTTTGGCAAAATGCAACAACGTCTCCCATAGTTCTAAGAGAATGCAGAGCAGGCCCCCAGTTAGCTGGCTCACCTTCATAATGGTGAACTTGCAACCAACCGCCCTGTCGTGCAGAGTCATGTGTAGAATTTTTAATTTGAAAGGCTATCCCATGCTTTTCTCTAGCTAAATAAACATCGAATTCAGCATCTGTTTCATTACCAGACACTTCATAGCCATATTCTTCACCAATTGACCTGATTAGGTTTTTTGCTAACTGACGATCCATTATTTAATGCCTCTTTGGTTAAAGTTAAAAATAGTGTAATTTTAAAGGAAATCGTACAAAGTCAAATTTAAGTATTCTAGCTACACTGCAAAAAACATAAATAATAAGAATGCTAGGCGGCACTATCCAGACTTAAATTCTTTGTTATGTTTATTTGCATCTCTGATGCCTGAAAAAACGTGGACACCCATCTTTTTGTGCGCTGGCTATACAGCGCTTTACTCAGAAAGGTGGGTGCCCTGATTTTTTGAGTTTGTCCCGGGGATTGGATTAGTTCCTCGGTTTTCTGGCGTTATTATTTCCTCCGCTGACCCAAAATTAAATACTCGAATAAGAAGCTTTTCAGCCCACGTTTTGTGCGTATACCATAAAGGAGTGGGATTTCGGACCTTGTCTAGGCTGTTCATGTTTGCCCTATAACGCCTAAAGCCGCGACGCATTTACGCGTCCGGCTGATTTTGCTTGTTAGCTCTTTTTTACTTCATTCACCAATATCCCAAAGTGAGGCATTACCGGGAACTTGCTGGAATATAAAGCCAAACCTTTGTTGCGCCCACACTAAGAAAATGCCTTCAGATTGGCCACACTCAGGGCAATGTAAATCTTTTGCTCTATGCGAGTCAGGATTCCAAGAATATATGGTGAAATGCAGGCTGCATTTTAAACACTTAATCTTCTTTTCAATGAATTTTGCAGTGGTTTTCACAAGCTCTTGTACATGAGATATTCCGGAGTCTGATATTTCCGCATAGTCCCCCCCTACAGTCACGTAGCCTTTGTTTAACAACTCAAGTATTTCTTTTGGAAATTGTTCTTTTTTATCCGCCTTCAGGGAGAAGTTTTGACCACCTACAGTTATATGGAAAGAATGCTCAAATTTTTGGACTTTTAATTTATCATCTTCACATGCAGCCGCTAGTAAGAGTTCAGCAGCTGTTTCCGATAACTTTGTATCTTCGTTCTGGGCCTTAAGTGTCGCCAATATCGTCGCAGATAATGCATGCATTTCTCCGCTAGTAACTTGTGCTTGTGCGGGAAGTTTCCCTTTCGCGACCATGTCGTAAACTTCATCTCTATGGCCTTTAAGCTCACTAGCTGAGAAATTTTTTGTCATATGTGTTTTCGTATGGATTGTCGAATGGCAACCGATACAAACAGGCAAAAGATTATCTTCATCATGCGTGCCGCCATCACATTGCTCGGTAATGTGATGCACTTGTATTTGTAAAGGTGAAAACCTTCTACAAATACTGCAATGTCGTGCACACTTCACTAGAATACTAGCGACTGTTCTTTCAGGAATTGACATTAATATTCCTCTGTCTGATTAATCAAATTGAGAGCTAACACCCGCGTTAACAGGCGGCTGCCAGCGAAGCTGGTAGACGTCCTGTTGAACAACCACTTAGGCTATGGCGCGAAGGCACGAAATGCATTTCATAGCAACTCCCGCGCTTTGGTGAGTGCCTCACCGAAAGGTAAAAGTTCTTCAGAGATTTTTGTTTCATAGTTCGGAGTGCGCACTCCATCTACCAAGTCGGCAGAGTAGCCTCTAATTCGATCTGGGACACAAGTTTCATTGGATCGTTCGAACTGAAATACGCACACACCTTGAAAAGATCCCTTATCACTTGGCTTGTCGCAGTTATATGTGTAGGTCAGGCTGCCTGCCATCTCATCTATTGTTTCGGACAAGGAAATCCACTGAGCGTAAGGTTCACCTGACTCTCTATATGCTTCACCTCTGATTTGCAGAGAGGAGAGGGTTTGCTCAAAGTGCTCAACTGTATATGCGAAGGCGCCATCAGATGCCTTGAATTTTCCAACCCATGTGCCATTTACATAGTTGGCTCCAAGCAAATGACGCTTTACGAAGTTGATTTTGCGCGCAGTGCTTTGCAAAGTGGTTGCCAACAATTTGTACACACCAACAGATAGCAGCAACGCACTTGCCGGCTTTAGGTACGGGTATGTTGACTCGTCTATCAGCGACAATAGGTGCTGAATGACAAAGTACATTGCAGTTATCGTTGCTGCGGTAACGTACGAGTGAAATCTATGCTCTGGTTTCATAGTCGTAAAGGCCTAACAATGATTAGATGGAAAGCGGTATAAGTCCGATAACGGGGCATTCCATATAACTCCGCCACACCCTCATTCACCACCGTGAAAAATGCATTTTAAATCTTCACGTTACCAGTCTGCCTCTGATACTTGAACGTATTCGCTTGCCTTCTTCTTTTTGTTCTAAACATTACCACTGTGTAAAAACACAGATAAAGAGTCAGCTATGGCGTGCGATGACAAGGCTACCGCCCCTGAGTTCCAGCCCCCAGTCTGCTGCCTGTTACCTGCGAGATAGCAACAATCGCTGTCATGGCGTTCTCCCGAGAGATGGATTGTCGTTTGGCTATTTTAAGGGGCCGGATTGAGACATGGAAAGAGGCAGTTGATAGAAATCTGAGCTGGTTCAATCAATTAGTGAACAACTGTCGTTCTAGTTGGCTGTTGGGTGAGCAGAATAGAGGGAATTCCCCTCACCCCAACCCTCTCCCGGGGGGAGGGGGGGCTTGTTTGCGGTTAGACGGGAGCTGAGGGCTGGCGAAACCCCGTCGAGGGCAGAGCCCTCGCGTCCTGCGTGGCGAAGCCGCGCCATCACATCAACGTCGCGAACGTCTGATTACGCTTCGCTAATCAAACCTACAGAGAAGCCGACCTTTGACGCCGGATAACAAAAGGGAGCCTATCAGGCTCCCTTTTTGCAGAAACGGCCAATGGCATCTGACCCATGCCACTCCTTATCGATTGGTCGCAGCCTTCATCCCTTCCACAAACTCCTTCAGACGAGTGAGCATATGCTCCGGGTTCTGGTGGTGGGTCTCGATGATCTTCACCACGGCGGAGCCGGAGATGGCACCGGCGGCGCCAGCGGCGATCGCTTCACGTACCTGGGCCGGTTCGCTGATGCCAAAGCCGAGCAGGGCAGGGGGGGCATTGAACTCGCGCAGGGTGTTGATGAGGCCCTCCACCGGCATGCCGGCCTTGGTCTCGGCACCGGTCACGCCGGCGCGGCTCACCAGATAGGTGTAACCGGAGCCGAGCTCGGCAACGGCCTTGAGCGTCTCGGCATCGCCGTTGGGCGGGGCGATAAAGATGCTGTCGATGCCGAACTTGTCGGCGGCCGCCTTGTAGGGTTCGCACATCTGCACCGGCACGTCCGCCACCAGCACGGAGTCCACCCCTGCCTGCTGGCACTTCTCGTAGAAGCCGTCGATGTGGCGCACATAGACCAGGTTCGCGTAGACCAGGAGGCCAATGGGCAGCTGTGGGTACTTGGCGCGGATGCGGGCGAGCAGGCCGAAGCAGTCGTCCGGGGTGGTGTGGCTGGCAAAGGCACGCAGGGCTGCGCCCTGAATGGTGGGGCCGTCTGCCACCGGATCGGAGAAGGGAATGCCGAGTTCGAGGGCGTCGGCGCCCCCTTCGACCAGGGCATCGACGATGGCCAGGGACAATTCGGGGGTGGGGTCACCCAGCATCACGAAGGGCACGAAGGCGCCCTGATTGGCCTTGTCCAGACGGGAGAAGAGTTGTGCGTAACGGTTCATGACAAGGTTCCTTCTTTTTCAAAGATGTCGGCAACGGTGAAGATGTCTTTGTCGCCACGGCCGGAGAGGTTGACGATGAGCACCTGCTCTTTTTCCGGTTCACTGCGGGCCATCTTGAGGGCGTGGGCCAGGGCGTGGGAGGACTCCAGCGCCGGGATGATGCCTTCGGATTTGGCCAGCTCCTGGAAGGCGTCCAGCGCCTCCTTGTCGGTCACCGAGGGGTACTCGGCGCGGCCGATGGCGGCCAGGTGGGCGTGCTGGGGGCCGACGGAGGGGAAGTCCAGCCCCGCCGAGACGGAGTAGGACTCCTGGATCTGGCCCTGGTTGTCCTGCATCAGGAAGGAGTGCATGCCAAAGAAGACCCCCTTGCTGCCGTGACCGAGCGGCGCGCCGTGCTCGCCGCTCTCGATGCCGTGACCACCGGGTTCGACCCCGATAAGGCGCACGGAAGGCTCATCGATAAAGTCCGCAAACATGCCGATGGCATTGGAGCCGCCGCCGACGCAGGCGATCACCGCATCCGGCAGGCGCTCTTCTTTTTCGAAGCACTGGGCCTTGGCCTCTTCCCCGATCATCTTCTGGAACTCCCGCACGATAGTGGGGAAGGGGTGGGGACCGGCGGCGGTGCCGAGCAGGTAGTGGGCGGTTTCATAGTTGGCGGCCCAGTCCCGCAGCGCCTCGTTGCAGGCATCTTTGAGGGTGCTGGAGCCGGAGTGCACCGGGATCACGGTGGCGCCCATCAGCTTCATGCGAAACACGTTCGGCTTCTGGCGCTCGCAATCCTTGGCCCCCATGTAGACCCGGCACTTGAGGCCGAGCAGGGCGCAGGCCAGCGCCGTTGCCACACCGTGCTGACCGGCGCCGGTCTCGGCGATGATCTCGTGCTTGCCCATGCGCTTGGCAAGCAGGGCCTGACCCAGCACCTGGTTGGTCTTGTGGGCGCCGCCGTGCAGCAGGTCCTCACGCTTGAGGTAGAGGCGGGTCTTGGTGCCCTTGGTCAAATTGCGGGTGAGGGTGAGCGGGGTCGGGCGACCGGCATACTCGGTCAGCAGGGACTGAAACTCGGCGACGAAGGCCGGATCATCCTTGGCATCGACGAAGGCCTTCTCCAGCTGGAGCAGGGCGGGGATGAGGATCTGGGGCACATACATACCGCCAAATTCACCGAAAAACGGATTGAGCAGGGTCATGGTTATCTTCCTTTACATTCTGCAATTGAGATCAGGTATGAGCCTTGTCGGGCTGAGGTGTATGGCTGGGGCACATACATGTCATCGACGAAATTCACCGAAAAACGGATTGAGCAGGGTCATACATTATTCCTTGTGCTTATGGGCAAACGCAGTTCATTAATTCGTTGAATGAGTCATGGGGGCGCTCACAGTTGGCGCAGGGCGCCAAAGGCAGCCGCCAGCTTGTGGGCATCCTTCCTGCCCGGGGCACTCTCCACCCCGGAGTTGAAATCAAGGCCGAGACAGCCCACCCGGGCGGCCTCGAGGGCGTTGTCGGGGTTGAGGCCCCCCGCCAGCATCAGCGTGGCTTTATCGAGATGGGCCAGCAGGGTCCAGTCGAACGCCTGACCGGTGCCGCCGCTCTGGCTGCCGACTTTCGTATCCAGCAGCAGGCGATCCGCCGGGTAGTCGAGGGCGGGCAGGGGCTCGCCACTTGTGACTCCAACCGCTTTCCAGATCTGGCAGCCCGCCGGCAGCAGCGCGCGCAGTGCCTCGACATAGGCGGCATCTTCATCCCCGTGCAGTTGCACGGCGGCGAGCCCCAGCGCATCCACCGTCTTGGCGATGGTGGCGGGCTGGGCATTGCGAAACACCCCGACGTAAGAGAGCGGCGCACCCGCCATCACGGCGCGGGCGGCGGGAATGTCCACGTAGCGCGGGCTTTTCGCCACAAAGATAAGGCCGCCGAACACGGCGCCCGCCTGATGGGCGGCGGCGGCGTCCTCGGGACGAGTCAGGCCGCACACCTTGTTCTGGCCGAGCACGAGCTTGCGCACCGCGGCCTCCAGATCCGGCTCCGCCATGAGGGAAGATCCCACCAGGAAGCCCTTGGCGTGGTGGCGCAGGGCCGCCACCTGGGCGCGGTGGTTGATGCCGGATTCGCTGATCACCACCCGATCTCCCGGGATCCTGGCGGCCAGCTGCCGGGTGCGGGCAAGATCGACGCTCAAATCCCGCAGATCCCGGTTGTTGATGCCAATCACCGGGGCGCCGAGGTCGATGGCGCGGGTCAGCTCCTCCTCGTTGCTCACCTCGGTGAGCACCCCGAGGCCCAACTCTTTCGCCACGTTGAACAGGGCGCGATACCCCTCGTCGGTGAGCACGGAGAGCATCAAGAGGATGGCGTCCGCCTGATAGTGGCGGGCCAGATAGACCTGATAAGGGTCAATCATGAAGTCCTTGCAGAGCACCGGCTGCTGGACGCGGCCCCGTACCCGGGGCAGGAAGGCGAAATCCCCCTGGAAGAACTTCTCGTCCGTCAGCACCGAGATGGCGGTGGCGTAGTGGCCATAGATGTCGGCGATGGCCTCCGGGCTGAAGTCGTTGCGGATCAAGCCCTTGGAGGGGGAGGCCTTCTTGCACTCCAGAATGAAGCGGGTGGAGCCTTTGCGCAGATCCCCCTCGAAATCCCGATCGCTCGGGGTCAGCGCGTCCTGGAAGCTCGCCAGGGGCTGGCTCTCCTTGCGGGCGGCGACCCACTCCTGCTTGGCCGCCACGATCTTGCCGAGGATGGTCTGGCTGATGGAGGCCATGTTCAGAAAGGCGTGGGGAGCAATGACATCTGACATCTCGTTATCCTTGCGAAGCTGGCTGTTGCCCGTCGGGCGTTCTGGGTGAGTGCCCCTGGGGCACGCTGTGGTGGTGGCTGACATCATGCCTCCTGATGGCTCAGGGTGGCGAGATCCCGGGCGAGGAGGGCGGCCTGACCGCTTGCCAGCACCGCCAGCACCCGGGCGGCGGCCTGCCGAAAGTCCGGGGCCTCGCCCGCCATCACCAGGAGCGGCGCCACGTTGGCGGCGATGGCGGCGTTGTGGGCCGGGCTGCCGCGTCCTTCCAGGATGGCGGCGGTGATGGCGCGGTTCTCCTCGGGCTCACCGCCCTGGATGGCGCTGACCGGGTAGGTGTCGAGGCCAAAGTCTGCCGGGGTGAGCAAGTACTCGCGAATTTCGCCGTCGCGGATCTCCGCCACCTGGGTCGGGCCGTGGATGGCAATCTCGTCGAGACCGGCGCCGTGCACCACCATACCGGTTTTCAGGCCGAGTGCCAGCAGGGTTTCGGCGATGGGGCGCACCAGCTCGGGGGCATAGACCCCCATCAGCTGGAAGCTGGGGCGAGCGGGATTGATGAGCGGCCCCAGCACGTTGAACAGGGTGCGGGTCTTGAGGGCCTGGCGCACCGGCATGGCGTGGCGCACCCCGGCGTGGTACTGGGGGGCGAACAGGAAGCAGACCCCGAGCTCGTCCAGGCAGCGGCGGGCCTGGGCCGGGCTCATGTCGAGCTTGATGCCCATTTTATCGAGCAGATCGCTCGACCCCGACTTGCTCGAGACCGAGCGGTTGCCGTGCTTGGCCACTTTCAGGCCGCAGGCGGCGGCCACCAGGGCCGAGGTGGTGGAGACGTTGATGGTGTTAAGGCCGTCTCCCCCGGTGCCGACGATGTCGCAGAAGGCATAGTCCGGGCGCGGGAAGTCGCGGGCTTCGGCCAAGAGCGCCTCGGCGGCGCCGGCGATCTCCTCCGGGGTCTCCCCCTTGATCTTGAGGGCGGTCAAAAGGCTCGCGAGCACGATGGGATCCACTTCACCACGAACCACCTGGCCGAAGGCGTCGCGGGCGGCGTCGCGGGTGAGAGACTGACCCTGATAGAGGGTGTTGAGATGTTGATGCATGGTCTCTTCCTTACCGCACGTGGCTTTCTGGACGGGTGACATGGGCGAGGGCCTGGGTGAGCAGGCGGGCCCCTTCGCTGGTCATGATGGATTCCGGGTGGAACTGGAAGCCCAGCACCCGCTCGTCACGCTGCTCGATGGCCATGGGCATGCCCTGATAGTGGGCAATCACCTGCAACTCTTGTGGCACATAGGTGGCCACCAGGGAGTGGTAGCGGGCCACCGGCAAGGGGCTCGGCAGCCCCGCGAAGGCGCCATGGCCGTTGTGCTCGATGAGAGAGCGCTTGCCGTGGACGATTTCCCCCGCCGCCCCGACGGTGCCGCCGTAGGCTTCGCACAGGGCCTGATGACCGAGGCAGATGCCGAGGATGGGCACCCGGCCCCGGGCCAGCTTGATGAGATCGATGAGGCAGCCCGCCTCATGGGGAGCGCCCGGCCCCGGGGAGAGCACCAGCACGGCGTCCCCTTCGCAGGCGTCGATCTCCTGCATGATGCGGCTCGCAGGCAGGCTGTTGCGGTAGATGCGCACCGGGTAGCCCAGGGTGCGGAACTGGTCGACGAGGTTGTAGGTAAACGAGTCGAAGTTGTCGAGCAGGAAGATATTAGTCATGGGACTGCTCCTTCGAAGTGCGGAACTGGTCGGCCAAAGCGTTGTAAGTGAACGAATCGAAGTTGTCGAGCAGGAAGATGTTAGTCATGGCTCACGTCCTTGTGTTGTTCCTGCTGGGCGCTGAGGGCCTGCAGGGAGGTGCCATGGCTGGCAGCGATGGCGGCCAGCACGGCCGCCGCCTTGGCGCGGGTCTCGTCCGCCTCGGCCTGGGGTTTGGAGTCATAGACCACCCCGGCGCCGGCCTGGACATGGGCGACCCCCTCTTTCACGAAGGCGGAGCGGATGACGATGCAGGTGTCCATTTCCCCTGCGCCGTTCAGGTAACCCACGGCGCCGCCGTAGCTGCCGCGACGCTTGCCTTCCACCATGCGGATAAGCTCGCTGGCGCGCAGCTTGGGGGCACCGGTCAGGGTGCCCATGTTCATGCAGGCCTGGTAGGCGTGCAGGGCGTCAAGGTCGGCGCGAAGGGTGCCCACCACCCGGGAGACCAGGTGCATGACGTGGCTGTAGCGATCCACTTTGAGCAGATCCTTGACGTAGCGGGTGCCGGGGGCGGAGATGCGGGCGATGTCGTTGCGGCCCAGATCCACCAGCATCAGGTGCTCGGCCACCTCTTTCTCGTCCTGGCGCAGCTCCAGCTCGATGCGGCCGTCCAGATCCAGGTTGATGCTGCCGTCCGGGTTGAGGCCACGGCGGCGGGTGCCGGCGATGGGGTACATCTCCACCTGGCGGCTGTTGGCGCAGAACTTGACCGCGCTCTCGGGGGAGGCGCCAAACAGGGTGAAGCCCTCGTCCTGCACGTAGAACATGTAGGGGCTGGGGTTGGTCTGCTTGAGGCGGCGATAGGCGGCGACGGGATCCGGGCAGGGGAGGGAGAAGCTGCGGGACGGCACCACCTGGAAGATGTCACCACGGCGGATGAAGCCCTTGAGCTTCTCGACCTCGGCGCAGAACTGCTTGTCCCCCTTGTCGACGGCCAGGGCGCCGGTCAGCGGCGCCGTGCCCTGTGGCGCAGGCAGCGGCTGCTGACAGGCCTGTTTGAAGGACTCGAGGCGAGCGGTCAGGCGGGCGTAGCGCGCGTCCAGCTGCTCATCCTCTTCGCCGCCGAACAGGCAGGCCAGCAACTGGGTACTCTGCTTGATGTGGTCGATGGTGATCAGGGTCTCGGCCACATAGAAGCAGTAGTCAGGGCAGTCGTTGCTCCCCTCTGGCACCTCGGGCAAGTCTTCAAAGGAGGCGATGAGGTCGTAGGCGAAGCTGCCCGCCATGAAGAGGGCCTCTTTGCCCTGCTGGCATTGCAGCTCCCGCTGCAGGGTGCGCAGCACGTCCAGCACGCTGCTGCCCTTGAGGCGGCTGTCTTCGTCAAGCTCCCGATCGGACGCCGGGAAGTCGAGGTGCAGCTCGTCCGCCACTCGGGTCTGGGTGATGACGGCGGGCAGGCGCTGCTCCAGCAGGCGCAGCAGGGCGGCGCCGTTGTCGCCGAGGGGGCGCACCTGCACGGCGCGGCCGCGGCACTCGATGCGCAGGCAGGCGTCCACCAGCAACAGGCTCTGGGTACCGGCCTTGGAGTCGATCTCCACCGATTCGAGCAGCAGGTTGTTGGGTCTGTCCTGGCAGAGTCGGGTATAGAGTGCCAGGGGGTCTGTCACATAGGGGGCATTGAGCCGGATGGTATCGAATTCGCCCAGGGGCAAACGGGTCTTGTTGCCTGTCATAATGCCTTCCCTTGCATGTGTTGTGTGTCACCGATGGTCATGGCGCTGTCTCTCTTGAAAATGGGTCGGGTTCGGGTCACGTCAGCGAGTTCGCCATCGCCATGTCAGTGTGCTTCTCTGAATTGTCGGTTTCATCACAGGTCCATTTGCCGGATAATAAAAAAGCCCGCTGGGGTCAGCGGGCTTTTTCTTTGGGTTCTTAACTTGCTGTCAGATTACAGGTACAGCAACGACCACACGCCCGCATGTCAGGGAGTGTGCCACCACCAGATGGTCAGGATGGAAGTCGCTTGCATGAGATTGAGTCCTGTAAAAAGATGTTTGCAATGAAGTGCCTACAGAAAACGATAAAGCCGCGGCCAAGTCAAGTCGCTTTTTTGCCGGCCTTTTCCAGGCAGGTCCCAAACAAGAGCGAAACACGCCGATGAGATTCGATCTTCATTGCCACACCACCGCCTCGGACGGGGTGCTGAGCCCCGCCGACCTGGTGCGCCGCGCCGCCGAAAAAGGGGTGGAGGTGTTAGCGGTCACTGACCACGATACCCTCGACGGGCTTGAGGAGGTGCGCCAGACCATCTCGGCCGACCAGTTGCCACTGCGCCTGGTGAGCGGGGTGGAGATCTCCACCGGGTGGGAGCATCACGAGATCCACATCGTGGCCCTCGGGGTGGACGAGAAAAATCCCCAGTTGCTCGCCTTTCTGGCAGGGCAGCGGGCTCGCCGGGAGGCGCGCGCCGAGGAGATCGGGCGTCGTCTGGAGAAGTGCCTCATCCCGGGCACCTATGAAGAGGCCAAGCAGCTTGCCGGTGACGCCGCCGTGACCCGGGCCCACTTTGCCCGGGTGCTGGTGGCGCGCGGGGTGGCCGACAATATGCAGAAGGTGTTCAAGAAGTACCTGAGCCGGGGCAACAAGGGCTATGTGCCCGCCGAGTGGCCCGGGATGGGGGAGGCCATCGAGGCCATCCACGCCGCAGGCGGGCTGGCGGTGCTGGCCCACCCGAGCCGCTACAATCTCACCGCCAAGTGGATCAAGCGGCTGCTGGTGGCCTTCAAGGCCGTCGGGGGGGATGCCATGGAGGTCTCCCTGCCCCAGCAGAGCCCACAGGAGCGGGCGAATCTCGGCCAGTGGGCCAGGGAGCACGATCTCTATATTTCGGTGGGGTCCGATTTTCACTTCCCCTCCAACTGGACCGAGCTTGGCCGCCACCTCTGGCTCCCCAAGGAGGGGATGCCGCTGTGGCTGGGTCACCCCGGTCATTTCGGGCTCACCCCCGAGGAGCATGCGGGCCTGCTGGCCAGCCGCTGAGCGCCCCGGGCCGGCATCTTTGATGCAGGCGAGTCTGCGTCAAACAGGTTAAGGTAGTGTCATGGGCCAAGGGGCCCTTGACCATGAAGCGGGCAACGAGCGTGCCCCCTATCGCGAGAAGAGCATATGAGTCAGCATTTTTACGTACATCCCGACAATCCCCAGGTTCGCCTCATCAGCCAGGCGGTGCAGATCCTGCAAAACGGCGGCGTCATCGTCTATCCCACCGACTCCGGCTACGCCCTGGGCTGCCAGATGGGCAACAAGGATGCCCTGGAGCGCATCTGCCGCATCCGTCGCATCGAGCCGAACCACGACTTCACCCTGGTGTGCCGGGATCTCTCGGAGATCTCCACCTATGCCAAGGTGGACAACACTGCCTTCCGGCTGGTCAAGAACAACACCCCCGGACCCTACACCTTCATCTTCAAGGCCACCAAGGAGGTGCCGCGCCGCCTCATGAACGAGAAGAAGAAGACCATCGGCATCCGGGTCCCGGCCAACAACATCGCGCTGGCCTTGCTCGAGGCCCTCGGTGAGCCGCTGCTCTCCACCACCCTGATCCTGCCGGGCTCCGAGATGGCGGAGTTCGACCCCGAGGAGATTGCCGACAAGCTCGGCAAGCAGCTGGATCTGGTGGTCAACGGCGGGTATCTGGGCGAGCAGCCCACCACTGTGGTGGACTTCTCCGACGACGAGCCCGTGCTGCGTCGCCGCGGTGCCGGGGATCCGACGCCGTTTGAGTGATCTTGCCGACCCCGTGCCCGCGCTGACAACCCCCGCGGGCACGACGGGGGAGGCTTCCCTTCCCCCGCCCATCGCCACCGTGCTGGGGCAGCCCTACCATGAGCTGCCCCAGGACTTGTTCATCCCCCCCGATGCGCTGGAGGTGTTTCTCGACACCTTCGAGGGGCCGCTGGATCTCTTGCTCTACCTCATCCGGCGCCAGCAGCTCGACATCCTCAACCTGCCCATCCTGCAGATCACCGCCCAGTACATGGAGTACGTGGATCTGATGCAGGGCCTCAACCTCGAGCTGGCGGCGGAATACCTGCTGATGGCGGCCTGGCTCGCGGAGATAAAGTCCCGCCTGCTGCTGCCCAAGGCCCCGGAGCTGGAAGACGAGGAGGAGGGGGAAGATCCCCGCGTCACCCTCATTCGTCGCCTGCAGGAGTACGAGCGCTACAAGCTGGGGGCGGAGCGGGTCAATGCCCTGCCGAGGGTGGAGCGGGAGATCTTCGTCGCCGCCGCCATGGCGCCGGATTTTGGTGCCTTGAAGCCATTGGCGCCCGATGTTTCTCTGGTTGAACTCGCCCTTTACATGCAAAGTGTGGTAAAACGCGCGACTCATTTTGAACATCACCAGATCCGCCGCGAGCAGATCCCGACCCGGGTAAGGATGGCGGAGATCCTCGCCATGCTCTCCCTGGGCCAGACCCTGCGCCTGGAGCAGGTGCTGCGGGCCGAGGAGGGGCGCATGGGGGTGTTGGTGACCTTCCTGGCCCTGCTGGAGCTGTGCAAGGAGCAATTGATCTGGATCTTGCAGGCGGAGCCCCTGGGGCCCATCCATTTTGCCCTGGCCAGTCAGGGGAAAGGGGAGGAGCATGAGCATCTACACTGAGCGAGGGGCTGCGCCAGGGGCGTGGACCCGGGAGGTCCACCGTGGCGCTGCCTGCTGAACGATTGAAGACCCTGATCGAGGCGGCGATCTTCGTGGCGGGGCGTCCCCTCACGGTGAGCGAAATCAAGGGCAGCGTGCTCTCGGACTACCCGGTCACCGGCCGCTATGTCCAGCTGCTGCTGGCAGAGCTCAGACAGGATTACAGCGAGCGGGGGGTGGAGCTCAAAGAGGTCGCCTCCGGCTGGCGTTTCCAGGCCCGCCAGGAGTATGCCGAGGAGCTGTCGCGCCTGTGGAGCGAGCGGGCTCCCCGTTATTCCCGCGCCGTGATGGAGACGCTGACGTTGATTGCCTATCGTCAGCCCATCACCCGGGCGGAGATAGAAGCCATCCGCGGGGTGGCGGTGTCGAGCCAGATCGTCAACACCCTCAAGGAGCGTGGCTGGGTGCGCAGCATCGGCCACAAGGAGGTGGCGGGTCGCCCCGAGCTGCTCGCCACCACCCGTGAATTTCTGGACTATTTCAACCTGCAGAGTCTGGAGCAGCTCCCCGAGCTGGATCCCGAGCTGCAGGCCCCCTTGTCGCTCATGCCGGGCGAGGGCGGTGACGGTCAGCCTCTGGCAGGCCGTGCTGAGCATGAACATGGTGGGGAGGCCAATGGGGCCGTCCCACAAGAGCCAAGGTTGTCCGCGATGTCGGCGGGCAGCGATCAACAATCAGGTAAACCCGATGAGTGAAAAACTGCAAAAAGTATTGGCCCGCGCGGGTCAAGGCTCCCGTCGTGAGATGGAGGCCCTGATCACCGCAGGTCGGGTCAGCGTGGATGGCAAGGTCGCCACGCTGGGGGATCGCGTCGAAGTGAACGCCGTGATCCGGGTGGATGGCCACCAGGTCAAGACCCGCGCCGCAGAGGAAGTGATCTGCCGCGTGCTGGCCTACCACAAGCCCGAAGGGGAGATGTGCACCCGCCACGATCCGGAAGGACGTCCCACCGTGTTTGATCGTCTGCCCAAGATGGATGGCGCCCGCTGGATTGCGGTGGGTCGTCTGGACGTCAACACCTCCGGTCTCTTGCTGTTCACCACCGACGGCGAGCTGGCGAACCGGCTGATGCACCCGAGCCACGAAGTGGAGCGGGAATACGCGGTGCGCGTCTTTGGCGAGATCACCGAAGCCATGCTGCAGCGCCTGCGCAAGGGCGTGCAGCTGGAAGACGGCATGGCCAAGTTCAACAAGATCAAGCCGGCCGGCGGTGAAGGGCTGAACCAGTGGTTCAACGTCACCCTGACCGAGGGCCGCAACCGGGAAGTGCGCCGCCTGTGGGAATCCCAGGAAGTGCAGGTGAGCCGCCTGATGCGTATCCGCTACGGCGACGTCAAGCTGGATCGCGGCATCCCCCGCGGCGGCTGGCAGGAGCTGAAACTCCCCGAGGTGAACTACCTGCGCGGCCTGGTCAACCTGCCGAACGAGACCGAATCCAAGGTCGATCTGCAGCAGGATGGCAAGAGCACCCGCCACAAGCAGGCCGCCCAGATCCGTCGCGCCGTGAAGCGCCACAAGGAGATGCAGGGCAAGGAGCCGCGCGCCCGTGCCACCACCGCCCGTCGCAAGCCGACCTCCTCCACCCGCAATTCCGGCACCGGCAGCAAGTAAGCCGCCGCCACGGGCCGCTCGCCCCGGACACGCCACAAGCCCGCACCCCAAGGTGCGGGCTTTTTTGTGTTCCGGACATGTTCCCGGCTTGGTACGACAAAGAGGGCGGCGCAGGGGGCTTTTCATTCCTTTTACTAATGCATTTTTGTTTTCATTAATTTCTCTTTCTTTTTTTCGACCCTGCCGAGGGAGCTGTTGCCCTGCCGGGACGGGCTTGTTAGCCTTTCGCGCACAAAGACAGGAGAAACCAATGAGCAAGGTACTGGATGAGCTGCTGGCGTTGCTGGCGCTCGAAAAGATCGAGGAGGGCCTGTTTCGGGGCCAGAGCCAGGATCTCGGGTTGCGATCCGTGTTTGGCGGACAGGTGATGGGGCAGGCCTTGTCAGCCGCCAAGCAGACGGTGGCAAGCGACCGCCAGGTCCACAGTTTCCACTCCTATTTCCTGCGCCCCGGGGATGCCAACAAGCCCATCGTCTACGACGTGGAGAACATCCGCGACGGCCAGACCGTTTCCACCCGCCGGGTCAAGGCCATCCAGAATGGCAAGCCCATCTTCTACCTCAACGCCTCCTTCCAGGTGGAGGCCGAGGGCTTCGAGCACCAGGCGAAGATGCCGGGCGGCATCACGCCCCCCGAGCAGCTCAAGAGCGAGCTGGAGCTGGTGCGTCCCTACGAGCAGCTGATCCCGGCGGCCCTGCGGGACAAGATCCTGTGCGAGAAGCCCATCGAAATTCGCCCGGTGACCCTGGTGGACCCCATTCGCCCGGATGTTCACGAGCCCCTTCGCTACACCTGGTTCAAGGCCAATGGCCCGGTGCCGGACGATCAGCGGGTCCACAACTACCTGCTGGCCTATGCCTCCGACTTCCACTTTCTGTTCGCCGCCCTGCAGCCCCACGGGGTCTCCTACTGGGAGCCGGACATGCAGGTGGCCACCATCGATCACTCCATGTGGTTCCACCGGGAGTTCCGGCTGGACGACTGGCTGCTCTACGTGGTGGACAGCCCGAGCGCCAGCGGCGGTCGGGGTCTGGTGCGCGGCCAGTTCTTCACCCGGGATGGGTTATTGGTGGCGAGCACCATGCAGGAAGGGGTGATCCGTCGCCGGGGCTGAGACGCCCTCTTGCACCAATAAAAAACGGGAGCCGATGGCTCCCGTTTTTTATTGCCTGCGCTATCAGGCTGCGTCCTGCTCGGTGCTGAGTGCTGGCTCGCCCCGGGCGAAACGATCGGCCCACAGGGCGATGACGCCGTCACCGGTGACGTTGCAGGCGGTGCCGAAGCTGTCCTGGGCCAGGTAGAGGGCGATCATCAGGGCGATGGAGGCCTCACCGAAGCCGAGCATGGAAGTGAGCAGGCCGAGCGCGGACATGACACCGCCACCCGGTGCGCCCGGCGCGGCAATCATGATGACGCCCAGCATCATGATGAAGGGCACCATGGTGCCGTAGCCCGGAATGGCCAGGTGTTCGGAGAGGAACATCACCGCCGTGGCGCAGGTCACCAGGGTGATGGTGGAGCCGCACAGGTGGATGGTGGCGCACAGGGGCACGGTGAAGTTGGCGATGCCGTCGCTCACGCCGTTGCGCTTGCTGGCTTGCAGGGCCACCGGAATGGTGGCGGCGCTGGACATGGTGCCAAGGGCGGTGAAGTAGGCGGGCAGCATGTTCTTGATGAGCATGACGGGGGAGCGTCCCTGGGCGAGGCCGGTGCCGACGAACAGGACGCAGAGCCAGATCCAGTGCATGACGATGGCCATCACCAGCACCACTCCGAAGGTCTTGAGGGTGGCGAAGACGGTGCCTTCCACCGTCATCTCGACGAAGACGCCGGCGATGTAGAAGGGGAGCAGGGGAATGATCACGCGTGCCAGCAGGCGGTCGATGATGTCACGGCCCTGATCGGCGACCCGGCGCAGGTCGGTGGCCTGGGTGGCGCTGATGCCGATGCCGAACACGAAGGCGGCGGCCAGGGCCGACATCACCCCGAACAGGGGCGGGATCTCGAGGTTGATGTAGGAAGCGAGCTTGGTGGCTGCCTCGGCGGTGGGCTCGGCGGCCGTGGTCAGGTGCGGGATCAGGTGGCTCGCCACGGTGAAGGCGAACAGGCCCGCCAGTATGGTGGAGCAGTAGGAGAGCCCCACCGTCTTGCCCAGCAGCTTGCCGGAGTTCTTCGGCAGGCTGGCGATGCCGCTCATGATGAAGAAGAGGATGATGAGCGGGATGGTGAAGGTGATGAGCTGGCCTATCACCGTCTTGGCGGTGAACAGCACGCGGGCGACCCATTCGGGGGCATAGAGACCGAGCAGCAGGCCGGCGAGGATACCGGCAACCAGATTGAGAACGAGTTTCATGGGGGAATCCAGGTGTTGGTGTCTGATTTGTTATTTAATTTTGATTTTAATGCCGCTTTTTAACACAAGTGCCGCATCTTGTCTGCTTTATGGTGGTTAACTCAGGGTTAAATATTGTTAACGGGCTGAATGCCGTGAGGTGTCACTGTCCCCAGGGGCTTTCGCGGATCAGCGCCGCACCAGCAAGGCGTGCAGCCAGGGGCCGTTCACCTCATCTTCCCCCACCCAGCCATGGTGCAGGGTGAAGGGGAGGGGAGCGATCAGGCGTCGCAGCCCCGCCTCGTCGAGCCGGGTCTGCAGGGGATATTCACCCGACCGTGGCAGCGGTTCGCCCTCCCCGTGGGGGAAGGAGGCGTAGAGGGGGCCCCCGGCCTTGAGCAGGGTGGCCAGATGACCGAGCGCCGGGGCTATCTCGTGTTCGGGCAGACAGGGGAGGGAGCCGCTGGCCCAGATGCCGTCATAGGGAACGACGCTTTGCATCTGCTCAAAGCGGCAGACCCGCACCGGCTGGCCGCACAGGCGCGAGGCGGCGGCGGCCTGCGCCCGGCTCGCATCGAAGGCGGTCACGGTGAGGCCTTGCTGGCGAAAGAGGCGCAGATCCTCTCCTGCCCCGCAACCGGCCTCCAGCAGATGACGGCCGCTGCCCAGCAGGGCCAGGAAGAGGGCATGGGCGCCTGCCACGAGGGCGGGGCGAGGGGCGGCGTCGTGCGCCGGCGCGGGGGCGTGTGGCAAGGGTGTCGGGCTCATCGTGGTGGGGGGCGTTACTCTAGCAGGTTTGCCCCCGGCTGTTGAGCATTGGCGGGGGCGGCGCGTCTTGCAGACTCAGGGGTGGCGGCGAAGGGTGGGGCTCGCGATGAGGGTGAACAGGGTATCGAGGAGAAAGTCCGACTCCTCAATCAGATCGATGCGATCCGGGAAGTGCAGCCAGTTGATGATGTAGCCGTCCAGGGTGCAGTGGAGCAGGGTGGCGGCGCGGCGCAGATCCAGCCCCTCGGGCAGTTGGCCGCGACGCACGGCATTGGCCAGGGTGATCTCCAGATCCCGGAAGAAATTCATGGATTGCAGGTGCATGTGCTCGCGCATGACGGCGGCCTCTCCCTCCATGGATTCCAGATTGAACATGATGGTGAACATCTGCTGGTGGGCGGGCTCGGTGCTGATCTTGAGCATCACCTCCTTGAGAAAGCTGCGCAGCTTGCCCAGAGGATCCGGCTCCGCCTCGTCGACGCAGGCATCCAACTGGTGGGAGAGGGGGGCACACAGCTCCTCCCACAGGGTGACGAACAGCTCTTCTTTATTCTTGAAGTGCCAGTAGATGGCGCCCCGGGTGAGGTCCGTCGCCTTGGCGATATCGGTCAGGCTGGTGCGCGCCAGCCCCTGTTGGCAGAAGAGATCCAGGGCCGTGCTCATGATGTTGCAGCGGGTTTGCTGCGCCTCTTCTTTGGTGCGTCTGGCCATTGACTCCGGTCCTGTTTAAAAGTGAAAAAAGTTTCTTACATACATTCATGAATGTATGTATATTGCCTCATCTTCGCCGTTTTACCAACAGGGGCCTTATAAACCCTGTGGTTTTGTCACTTCTTTTTGATTGAAACAGAGGTTCAGAGTCTTGATGCATAAACATATTCTCGCACGTTCGGTCGGCCTTGCCTTGCTGGCAAGCGGCCTGCTGGCTGGCTGTGGTGACAAGGACGGGGCCCAGCAGGCCATGGGGGAGATGCCTCCCGCCGCCGTGGACGTGGTCACCCTCCATACGGCCCCCCTGCAACTGTTGTCCGAGCTCACCGGCCGCACCGCCCCCCTGCGGGTGGCCGAGGTGCGTCCCCAGGTGAACGGCATCATCCTCAAGCGCCTGTTCACCGAGGGGAGCGACGTCAAGGCCGGTCAACTGCTCTATCAGATTGATCCCGCCGTTTATCAGGCCGAAGTGGCTTCCGCCAAGGCCAACCTCGCCAAGGCCGAGGCCAATGAGCGCAGCGCCCGCCTCAAGGCCCAGCGCTACGCCGAGCTGGTGAAGGTGAAAGCCATCAGCAGCCAGGAGTATGACGACGCCGACGCGGCCTGGAAACAGCAGCTGGCCGAGATCGGGGCCGCCAAGGCTGCGTTGCAGACCGCCAACATCAACCTGGCCTACACCCGCATCACGGCCCCCATCAGCGGCCGCATCGGCAAGTCGGCGGTGACCGAGGGTGCCCTGGTCACCGCCCAGCAGGCGGACAGCCTCACCTCCATCTCCCAGCTCGATCCCATGTACGTGGACGTGCGCCAGTCCACCGCCGACCTGCTGCGGCTCAAGCGCCTGGTGGCCGAGGGCAAGCTGACCCAGGGGGAGAAGGACGGGGCCGGTGTCAGCTTCCAGCTGGAAGATGGCAGCCAGTATGGCGAGAAAGGGGCCCTCCAGTTCTCCGACGTGACCGTGGACGAGGCGACCGGCATGGTGACCCTGCGGGTGATCGTGCCCAACCCGGATCAACTGCTGCTGCCCGGCATGTTCATGCGCGCCACCTTGCAGGAGGGCGAGCGCCCGCAAGGCCTGCTGGTGCCCCAGACTGCCGTGACCCGCACCCCCAAGGGCGGTGCCACCGTCATGGTGGTGACGGCGGACAACAAGGTGGAACTGCGTGAAGTGCAGGTCGGCCGCATGTCCGGCGACAGCTGGGTGGTGGAGTCCGGTCTCAAGGCTGGCGAGAAGGTGATCGTCGCCGGTCTGCAGAAAGTCAAACCCGGGGTCGTGGTGGCGCCCACTGAACGTGCCGGTAACAGCGCACAACAGACCCCGGCAACCAAGCAGTAGGATGGAGTAGTCGCCTCATGGCACGTTTTTTCATAGATAGACCCATTTTCGCCTGGGTGATCGCCTTGGTGATCATGCTGGCTGGGGCCATGGCCATCATCGGCCTGCCGGTGGCCCAGTACCCGACCATCGCCCCGCCGGCGGTTGGCATCTCCGCCAGCTACCCGGGGGCCTCCGCCAAGACGGTGGAAGACTCGGTGACCCAGATCATCGAGCAGAACATGACCGGGCTGGATCACCTGCTCTACATGTCGGCGCAATCCGACTCGTCAGGGAACGTCAGCGTGACCCTCACCTTCAAGCCGGGTACGGATCCCGACATCGCCCAGGTGCAGGTGCAAAACAAGCTGCAACAGGCCATGTCGCTCCTGCCCCAAGAGGTGCAGCAACAGGGCGTGCGGGTACAGAAGACCTCCAGCAGCTTCCTGATGGTGGCCGCCTTCATCTCCACCGATGGCGCCATGACCAACGATGACCTGGCGGACTATGTGGTAGCCAACATCAAGGAGCCCCTGAGCCGTCTGGACGGGGTCGGTGACATCACCTTGTTCGGCAGCCAGTACTCCATGCGTGTCTGGCTCGATCCCCACAAGCTCAACCGGGTGCAGATGACCCCGGCCGACATTCAGGCCGCCATCAAGGCCCAGAATGCCCAGGTTGCCTTCGGCAAGCTGGGGGGGACCCCTGCGGTGAGCGATCAGCAATTTACCGCCACCATCATGGGCCAGACCCGGCTCTCCACCGTGGAGGAGTTCAACAACATCCTGCTGCGGGTGAACCAGGATGGCTCCAAGGTCCAGCTCAAGGACGTGGCCCGGGTCGAACTTGCCGGTGAAAACTACGACGCGACCGCGCTCTACAACGGCCAGGCCACCGCCGCCGTCGCCATCAAGCTGGCGACCGGTGCCAACGCCCTGGATACCGCCGAGCACGTGCGGACCAAGCTGGGTGAACTCTCCGAGTACTTCCCGGCCAACATGGAGATCGTCTATCCCTACGACACCACGCCGTTCGTGAAGATCTCCATCGAGGAGGTGGTGCAGACCCTGATCGAGGCGATCTTCCTGGTGTTCTGCGTCATGTATCTGTTCTTGCAGAACTTCCGGGCAACCCTGATTCCGACCATCGCGGTGCCCGTGGTCCTGCTCGGCACCTTCGGGGTGATGGCGGCCTTCGGCTTCTCCATCAACACCCTGACCATGTTCGGTCTGGTGCTCGCCATCGGCCTCTTGGTGGATGACGCCATCGTGGTGGTGGAGAACGTGGAGCGTCTGATGAGCGAGGAGGATCTCTCCCCGCTCGAGGCGACCCGCAAGTCCATGACCCAGATCACCGGCGCCCTGGTGGGCATCGCCCTGGTGCTGTCGGCGGTGTTCGTGCCCATGGCCTTCTTCGGTGGCTCTACCGGTGCCATCTATCGCCAGTTCTCCCTCACCATCGTCTCGGCCATGGTGCTCTCGGTGCTGGTGGCCCTGATCCTGACCCCGGCCCTGTGCGCCACCCTGCTCAAACCCATGAAGCACGGTGAATTCGGCGCCCAGCGCGGTTTCTTCGGCTGGTTCAACCGCTTCTTCGACACCAACGCCAACCGTTACCAGAACGGCGTGCGCAAGGTGATCAAGCAGGGCACCCGCTACGGCATCATCTATCTGGCCATGCTGGCGGTGCTGGCGGTGCTCTTCATGCGCATGCCCACCTCCTTCCTGCCGGAAGAGGATCAGGGGGTCATCATGTCCATGGTGCAGCTCCCGGTGGGGGCGACCAAGGAGCGGACCGAGGTGGTGCTCGGGGAGATGCGCGACTACTTCCTCGAGAACGAGAAGGAGAACGTGGACTCCGTGCTGACGGTGGCGGGCTTCAGCTTCGCCGGTAGCGGTCAGAACAGCGGCATGGCCTTCATCAAGCTCAAGGACTGGAGCGAGCGCAAGGGGGAAGAGCGTAGCGCCAATGCCATCATCGGCCGCGCCATGGGGTTCCTGTTCAGCATCAAGGAAGCCCAGGTCTTCGCCTTCAACCTGCCCCCCATTCCGGAACTCGGCACGGCCACCGGCTTCGACTTCTTCCTGCAGGACCGCGGCGGTCTGGGTCACGAGAAGCTGATGCAGGCGCGCAACCAGCTGCTCGGCATGGCGGCGCAGGATCCCAACCTGGTGCGGGTACGCCCGAACGGGATGGAAGACACGCCCCAGCTCGACATCAAGATCGATTACGAGAAGGCGCTGGCCCAGGGGCTCTCCATCACCGACATCAACAACACCCTGTCGGCGGCCTGGGGCTCCTCCTATGTGAACGACTTCGTCGACAGAGGCCGGGTCAAGAAGGTCTATCTGCAGGCGGATGCCCCTTTCCGGATGAACCCGGAAGATCTGAAGCTGTGGTACGTGCGCAACAGCGCGGGCCAGATGGTGCCCTTCTCCGCCTTTGCCAGCACGGAGTGGAGCTTCGGCTCTCCCCGTCTTGAGCGCTACAACGGTGTCTCCGCCATGGAGATCGTCGGTGAGGCGGCCCCGGGCAAGAGTACGGGTGACGCCATGGCGGCCATCGAGGAGATGGTGAAGCAGTTGCCGGAAGGGATCGGCATCGAGTGGACCGGCCTCTCCTTCCAGGAGCGTCAGGCAGGCTCCCAGGCGCCGGCCCTGTACGCCATCTCGCTCCTGGTGGTCTTCCTCTGTCTGGCGGCCCTCTACGAGAGCTGGAGCATTCCGTTCTCGGTCATGCTGGTGGTGCCGCTCGGGGTGCTGGGGGCCATTTTGGCCGCGACCCTGCGCGGGCTTGAGAATGACGTCTACTTCCAGGTGGGCCTGCTCACCACGATCGGGCTGTCGGCCAAGAACGCCATCCTCATCGTCGAGTTCGCCAAGGAGCTGCACGACAAGGGGATGAGGCTCGGGGATGCGGTGGTGGAGGCCTCGCGTCAGCGTCTGCGCCCCATCCTGATGACCTCGCTCGCCTTCATCCTGGGGGTACTGCCCCTGGTGATCAGCACCGGGGCGGGCGCCAGCAGCCGAAACGCCATCGGGACCGGCGTGATGGGGGGGATGATCAGTGCCACCGTGCTCGCCATCTTCTTCGTGCCGCTGTTCTTTGTGCTGGTGATGCGCTATTTCACCGAACGCAAGCATGCCGGGGAAGAGAGTGTCCACACCAAGGAGATCAACCATGACTAAGACCCTGATCGCCCTGGGCGTGACCCTGATGATGGGGGGCTGCTCCATGGCCCCCGACTACCAGCGCCCCGAGCTGCCCCAAGGCGCCTCCTGGCAAGCTGACCTGGCCGCCAAGGGGGAACTTGCCCCCTGGCGCCAGCAGTTCCAGGACCCGGCCCTGCAGACGCTGATCGGCACCGCCCTTGAGAGCAACCGGGATCTGCGCCTGGCAGCCCTCAACGTCGAGGCCTACGAGGCGAAATACCGTATCCAGCGGGCGGCCCAGTTGCCGACCCTGGCCGCCAGTGGCAGCGGCACCCGCCAGCAGGGATCCGACGATCTCAGTAGTACGGGGCAGGGCACCATCAGCAGCCAGTACGGCGCCAACATCGGCATCACCGCCTATGAGCTGGATCTGTTTGGCCGGATCCAGAGCCTGAAAGATCAGGCCCTTGAGACCTATCTGGCGCAAATCGAGACCCAGCGCAGCACCCAGATTGCGCTGGTGGCCTCGGTGGCCAATGCCTACTTCACCCTGCTGGCGGATCAGGAGTTGCTGGCCCTGAGCCAGGCGACCCTCGCCACCGAGCAGGAGAGCTATGCCCTGACCGAGCACAAATACCGCCTGGGCGCCGCCTCCGAGATGGAGCTGGCCCAGGGGCGTACGGCACTGGAAAACGCCAAGGTCAGCCAGGCGCAATACCAGCGTCTGGTGAAGCAGGACAGAAACGGTCTGGCCCTGCTGCTTGGCACCGATATCCCGGTGCTGGCGGCACAACCGGCCACCCTGGCCGAGGTGAAACTGGCGCCGATCCCGGTGGGGGCTCCCTCCAGCCTGTTGCAGCAACGCCCGGACATCCTGGCGGCGGAGCACAACCTGAAGGCGGCCAACGCCAACATAGGGGCGGCCCGCGCCGCCTTCTTCCCGACCATCTCGCTCACCGCGACGGCGGGCACCGCCAGCAACCAGCTGAGCGGTCTGTTTGACGGCGGCACCGGCACCTGGACCTTCATGCCCCAGATCAATCTGCCCATCTTCGATGGCGGCAAGCGCGTTGCGGATCTGGACGTGGCCGAGGTGGGGACCAGGCAGGCGGTGGCCAGCTACGAGAAGAGCATCCAGACCGCCTTCAAGGAGGTCGCGGACACCCTCGGTGCCCAGGCGGACTACGCGCAGCAACTGCAGGCGCAACAGGCGCTGGTGGATGCCAATCAGACCTACTTCAGGCTGGCGGAGGTGCGTTACGAGCAAGGGGTGGACAGCTACCTGACCCGCCTCGATGCCCAGCGCTCCCTGTTCAGCGCCAAGCAGGGGCTCATCAGCACCCGGCTCGCCCAGCTGAGTAACCAGGTCGCCCTCTACAAGGCCGTCGGTGGCGGCTGGCAGGCGCCGAAGGACGCAGAGCCGGCATCAGACAAACAGGGTTGACCCCTCGGGGTTGACGTAAAAAGCATCAGGGGCGAACCACTAGGTTCGCCCCGTTTTTTTATCTGTCATGTCGAGAAGCCAAATCGAGGCTGGTGACAACGGCGCTCCCTGCCCGGGGCAGGGAGCGGGCAGGAGGAGCCCCAGGCTCATGGGCGCCGTCCTCGGCAGCCATCATGGCCCGCCTGGAGGTGACCACCTCATCGCCGTCATCCGTTGCGCCGGACCCAGGAGATGCCATTTATCGCATAAGCTGAGCAGTAATTATTCTTTCAAAGAATAAATGGTCGGCTCTTATAGTCAGTCACTCGCCCCTCATTCCAAGGATGTGAAATGAAACGACTCGTGCCCGCCACCCTGCTTGTTGCAGGACTGGCTCTCGCCCCGCTGGCCCAGGCGACCACCCTGCTCAACGCCTCCTATGACGTGATGCGCGATTTTTACAAGGAGTACAACGGAGCCTTCCTGAAGCACTGGCAGGCCGAAGGTGGGGAGCCACTGCAGATCAACATGTCCCACGGCGGATCGAGCAAGCAGGCGCGCGCCGTCATCGACGGCCTGCCCGCCGATGTCATCACCATGAACATGGCCACCGACATCAACGCCCTGGCTGAGCATGGGGGCCTGGTGCCCAAGGGGTGGGCGGATCGCCTGCCGGATCACAGCGCCCCCTTCACCTCGGCCACCGTGTTCATCGTGCGAAAGGGCAACCCCAAGGGGTTGAAGGATTGGCCTGATCTGCTCAAGGAGGGGGTACAGGTCATCGTGCCCAACCCCAAGACCTCGGGGAACGGCCGCTACACCTATCTGTCTGCCTGGGGGTATGTGCTGGAGCAGGGGGGCGATGAAGATGCGGCCAGGGCATTTGTCGGGAAGCTGTTCAAGCAGGTTCCCGTGCTCGACACCGGCGGCCGCGCCGCCACCACCACCTTCATCCAGAACCGCATAGGGGACGTGCTGGTCACGTTCGAAAACGAAGCCGAGATGATTGCCCGGGAGTTCGGTCGTGGCAGCTTCGAGGTGGTCTATCCGAGCGTCACTGCCGTGGCCGAACTGCCGGTGTCAGTGGTGGACAAGGTGGTCGACAAGCAGGGTACCCGCAAGGAGGGCGAAGCCTATCTTGCCTATCTCTGGTCTGACGAAGGCCAACGCATTGCTGCCAGCAACTATCTACGCCCGCGCAACCCGGCGATCCTCGCCGAGTTTGCAGACCGTTTCCCGAACGCCACCTTCCTCGACGTGGTGAAGATCTTCGGCGCGTGGCCTGTGATCCAGCGCACTCACTTCAAGGAGGGCGGGGTGTTCGACCAGATCTATGCCCAGCGCTGAGGCGCCCCGGGATAACGATGCTCGCCCAGGTGCAGCCGGGGCGTGGCTGCCTGGCAGCCCTCTCTGTCGGTGGGGCCAGGTTGGTGCGTCAGGCTCTGAAAGATGAACAGGACCGTCGCGGATGGCGGTGTCCTAGAGGGGGAGGGTGATCTGGCGCAGTCACACCGGCGTCTTGGCCAGAGACCCGGGACAAAAAGCACGAAGGGTTGGCCTCGCACTGAGGCCAACCCTTCGTCTGTCTGGTGCCGGTAATAGGAGTCGAACCTACGACCTTCGCATTACGAATGCGCTGCTCTACCAACTGAGCTATACCGGCGGCTTGATGTTCAGAGTCGTGAAAAAAGCCGGACAAGTCAATTGAGCCAGCTCGATTTTATGAGTTGGCTCATGATGTTAAGGCATATCAGAGGCCAACGAACTCCGGGATGTGAGCACGCCCGCGGCTCTCGAGAAAATCGAGCAGTGCGCGGGGGGAGCGGGCCAGGATCCGCTCATGTGGGAAGTTGGCTTCGGTGACCAGCCGATGGCAGTGATCAAAGTCGCCGAGACTGAATGCCACGTGGGAGTCGGAGCCGAAAGTGAGGTAGGCACCCAGATCGCGCGCTGCCTCGACGATGGCGCGGCAGTTGCTTTCGCTGCCTGCACGGGAGTGACTGAACGAGGAGTTGTTGACCTCCAGCGCCACTCGATACTCTGCCGCTGCCTTGACCACCGCCTGGATATCGATGGGGAAGGCGGGGTTGCCGGGGTGGCTTATCATGTCGACCCGACCACTTCGAATGGCGTTGATCATGGCCTGGGTGTGGGTCGCCTGATCGCAGGGGGGGAACACCGGTTCGTGAAAGCCCGCCATGATCATGTCGAGCCGCGATTCGTAGCGCTCGGGGAAGTCTATTTCACCGTCGATGTTCTTGATGTTGGCTTCGATGCCGCGCAGGATGCCGACCCCGTCCACGACCCTGGGCAACACGTGCAGATTGACGAAATGCCAGTAATGCGGGGCATCTGCCATGTCCGGGCCATGGTCCGTGGTGGCGAACAGCTTGATCCCCTTGGCTTTGGCGATGGGCAAGTAATCGTGAATGGTGCTGTAGGCGTGGGTGCTGGCGACGGTGTGCGTGTGGGTATCGACCGTATACTTCATCTTCTCTCCCCTCTGGCATGAGGCGACAGCATAGCAAGATTGGCGAAGCCGGGCCATGTGGCTGGTTGCCATACTTTGTCACAATTTGGGTCTGTGCTGACAAAGTCTGATGACGTTTCACTGCGAGGATAGCGACATCGATGCAAGCCTGAACACCCATCGATGGGTCGACACTGGATAGTCAGACCCGTTTTCCCCGCCGTCGCACCTGCGACGGTTTTTTTTTGGTTCTCTGTCGGCGCATCGGGTGACGGCAGGGCAAAAAAATGCCCAACTAGCATGACGCAGGTTGGGCGAGACTTAATGTTTAATTGCAGTGGCATAGATATAGAGTACCGTCTCGCCGCGAAGTTCCCGCCATCTTCCCTCTTTTTTGATTAAAAACATTTAGCCAACACTTGTTCACATTCTCTTGACATGGGTGGGCGTGAAACGTACTTTTTAAACATTCGTTTAAGTGAGGTGTCCAGTGAGTAAAATCGATACCAAGAACCGTATTCTCGATGCCGCCGAGGTGCTGTTTGCCGAGCGGGGGTTCGCCGATACCTCGTTGCGTCTGATCACCAGTGAGGCCGATGTGAACCTGGCTTCGGTCAATTATCACTTCGGCTCCAAGAAGGAGCTTATCCAGGCGGTGCTCGACCGATATCTGAGCCTCTTCATGCCGGCACTGGACGGGCGGTTGCAGACGTTGATGGCGCAGGATCAGCTGACCCTGTTGCAGGTGTTCGAGAGCTTTGTCGAACCCCTGATGAAACTGTCGGCCGTCAGGGCGAATGGCCCGGCGCTCTTCATGCAGTTGCTGGGGCGCGGCTATATCGACAGTCAGGGCCACCTGCGCCGCTTTATTACCACCCATTATGGGGCGACCTTGCACGGGATCACCCAGGCCATCTCCAAGGCCAATCCGGATTTGTCGCCAGCGGATCTCTTCTGGCGCCTGCACTTCACTCTGGGCACCGTCGTCTTCACCATGGCCTCTGCGGATGCCCTGCGTGACATCGCCCAGGCCGATTTTGGCCAGCAGCTCGATGTGGAAGGGTTGGTGCGCAACGTCATTCCTTATCTGGCGTCCGGTGTCGGGGCGCCCGTGGAGTCGACCAGGCTCTCCCTGGCCGTGTAACACCTAACAATAATCAACGGAAACAGTGAAATAGAAGGAACTTCGGTATGATCACATTGCTTGTCCTGCTGGTGCTGGCGATAGCCGTGGTGCTCGGTGTCCCCGCCATCCGTAAAAAGGTGGTGACCCGCCCCGTGTTCGGCATCTTCAAGAAGATATTGCCGCCCCTGTCGGCCACCGAGCGGGAGGCCATGGAGGCCGGCTCCGTCTGGTGGGACGGGGAGCTGTTTCGCGGCAACCCGGACTGGAAGAAACTGCACGGCTACGGCAAGGCCGAGCTGAGCGCAGAAGAGCAGGCCTTTATCGACAACCAGGTCGAAACCCTGCTCGCCATGGTGGACGACTTCAAGATCGTCAACGAGACCAAGGACCTGCCGGAGCCGGTGTGGGACTATCTGAAGAAAGAAGGCTTCTTCTCCCTGATCATCCCGAAATCCTACGGCGGCCGCGAGTTCTCGGCGATTGCCAACTCCACCATCGTCACCCGTATCGCCACCAAGAGCCTGAGCGTCGCGGTCACCGTCATGGTGCCCAACTCCCTCGGCCCGGGCGAGTTGCTGATGCATTACGGCACCCAGGCCCAGAAAGATTTCTGGCTGCCGGGGCTGGCCAACGGCAAGGAGGTACCCTGCTTCGCCCTGACCGGGCCGGAAGCGGGCTCCGATGCGGGCGCCATCCCGGACAAGGGGATCGTCTGCAAGGGGATGCACAAGGGTGAAGAGGTGCTGGGTATTCGCCTGAACTGGAACAAGCGCTACATCACCCTGGCGCCGCGTGCCACCGTGCTGGGGCTGGCGTTCAAGCTCTATGACCCGGAAAAACTGCTGGGTGACAAGGAAGAGATCGGCATCACCTGTGCGCTGATCCCGACCAGTCACCCTGGCGTGCGCGTCGGCGATCGCCACTACCCCATGGGGTTGGCGTTCCTGAATGGCCCGACCTTCGGCAAGGATGTGTTCATTCCGCTCGACTGGATCATCGGTGGCCCGGATTACGCCGGCCGCGGCTGGCGCATGCTGGTGGAGTGCCTCTCCGCCGGTCGTGGCATCTCGCTGCCTGCCCTTGGCACCGCCTGTGGTCACATGGCGAGCCGCACCGTGGGCGCCTACTCCTATGTGCGCAAGCAGTTCGGCATGTCCATCGGCAAGTTTGAAGGTGTGCAGGAAGCGCTGGCCCGCATTGGCGGCCTCACCTATCAGCTCGAAGGCGCTCGTCGCATGACCGCAGGTTCCCTGGATTTGGGTCAGGCACCGGCCATCGTCACCGCGATTTCCAAGTACCACATGACCGAGATGGCCCGCCAGGTGATGGATGACTCCATGGACATCCACGCCGGTCGCGCCATCCAGCTGGGCCCGAAAAACTACACCGGCTACGCCTACATGGGCATTCCGGTAGCCATCACGGTGGAAGGGGCCAACATCCTGACCCGCAACCTGATGATCTTCGGGCAAGGGGCCACCCGCTGCCATCCGTATGTGTTTGCAGAGCTGGAAGCGGCGGCCGACACCGATGTGGAGCGCGGTCTCGAGAAGTTTGACGCCCTGCTGATGAAGCACATCGCCTTCGGTACCGGCAACTTCTTCGGTGCCCTGTTCCAGGGGCTGACCCTGGGCCAGTTCAACAGCGCGCCGGTAGCTGGCGAAACCGCCCGCTACTACAAGCAGCTCTCCCGCATGAGCAAGGGGCTGGCCCTGTGCGCCGACGTCTCCATGCTGATGCTGGGCGGGGATCTCAAGCGCAAGGAGATGATCTCCGCCCGTCTGGGTGACGTGCTGAGCCACCTCTACCTGGCCTCCGCCACCCTCAAGCATTACGAGGATCAGGGCCGCATGGTCTCTGACCTGCCGTTCGTCCAGTACGCGGTGGAGCGCAACCTCTACCTGATTGGCAAGGCGTTCGAGGGCTTCTTCCAGAACTTCCCGAACAAGGTGGTGGGTGCCGTACTCAAGAGGGTGGTGTTCCCGTTCGGCGTCGGTTACAAGATGCCGGCGGACGATCGCTGCCATGCCATCTGTCTGGCCATGATGACGCCGGGCGAGTTCCGGGATCGTCTGACCGCGCTCTGTTATGTAGGCAAGGACGAGGCGGATCCGGTGGGGCTGATGGAGCGTGCCTTCCAGGCCATGGTCTCGGTGCAGCCCATCGAGAAGAAGCTGGTGCAGGCCCAGAAAGAGGGCAGACTGCCCCGCAAGCTGGCGCTGCCTGAGCTGGTGGCTGCGGCCCTGTCCCAGTCCATCCTCGGCAAGGAGGAGGCGGACAAGCTGCTGGCCGCCGATGCCCTGCGCTACGAGGCTATCCAGGTGGACAACTTCGCTCCTGGGGAGCTGGAAGGATTGTCTCAACCGAACCCGGTCGAGCATGCAGCCTGACCCCGAGCGTAAACCGACAACCGGCCCTAGTGGCCGGTTTTTTGTTGTTCAACCAGGCATTTACAAGGTCGATTAATTCCAGTTTAATGCAATGGCCCCCACCCTTGGGGCAGGAAGCAAGGCCATCGGAATGGCCGATAACAACAACTCAGGAAGAGTGAATGAACCTCGCCAAAAAGGCGATCGAACGCCCCATCTGGGTGGCGGTCTCGGTCGTGCTGATTTTTTTGCTGGGCCTGCTCAGCATCCGGGGACTGCCCGTCCAGCTGTTTCCCGACATAGACCGTCCTCACCTCAACATCACGGTGGACTGGCGTTCGGCCTCGCCCCAGGAGATGGAGTCGGAGATAACCGATCCCATCGAGCAGGAGATGCAGGGGGTACAGGGGCTCAAGAGCCTCAGCAGCAACAGCTACCCCGGCTTCACCGAAATCGACATGGAGTTTGCTCTCGGCACCGACATGCAGCGGGCCCAGCTTGACGTCATCTCCCGCCTGAACCGGGTCTCGGGGCTGCCGGACAACATCGGTGGCCCCTACGTCAACAACTACAGCAGCAACGACACCCTGACCTTCTTCTTCATCCAGCAACTGCCCGGCGCCAAGGGGGAGATAGACGATCACCAGGCGCTGATCGAGGCGAGGGTCAAGCCCGAGCTGGAGCGGATCCCCGGGGTGTCCACGGTCGACATCGAGGGGATCAACGAGCGCCAGATCCAGATCCGCTTCGACCCTTACCGCGCCGCCGAGCTGGGGGTGGAGATCCCGGTGCTCGCCAGCCGGGCAACGACGGGCTGGGATGTGTCGGCCGGGACCCTCGACATCGGACGCTGGGAGTACAAGCTGCGCTTTGCCGGTCGCTATGACGTGGCGGCCCTGGGGGACAAGGTGGTGGACTGGCGTGACGGCCTGCCCATCTATCTGCGGGACGTGGCCGAGATCAGAGTGGCCCGGGAGGAGAACCCGGTGCTGCGCATCCAGAACGGCAACACCGCCATCGCGGCGCAGATCTTCAAGGAGAGCGGCGCCAATGCCCTGGCGGCGCTCGAGGGGATCAAGGCCAAGGTCGGGGAGCTCAACCGGGAGGTGCTGGAGCCGGTCGGCCTGCACATGGAGCAGTCGTTTGACGCTTCCCTCTACATCAACCGGGCGGTGAGCATGGTGACCGCCAACCTGGGGCTCGGGGTGCTGCTTTCCTGCGCCATCCTCTGGGTCTTTCTACGCCAGCTCAAGGCGACCCTGATGATCGCGATCGCCATTCCCATCAGCATCATGCTCACCTTCTGCCTGCTCAAGGTGATGGGGCGGACCCTCAATATCATCTCCCTGGCGGGCATTGCGTTTGCGGTCGGCATGGTGCTCGACGCCGCCATCGTGGTGCTGGAGAGCATCTACCGGCGCCATGAGCGGGGTGACATCAGCAAGGGAGAGGCGGCGCTGGAGGGCACCCGCCGGGTGTGGACCGCTCTGGTGGCGTCCACCCTGACCACGGTCGCCATCTTCCTGCCGGTGCTCCTGCTCAACGACGTGGAAGGGCAGTTGTTTGCCGATCTTGCGCTCACCATCGCCTGCGCGGTGACCGTCTCCATGGTGGTGGCGGTGACTGTGTTGCCTGCGGTGGCGGCGCGCTGGATGGGGCACGAGCGGCTGATTGATCCCTTTGAGCGCCTGTGGTGCCGCGTCACCCGCCATGTGATCCGCTGGACTGCCACCGCCCCCAGGCGCTGGGCCATCATCGTCCTGATGATGACGGGGCCTGTGCTGGTGAGCTGGTTGATGTTGCCCAAGATGAACTACCTGCCGGATGTGAAGCGGGACGCCATCGACGTCTGGATGAGTTTCACCCCCGGGGTTAATCTCAAGGCCCAGCGGGAGGAGGTGATCGATACCCTGATTGCCCGCCTCGACCCCTATATGAAAGGGGAGAAGGAGCCTGTCCTCAAGAACTACTACATCCTGCGCTACCCGGGCGGTGCCCAGATCGGGGTGCGGCCAAAGGAGGATAACCAGATCAAGGTGCTGGAGCAGCTCTTGATGAAGCAATTGCTGGTGGGCATTCCCGACACCCGGGTGTTTGGCGGTCAGGGGTCCCTGTTTGGCGGTTTTGACAGTGAAAACAGCATCTCCCTGCTGATCCAGGGGGGTGGGCTACCCGAACTCTATCAGGCGGCCCGGGAGAGCATGACCATAGTGCAGCGGGACTTGCCCGGCGCCCAGGTCAGGCCAGAGCCCGGACTCGATTTCACCGCTCCCGAGCTTCGGCTGGTGCCCCAGGACAGGCGCCTGGCCGAGGTGGGCTGGGATCGCTCCCCGATGCCCGCCATCATCCAGACCTTCGGCGATGGTCTGCGGGTCGGCGAATATTTCGACGGGGATGAGCGGCTCGACATCCTGCTGATGGGGCAGGCCTCCGCCAACCCGGACGAGCTCAAGGCGGTGCCGCTTGCTACCCCGTCCGGGCGCATCGTTCCCCTTGGGGAACTGCTGCGGGTGGAGCCACAACTCGGGCCTGAGAGCATCTTCCGATCCGATGGGCGGCGCAGCATCAGCCTGCAGATTTCCCCCCCTGCGGGGATGAGCATGGAGCAGGTGCTCGACACCCTGCAGCACAAGAGCTTTGCCGCCATCCGGCCGTTGCTGCCGGCCGGGGGGGAGCTGCGGGTCGCCGGCAATGCCGACAGCCTGCAGCAGGCGCTCGGCAACCTCGGCAGCATCTTCCTGTTCGCCGTGATGATACTGCTCATTCTGCTGTGGGGGGTGTTTGCCTCCCTCAAGGATGCCGTGCTGGTGCTGCTCACCTTGCCACTCGCCACCGTAGGCGGCGTGCTGGCGCTGCACCTGAGCGGTCTGGTGGTGCCGCTGCCGATGGACTTGCTCACCATCATCGGCTTCGTCATCCTGCTCGGGTTGGTGGTCAACAACGCCATTCTGCTGGTGCACCAGACCAGGATGGCCGAGCGGGAGGGGATGAGCCGACAGTCGGCAGTCACCGATGCTCTGCAAAGCCGGATGCGTCCCATCGCCATGACCAGCCTCACCAGCATCTTCGGCATGCTGCCTCTGATGTTGAGTCCGAGCGAGGGGAGCGAAATCTACCGGGGGCTGGCCACCGTCATCGTCGGCGGCATGAGTTGCAGCACCCTCTTCACCCTGATCCTGTTGCCCGCCTTCCTGCGGTTGGGGGAGCAGACCGACATACCGCACGCCCTTCGGCAGCGTGCCTGAGCAAGGAGCTCATCGATGACACAAGGTTTCACAAGGATAGTGGTGGGGGCTCTGCTGCTGGCTGGCGGGCTGCCTGCGTTTGCACAAAGCAAGATGGTGACGCTGGCGGAGGTGGCCCAGGGAGAGGCGGGGGCCAGCATCTGGGTCAGCGGCACGGTGGCGAGCCGCCAGCAGGCGGCGCTCAGCGCCGAAGTGAGCGGTCGGGTGGAGTGGATAGCCGAGTTTGGCAGCCGGGTGAAGACGGGGGACGAGTTGCTGCGCCTGGACAGCGCGACCCTGCGCCTCTCGCTGGAGCAGGCGAGGGCGGAACAAGCCAGAGAGGGGAGCAACCTGCGTTACGCTCGCGCCGAGTTCCAGCGCCTGGATCGTTTGCACCAGCAAAAGAGTGCCTCCCAGAGCCAGTATGACAAGGCTCGCTATGACGTGGAGCAGGCTGAGCTGGCCGAGCAGCTGGCGCGGGTGCAGGTGCGCCAGATTGAGGAGCAGCTGCGCAGAAGCCGCATCTTTGCCCCGTTTGACGGAGTGGTGAATGAACACTTCATCCAGCCGGGGGAGCATGTGGATGCGGGCGAACAGGCGCTTGAGCTGGTCAATCCGGACCAGCCGGACATCCGGTTGCGTGCGCCCATCGCCTGGGCCCGGCAACTGGCCACCCAGGCCCGGTTGCGGGTGGAAGGGGAGCAGCTCAGCAGCCACGCCATCTATTACCAGCGGGCGGCGAGCGCCGATCCCAAGTCCCGGCTCATCGAGCTGCGCCTCAAGCCGGAAGCGGGCACCTTCATCATCGGCTCGCCGGTGCGGGTGGCGCTGCCGATGGGAGAGCAGCACACCATGCTGTTGCCACGGGATGCCCTGGTGCTCGGCACCGAGGGAAGCGTGGTCTATCAGGTGGAGCAGCACGGCGAGGCGCTCACGGTGAACCGGGTGCCGGTAACCGTGCTCTTTGGGGACAGCCGGGAGGTGGCGGTGAGTGGCGCCCTCAAGCAGGGAGACAAGGTGGTGGTGCGCGGCGCCGGCAGCCTGCAGGATGGGGACAAGGTGGAGCTGTTTCGCGGTTGAACCTGGGGCTGATCCCATAAAAAAACGGCTCCCGCGGGAGCCGTTTTTGTTGCAGGGAGGAGGGGCGATTACTCGACCATCATCACCTTGCAGGTGTTGGTGCTGCCGACGGTCTCCATCTTGTCGCCGTGGGTGAGCAATACCATGTCGCCGCTTTGCAGCAGTCCCTTGGCCTTGAGCACGTCCAGCGCGTCGCGGCACACCTCGTAGACCGGCTTGGTCTCGTCGCCATCAAACAGCACGGGGGTGACGCCGCGGTAGAGGTTGGCCCAGGCCAGGGTCTTGTTGTGAGGAGACATGGCGAAGATGGGCAGGCCGGAGCTGATGCGGGACATCAGCAGCGGGGTGGTGCCCGACTCGGTCAGCGCCACGATCGCCTTGACCCCTTCCAGGTGGTTGGCCGCATACATGGTGGACATGGCCACCGCCTCTTCCACCGAGGTGAAGGTGTAGCTCATGCGGTGGTTGGAGACGTTCAGGCTCGGGTGCTTCTCGGCGCCCACACAGACGCTGGCCATGGAGGTCACGGTCTCGATGGGGAACTGGCCGGCGGCGGTCTCGGCGGAGAGCATCACCGCATCGGTACCGTCCAGCACGGCGTTGGCCACGTCCATGACTTCGGCACGGGTCGGGAGCGGTGCGTTGATCATGGACTCCATCATCTGGGTCGCGGTGATGACCACGCGATTCAGGCGGCGGGAGTGGCGAATGAGTTTCTTCTGCACACCCACCAGCTCGGGGTCGCCGATTTCGACACCCAGGTCACCACGGGCCACCATGACGGCATCGGAGCCGAGGATGATGTCTTCCATCGCCTCGTCGCTGGCGACGGTCTCGGCGCGCTCGACCTTGGCCACGATCTTGGCGTTGGAGCCAGCTTCGCGGGCCAGTTCGCGGGCGTAGCGCAGATCATCGCCGCTGCGGGGGAAGGAAACCGCCAGGTAGTCCACGTTCATGCGGGCGGCGGTCTTGATGTCTTCCTTGTCCTTCTCGGTCAGGGCGGGGGCGGAGAGGCCGCCACCCTTCTTGTTGATGCCCTTGTTGTTGGAGAGCGGGCCGGCCACGGTCACCGTGGTGTGGATGCGGGTGCCTTCGACCTGCTCGACCTTCAGTTGCACGCGGCCATCGTCCAGCAGCAGGATGTCACCGGATACCACGTCCTGCGGCAGGCTCTTGTAGTCGATGCCAACCTGTTCCTGGCAGCCTTCTCCCTTGCCGAGGGCGGCGTCGAGAATGAACTTGTCACCGATGGCTAGGTAGATCTTGCCATCCTTGAAGGTGGAGACGCGGATCTTGGGGCCTTGCAGATCGCCCATGATGGCCACGTGGCGACCCAGCTTGGCGGCGATGTCACGCACCTGGTTGGCGCGCTGGATATGATCTTCAGGAGTGCCGTGGGAGAAGTTCATCCGCACCATGTCGGCACCGGCGCGAATGATCCCCTCGAGAATGCCGTCGCGATCGGTCGCCGGACCGAGTGTGGTAACAATCTTTGTACGTCTTGGCATGAAAGACTCCAATGTGAAGTTGATATGACTTGAAATACTGCCCCGTCAAGCATGTGGCATGGCGCCAACTGGCAGGCCATCTGGGTGGCCTTGTTTGATTGAATTTCGATACTACACCAAGCCCGTTGGCATAGACAGTCGGGGGCGGACCCCCGAATGATCAGGAGGAGTGCGGGGTATCAAAGCGGGATTCGCGCAAACCTTCTTTGACTTTCTTCAGGTTTTCGCGAAATTTCATGCCACGGCGCAGGGTGAAACCGGTGGCCAGCACGTCCACCAGGGCGAGCTGGGCGATGCGCGAGGCCATGGGCATGTAGACGTCGGTGTCTTCCGGCACGTCCATGGAGAGCACCAGGTTGCATTCGCGGGCCAGGGGAGAGTCCTTGGCGGTCATGCCGATGACGGTGGCATCGTTTTCCCGGGCCAGCGCGGCAATTTCCACCAGGGCCTTGGTGCGGCCGGTGTGGGAGATGAGGACCACCACGTCCCCTTCGCTGCTGTTGATGCAGCTCATGCGCATCATGACGATGTCATCGAAGCTCACCACGGGGATATTGAAGCGGAAGAACTTGTTCTGGGCATCCCGGGCGACGGCGGAGGAGGCGCCCAGACCAAAGAAGCTGATCTTCTTGGACTGGGTCAGAATATCGACGCAGCGGTTGATGGCTGAGATGTCCAGGCTGTTCTTGGCGGCATCGAGGCAGGCCATGGTGGATTCGAAGATCTTGGCGGTATAGGTATCCGGGCCGTCTTCCGCTTCCACGTGGCGGTTCACATAAGGGGTGCCGTTGGCCAGACTCTGGGCCAGGTGCAGCTTGAAATCGGGAAAACCCTTGGTATCGAGGCGACGGCAGAAACGGTTGACGGTCGGTTCGCTCACATCGGCCAGCTTGGCCAGGGTAGCAATGCTGGAGTGAATGGCGGTCTGGGGTGAGGCCAGGATCACTTCAGCCACCTTACGCTCTGATTTACTGAAACTTTCCAGATTGTTCGTAATTTTATCGAGGGTATTCATCATTACCACCAGGCATTTTTGTAATTTAACTTCAGTGTCTGTGCACTAAATTCACAGCTCAAGCAGGTTTCCAGTCTCCGCGATGACTATACAAGACAAGCGCTTATCGGAACTAATCTCGGCCCTGCAAAGTATGACTCATGTCTAATTATTTCGTGTTTTTAGTTGCAAACTTCCATTTACGTCTTGAAAACGCTTACAAATGTTGCAAAGCAACAACACTGTGAGCGGGCGCACACTTGTCTGCATAAATCGCGCAGCCCGGCTGCGGGCTCGAGTAGTATTGCAGCCAAATAATAATGTCGGGACGGTAAGGGCCGCCCCGAGTCGGTAACGAAGGAGTTTGTTATGCAGCATACCCATGCGCTGGTGGGCGACGTTGGCGGTACCAATGCCCGGCTGGCCCTCTGCGAACTGGCGACGGGCGCCATTTCCCAGGCAAAAACCTATTCGGGGCTGGCCCATCCCAGCCTGGAGGCCGTGGTGCGCCTCTATCTCGAAGAGCACGATGCCACCGTGGGCGAGGCGTGCATCGCCATCGCCTGTCCCATCAATGGTGACTGGGTCGCCATGACCAACCACAGCTGGGAGTTCTCCATCCGCGAGATGCAGGCCAACCTCGGCCTGGCACGCTTGCAGGTGATCAACGATTTCACTGCCGTCTCCATGGCGGTGCCCGTGCTCGGCGAGAGCGATCGCATCCAGCTCGGGGGCGCGGCCCCAGTCGCCGGCAAGCCCATCGCCATCTATGGCGCAGGGACCGGCCTTGGCGTTGCCCACCTGGTGCAGGCCGGTGAGCAGTGGCTGAGCTTGCCGGGTGAGGGCGGTCACGTGGACTTCGCCGCCAACACGGAAGAGGAAGATGCGGTGCTGCAGGTGATGCGCGGCGAGCTGGGCCATGTGTCGGCGGAGCGTTTCCTCTCGGGCCCCGGGCTCGTCAATCTCTATCGCGGCCTGGTCAAATCCGATGGCCGCGAGCCCGAACCCTTTGCCCCCAAGGACATCACCGAGCGCGCGCTGGCGGGGGATTGCCTCGATTGCCGTCGCACCTTGAGCCTGTTCTGCGTGCTCATGGGTCGCTTTGCCGGCAACCTGGCCCTCAACATGGGCACCTTCGGCGGTGTCTACATCGCCGGTGGCATAGTGCCGCGCTTCCAGGAGTTCTTCATCGGATCGGGCTTTCGGGTCGCCTTCGAGGACAAGGGGCGCTTCAAGCCTTATCTCAAAGACATTCCGGTCTTCCTCATCACCCATGAAGGGCCGGGGCTGCTCGGGGCGGGGGCTTATCTGCGCCAGTCCCTCGGGATCCGTCTCTGAGCCTTGCCAGGGTGAACATGGTTCAGTCCCGATTCAGTGACCGGGGCGTAAAGTGAACCTACGTACTCAAGAGGACGGGGCTTCATAGGGAATTGAAACCGGTCTTCATCCGCTGGGTGCGCATTGTCACCTGACAAGCCTGAACTGTTTTACCGGCCCTCGCGGCCGGTTTTTTTATGCCTGTCGTTTCTGCGCGAGCATGGGGCTGAGGGGAGCGGCAGGCCAGCTTCTGATGGGGGGGCAAGCTCGTCAGCCTCGCTGCCATGTGCTTGGCCTGGTCGAAGCATAAGGAGTGAGGCGTGAGACAGAGAAAGCACCGGGATGGCAATGCCCGAATGCGGCAGGAGCCAGGTACTGGCTCCTGCGCTGTCAGGGGAGGGTGATGTGGAATCTCGCGCCGCCGAGCGGGGAGTCATCCACCCGGATCTCGCCGCCGTAGCTGTGCACGATTTCGGTCACCACGGCGAGGCCAATCCCCTGGCCGGGGGAGCTGTCAGCCCGCACGCCGCGCTGGAAGATCTGCTGCGATTTGCCGGGGGCGATGCCGGGGCCGTCGTCTTCCACCACGATGAGCAGGCCGCTCTCCCGGTGGCGGACATGAACCCGGATCTCGCTGATGGCGAACTTGCAGGCGTTGTCCAGCAGGTTGCCCATCAGCTCCATCAGATCGCCCTGCTCGCCGTGAAAGAAGACATCATCGTCAAACTGGAAGCCGGTCTGCAGCTTCTTGTGGCGATAGACCTTGGCGAGGCTGGCCAACAGCTTCTCGATGAGGGGAACCGGTTCGGTGCCCTTGCTCGCGAGGCGCTTTCGCCCGGTGACGGCGCGGCGCAACTGGTACTGGATGATCTGATCCATGGTGGTGATCTGTTCATTGATGTTGTCATGGATGTCGTGGCCGAGCTTGAGCTCCTGGGCGGTGATCTGGATGAGCGCCAGTCGGGTTTTCAGGCTGTGGGCGAGATCGTTGAGGGCGTGCTGGTAGCGCTGGGTCTGCTGGCGTTCGTTCTCCAGCAACTGGTTGACCGAGCTTGTCAGGGGGGTCAGCTCGCGCTCGTAGTCGTTTGACAGTGCCTCTCGCGTACCGGCGCGGATCTCGTCAATCTGGCGCGCCATGGTGCGCAGGGAGGAGAGGCTCCAGAAACTGGTGAGCAGCAACAGGGCGCCCAGCAGACAGTAGGCGAGCAGCGCCTGGCGAATGCAGCGGTAGAGGTAATCGCGGGTCTGGGCCTGATAGCGCCGGGCGGAATCGACCATCACCACGTAGTAGGTGGTGGGGCCGGCGCCATGATTGCGCAGGAAACGCAGGCTGTAGATGAAGTAGCTCTCGCCGTTCTTGATGGTATGCAGCTTGAAGAAATAGTCCTGATCCAGTCCCCCCAGGTATCTCATCAGATCCCGGCAGATGGTCTCCTTGATGGAGACCACCTCCGGCATGTGCAGGCTGGACCAGCTCAACACTCCGTCGGCGCGGCAGATCAGGGTATCGAGATTGGGATCGATGGCATCCGGGGTGAGCTTGCCTAGATCCGTCATGGCGTGGGGCTCCGGCTGCTTGGACGAGAACAGCTTGGAGAGGTTCTCCTGCATGCGGACACTGGCTTTCTGGGCCTGCTCCTCGGCATGGCCGAGGTAGAGGATGTAGACGGAGAAGGCCATGATGAGCGCGATGACCAGCATGGCACTCAGCATCAGCTTGAGGTGCAGGGAGCGGCGGATCAGGGTCAGGGGATGCAACATGGCAAGGCGCATCAGCTGCAGGCGAGGTTGAAGATGTAGCCCTGGCGGCGGATGGTGGAGATGGGCTGGATGCTCCCTTCCGGATCCAGTTTTTTGCGAAGCCGGCTCACCATCACCTCGATGGTGTTGGGGTCCCCTTCACCATCCCCATAGAGCTGATCCAGCAACTGCTGTTTGGAGACCACCTGACGGGCATTTCGCATCAGGTATTCCAGGATCAGATATTCGAAACTGGTCAGCACGGTGACCTCGCCGGCGATGGTCAGCTCCTTGCGGGAGAGATCCAGCTCGTAGTCACCCGCCTTCACTCTGGGGGAGATGAAGCCGGCGCTGCGGCGTACCAGCGCATTGAGGCGGGCCAGCAGCTCGTCCTTCTGGAAGGGTTTGACCAGGTAGTCGTCCGCCCCGGCCTCCAGTCCTTCCACCTTGTCCTGCCAGTTGCCTCTGGCCGTCAGCACAATGATGGGAAAGGGGATCTGCTGCTCGCGCAGGCGGGTAATGAGCTGAAGGCCATCCATGTCAGGCAGGCCCAGATCGATGATGGCGACATCGATGGGGTAGTCGGCTGCGTAGTGCAGCGCCACCTGGGCATTGTCCGTGCTGTAAACCTGGTTCTGGGCCTCGGTCAACAGGGTGGAGAGGTGGTGATTGAGCAGCTTGTCGTCTTCAACCAGTAGGATTTTCATAAGATGCATGATGATGAGGGTCCAGGCTGTCAATTAGAGGGTCAACAAGAGGGAGAGTCAATCCGGATCCTACCTGACCCCGCTGTATCGGGACTGAATCATCCCTGTATTCTTTCCTCATGCATTTCCCATGATGCAACGCTGTGTCATCAGCCTCGTGTTCAGGCTCGCTATCCGTGCCTGCCGGTTTCTGGGTGTTGAGGGGAGAGCCGGTGCAGGGGCTGGTCGCGACCATTCTTATCGCACAAGCGGCTTGCCGCCGGTACACAGGGGCGGGGGGGCCTTGCTGGCGTCAGGCCATCCCCGTGTGCCTGCAAGCGCTTGAGGTATGAATTTAATTGTTTGAAATTAAACATGTTTACATGCCCTGGCCTGGATGCTGGAACAAAGCAGGGCAATCCCCGGCAACGGCTGAGTGGATTCACAAAGGGCAGTATCACATGAATGGTTTTTTTTGAATCCTGATTTCAATAGGCGCTTTCCTATTGTTTTGACTGTTCATCTTTGGGTTAAACAAGATAGAATCTGACCCCGAATCGGGTTTGGGGCGCAGATAGCCCAAGATGTGAGCAATGCAGGCTGTGGACTGCCTGGGTGTGCAATGTAATGCGACAACATTGTTAAACATCAATCAAAACAAGAAGCTGGAGGATGTGATGGCCAACAGCACGGACAATCAGGTTAAAAGCAGCATGTTGGGAGCTGTAACCCAAGGGCGGTAGCATAAGCCTTGTTCACCTTCTGGGCTGACAACGGCATAATCTGCGTTTCCATCAATGTTGTTTTTCCACGCTCCTGAAATAAAGCGCCAACCTGCTGAAGTAAATGGATGCTCCCTACTCCAGCTATTGCGCTATTACACACAATACGCTTGTTCATAATGAGATGTGACGGCATATGGTCGCCAACCATAGCCAGAAATCTCTTTTTCATTTAATCAGATTGCAATCGGGAACCTTTCAATGAAGATCCTCGTGACTGGTGGTGCCGGTTTTATCGGCTCTGCCGTTGTTCGTCATATCATCCGGCATACCCAAGATTCAGTGGTCAACCTCGATAAGTTGACCTATGCGGGCAACCTGGAATCCTTGGCGGCTGTCTCTGCTAGCGACCGCTATGCGTTTGAACAAGTTGACATCTGCAACCGCGCCGAATTGGATCGGATCTTCGCTGCCCACCAACCCGATGCCGTGATGCACCTGGCTGCCGAGAGTCACGTTGATCGATCCATCACCGGCCCTGCCGATTTTATAGAAACCAATATCGTCGGCACCTATATGTTGCTGGAAGCGGCACGTGCCTATTGGAACGGTCTGGATGAGATACGCAAGGCGGCCTTCCGCTTCCACCACATCTCCACCGACGAGGTGTATGGGGATCTGCCCCATCCGGATGAAGTCGCCGCTGGTGAGCCATTGCCACTCTTTACTGAAACCACCCCTTACGCCCCCAGCAGCCCCTATTCTGCCTCTAAAGCCTCCAGTGACCATCTGGTTCGCGCCTGGCGCCGTACCTACGGCCTGCCGACCATTGTCACCAACTGCTCCAACAACTACGGTCCTTACCACTTCCCTGAGAAGCTGATCCCGCTGGTCATCCTCAATGCGCTGGATGGCAAGCCGCTGCCGGTTTATGGCAAGGGCGACCAGATCCGCGATTGGCTCTATGTTGAGGATCATGCGCGTGCACTCTATACCGTGGTCACTACAGGCGTGATCGGCGAGACCTACAACATTGGCGGTCATAACGAGAAACAGAATCTGGACGTCGTTCATACCATCTGCGATCTGCTGGACGAGATGGTACCTCTGTCTCCCTCGCACCTTGGGGGAGAGGGCCGGGGTGAGGGGAGAAGCTACCGCGATCAAATCACCTATGTGGCCGATCGCCCCGGTCACGATCGCCGTTATGCCATCGACGCCAGCAAGATGAGCGCCGAACTCGCCTGGCAACCGCAAGAGACCTTCGAGTCCGGTATCCGCAAGACGGTGCAGTGGTATCTGGGTAACCAGCAGTGGGTCAGCAACGTCAAGAGCGGCGCCTACCAATCCTGGATTGAGCAGAACTACGGGGAGCGTACCTGATGCATATTCTGCTGTTTGGCAAAAACGGTCAGGTAGGTTGGGAGCTGCAACGCGCATTGGCGCCGCTGGGTCGTATCACTGCCGTCGATTTTGACTCAACCGATTATTGCGGTGACTTCAGCAAGCCGGCCGGCGTGGCGGAGACTGTTCGCCTGGTGAAGCCTGATGTCATCGTGAACGCAGCAGCCCACACTGCGGTAGACAAAGCCGAGAGCGAGCGGGAGTTTGCTGAATTGCTCAACGCCACCAGTGTGGCCGCTATCGCCAAAGAAGCGGAAGCATTGGGTGCCTGGTTTGTGCATTACTCCACCGATTATGTGTTCGATGGCAGTGGCGAGCTCCCCTGGCTGGAAACCGACACAACGGCACCGCTCAACGTCTACGGTGAGACCAAGCTGGCGGGTGAGCAAGGGGCTGCGTTTTGTTCCCGTCATCTGATCTTCCGCACCAGTTGGGTCTACGCCGCCCGCGGCGCCAACTTTGCCAAGACCATGCTGCGCTTTGGCAAAGAACGTAGCGAGATGTCAGTCATTAATGACCAGTTCGGCGCCCCGACCGGTGCCGAGTTGCTGGCCGATTGCACAGCCCATGCGATCCGCGTGGCGCAGAGCAAACCCGAGGTTGCCGGGCTGTATCATCTGATTGCCACCGGCACCACCACCTGGTTTGACTATGCCCAGCTGGTGTTTGCCAAAGCCAGAGAGGCCGGGGTTGAACTAGCGGTCACGCAACTTAATGCGGTGTCGACCGGTGCCTTCCCGACCCCTGCCAAACGCCCCAATAACTCCCGTCTTGATACCACTAAATTTCAGCGCACCTTCGATCTGGTGCTGCCGGACTGGAAGGTCGGCGTGGAGCGGATGTTGGCTGAGATCCTCGGCAAGTAAAACCCCGACAGGCAAGGGTAAAACTTGAAAGGTGTAGTCGCAAGCCACCCTTTTCTTTTGCAATTTAAAAATAAGAAACAAGCATCATGACCAAACGTAAAGGCATTATTCTGGCCGGCGGCTCTGGCACTCGTCTCTATCCAGTCACTATGGCGGTTAGCAAGCAACTGCTGCCCATATATGACAAGCCAATGATCTACTATCCGCTCAGCACCCTGATGCTGGCAGGTATTCGCGATATTTTGATCATCAGTACGCCGCAAGATACTCCTCGCTTTGAGCAATTGTTGGGGGATGGCAATCAGTGGGGCCTGAATTTGCAATACAAGGTGCAACCAAGCCCGGACGGGTTGGCCCAAGCCTTTATTCTGGGTGAAGAGTTCATCGGCTCAGACCCCTGTGCGCTGGTACTGGGCGACAACATCTTCTATGGCCATGATCTGCAGAAACAACTGGAAACTGCAGCAAGTAAAGATAGTGGAGCTACCGTTTTTGCCTACCATGTGCATGACCCGGAACGTTATGGGGTGGTGGAGTTTGATAAAGAGGGCACCGCTATTTCCCTGGAAGAGAAGCCACTGGAGCCCAAGAGCAACTATGCGGTGACGGGGCTCTACTTCTATGACAACAGCGTGGTTGAGATCGCCAAGAGCCTAAAGCCGTCACTGCGTGGTGAGCTGGAAATCACCGATGTGAACCGTATCTACTTGGAGCAAGGCAATCTATCGGTGGCCATGATGGGACGTGGTTATGCCTGGCTTGATACCGGTACCCATGAAAGCATGATAGAAGCGAGCAACTTTATTCAGACTATAGAAACACGTCAGGGACTGAAAGTGGCTTGCCCGGAAGAGATCGCCTATCGCCAGAAGTTCATTAATGCCGAACAGGTTCGTGAACTTGCTGAACCGTTGGCAAAGAATGCGTATGGCCAATATTTGTTAAAAATAGTTGCCAAAGCCTGATGTGATATGGGGGAGGGAATATGCTCCCCCATAAAGATTTAATTAAATGTGGATAGACAGATGAATGTAATCAAGACAGCAATTCCTGATGTGCTTATCTTGGAGCCCAAAGTATTTGGTGATGAGCGTGGTTTTTTCTTTGAAAGCTTTAATCATAAGCAGTTTGAAGAGGCTGTAGGATATCCTGTTACCTTTGTACAGGACAATCACTCAAAGTCGTCGAAAGGCGTGCTACGTGGATTACACTACCAGTTGCCACCCCATGCTCAAGGGAAACTGGTGCGATGTGCTGTGGGTGAGGTATTTGATGTCGCGGTAGATATTCGTAATAACTCACCTACATTCGGACAGTGGGTTGGAGTGAATATTTCTGCAGAGAATAAACGACAATTATGGATTCCTGCCGGCTTTGCTCATGGATTTTTAACTTTAAGCGAGTCAGTGGATTTCTTATACAAGACGACAAGTTATTATAAACCACATTGTGAAAGAACTATTCTGTGGTGCGACCCAGAGTTAAGGATTGATTGGCCTTTTGATGGGGCTCCGATATTGTCAGAAAAAGACACAGCTGCTTTACCATTAAATATGATGGTTTAATAAAGTGGGTATTTTTATTTATTTTAAATGCGAAATAATATAAGGTGATTTATGTCACATATTGTATATGTATCTGGTACATTTGATTTATTTCATAGTAACCATCTGAAAATGATAGAATATGGTCGTGGATTAGGAGATGTACTTATTGTTGGGGTTAGTACAGACGAGTTAGTTTGTAGCTATAAAAATCCACCAGCTGTACCATTCGAAGAGCGCATATCAATTATAGAAGGATTACGAGCACCTGATGTTGTGGTACCTCAACATACTTTAGAGCACAGTGAAACTGTTAAAAAGCTAAACATTGACATCTTCGTGATAGGTGATGATTGGTTAGGGAAGTATGATTATTTAAGAAAATTAGGTGTGAAAGTTTTCTATATGCCATATGGAAAAGGAGTGAGTTCTACTAATCTTAAAAAGAAAATTCATGATCAGTATGAAAAATTGATTGAGCGAAGTGATAATCATCCAATACCAGAGCCAAAAATATGAAAATTTTATTAACTGGTGGTAACAGTGATCTAGCAAAACATATAGCCGCGACACTTTGCAGATTTGATGTTTATCAAGTCTCGGCTCCAAAACGTGCTGAGTTAGATGTAACAAGTCAAAAATCTGTTGAGAATTATTTTTTAGGTAATAGTTTTGATGTCGTAGTCAATTGTGCAGGTTCATTATATTCTAGTCGAATTGTGGATTCCGAACCAGCACTCTGGATCAATGATATACAGACAAATTTGATCGGCACATATCTAGTATCTAGAATGGCCCTCATAAAGAATAATAGATGCCGTATCGTAAATATATCGTCTACAGCAGCATTTAACGCTTATAAAGATTGGACTGCTTATTGTGCCGCTAAAGCGGGGGTAATTAAACTAACTATGGGATTAGCTAAAGATGGATATGATACTTTAGCTCTATGTCCTGGAGCTATCGATACAAAATTACGTGATGGACTTTCAATAAATAACTCAAATGTAATGACGATTGAAGAAGGTATAAGACCTATAATTAACGCAATTACAACTCAACAGTATAAATCTGGAGATATTGTATTCTATCGAAAAGGCATTTTGGAATTAAACCCGGATTTTGTTATTGACAACAAGTGAAGCTTAAAAGTCAATTCATTTCCCTTTCTTTTTATAAAAGTAAATGCATTAAAAGCTGAGAGAGGATTAATTGAGAGAGGTAGCATTAAGCAAAAACATTCTATCATTGATGTTAGTTCAGTTCAGTAACTATATAGCGCCGTTATTAGTGTTACCTTATCTTAGCCGTGTTCTCGGATTAGAGGGTTTTGGCACGGTAGCTATGTCAATGTCACTTTGTAGTATTGCTCTGATTATTACCGACTATGGCTTTGGTATATCAGCTCCTTATTGGCTGGCAAGAAACAAAGAAAATAAGAGAATGGTAGCCGATTACTTGGGGGCTATTTTTACCGTAAAACTTTTCTTGTTTTTAATAACTTCCGCATTTGTTTTACTATATTTTAGGCTAGGCAATACAATACCAGATATTAGCAGCATCCATATTGCTATAATAACATCAATTTTCTTTCAATCTTTTCAGCCTAATTGGTTTTTTTTAGGCATAGAGAAAATGAAAAAAATCACCATATCTATGGTGTCTGCAAAACTGCTTTACGTTTTCTTAATTTTTATTTTTATTAAAGAAAAAAATCAAACTGACTCTGTTTTAATATTTTTTGCTTTAAGTAATCTATTGGCTACATCTATTGGGGTTGTCAGCATATATAAAGAAGGCTATTGGATTTCAATGGCTGATCGTAAAAAATGTTATACCCTATTGAAAGAGGGAGGAGTATTTTTTGTTTCAAGATTAGCAGTGGGAGTATATACGAGTGCAAGTACCTTTCTCGTGGGCTCATTTTCTGGAACTAATGCTGCGGCATTGTATAATAGTGCGGAAAAATTATATCAAGCAGGTCAAAGTATTATATCACCAGTAAGTCAAGCATTGTTCCCTTATCTGGCTAGAACCGGCAATAAAAAAGATCTTTATAAATTCGTTGGAGTAGGGATAATCCCTATGGCATTTACTGCCATTATTGGTATATCTTATTCTCAAGAGATAATGGGTTTTTTGTTTGGCGAGCAATTTATTTCTGCACATGAATATCTAGAGATATTTCTTATAGCACTTCTAATTAATTTTGTTGGGGTTAACTTTGGCTATCCAGCATTTGCGTCCATTAACAGGATTGATATAGCAAATAGAAGTGTTATTTTTGCTGCGGTAATTCAGATCCTGGCGCTAAGTGTTATGTATATAACGGATGCTATTACGGCAAAAAACATATGCCTAAGTGTTTTGGCTGTAGAGTCTCTAGTTATGCTTATAAGAGTGATTTTTTTTTATTTCTTACAGAAAAAATAGAGTAAATATTTTCACAATGTAGTCACATATCATTTAAATTGTCGAAAATCTTAATCTTATTATTGCTAAGTCCCACACGTCATCTCAAGATAATTCCTGCTCATTGCCACAGCATAATGCTAGTCTTAATGTGTAGCTATTATCATGCTCATTAACATAAAATGAAATCATATATATGAATAATGTTTTCAGAATTGCTTTTAGATGCATGCAGTACTTTTTATATTGGCTCTCGGGAGCTTTTCCAAGGAATAAAAATATTTGGGTTTTCGGGTGCTTTGGCATATATGGGGATAACAGTAGATATCTTTATGAACATGTGTGTAAAAATAATCCAGATATAACACCTGTCTGGATATCGCAAAATATTCAATCAGTTGAATTAGCCTCTAAATATGGTAAGTCTTATCGTAGATATTCTGTTATGGGATTGTACTTCTGTCTTCGAGCTGGTGTCTATATTTATAGTTCGTACGCTAGGGATATTTGCTGGTTTACATCTAGAGGAGCTCTTAATGTTAATTTATGGCATGGGATTCCATTAAAGAAAATTGAATTTGACATCAGATGTTTGCCTTTGGTGAAAATATTCCATGAAGCCAATATCTTATCTAAGTTTATGCACCCTCATGCACACTTAAGGCATGATCTGGTGCTATGCCCGTCATTATATGTGGCTGAATATTCTTATATTTCTGCATTCAGGCTGAGAGGTATAGAAAATTTAATCATAACTTCTTATCCTAGAATTGGTCAAATTTTAAAAATGACAAAAAATAAGAGTATTGATGCTGATAAAAGCCCCTTTACTTTCGTATATACACCAACTTGGCGTGATTCAGGTGTGGATTTCATAGCAGAGTCAGGCATTAATTTTGAGCTGCTCAATGATTTTTTAGCAAGAAATAATGCTAGGTTAAAAATAAAACTACACCCTGCGACAGAGCTGACTATTAACCCTATAGGATGGTCAAATATATCTTTGATTGACAATAAAATAGATCCTTGTGAGTTAATGGTTATGGCTGATTGTTTAATTACGGATTACTCATCAATATTTTTTGATTTTTTGATTCTAGATAGACCAATAATATTTTTCCCGTTTGATAAAGAAAACTATTTGAAAGAGCGAGAGCTTTATCTAGATTATGATTTAAATACGCCGGGAGTTAAAGTTTATTCATTGTCTGAACTTATAGCTGCAATGGAAAAAATCATTTCCAATAGTGATGACCATCAAACGGAACGGAATGATATGAAAGCGTTATTTGGTATTGACTATCATAAAGGAAATGAAACGATAGTTTCTTCTATAAAGAAAAATCTATTTGATTTTTAAATGAATTATAAATATCATTTCTGATTTTTAATTATCGCTAAATTTATGCATAATGGTGAACAAATGCTGGAAATATGTATATCGACATATGGAAAGAGAATAAACAGGCTATCATCCTTACCATTTTTAAATAATTGTAGGTATTTGATAGTGCATCAGGATTATGTCGATGTATTTATCTCAAATGATGCAAAAGAAAGATTTTCTTATGAAGATATAACTCTAATTGAAAGTGATACAAAGGGACTGACGAATAGCAGAAATGAAGCATTGAAGTACTCTACAGAAGAGTTAATACTTATATCTGATGATGACGTTGTCTATGAGTGTGATGTGGCTGATAAGATATTATCAGCCCAAAAAGAAAATCCTTTTCATATTGCCTTGTTTAAAGCTAAGGTTACAGAAGACTCAACGGATTTTAGAAAATATCCGATAAACAGTGGACAATTAAGTAAAATAGAATGTTTACATGCATGCTCTATTGAAATGGTTATCGACAAAAGAAAAATAGACACATCTGAGGTGTTCTTTAATAAAGATTTTGGGATAGGAGCTAAATTCATTTGTGGAGAAGAGAGTGTTTTTCTTTTTGATGCAATAGATGCCAATTTAAACGTTAGCTTCATTAATCAATATATTGTGTCGCATCCTAAAGAAAGTACAGCAACAAATAAAAATAATGCCTTTAGTATTCTGAAAGCAAAAGGGGCGGTTTACCGATATGGGTTTGGCTTTATAATCGGCCTGCTTTTGATTTTAAGGTTGTCATTTTTGAAACCAATGTCAAAAGTTATGGGGGTCTCTAAGTTCTACTTTCTGAAAAGTCTTTTGACGGGCTTCATGGCTATTTCAGACACCTCTCAGGATAAATAATGCATCTTACAAAAACACATGGTAGAAATTATTTCACCTTGTTTTTTTATATTATTAGTATTTCCTTGTCAATAAGGCTATCTTTTTACTTTAATGATTCTACCCGATATATTCCATTACGAGTTATCATAGTAATATTTCCTTTTGTTCTGCTCTCATCTTTTTATGTTAAAAACGGCATATTGAAGTGGGGGAATGCTATTTCATTATTATTGTATTCCTTTATTGCTACTACATACGTACTTATATGGTCAATCGATCTAGGGTACGCTGCTGTTGGAAAAAGCATAGAGTTTATCTACCCACTTGCAGTTTTTATATCATTAAAGTCTATCTGTGAAAAAATAAACTTAAATGAGGTCATAAAAGGTGGGCAGCTTTTTACTGTTGCATCCATCTTATTGATGTTGATTGATACATATATTCGTTTTATGCATCCTGAGTACGCAGTAAAGGGGGATGGGGAGGGCTACAGTGACGCTTTAAAGAGAGATACATTCTATGTATTTAAGTATGGAAGCATAATGTATCTGGATTCAAATTATGTGGCCTTGCATGCATTAGTTGTTAGTGTGTTAGTGTATTATTTGTTTTGTGGTTTTTTTAGGAAGATATTGTCGTTATTTTGTATCGTTATAATAATAATGACGTTAAGTCGCGCAGCTTATGTGGCATTTTTCATTATTCCTGTATTATACCTTCTTAGAAAGGTAAGTATCCAAAGTAAATTTGTATTGTTTTCAATTATCACGCCATTAATACTAGCTATTATCATCCACTATATTGATTTTTTAGATTTTAATGATGCCAGTTTTGAAACAAAGTTTGGTATATTTAATGCTTTTTTTTCCAAGATATTTGAAGTCAATTTAGGCACACTTATGTTTGGCCAGGGATTTGATGTTGGTGGCTACTTATATAGTTGGAAAGAAGGTGGGTATGCTCATGCAATGATACCTCTTATTGTTGGCGAAGTGGGTATTGTTGGAATGTTTTTTTATATTTCTATTATTATCTACTCGTATGTAAAAGTAGGATTCGATAGCTTATATATAACATTGCCTATGATTATTGCTGGGATGTCTCTGATATATCCATATGATGCAATGTATATATATTCCATATTATTACTTTTCTATGTAAAGGAAAAGTCGAGAAAGTATAATGAGGTCTATAATGGTTGATGTCAGTGTGGTTATACCATATTACAATGGTGAAAATACAATATCTCAATCACTACAGTCTATTTGTGAACAGACCTTAATACCCAGAGAAGTTATTATAATTGATGATTGTAGTGTAGATAAAAAAGTGCTTTCTGATATTGTAGTATGTTTTTCTAACAAATTAAATATTAGGTTACATTCCTTATCGGAAAATCGGGGGGCCGCATATGCAAGGAATATGGGGGTTGCGTTATCAAGCTCCTCATTAATTGCATTCCTTGATTCAGATGATGTGTGGCACCCCAAGAAGATTGAAGTACAGTATCATTTTATGCTTGAAAGCAATGCTCATATCTCTGCGCATTACTACGTTCAGAATGTAAATTTTAAAAAAATGGAGTCTTCTGACATTATTAAATCAAAGAGGATTAAAAAAATCAATTTTTTGATTGGTAATCCTTTCTTTACGCCAACTGTTATGATTAAAAGAGACATGGTGATGTTTAATCCAAAGTACAGAGTGGTTGATGATTACTGTTGTTGGCTAGAAAATATAAAAAGGGGGCCTGCATTTTTAATAAAAATACCATTGGCTGGTGGTTTTAAGGCAGCTATTGGAGCCAGTGGTTTGACAGGGAACATCGCTAATATGCATGAGTCATATAAAATAGTTCTAAAAGATCTTTATTATAAAAAGGAAATTAGCTTTTTATTTTTATTTACCGCTACTATATTAGAGAATTTGAAATATCCTCTTAGGATGTTAAAGTGTTATTTTTTAAAGTAGCTTTAGAATTTTTTGACATGGATTTTTTAGATGATCGTAAATAGTAATAGTAATAGTAATAGTAAATGTCTCGTTTTGGTTGCAGCATACAATGGTGCAACTACGCTCGTAGAGCAGCTTGATAGCATTTTGCGACAAGAAAAAATTGATGTTAACATTGTAATTAGCCTTGATTTAAGTTGTGATAGTTCTTTGGATATTTGCACTATGTATGCAAATAAATTCTCTAATATAACACTTTTGCCCTATGGTGAACGATTTGGAGGGGCGGGTAAAAATTTCTATAGACTATTAAAAGATGTTTATATTGGTGAGTATGATATTATTTCTTTTTCTGATCAAGATGATATCTGGCCTTCCGATAAAATATACCGTGCAACTCAATATTTGAGTGAATATGATTGTTATTCGTCTAATGTTATTGCTTTTTGGGAGGATGGGCGTGAGGTTTTAATCAACAAGGCTCAACCATTTCGTCGATGGGATTTTCTATTTGAGGCTGCCGGACCTGGTTGTACTTATGTTTTTAATCGCGACTTTGCTATTAACTTTCAGAAATGGTTGATAGGTAACTATGCTAGAGTGTCTAATAATATAGAACTTCATGATTGGCTCATTTATGCTTTCTCTCGTCGTTATGGTTATCGTTGGTTTATAGACGCTATGCCTATGATGCGATATCGGCAGCACGCTAATAATCAGGTTGGTACTAATAATAATTTTAAAGCAGCCAAGAAAAGGATCTCACTAATTAAGTCCAAATGGTATCGTAAACAAGTGATGAATATCGCTGAATGTTTGGATTTACAAAGTTCAGCCATATTCAGATTTGGCCTTGAAAATGGTTATAAAGGTAATTTATATCTTCTTGTTAGAGTTAATGAACTAAGGCGTAGAGCTCGTGATCGACTAGCTCTAGCACTATTCTTGTTATTTAATATTTTTTAATAAAATCGTTCTGCTGTAGTTTTATTATCTTCTTTTAATTCTAGTTTTGTGTAATGATATATAGCTAATATTTTATTTGGGGGTTGTCCTTGTCATTTCAACGTCGTCACTCACGCTGGTATGAGCGTGTATTATTCAGCCCTCCTGCCTTGTTTACCTTCGGGGCCTTGCTTGCAGTCTGCTTGCCAGCCATTGAGCGATGGGGCCTGGAGTTTTGGCATCACTTCGATGCTGTCCGGATCAACACCCTGAGCGGTGCCTTTGTGGCGTTTCTGCTGACCGGGATTGTGCTGCATCGCTTCCTGCGCTATCCGGGCGCGAGTCCCGTGGCCTACATGATCCCCACGGTGACCACCCTCTATGGTGCCCTGGTCGGCATTCTCTTCTTCCTGCGGCTGCCTTACAGCCGCCAGGTATTGTTCGAGTCGTATCTGGTTGCCTTGCTCTGCTGCTGGCTGGCCTACTTCATTGGCCGCCGTTACCGGACCCCCAAATATGCCTTGCTGCCCTTTGGGGACTATCAGGCCCTGACCCGGCACGAGTGTGTGCAGTGGCGTCTGCTGGACAAACCCGATCTCGGGGCCGTGCGTTATGACGCCGTGGTGGCAGATCTTCGGGATGAGAAGCTGGCGGGTGAGTGGGAGCGTTTCCTGGCGCGCTGCGCCCTGGCGCACATTCCCGTCTATCACATCAAGCAGATCAGCGAGACCCTGACCGGGCGCGTGAAGATCGACCATCTCCACGAGAACCAGCTTGGTTCCCTCTTGCCGTCCCCCGTCTATGCCTTCATCAAACGGGGAATGGACATTCTGGCCGCGTTGATCGCGATCCCGCTGTTCTCCCCCCTGATGCTGGTGACGGCGATCCTCATCAAGCTGGAGAGTCCGGGCCCCGTGATGTTCCTGCAAAACCGGGTAGGGAAGGGGAACAAGGATTTTCGCATCTACAAGTTCCGCAGCATGTGCAAGGATTCGGAAAAAGCCGGCGCCCAGTTTGCCCAGGACGGTGACATGCGCGTCACCCGGGTTGGCAAGGTGATCCGCAAGCTGCGCATCGACGAGCTGCCGCAGTTCTTCAACGTCCTTAAAGGGGACATGAGCCTGATTGGGCCAAGACCGGAGCAGCGCACGTTCGTCGATCAGTTCGAACGGGAGATCCCGTTTTACATGTACCGTCACATCGTGCGGCCTGGGATCAGTGGCTGGGCCCAGGTGGTCCACGGTTATGCCGCCGATGCCGATGATACCCGCATCAAGATCGAGCACGATTTTTACTACATCAAGCACTTCTCCCTCTGGCTGGATGTGCTCATCGTGTTCAAGACCATCCGCACCATCCTGACCGGTTTTGGCGCGCGGTAATCCCGATGCGGATCTTGTTGCTGGGGGCTCGTGGCCAGTTGGGACGAGCCCTTTTTTCTGCCCTGTGCCGGGATTATCCCCATTGGCAGGTGACGGCCCTTGGCAGGGATGCGTGTGATATCACCGACCCCGGTGCGCTGATCTGCGCCCTGAACCGCCATCAGCCTGATGTCATCCTCAACGGTGCGGCCTATACGGCAGTCGATCTCGCACAGAGCCAGCCCGAGCTGGCAGAGCGTATCAATCATCAGGCCGTCGCACTGCTTGCCCGGGAAGCCGGTGCCAGGGGGGCGCTGCTAGTGCATTTTTCCACCGACTATGTGTTCGATGGCTCCGGCAGCGCTCCCTGGCGCGAGGTGGATGTGCCTGCCCCGCTCAATGTCTACGGTGCCAGCAAGCTGGCCGGAGAGCAGGCCATTCAGAGCCTGTGTCCCCATCATCTGATCGTGCGCACCAGCTGGGTTTATGGTGGGGAAGGGGCACACTTCGCCCGAGCCATCTTGCGCCGTGCCAACGAGGGCCAGCCCCTTGAGGTGGTGGCGGATCAGTGGGGGGCGCCGACCCAGGTGGACTGGCTGGCAACGTCTGTTCTCCTGGCGCTGAAACAGGTCGTGAAGGCGCCAGACAAGGGCGGCCTCTATCATCTCTGCCCCGCAGGCGAGACGAGCTGGCATGGCTTTGCATCGGCCCTGGTTGAGGAAGGCTGTCGGCTTGGTCTGCTGGCGCAGCCCGTTCCGATAAAACCCATTCCATCTGCAAACTGGCCCCAGGCAGCCCGTCGGCCATCCAACTCCAGGCTCGATTGTCGACGGTTTGCCACTGTGTTCGGGATCCAGATCCCGGCCTGGGAAGGGCTGATGAGCCGCTGGCTTGCCAGTCAGTGTGAAGGTGAATGATGTGACGCGTGTCTTGATGGCTCTCCGTTCTCCTCTGGAGGTGTTCCATGCACCAGCGTAAAGGCATTATCCTGGCCGGGGGATCCGCCACCCGTCTCTATCCGGCGATGCTGGCCATCAGCAAGCAACTGCTGCCGGTCTATGACAAGCCCATGATCTATTACCCCCTCTCAACCCTGATGCAGGCGGGGATCCGTGAGATTCTCATCATCAGCACGCCGCTGGATCTGTCCCGCTTCGAGCTGCTGCTGGGGGATGGCAGCCAGTGGGGGATGCAATTTTGCTACGCGGTGCAGGAAGAGCCTGCCGGGCTGGCCCAGGCGCTGCTCATTGCGAAGCCCTTTCTGGCCGGCAGCCCCTGCTGCCTCATTCTGGGGGACAACATCTTCTATGGCACCGAGCTGCCCCGCCAGTTGCAGCGCGCGAGCGCCAAGACGCAAGGCGCCACCCTGTTTGCCTATCATGTACAGGATCCAGAACGTTACGGTGTGCTGGGGTTCGACGGCGAGGGGCGGGTCGAGTCGATCGTCGAGAAGCCGGCATCTCCTGCCAGTCAATATGCGGTGACGGGCATCTATTTCTACGATGCCACGGCAAGCGAGATTGCTCGGGGCCTGCGCCCTTCGTCACGGGGAGAGCTCGAGATCACCGATGTCAATCTCCATTATCTGGCACAGCAAAGTCTGGAGGTCTGTTTCATGGGGCGTGGTGCTGCCTGGCTGGATACCGGGACCCATGACAGCCTGCAGGAGGCGAGCAGCTTCATCCAGACCCTGGAGAAACGCCAGGGGCTCAAGGTGGCCGCTCCGGAGGAGATCGCCTGGCGCCAGGGCTGGATCTCTGACGAGGCGCTGGCGTCACTGGCACAGCCACTGGCAAAAAGCGGGTATGGCGCCTATCTGTTGCGTCTGTTGCAAGAGCCCTTTGGCAAAATGCACCCCGATTGGGATTGATAAGGCACTCCATTGAGTGATATATCCTTGCCCATTATTCCAAAGAAAACACCTATGCACTTTATTTCATTGAAGATTCCGGATGTTATCCAGATCCGTCACCAGCGTCATCCAGATGAGCGGGGCGACTTCATGGAGCTGTTTCGCCACGATCTTTTCACCCGCAGGTGCGGTGATTTTTGCTTCGTTCAGGACAATCTGAGTCGTTCCCGACAAGGGACGCTACGGGGCCTGCATTATCAACGCCAGCGGCCCCAGGGCAAGCTGATACAGGTGCTGGCAGGCACCATCTTCGACGTGGCCGTCGATGTGCGCGCCGGGAGCCCGACCCTGGGCCAGTGGGTGGGGGTGTCGCTCTCGGCCGAAGAGGGAACCTCCCTCTGGATCCCGCCAGGTTTTGCCCACGGTTTTTATGTTCAGAGCGAATGGGCCCAGGTGCTTTACAAATGCACCGATTATTACGCTCCCGAGCTGGAAGCCTCCCTTCACTGGTCGGATCCTACACTGGCTATTGAGTGGCCCCTCATGGACAATGTGCCATTACGCTTGTCGGAGAAAGACCGTCACGCCCCCCTCTGGCAATCACCTCATCTTCAGAGCCCGATATGAACAAACAAGTATTCGATAATTCAGACAGTCAGTTGCCCCAGGGTTGGCAAGCCTCTTCCGGTGATGAAATCGATCTGCGTGAGCTGATCCTGGTCCTGTGGCGCCAGAAGCTCCTTGTCCTGCTGACGGCAGGTCTCTTTGCCCTGGCTGGTATCGCTTATGCCCTCCTGGCCCCCCAGGTCTGGGTCAGCCAGGCCGAGATCAAGTCGCCCACCCTCAAGGAGATGGAGTCCCTCGAGCTCAACATCAACCAGCTGGTCAATGCTCAGGTACCGGTAGCGGCTTTTACTGCCTTTGACAAGAAGGCGCTCTATGGCGACTTCGTCAACAACTTCAACAGCTTCAACAACAAACGCCAGTTCCTGCTGGAAAGAGGCTATCTGGATGCCGAAGCCGCGCAGGCCGACGTCACAGATCCCAAAGGCAAGCGGCTGCTGCTCAAGAAGATGGCCGAGGGGATCAGCGCCAAGGCGCCGGACAAGTTGCGTGAAGATGTGACGCTCTCCTTTGCCGCGGCCACGGCGGGGGAGGCCAAATCCCGGCTGGAGCAGTACATCGCCTTTATCCAGCATCAGGAGTCGGCGGCCAAGGGCAAGGAGCTGTATACCATCTGGCAGAATCGCATCAAGACGCTGCAGACCCAGTTCGAGAGTGCCAAGGCCGATACCCTCAAGCAGTTGCAAGACGATATTCTGCGTACCGAATATGGTCTGCGCATTACACAGGCGGCCGGGCTGGAGGCGCCGGTGCAGAATCTGCAGGAGCAGGGGAGCCTTCCCATCGATCTGGGGGCGCGCGCCCTCGCCGAGAAGCTCAAGATCCTCAAGGAGATCAAGAACCCCGAGTTCCTCAACCCGGCGCTGAGCGACCTGCGCCTGCAGTTGGGCAGCCTTCAGGCCATCAAGCTTGAAGCACAGCCCTTCCAGTCGTTCGCCTATCTGGCTTCGCCGAGTGAGCCCCTGAGCCGCGAACAGCCCAAGCGCCCTCTGGTGGTGGTGCTGGCTACCCTGCTCGGCGGCATGCTGGGGGTGGGCATCGTGCTGGTGCGCCATGCGTTTCGCCGACCGGAATCGGCACAAGGATGATTGAAGTGAACAAGGGGGGCTCTGCCCCCCTTCATGTATGGCGTGTCGGAAGAAAACGAGCATGAGCATGACACAACAGGGAGCAGTGACGGTGACGTCGACGACTGGGATATTGGGGGTTGTCAGCCTCCTTTACTGGTTGCTTGGCATGCATTTTTTCATGCACAACCCGGGCGGGGCAGGGCTCTATCTGCCGTTCAATGCCTGGGGCTGGATCTTCGCCAGCCTGGTGATGGCACTGGGGCTGTGGCATGTGACCCTCAGCCAGCGGCTGGTGGTCTCGCCGCTGCTGACGGCCCAGTGGCTGGGGGGCCTCTTGTTGTTGCTGCCCATGGCCTATCCGGGAGCCGAGCTCAAGGACTATGCCATTCCCCGGCTGCTGGGGCTGTTTGCCGGCCTGCTGTTTCTGGCAAGCCTCTATCAGTGGCGATTCGGCCGCGAGGGGCGAGACAGGCTGCTCTATCTGCTGCTGGGGGCCGTTGCTATCGAGGCGCTGCTCGGCCTGGTGCAGTATTACCTGCTGGTGCCGGGCAACTGGATTGGGTACGACACCCAGACCAACCGCCCCTATGGCATCTTCCAGCAACCCAACGTGATGGCGAGCTTCATGGCGACCGGCCTGTCACTGGCCATCTGGCTGGAGCTGCGCGGTGATGCCAACCCCTGGCTCAAGGGGCTGCGCTATGGGGTGATCCTGGCCACTTCTCTGCTGCTGGTGGTCCTGCAATCGCGGGTCGGGCAACTGGGCGGCGTGATGGCTCTCTTGCTGCTGTCCGCCCAGCTGGGGCGTGAGCGGCGGCTGGGCCGGATGCTCGCGCTGGTGGCCCTGGGCATTCTGCTTGGGCTGGCCTCGCAATACCTGATGGCCGGAGCCAGACGAGGGCTGGAGATCTACCAGTCCGGTGGCATGCGCTCCATCTACTGGCCCTACGCAGCCAAGCTGATTGCCCAGATGCCCTGGACCGGTTGGGGTTATGGCAGCTTCGAGTCGGTGTTTCTCCATCACTACATGGCCGACAAGGCGCTGAACCCGGCCATGGTGCAGATTGAGTACAACCTGGATCACCCCCACAACGAGTTTCTCTACTGGGCGGTTGAAGGGGGTCTGGCACCCATGCTGGGCATGGTGCTGATGGGCGGAGCCCTGCTGTGGCGTCTGAGCCGGGCGGGCTGGGTCAAGGGCGCCGCCTTGCTTGCGCTGGTGACCCCCATCTTGCTGCACACCCAGACCGAGTACCCCTTTTACCACGCCATCGCCCTGTGGTGGGCGCTGCTGCTGCTTCTGTATGCGATGGATGCGGAGGTGGAGGAGCAAGACCACGGCAACTGGCGCGACCATCTGTGCCGCCCCTGGTTGCTGCTGCGCTTCATGGCCATCGCCATTCCCCTGATCGTCATCCCCTTCATGCTGACCACCCTGCATACCGCCTGGGTGGTGACCAAGTATGAGCGGGGCGGTTACAAGCAGCCTGCACTCCTGCTCGACATCGTCAACCCCATGGCCTGGCTGACCCGGGTGGAGTTCGACGTGAACGCGGTGCGCCTCATGGTCGGTCTGCAGGCCAACAACAAGGCGGAGCTTGAAGCCTACCTCGACTGGGGGCAGGCCTTCGTGCGCCATACCCCGAGGGCCAACATCTACGCCAACATGGTGATCGCCCTCAATGCCCTGGGGCGCACGGCGGAGGCCGACAACCTGCGGGCAAGCGCCCTGATGCTCTATCCGGGTGAGCCTTTGCTCACCGTGTCGGCCGCAAGAAAGGTGGCCGCGACCCTGGAGCGCAAGCCCTCTTCGTGAGGGCCGTTTCAATCTGTCTACCATCACGGCCGCCTTTGCGGCCGTGATGGTTCTTGTGCCCGCCTCGTTGAAGGGGGAGGGGGCTTGTTGCCAAAGAGGTTCCCGGCCATCCGTCCACCTCGCCGCGCACCGCGGCCGTTTTGCTGTACAAGGTTGCAGCAAGGGTTTCATCGGCTCGCAAAAATGGGGTTATCTGCTGGACGGCGCAAGCGCCTTGGTTAAGATAACCGTCTTAACGTCTTGTTTGGCAAGGGAGTATGACATGGAGATAGTACTAGGCCCATTAGAGGCCCGCGTGATCGGCTGCCTGATTGAGAAAGAGATCTGTACGCCGGATCAGTACCCTCTCTCGCTCAATGCACTGGTCAATGCCTGCAACCAGAAGAGCAACCGGGAACCCGTGCTGGAGCTCGCCGAGCTGGATATTCGCGCCGTGATCGACGAGCTGATCCGCCGCCGTCTGGTGGTCAATACCGCCGGTTTCAACGCCAGGGTGCCCCGCTATCAGCATCGTTTCTGCAATACCGAGTTCGGCGAGCTGAAGTTCTCGGCCCAGGAGCTCGGCATTATCTGCGAACTCTTGTTGCGTGGTCCGCAGACCCCGGGTGAGCTGCGTTCGCGCACCAACCGGCTGTGCAGCTTTGACGATGTGACCGAAGTGGATGCGGTGCTGGCCACTCTCATCGAGCGGGGGCCCTATGTGGTGAAGCTGCCCCGTGAGCCGGGCAAGCGGGAATCCCGCTACGCGCACCTGTTCAGTGGCGAGGTGGATCTGCAGGCGCTGGCCGACGCGGCGCCCGCTGGCAACCTTGTGTCACCGGCGGCAGACAGACTGGCAGCGCTCGAGGAAGAGGTCGAGCACCTCAAGGGGCAGTTGCAGGGGCTGGAAGCCCGTCTGGCCCGGCTGGAAGGCTGAGCCAACAATCTGTTTCCAGAAGGCGCTGCGGCGCCTTTTTTGATGACCGCGCCCCTCCTGTGGCCCGTTGCCCGGTGGCAGGGACGAGTGCCCTGTCAGCCCTGTCGCTCGTGTACCCATCAAAGGCGCCAGCTTTTTTGCACTATTTCGCGCTTAAAGGTCGAGCCGCCGCCGCTTTCCCGTTAAAATTCCGCCTTTGCACTTGCCCGTGAGTTCTGATGTCAGCCTTCACCCTCTCTTCAGATTGCCATGCCCTGCTGTGCGAGCTGCAATTGCAGCGCGCCGCCAGCACTCGTTACCTGCAAGACACCCTCTATGCCCCGGGCGCACCCGGGCGTGCGCTGCTCGATACCCTCGATCAGTTGCAGCAGTGGGGGCTTGTCCGTCAACGAACGGAGCAGCAGTGGAGTCTGACGGCAGAGGGAACCCTGACCCTGATCCTGGCGGTGCGTGCGGGGGAGTGCCCCATGCCGCAGTGGTCCCGCATCCCCTCGGTCACGGGCCTGGAGCGGGCACAGGAGGTGGTGCGCGAGCTCTGTCTGGGAGACGCGGGGCAGATCCCGGCCTATTACCAGAGTGCCGAACTCCTGAGCCTCCTGGATCTCCCCGATGCTCCCCGCCTGCTGGCAGGCTCCAGCCCCGCCTGGCAGGCCCTGCTGCTCGAGCACTTCGCCTTGCAGGCCCTGCTTGACGCAGAGCCTGACGAGGGCTGGCCGCTGGCAACGCTGGTTGCCTCCTGCTCCCCGGCGCTCTCTGGCCAGATCCAGGCTCGCGCCCAAGAATGGGAGTGGCTCTGCGGCCCCTTTGGCGGCGAGGTAACCACTCACTGGCCTGCGCTGCAACAACTGGCGCAGAAAGGGGATGAGCAACCCCTGGCCGAGCGGCTGCTGGGGGCGCTTGGCCAGTGGCAGGGGCAAGAGGCGTCGCCCTGGCCCCGGATGTTCAGCGCCCTGCTCTGGCTCGGCTGGTTGCAACAGGCAGATCCGGTGCAGGGGAGCGAGCAGCGCAAGAAGTGGCAGCGCAGTCTGGGCCATCACTCCCCCCTGCTGGCCGATCTGCTGGGGCAGTGGGCCGGAGATCGCCACGGCCAGGCGGTCGGCCTGTTCGATACCCTGCAACTGCCGCTGGAGGAGCTCCACTGGGGTTACCTCTGGCTCGATCTCTGCGCCCTGGCGCGCCACGGCGAGCAGAGCCCCCAGGTGACCATCTTGCACAAGTGGGACCTCTCCCACGTGCTGGACGCCGAGCCCCGGCATCGACTGATGGCCTTCTGCCAGGATCTGCTGCGACTCCTGCTGGGCCGGGAGGCCGCCCATTGGCCCCTGCGCGCGCTGCGTCCTGCTCAAGGGGAGGAAGAGGATGCCACCGAGGAGGAAGGCAAGGCCCCCGCCTCGGCAAGCTGGCTCAACTGGCTGCAGGGGTTGGGACGCTCGAGCGGGGTACGCAAGCCCCAGGAGCGGCTGGTCTGGCTGCTCCACGCAGAGGGGCCTGAGCTTGAGTGCAAGATCCAGAAGCAGAGCACCAAGGGGGAGTGGACCGCCGGGCGAAGGGTCGATCCGGCTCTGCTTTCCACCCAGTACGCCAGCCTGCTGGACGAGGCGGACTGGGCACTGGTGCGCACCCTGCCGCGCAACATGGGCAAGCTGCCCCGGGATGCCTGGGTGCCCCTGGCAAACCATCCTCGCCTCTTCAATGCCAAGGGGCAGAAGCTGCAACTGGCCGTCAGCGCCCCCCTGCTGCAACTGGTACAGAGCGGGGAGGGCATGAGTGCCAGACTACATCCTGCTCCCGCCGCCCGCGGTGCGCACATCGTCCCTCTGGCTCAGGATTTGTGGCAGCTTATTCTGACACCGCAGGCACTGCTGGACAGATTACCGGCCCTGGAGGCCATTCCGGCATTGCCGCCGGCCGGGCTCGAGGAGCTGCAACGCACGCTGGATGCGATCCCCGATCTCCCCTGGCACAGCCAGGTGGCGGGGCTCAGAGGCAATGCCGAGCTGGCCCCCTGGCCCGGCGTTCCCTCCGTCCTGCTCGACTGGCAGGAGGGGCAGCTCGTGGTCCAGCTGGTGACCCGGGAGGGGGACCTGCCTCCCTTGCCTCTGGGCAAGGGGGAGGCCATCGTGCGCCAGGGTATCCGGGAGTATCACTACTGGCAGCGGGATCTGGCTGCCGAGAAAGAGGATGCCCAGCGCCTTCGCAACCAGTTGCCCATCGGCCTGCCCGGCAACGAGTGGAAGCTGGACGGGGAGCAGGCGCTCACCCTGGTCAACGCCCTGCCGGAGCTGGTGGACGCCGGTGTGGTGGTGCACTGGCACCAGGACAGCGCCCGCCTCAAGAGCCTCGATGAGGCGGCCCTGAGCCTGCGCATCGAGCGGCGTCAGGACTGGTTCCAGGTGGAGGGCGCGCTCTCGCTGGACGAGCACCAGATCCTCGATCTTCGCCTCATCCTGCGCCAGCTGACCCCGGGCCAGCGCACGGTGCAGCTCGACGAGAAGACCAGCCTGATGCTGAGCGACAAGCTGGTGGAACGCCTCACCGTGCTCGGCGCCATGCTGGACAACGAGCAGCGCATCAACAACAAGCTGGCCTATCCGCTGGCCCGCCTGCTCTCCGTCATCACCACCGAGGGGGATGCCGCCTGGCAGAATCTCCAGCAGGAGTGGCAGCAGGAGGTGAGCTGTCCCCCCGAGCTGCTGACGGCGCTGCGGGACTATCAGAAGGAGGGGGTACGCTGGATGGCGACCCTGGCCCATCACGGCTTTGGCGCCTGTCTGGCCGATGACATGGGCCTGGGCAAGACCTTGCAGGCCCTCATCGTGCTGCGCATGCGCCAGCACTTGGGCCCGGCGCTGGTGGTGGTGCCCAAGTCAGTGGTCACCAACTGGCAGGAGGAGGTGGCCCGCTTTGCCCCCGAGCTCGAGGTGGTGGTGTTCGACCATCCCGCCGAGCGGGAGACCCTGATCCAGGGGGCCAGGGCCGGACAGCTCGTCCTGGTCAACTACGGCATGCTCGGCAGTCTCTCCCAGGCGCTCAAGTCCCGCCGCTGGTCGAGCATGGTGCTGGACGAGGCACAGCAGATCAAGAATGCCGGTACCCAGCGCGCCAAGCTGCTGTTCCAGCTCGACGGGGATTTTCGCCTCGCCCTCTCCGGCACCCCCATCGAGAACCATCTGGGGGAGCTGTGGAGCCTGTTCAGCTTCATCAATCCCGGCCTGCTCGGGAGCCTCGGGGAGTTCAAGCGCCGCTTTGGCAAGGCGGTCAAGGATCCCCAGCACATGGCGATGCTGCGGGCGGTGATCAGCCCCTTCATCCTGCGCCGCCTCAAGCAACAGGTGCTGACGGAGCTGCCGGACAAGACCGAGATCATCCATCACATCAGCCTCTCCCCCGAGGAGCGTCAGCTCTACGAGGCGACCCGGCGCGAGGTGGTGCAGCAGGTGCAAAGTGCCGATGGCCGTGCCCTGATGCATGTGCTGAGCGGCCTGACCCGGCTGCGCCGACTCTGCTGCTCCCCCCAGCTGGTGATGCCGGAGTGGTCCCAGACCAGCAGCAAACTGGACGAGGCGATGGCGCTGCTGGACGAAGCCATCGATGGTGGCCACCGGGTGCTGGTGTTCAGCCAGTTTGTCGATCTGCTGAGCCTGCTGCGCAGCCGTATCGAACAGCGGCAGTGGGACTACTGCTATCTGGATGGGGGCTGCTCGGCCAAGTCCCGTCAGGAGTCCATCCTGCGTTTTCGCCACGAAGCGGTGCCACTCTTCCTCATCAGCCTCAAGGCGGGGGGGACGGGCCTCAACCTGACCCAGGCCGACACCGTGCTGCACCTCGATCCCTGGTGGAACCCGGCGGTGGAGGATCAGGCGAGCGATCGGGCGCACCGCATGGGCCAGACCCAGCCGGTGACCGTCTATCGCCTGGTGTGCGAGCAGACGGTGGAGGAGAAGATAGTGGCGCTGCACGACGAGAAGCGGGCACTGGCCGACGGCCTCCTGAGCGGCCAGTCCGAGGTGAAGGGGCTGGATGTGGAGAGCCTGCGGGCACTGCTGATGAGCTGACGGCGATGGGCTGTCGCCCGATGTGACAAGGGGAGCATCCGTGATGCTCCCCTTGTCGTTTGTGGCGGTGCCGAGCCTGCGCTACCCCTGATAGAGGTAGAGGTGCAGCCGCTCTATGATGGGGTCACCGCCAATCTTGCGATCCCGGCGTGCCTGGCGGAGCTTGGGCGGGTAGTGGCCCAGATGGGTGACGGCCGGCTGGGTATCGGAGCAGAGCAGCAGGGGAAGGCTCGCCTTGATCTGCTGCTTGCGGGGCTCCCTGTCCTGCCAGAGCAGGTTGATCATGGGGTGGGTCTTGACCGGCCTGCGGATCCGCAGGGCCGCATCCGCCGGCAGGCGGCGAATGTCGTATACCTCCTGATCCACCATCTTGCTCCACTCTTCGTTGTCAAAGAGCGCCGGTACATATCGGCGGCTGCGCTCCAGCATCTCCAGTACCTGCTCCCGGCTGAGGCGGCTGATGCTCTGCTTGTCGGCCCAGGTGAAGCCCAGCGAATGCAGATCCCCCTGAAGCCAGGTCAGCTTGCGATAGACCTGCAGGGTGATGACACCGGGCAGGGCACCGTGCACCAGCTCGAACTTCTCGTCCCGCCCGCCCGCCGCCTGCACCATGGCCTTGAAGGCGAGCTTGTGCGCGTTGATCTCCTCGATGACGGGGGCCAGCTCCCTGGCGCTGGCGGCAGGAAAGCGCAGCCAGCCGGGCAGACGGTGGGTCGCCTTGGTGGAGCAGCCGGGGCGGGCGCAGTGGTCCTGAAAGGCGGCGAGGGTGGCGGCCAGGGCCGCCTCGCCCGAGAGATAGCCCACCTCGATGGCCTCGATGGGCTCATGCTCTTCCCCCTGGGCCACGGCCGGGAGGGGATAGACATGAGCCTCCAGCAGGTCGAGCTGGCCCAGTTGCCGGGCAAGGCGTGCCAGCGACGCCTCCAGCAGGGCCATCTGTTGACGCAGGGCGGCGGTGGGGGTAAAGGTGTCCATCGGCAGATCCTGTGTGTGCCGCTCCCCTGTTCAGCATGATATTGGGGCAGTGTGGGGAGGCAGCATGATAAACCACTGTATAAATAACCATACCAGTATGATGGCAGGGTGCCAAGTGTCCGGTGCCACCCTGACGATGGGGGTGACATGGGGGGCATCCGGTTCAGGTTGCCTGTTCGTATCTTTTTGTTAAATAACGATCTTGTTGCGATCTATTTGTTAACAAACCCTGGTGGCCGAGAGTTTGCACCCTGCTGACTCGGCGTCGTGCCGTGCATAGCTAGCGTGGGAAAGTGCATAGTTAGAAGTGGGTGGCGCAGGAGAAAATGCTGTCAGGCTGCCAGGGGGAAAGTTTCAGCATTATTTCATTTTAAAATCATATGGTTATGGTTATTTCCTTGGCGATATCAACCATTACTTTTACTAATGTCATGTATCAAAATTCGTCAATTGAGGCACCTCCCCGCCCTGACTAAGCTTTGCGCATCAAATCCGAGCCTTGCGCAGAACGAGAGAGAGGAGCCATATCATGGCCAACATGACTTATACCGAAGCCGGTTACCAGCATTCCAGCGAATCGAATCTGGTTGCTCGCGTCAAGATGACCGTCCTGACCTGGCTGGAACGCAGCCGCAGCCGTCGCCAGCTCTCCGAGCTGCCCGCCTACCTGCTCAAGGACATCGGTCTGAACGAAGCCGACCGCTATCAAGAGACCACCAAGCCGTTCTGGCGTGGTTGATCAGCCGGGCATGGATGCCTTGTTTTTCTGCTGATCCCAGGGGCATGCTGCCCGCCTGTCTGCCGAAGACATGCTGTCTTCACCTGCCGATACCCGTTCACCGCTTTCCCTCTTCCGTGTTTCCCCCCGCTTGATCCTGTTGCATGAGTTGTCACTCATTCTCGCCATTTTTGTATCCTTACTGTTTGAATTTGTTTAAAAACTGATTTTAAGCCCGGTTGCCTTGCGTATAATCCGGCCATGGCATTCCAGACTAAAGGGTGAGACGGATGATTCCCCAGCATGACTTTTTGGCCCTGACGCGCCGCCATGAGTGGCAGCTCGAGCCTTTCGCCTTCAATCTGACCGACGGTACCCGGGTGAGCGTGTGGGATACCGGCGTGATCTGCCTGGAACCCGCTTCCGAGGCGGGGCAACCCGGGCACAAGGACATCGTCCTCTCCTGCGGCATCCACGGCAACGAGACAGCCCCCATCGAGATCTGCAACCAGTTGCTGACCCGGTTGCTCGCAGAGGAGCTCAAGGTTCGTCACCGGGTGCTCTTCCTCTTTGGCAACCCCGCCGCCATGAACCAGGGGGTGAGGGAGGTGGAAGAGAACATGAACCGCCTCTTCTCGGGCGCCCACAGCAAGGGGGAGGGGCTGTGCAACCGGGAGCGCATCCGCGCCATGCGTCTGGAGCAGTATGTGAGCCGCTTCTTTGCCGACTCGGGCAGGCCCCGTTACCACTACGATCTCCATACCGCCATTCGCGGCTCGCGCCACGAGAAGTTTGCCGTCTATCCCTTTCCCCACGAACGCCCCCACTGCAAGGAGCAGGTACGTTTCCTCGGTGCCTGCGGCGTGCGCACCATACTGCTCTCGAGCGGCCCGACCACCACCTTCAGCTATTACAGCTCGCACCAGCACGGCGCCCATGCCTTTACGGTGGAGCTGGGCAAGGTGCGGCCCTTCGGTGAAAACGACATGACCCGCTTCATCGAGGTGCGCCAGACATTGCAGGAGCTGGTGACCCAGGATGAGGTGGCCCTCGAGCCATGGCGAGCCGATGACTTCACCCTTTTTGCCATAGATCGGGTGATCAACAAGCAGTCGGAGCAGTTCCGCTTCCTGTTTGCCAGCGATGTGGACAATTTCACCGAATTTCCCCAGGGTTTTGTGCTGGCAGAAGATGGGGATCGGCAATACAGGGTAGAGAAACCGCGGGAGGCGGTGGTCTTCCCCAACGCCAACGTGGCCATCGGACAGCGCACCATGTTGCTGGTGGTACCCACCCGTTTGTGGGAGTGAATTGACGCCTTTTTGTCATGCTGATCCTGCGCCACGGGCGGTGGCAAGCAGCATGGCGGTGATGGGTATGATCCCGAACTCGATATGACAGGGAGCCTGAACAGGCTCCCTTCTTTGTTTATGCTCGCCGAAAATTCCGATTACCTTCGAAAATAAAAGAAGTTTCTACTGGTCTTACCTGGATGAATCTCGTTGCCCTCTGGTTAACATGTTGTTTACATTTTAAATGTCACCTCATGGTGGTGACGCTGACAACGGCAAGGAGCCAGTTATGACCCATGTCGACATCCCCTTCCTTCGTTACCTCGATGAGGAGGGGCGCCCGGTCGCGACACTGCCGACCTGGCTGGACAAGGCGATGCTGCACACCTTCTACCGCAACATGGTGATGGTGCGCAGTTACGACAAGAAAGCGATAGCACTGCAGCGAACCGGCAAACTCGGCACCTTTCCCTCCCATCTCGGGGCGGAAGCGGTGGGGATCGGGGTCGGGCTCGCCATGCAGCCAGAGGATGTCTATGTGCCCTACTACCGGGACATGCCCACTCTCTACGTGAGGGGCGTGCCCATGGAGCAGAACCTGCAGTATTGGGGCGGCGATGAACGGGGCAGCGTCTTCTACAAGGCCGATGGCGAGTTGTCGGAAGACTTGCCCATCTGCGTTCCCATCGCCACCCAGATCACCCATGCTGCCGGCATCGCGGCCGCCTTCAAGCTGCGCAACCAGCCCAGGGTCGCCGTGGTGACCATCGGCGATGGCGGCACCTCCAAGGGAGACTTTCTCGAGGGGCTCAACTGTGCCGGTGTCTGGCATCTCCCCATGGTGATGATCATCAACAACAACCAGTGGGCCATCTCGGTGCCGCGCAAGTTGCAGTCGAGCGCGCCCACCCTGGCCCAGAAGGGCATAGGGGCCGGGGTGCGCAGCCTCCAAGTGGACGGCAATGACGTGGTGGCGGTCTATGAGGCGACCCGCGCCGCCGTCGAGCGGGCTCGCAGCGGCAAGGGGCCGACGCTCATCGAAGCCGTCAGCTACCGGCTCGGGGATCACACCACCGCCGATGATGCGACTCGCTATCGTGACGGCGCCGAGGTGGAAGCGGCCTGGGCCAGGGAGCCGGTCAAGCGGCTGCGCCAGTTCATGTTTGAACGGGGCTGGTGGGACGAGCAGCAGGAACAGGCGCTGCTGGCAGAGGCGGGCCGGGAAGTGGAACGCGCCGTTGCCGCCTATGAGGCCATCACGCCCCAGGCGCCGGAGACCCTGCTCGATTACCAGTTTGCCGAGCTGCCGAAGGCCTATCTTGCCCAGCGCAAGCGCATCATCGCCAAGGGCATGCAGCAGAGCGGGGAGGGACTATGAGCGATATCACGCTGCTCGAAGCGATCAATCTGGCATTGCACCACGAGATGGCACGCGATCCTGATGTGGTGGTACTGGGGGAGGATGTGGGGGTCAACGGCGGTGTGTTTCGCGCCACTGTGGGGCTTCGCGATAAATTCGGGTTCAAGCGGGTCATCGATACGCCGCTGGCCGAAGGACTCATCGCCGGGGTGGCGGTGGGCATGGCGACCCAGGGGCTCAAACCCGTGGCCGAATTCCAGTTCCAGGGCTTCATCTTCCCGGGCATGGAGCAGATCATCTGCCAGGCGGCACGGATGCGAAACCGGACCCGTGGCCGCGTCACCTGTCCCATCGTTTACCGCTCCCCCTACGGCGCCGGCATCCATTCACCCGAGCACCACAGCGAGAGCGTCGAGGCCCTGTTTGCCCATATCCCCGGGCTGCGGGTCGTGATCCCTTCGAGCCCGAAGCGGGCTTACGGCCTGCTGCTGTCGGCCATTCGGGATCCGGATCCCGTGATGTTCTTCGAGCCGGATCGCATCTATCGCTCCATGAAGTCGGATGTGGTGGATGACGGCGTCGGCCTGCCGCTGGATGTCTGCTTCACCCTGCGTCCCGGCCGGGACATCACTGTGGTGGCCTGGGGTGCCTGCATCCAGGAAGTCATGCGTGCGGCGCACCTGCTGGCGGAGCAGGACATCCAGTGCGAGGTGCTGGATCTTGCCACCATCAAACCCCTGGACATGGAGAGCATCCTGACCTCGGTACGCAAGACCGGGAGGCTGCTGGTGGTACACGAAGCCTGTGGCAGTTTCGGGGTGGGTGCCGAAATCGTGTCCCAGGTGACCGAAGAGGCGATGACTGCCCTCAAGGCGCCGCCAAGACGCCTCACCGGCGTGGATGCCGCCGTCCCCTACTATCGCAACGAGGAGTATTACCTCATCACCGAGCAGGAGATCGCGCAGGCGGCTCGGCAACTGATGGAGAACCAGTGGCTATGACGCACGACAGGTACGGATGCGCAAGTGCCAGGGCCACAGGGCTCCATGGTGTCTGTCAATGTTTGGTGATGTCCCAGCAGAGGGAGAGCAGGTCATGAAATTTTTCAAATTGCCGGATCTGGGCGAAGGACTGGCCGAGGCCGAGATCGTCGAGTGGAAGGTGAGCGCCGGTGATACGGTGCAGGTAGATCAGGTACTGCTGTCGGTGGAGACAGCCAAGGCGCTGGTGGATGTGCCCTCACCGGTGGCCGGGGTCATCGCCAGATTGTGCGGGCAGGGGGGGGACATCCTCCACATCGGGGCACCGCTGGTGGAGTTTGAAGGGGGCGAGGATGACGGCACCGTCGTTGGCAAGGTCAGCGCCCATCAGCAGCATATCGAGGATCATTTCGTGGTGGGGGCCATGGCGCCCGGCGGCACGCTGGTGCAAGCCATGCCAGCGGTACGTCTGCTGGCGCAAAAACTGGGGCTGGACATCGACAAGGTCAAGGGAACCGGCAGCGCTGGCATGGTGACCGAGCAGGATGTGCAACAGGCGTTCGAGGCCCAGCAGGAGAGCGGCAACGAATTCCTGAAAGGCTCGCGCCGGGCCATGGCCAAGGCGATGGAGCTCTCGCACCGGACTGTGGTGCCGGTGAGCATCACCGACGAAGTGGACTTGCGCCACTGGCGCCCGGATGAAGATGTGACGGTGCGCCTCATCAAGGCGATCGGCGTGGCGTGTCGGGCTGAACCCTCCATGAATGCGTGGTTTGACGGAGAGACCCTGTCGCGGCGTCTATTCAGGGAGGTCAATGTGGCCATCGCAGTCGACTCCAAGCATGGGCTCTATGTGCCCGTGATGGAGAACGTGGCAGAGCGGGACCAGGCTGACATACGGCAGGGGCTGGATCGGATGATCGCCGATGTGAAGGCCCGTGCCGTGCCGCGGGAAATGCTGCAGGGGGCAACCATCACCCTCACCAACTTTGGCGCCATCGCAGGCCGTTACGCCAGCCCCATCGTCACACCACCCCAGGTGGCCATCATAGGAGCGGGCAAGTTGTTCGAGAAGGTGGTGTTCATCCACGGCGAGGCGCGCCCGGTGCGTGCACTTCCCCTGTCGATGACGTTTGACCACAGAGCCTGCACCGGTGGAGAGGCGGCTCGCTTCCTCAAAGCCCTGGTTCAGGCACTGGAGTCGGCACAGGTCTAAACCGCTGTACCCCGCCGCTGGCGGGGTACAAATTTGTTTGCGTAATCGACAAAGGCACGTATAATCTCAACCAGCTTGAAAGGGCGATAGTTATGTCAATGAATATGATGTTTTACATCTTTTCCTGTTGTTCATAAGTAATCCCGTTTTTTGAGCTTTACCCGCTGAAAAGCATAAGTAATTATTTTGAATACAGGTTTAAAGATATGTCTAACATGATCACCGGTACCGTTAAGTTTTTCAACGAAACCAAAGGTTTTGGCTTCATCCAGCAAGAAAACGGCCCGGACGTTTTCGTTCACTTCAGCGCCATCCAAGGTAACGGCTTCCGTACCCTGGCTGAAGGTCAGCGCGTACAGTTCTCTGTGACCCAAGGTCAAAAAGGCCCGCAGGCTGAGAACGTAACTGCTCTGTAATTCTTGCAGAATTTAAGAAAGCCGTGGTACCTCTGGTGCCACGGCTTTTTGTTTTCATGGCTTCATCAATACGCGTCATGACCCTGATCTCCTCCCTCTTGCTGACCGTGGCGTTGACCGGTCAGGCCAGCCCGCCAACGCCGGATCCTGCGGTGAATGATGCCGTGTCCGTGTGTCAACAGTTTGTACATGTTCGTCTGGGAAACGCGGTGAAACCCGATGAGATCAGGGTACAGCCGGTGCCAAAACGGGCGGGAGAGTGGCTGGTCGATGGCAAGATAAAAGGACCCGAAGGTCCTTTGCTGTTTGCTTGTCTGCTGCGACAAGGAGAGCGCTGGGAGTTGCTCAACTTCTCGCTCTGGGCACCACAACCGCTCAATTCGGCTTGAGTGCGACCAGCAGGTGTTGGAGATGCTCCAGCATGGTCATGCCGAAAGGGGTCAGATAGCCGCCATCTGCCGCGGTGATCAGGCCCTGGCTGTGCAGGCGCGCTGCCGCCTGGCAAAGCGCTTCCGACATGTCGCTGCGCAGCTTGATCCCCAGGCTCATGTTGGCCGGATCAAAACACGCCAGTATTTTCAGCTCATTCACAAAATCGTCAGAAACCTGGTTGATCCCACTCATGGATGCACTCCTTACGCTAAAGATGTATGCAACCTAGCATCCCCGGTGTCTCTTTAGTGGGCGCTGGCTCAAACAATTGGCCTTTATCGGTGCCGCTCTGGTTCAAACGCTGCTTTTTTGGACGCTATCTATCCCCGGTCCGGCTGGACGCAAACGCCCCCAGCAAGGCAAATATGCTAGAATGGCACCCTCGTTCACCCTCATGACCAGGCGTGATGCTAGGTCATCTTGTTCAAGGCGCGTCTCATGATCACTGTTACTCTGGTCTCTCTGCTGCACTCTCTGGGTCCCCGTTTTCCTGTTTATGCTCCCTCCTTGCTGCTCCCTCTCCTGGCGCAATATCAAGGAGATCTCTGGCTGCCGGCCATTCGTGGGGAAGACGTGACAACCCTGCGTCAGCATGGCAAGGATGCCCAGAGTCTGGCTACCTTGTCGGCAGGCTGGTGTGAATTCGCGGCCCAGAGCAAAGAGACGCCGGAGCTCGATGCGCTGGCAAGTTACGATGAGGAGATGCTGGACAACCTGCAGATGTACTGGCGCCACCCGAGCAAGATAAACAGCCCGATCACCGATAACCTGTTCGAGCTGCGCCGCGAGGTGGTGGACGAGGCCCATGGCGGCAAGCTGGTTGCTGCCTGGAGTACCGCCCAGCAAGCACGGCTTGAGCAGATCATGGTGGGGGTCGCTGCGGGGCGGGATCAGCTCTGCTTTGTGGAGGTGGAGTCCGCCTATTGGCTGAGGGAGCGACTGGGTGAGACCGCGGGACTCCGGCTGTTGACCCCCGAGCTGGGGTGAGGCGATGGAAAGACAGATGACCCATTACTCCTGCTGGACAAGGGGTCGGCAAGATGTGAACATGTCGCCCTTTATTGAACGAGAGACTTGACCGATGAGCTATGAACTTAGCGACACCGAGCGCAATGCCGCGCTGCAACTGAACGCCGATTACCGCTTTGATCACTTCATCAGCAAGCTGGTCGAGCACGAAGAGCTGTTTGTCCTGACCGACGAACACGGCGTCATGATGCTGACGACCGAAGAGGAAGACTGCATCCCGGTATGGCCGCATCCCGACTACGCCAAGGCCTGGGCCGAAGGGGAGTGGGCCGAGTGCAAGCCGCAGTCCATCACCCTCAAGGTGTGGCTGGATCGCTGGGTGGACGGCATGGAGCAGGATGATCTCTGCGTGGCCGTGTTCCCGACGCCGGATCAGGAAGGCATTGTGCTGGACCCGGCCGACGTCGCCGACGCCATTGCGCAAAAGCAGGCCAAACGCAGCTGAATGCCCTCTGCCTGGTGCCATCCCGGTTGTAACAAAGACCCCGCCAATGTGCGGGGTCTTTTGTTTTGGGGATGACGGTGCCAGCTGCCCTATTTTTGCTGGTAGGTGGTATCCGTGATGGTCACTGACGGGAAGGTCTGCCCCTCTTTGATGGCGGCCTGGGTCTGCGCCTTTGCTGCTTCGTCAATCCAGAGCAGACCGCCGAAGCTGTAACCCGAGTTGGAGCCGTCGAGGGGCCAGTAGAGCAAGTCGCTCTGGGGGGTTGCCGGCACCTTGGGCAGGCGTATCCAGCGCCAGGCGCCGGCCCGGGTATAGGGCACCTGATAGGCGGGGACGAAGCTGGCGAGCTCATAGAGTCGCTGCTGGATCTGGCGGGAGAGGTCGGCCTTCTTGCCGAAATCGAACGCCTTGTCGTATTGCTCCACCAGGGCCGAGATCCTGTCGTCATCGATGTTCATGATGTTGTTGGTCTGGGGCTTGTTGGCATTGACCCTGTGGAAGTGTTCCCAATAGGCGGGATAACGGCCACCGCTCCAGGCCATCCAGGCACTCTGGTGTTTTTTCTCCAGCATGGATTTGAAGCCGGCAGACGCATCCATCAGATTGAGCTCGAGGTTGAGCCCCGCCTTTTTCGCCTCTTCCCGCAGCAGGGTGAGGCGCTGGGCATGTTCCGCCGTGGTGTAGGTGATGCTGAGGGAGAGGGGCTGGCCCTTGTCGTTTCGCAAGATGCCATCCGGTCCGGTCTTGGTAAAGCCGGCCTTGGCAAAGAATTCGCGAGCAAGTGCGGGATCGAAGGGGCGCGCCTTGAGGTCAGTATTGGTGAAATCTCCCTGGCCCGAGCCATAGGTGTTGAGACGCTGGTAGTCCCCCCGCAGCAGGGTCGCGATCATCTTGTCCAGGGCGAGGGCGTGCTGGATGCCGAGTCTGACGTCGAGATTGCTCAGCAAGGGATCGGCGGTGTTGAGATAGAGCCCCATGGGGGGCTGAGGCGTCTGGTTGTAGAACCAGAGCCGCTCGATATAGCCCTTCTCGAATTCGGCGGTCTTGCTCTTGTCGTGCCACCAGTTGGGCATCACGAGGGGGAAGGTGTCGAGCTCACCGCGCAGGAAGTGCTGCCAGGCGATGTTCTGATCCCTGAGCACCTTGATCTCGATGCGATCCGGATTGAAGCGGTGCTGGAAGTAGCGCTCGTCGTTCCCCCACCAATCCTTGACCCGGTCGAAGGTAACCGACTTGCCCTTCTTGAGCTCGCCAATCTGGTAGGGGCCGGTGACCGGCAGCACCTTCCAGTTGTACTCCTTGACCCAGTTGGCGGTCAGCTTGATGGCGTGGCTGGGCTCCGGGGTGAAGGGGAGGGCTTCGAGCAGATCTTCCCGGCTCTTCTCGGTGCCGCTAGTGATGGCGAGGGTGTGATCGTCAAACTTGGTCACTTCGCTTATCTGGGTGCTGTAGTAGTTGTTGTACCAGGGGTCGTTGATCTCCTTGCTGCGCATCATCTTGAGGGTGAAGACCCAGTCGTCCGCAGTGACGGGCTGGCCGTCCGACCAGCGGGCCTTGGGGTTGATGCGAAAATAGAGCGTCTTGTTATCCGCGCCGAAAGCCCACTGATTGGCCAGCATGGGGATGGGGTTGCGCGTCACGGGATGGGTGCTCAGGAGCGGCAGGTTGGTCTCGCGCACGTAGGCTGCAAAGCCGCCGTTGGAATCCGGCCCGTATTTGCGCAAGGTGAGCGGAAAGCTCGACATGAAATCCCGGAAGGTGCCGCCTCGCTTGGCCTCGGGGTCTGCATAGACGGGATCGGTGTCGTTGCTCTCCCATTTGAGATCTGCCGGCAGGGTGGCACTCCAGCCGAACGGGCTCCAGCAGAAGGGGAGCAGCATGGCCGTGACCCGCATGATGCCTGGTAAAGAGGGGATGATCGAAAATGACGGATGACGCATGTCCTTGCTCTCCTGATGATGGCGTCCTGCCGAAATAACGGGGTGGGCCCAAGAGGGCCTGACCCATGATGGGAAGTTTCCCGGGCGAGGTCAATCCTCGGTTTGGGTCTTCAAGAAGCGCATCTTGCCCCCCAGCAGATGCACCACGAAGCCGAGCAGCACCAGACCCGAGCCCAGCCATTGCAGGGGAGTGGGATGTTCATCGAGCAGCAGGGCGGCGGCCACCATGCCGACACAGGGCACCAGCAGGGAGAGGGGGGCAACCTGGGCCACCGGATAGCGCATCAGCAGCCTCCCCCACAGGCCATAACCGAGCCAGGTGGCGATAAACGAGAGATAGAGCACGCACAAGACGCCCTGCCAACGGATGTTGAGCAGGCTGCTCGCGATGAGTTCGGGCCCCTCGAACAACCAGGAGAGCGCGAAGAAGGGCAGGATGGGCACCAGCCCGCCCCAGGCGACCAGGCTCGGCAGAGAGGTGCGATAGCGCAGACCTATCTGGCGATTGATGACGTTGCCAAGGCCCCAGCAGGCGGCTGCGCACAGCGTCAGCACAAACCCGATGAGGGTGAGGTTGCCCTCGCCATGGGTGGCGATGAGATAAAGACCTGCTCCCGCCAGCGGCAGTGCCACCCAGTGGTGGGGCTGCCAGCGCTCTCCCAGCCAGATCATGGCGAACAGCAGGGTGAAGACCACCTGGGATTGCAGCACCAGGGAGGCCATGCCGGCGGGCATGCCGAATTTCATGGCGCAGAACAGGAAGGCAAACTGGCCCAGGCTGATGGCACCGCCATAGGCCAGCAGCCAGCGCCAGGGCATGGCAGGCCTGGGAACCAGCAGAATGGCGGGGAAGGCGACTCCGACGAAACGTAGTGCTCCCAGCAGCAGTGGGGGGATGCCTTCCAGCCCCCACTTGATGGCAACGAAGTTGAGTCCCCAGCAGAGAATGACCAGGGCGGCCAGACACTTGTCCTTGGTTTGCATGCAGCATCCTTGTTTGAGCGGCGCCGGCACGGCAGGGCGCCGAAGGGGTCGAGCATACCTGCTATAGGGTGGGCACCGTCAAGGGCGCAGGTGTCTGCCGGGCGAGTGCGGGCGGGCTAAGCTAAAAGTGAGAGCCCGGATTGACGGGCTGGCGTCGATGGCTGACCGGAGGTATTCCATGAGCGACCATACCCTGCTGCCCCATGGTGAAGACTTGCGCCGCGCGGTGCGCTGGCTCAGCGAACACCATCAACACGACATCCGGGCCATCGAAGAGGCCTGCCTGCGCTTCGATCTCTCCCCGCTGGATGAGGAGTTCCTCATTCGCCATTGCCGTGAGCAGCCGCCAACAAGCCGGACAGGTTAGACGAAGTTGGCCAGGTTGATGCCAAACTCCTTGGGGTCCACCGTGCTCTCTATGGTCTCCTGAACCCCGTTTTTGGCGAGATCCAGCCACTGCACCTCGAGATAATGGCGATGGCCTGCGTGATAGATCACCTTGACCACGGGCTTGAGCGGTTGCTGTTCGTTGCGCTGCATCACGATGGCCAGGCGCTGGTTGGAGAGCTGCACCAGGGTACCCACCGGATAGACCCCCATGCACTTGATGAACCTGGTTACCAGGTCGGCATCAAAATGCAGATCAACCCCCTTGAGCAGAATGCGAAACGCCTGGGTTGGCTGCATGCCCTGTTTGTAGACCCTGTCCGCCGTCACCGCATCGTAGACATCGACGATGCCGCTCATGCGGGTGTAGAGGGAGAGCTGATCCCCCTTGAGGCGCTGCGGGTAGCCGGTGCCATCGATCCGCTCGTGATGGTTGGCGGCCACCTCCAGCATGATGGGGGTGATGCCGGCGGTGGCGGCCAGGATGTCGTGGCTGTGGACCACGTGCTCGCGCATCACCTCCAGCTCCTCATCGGTGAGCTTGCCCGGTTTGTTGAGCACCTCGTCCGGGGTCATGATCTTGCCCACGTCGTGGAGCAGGCCACCGAGGGTCAGCTCCTTGAGCACGCTGCGATCCAGCCCCAGGTAGCGGCCGAAGTTCGCCAGGAGGATGGCGACATTCATGGAGTGCTCCATCAGGTAGGCATCCTTGGCACGGATCCGCGCCAGACAGAGCATGGCATCGCCGTGGGTGAACATGGTATCGACCATCTCTTCGGCCACGGCGGCAAGGGGCGTGATGTCGATGGGCTCTCCGGCTTTGAGATGGCGAATGAACTTGCCCTGCAGTTCGCGCGCTTCCTGATAGAGCCGACGGATCTTGAGCTCGCGCCCTTCACCACTGCCGATCTGACGAGAGGAGCCCGCCCCGTTTGTCACCACATCCGCCGGGCTTGCCGAGCCCCCTCCCGGCAGCTTGCTGCGGGCAAGATCCACCCGCACCGTCAGCACGCCGCGCCGGATCAGCGCCTCCACCTGCTGGGGGTTGGTCACCATGCCGGTCTGGGCAATCTCCATGGCGCCGGTCTGGCTGGCAATGGCAATGACGTACATGCCAGGTTTTAGCTGGCTGACGGGGATGACGGGGTGAGACTTCGTCGGCTTCATGGGTACATCCTGAGCTTATTATTATGTGTGATGTCGGTCTGCTGACGGCAGTCTATCACTGGCACATCATGGCGTCAGGCGCCATCTTGAGTCCCTGTCGCTTAGTACTGGTGTTGTCGGGTCTGACCGATATAATGTCGCCCCCAATCATGATGGATTCCGAGGTTTTTGCATGCGGCTCGACAAATTTCTTTGCGATTGCTCCGATTTGACCCGTTCCCAGGCGGGCAAGCTGATCCGTCAGGGGGAAGTGCTGGTAGACGGCGTGCTGGTCAAGCAGCCCGCCTTTCACATCAATGAGCAACACCAGATCGAGTTTGACGGTGTGACCTTGACCCTTAACCTGCAGAATCGCTACTTCATGCTGCACAAGCCGGAAGGATATGTCTGCTCCAATGAGGACCCGGATCACGCCACCGTGTTCCACCTGCTCGACGAGCCGGCCATGGGCAAACTGCACGTGGTGGGGCGCCTCGATCTCGATACCACCGGGCTGGTGCTGATCACCGACGACGGCCAGTGGTCCCATCGCATCACGTCGCCCCGGCACGAGTGTGCGAAGACCTACCATGTTTGGCTGGCTGATCCCGTGAGTGAAGAGGCCATCTCGCTCTTTGCCGACGGTATCTACCTGCGCAACGAGAACGACAAGACCCGCCCTGCGGAGCTGGAGATCCTGGACGAGCGGGAAGCACGCCTGACTATCCACGAGGGCAAGTATCACCAGGTGAAGCGGATGTTCGCCGCCATCGGCAACAAGGTGGTCGGGCTGCATCGGGAACGCATCGGCGATCTGGCTCTGGACGATGAGCTGGCTCCTGGGGAATACCGGGAGCTGACCGAAGAGGAAGTGGCTCTGTTCTAGGGGCGCGATCGCCTCTCTCCCTGTCCGGCGCGGGGGAGCATCGGCGGCTCAGTTCCCCATTCCGAGCACCAGGGCCGTGCCCAGGGTGGCCAGCAGGGCTCCGGCCCAGGCGGGGAGCGAGGGACGCATCCCCGAGTGCCACCACAGCAAGGGCAGCAGAATGACCGGTGTGGTGGAAGACAAGATGGCCACCATGCCCACATCTCCCTGACGCAGGGCCACCAGGATCAGGGTCATTCCCAGCGTCATCGCCAGAAATCCGTTGATGCCTATCATGCCGAGCACCTGCCGGTTGATGGGGTTGTGCGGCATGGCGAGCGGCAGGCGCAGTGTCCGCAAGACGCAGTGTGCCAAGAGGGCGCTGCCCATGCGCACGCCGGAAGCGCTCACCGCGTCCACGGTGCCGCTCATCATCACCGGCTTGGCGATGATGGCTCCGAGGCTCTGGCACAGGGCTGCGGTGAGGCCAAGGGCTATGCCGACCACGAGGCGGCCGCGCACCTGCTCCCATTCGTTCTGCTGGTTGTCGCCACGACGACCAAACAGAATGGCGAGCATGACCCCGGCCAGGACCAGCAAGGCGCCTGGCAGGCGCCAGCCATCGAGCCGCTCGCCAAAGAGCCAGAGCCCGAGCAGGGCGGAGAAGAGGGCGTGACAGGAGAAGAGCAGACCGCTGCGCCTGGGGCCGAGCCGGTTCATGCAGGCAAAGAGGGCGGTGTCGCCGACGAAGATGCCGATGAGGCCGGAGAGGGCCAGCAGGGGAAGGGCGCTCTCGGTGAGGGTCTGCCAGCCTCCCGTCACCAGACTTGCGCTGGCCAGCATCAGGCTGACCAGGAACATCCGCCAGCGGCTGTAGGCAAAGGCCCCCAGATGGCGAGCCGGTTTGACGGAGATGAGGGCGGCGATCGCCCATAAACTGGCGGCAGCCAGCGCCAGCCATTCGTAACCCATAAAGACCCCTGAAACGGTAGACGACAACCGGACTTGCAGGCGACACATCGCCCCGGGGCGATTGCCAAGGGGGCAGGGGAGTGCGCCTTCTGGCGATTGCGCCCACCCGTGGCGGCCGTGTCGTCATAAAACCTTGAAAAAAATAGCCCGAAAGACTCCCTCTATCGGGCAGGCCCGATACAATACGGGTCGTCTTCGGGGATAACAAGCGCGGCATGTTGCATTCGGTTCCAGGCGCGCCGCCGGCCTTCCCCCCATTGCAGTCAAAAGAATTGAACGAGGTTGATGTCATGTTTTACCGTTTCGCCGCCAGGCCAGCCCGCCGCTGGCTCTCTCCCTTGCTGTTCGGGTTGATGGCGGTGCCGCCGCTTCAGGCCACTACCGTGGTGCAGCAGCCCGTGCTGTCGGACAGGCAGACCCTGGTCAAGGGCAATGGCGCCGAACCCGAGTCCCTCGATCCGGCCCTGATCCGCTCCGGTTTCCCGGGGGAGGTGGTGCTGGTGGACCTGTTCGAGGGGCTGGTGAGCGAGGATGGTCAGGGCAAGATAGTGCCCGCCCAGGCCCAGCGCTGGGAGACCAGCGAGGATGGGCTGGTGTGGCGCTTCTTCCTGCGTCCCCAGCTCAAATGGTCCAACGGCGAGCCCCTCACCGCCCGGGATTTCGTCTACGCCTGGCGGCGGCTGCTGAACCCGGCGCAGGCTTCCCCCTCCGCCGGCCTGCTGCTGGCGACCGGCATCAACAATGCCCAGTCCATCTATGCCGGGGCGCTCGACCTCGATGCCCTGGGGGTGGAGGCAGAAAGCGACCAGATCCTGAAAGTGACCCTGGAGCGCCCTGTTCCCTATTTCCTGCAACTGGTCAGCCAGCGCCCCTTCGTGCCGGTCAACGAGCGGGTCATCGCCCAGTTTGGCAAGCAGTGGACCCAGCCAGGCAAGATGGTGAGCAATGGCCCCTACAAGCTGGCGAGCTGGGTGGTGAACGAGCGCATCGAAGCCGAACGCAACCCCCAGTACTGGGATGACGCCCATACCCGGATCCAGCGGGTGACCTACCTGCCGCTCGCTTCCCAGCATGGGGAGCGGCTGCGTTACGAAGCGGGGGAGATCCAGCTCACCAACAAGGTGGCGCTGGAGTACTACCAGAAGACCATGCAGGAGGCACCGGAGCGGATCTGGGGTCTGCCGCTGCTTGGCACCTATCTTTATACTTTCAATCTCAATCGCCCCGAGTTGCAGGATGTGCGGGTGCGCCAGGCGCTCTCCATGGCCATCGATCGCCACCTGCTGACCGAGAAGGTGAGCGGCCAGGGGGAGCGCTCTGCCTGGTCACTGCTGCCCGCCATGCCGGGTTATGACGAGCTGGATATCCCCCTCTCCCGGGAAGACCAGCCGACCCGGTTGGCCCGGGCCGCCGCGCTGTTGGCCCAGGCGGGCTACAACAGCGCCCATCCCCTCAGGCTGACGCTGACCTACAACACGTCGGAGAACCACAAGAAGCTGGCCCTGGCGGTGGCGGCCATGTGGAAACCGCTGGGGGTCGAAGTCTCCCTCAACAACATGGAGTGGAATGCCTATCAGGTCGCCAAGGACAGTGGTGATTTCATGCTGGCTCGTTCATTTTTGTTTGGTGATTATGTCGAGCCGTCGTCCATGCTTGGCAGTTTCCGCTGCCAGGATCCCCAGAACGAGAGCGGCTACTGCAACCCCGCCTTCGATGGTCTGCTGCAGCAGGCTTCCGAGACCCTGGATGCCAACGCCCGGTCCGGGATCTATCATCAGGCCGAGCAACTGCTGATGGAGGAGGTGCCCGTCATCCCCGTCTATCACTACAACCAGATGCGACTGGTGGACCCGGCACTGCGCGGCTTGCCGAGCCGCAACCTCAAGGGCGCCATCGCCACCAAGGATCTCTATTTCAGCCAGCCATGAGGAGTGTGGAATGAAGATTGCCATTATCTCGGATCTGCACGGCAGTCTGACTGCCCTCGAGCAGGTGCTGGCGCAACTCGCTCCCTGGCAGCCTGATCACTATCTGCTGCTCGGGGATCTGCTCAATCACGGGCCGCGTAATCCGGTGCCGGCGGGGTATGATCCTGCCGCCGTGGCGGCAAGGCTCAACGAGCTGGCCCCCCGCATCATGGCGGTGCGTGGCAATTGTGATTCGGAGGTGGACCAGATGCTGCTCCACTTCCCCATCACGGCGCCCTACAACCAGCTGCTGGTGGATGGGCGGCGCTGGTTTGTCAGCCACGGTCATCTCTATGAGCCCGGCAACGTGCCCCTGCCAGCAGGGAGCCTGTTCATCAGCGGTCATACCCATGTGCCTGTGCTGCGCCAGGAGGGAGAGATTTTCCTGATGAACCCGGGGTCTATCTGTTTTCCAAGGGGCGAGTGGGTGGCCAGTTATGGGCGCTATGACGAGGGCTGCATGAGCATCCATGCCTGCAAGGATGGAGAAACCCTGATGCAGCTGGTGCTCTGACTAGGAGCTGACAAGGAGAGGAAACCAGAAGGGGGAGAGGAGGTCAGGCCTTGATCCCGAAAGAGCGGGTGCCTGAGCGGGTATTGCCTTTGGCGTCATAGGTCAGGGAGCTGCTGTCTCTGAGCTTGCTGAGGAAGCTGGCGAGACGGCGATTGGAGACAATGCTGAGTTCGAGCAGACGTCCATTGAGGTTGTTCTGCTCCTGACAGGCTTCCAGCTTGGCTTGAAGGGCCTGCAATTGGGTCGGGAAGGCGCCCAGCTGTTGCTGCAGGTCGGGTAGCTCTGCCAGAGTCTTGTCCAGCGTCTCGATGGCCACCAACAGTTGCTGCTTGCGATCGGCGAGTGCCGGCAAGGCAAGGGCCCGGTGAGCCTTGAGGAGGTCGAACTCCTCTGCCAGCAAGCCTTGCATCTGGGAGAGGTTGTCGTCCTGAGCGCGCAGCAGCGAAGGGAGGTCCATCATCCCAACCGTTTATCCAGATCGGCTTCGAAGCTGAACATCTTTCTGGCTACGGCTTCGCTGTTGACCTTGTACTCCCCACTGGCCACGGCCTTCTTCAGGCTCTCGACGCGGCTCTCGTTACCGGTGGAGGCGGTGTTGAGGGTCTTCTGCATCTGTTGCAATTGCTGCGCCTCACTGGTCAAGGAGACAGAGTCGCTCTTGACGGTCGTCGCACGGCTGCTCTCGCTGGAGGTCGCCGACTTGGTGGCTACACCTTGGCTGCTGCCGCTGTTTTGCAGGCGGTTGTTAGCCAAGTTGTTGATATTGTTGATAGCCATAAGGTTTACCTTCGTCTGCTTTGCTGTTCGCTTACCTGTTTATCGGTGACGGCGGTCAGAACTTTAGAAAAAAATTGCGCAGTGCATTCATGTGTCAGAATGTCACGACCACGGAGCCCACTGCACTGACCTGGCCTTGCACCGTTCTGCCCGAGCGCGTGTTGACAAGCCGGATCATGTCTCCGAAGCTGCCATCTTGCAAGGCGCGGGCCATGGTTTTGATCTGCATGCTGCTGTTTTCGGCGCTCAGGGTGACTTGGTCCCCCTTGCAGACCACGCACACCTGGGTGAGCCTGATTGGCTGGCCCGGTTTGAGCTCACGCTTGCTGCGTACCCCGATGAGGGCGGTCGGGTCGGTAAGGTAGTCGCCACGGATCAGGGTCTGGTCCTGGTATGCCAGGGTCAGCATGGGTTCACTCAGAATGTCTCCCTTGGCAACCGGGACGGCGACGGTGACATAGGGTTTCTGGATGCTGACCCGGACCGGTAGATAGAGATCCCAGGATTTGTCTCCCTCGCACTTGAGGTAGACGGTAGTGTTGCGACGGATCTCCATCCTGGCGGGGAGGGAAATGGTGAGGGCATCTTCGCAGCGCGTGAGGGGGAGGCGCTCGTCAATGGTACCGGCCTTGACGTCGGCCTGTGCATCGAGGGGAATATCGAGCTGGTCGAGCACGAACGCCTGTGCCTGTTCTTGCAGATAGTCGGTGACCTCGGACGCCATGGCGTGAGACAGACTGCAAAACGGCAGTAAGATAAGGAAAAGTCTACTAATCATTTTTGCTTACCGGTCGATAAGTTATTCACGTATACCACCGTAGTTAACTATGCTTGCTCCAGAATTATTCGGTTGTTGAAACAACGATGATCTGATGCAAGCCAATGTGCATGCATAATGACATGCACGATCAGTGCCAAGCATTTTTAGGGAGTGTTTATGGCGAGTATTCTGGACTCGGTCAACCAGCGAACCCAGCTAGTGGGACAAAACAGGCTGGAGCTGCTGTTGTTTCGTCTCAATGGACGTCAAAGATTTGGCATCAACGTATTCAAGGTACGCGAGGTGCTGCAGTGTCCCCCTCTGACCGTCATGCCCAAGCTCAACTCCTGCATTCGCGGCGTGGCACATATCCGTGGCCAGACCATCTCGGTGATCGATCTCAGCATGGCGATGGGCAAGCGCCCCATCCAGGACCTCTCCAAGTGCTTCATCATCATCTCCGAGTACAACCGTTCCATTCAGGGTTTCCTGGTCCACTCGGTCGAGCGCATCATCAACATGAACTGGGAGTCCATCCTGCCGCCACCCAAAGGGGCTGGTCGCATCAACTACATGACGGCGGTGACCGAGGTAGATGGTGAGCTGGTGGAGATCCTGGACGTGGAGCGCATTCTCAACGAGATCTCGCCGGTCTCCACCGAGGTGTCCACCGAACTGGTGGAAGCAAGCGTGGAGCGCAATCCTCACGGGCGTCCCGTGCTGGTTGCGGACGACTCTTCGGTGGCGCGCAAGCAGGTTCAACGGGCACTGGAGGCTATCGGGGTGCAGTGCGTGCTGGCCAAGGATGGACGGGAAGCGCTCAACATGTTGCTGGAGATGTCCAAGAACGGTCCCATCAAGGATCAGATAGCCCTGGTCATTTCGGACATCGAGATGCCGGAGATGGACGGTTATACCTTCACCGCCGAGATCCGCAACAATCCCAACCTCAAGGATTTGCATGTTATCCTGCACACTTCCCTCAGTGGGGTGTTCAATCAGGCCATGGTGCAGAAAGTCGGAGCGAACAATTTCATTGCCAAATTCCAGCCGGATGAATTGGCCAAGGCCGTACAAGGCGCTCTCTAATCAAGAAGAACAACTGCATGAAGACACTTTCGGACGACTTATACAGGCAATTCAGCAATTTTCTGGCGCAACAGAGCGGCATAGTGCTGGGTGACAACAAACAGTATCTGGTCAAGAGCCGCCTGTCGCCCTTGATGACTCAGTTTGGTATCGAGAGTCTGTCTGATCTGGTCACCCGGGCGATGGGTGTGCGCGAGCGGGAGCTCAAGATGGCGGTGGTCGATGCCATGACCACCAACGAGACCCTGTGGTTTCGCGATACCTATCCGTTCCAGCTGCTGAGCGACAAGATTTTCCCGGAGCTTGGCAAGAGCGGTCGTCCCATCAAGATATGGTCTGCCGCCTCTTCATCCGGGCAGGAACCCTACTCCATCGCCATGACGGCGCTGGAGCAGCAAGTCAAGCGGCCGGGTACCTTGCCGGGCGGGGTGCAGATAGTGGGGACCGATATCTCCAGCACCATGCTCAACCAGTGCAAGGAGGGGGTCTACGACAGCCTGGCGCTGGCTCGCGGGCTTTCCCCCGAGCGCAAGCGACTCTTTTTCGAACCCTGTGGCGACAACAAGATGCGGGTGGTGGAGCGTGTCAGAAAATTGACCAGCTTCCGTCCCCTCAACCTGCTGGAGAGCTACAGCCTGCTCGGCAAGTTTGACATCATCTTCTGCCGCAACGTGCTCATCTACTTTGCGCCCGAAGTGAAATCCAAGATCCTCAACCAGTTCGCCAGCAGCCTCAATCCTGGCGGCTACCTGATGCTGGGGGCCTCAGAGTCTCTGGCCGGCCTCACCGACAAGTTCGAGATGATCCGCTGCAACCCCGGCATCGTCTACAAGGTCAAATAACCCCGCTCAATACCCTCTTGGCACACCTCTTGCTAAATATTCATGAAGCAGGAGGTGTGCTATGGCAATTTCATTCGACAAGGCATTCGGTGTTCATCAGTACACGCTGAGCGTGCGCGCCAAGCGTGCCGAGGTGTTGTCCAGCAACATCGCCAATGCGGACACGCCGGGCTTCAAGGCCCGTGACATCGACTTCTCACAGGCGTTGCAGGATGCCCAGGGCCAGCAAGGGTTCGGGCTCAGCACCACCAGCGAGAAGCACTTCGCCTTGCAGATGGATACCCCGGGCACGACCCAGTACCGCAATCCCCTGCAACCGGATACCGGTGACGGCAACACGGTGGACGTGCAGCAGGAGCGCAGCGAGTTCCTGCGCAACAGCCTCGAATACCAGGCCTCCCTTGAATTCATGAACAGCAAGATAAGCGGCCTGCTCAAGGCACTGAAAGGAGAGCAAGGATGAGTTTGTTCAAGGTCTTTGACATTGCAGGCTCTGCCATGAGCGCGCAGTCCGTTCGCCTCAACACGGTGGCGAGCAACATGGCCAACGCTGACAGTGTCAGCTCCAGCGTGGAAAAAACTTACCACGCCAGGCGGCCAGTCTTTGCCGCCCAGCTGGATCAGGCCATGTCCGACAAGCAGGCCTCGGTCGGGGTGGATGTGAAGGGCATCGTCGAGAGTGATGCGCCCCTGCTCAAGGAGTACAACCCGAATCACCCCATGGCGGACAAGGATGGCTTCATCTTCAAGCCCAACGTCAACATGGTGGAAGAGATGGCGGACATGATAGCGGCGTCGCGCAGCTACCAGACCAACGTCCAGGTGGCCGACGCGGCCAAGAAAATGTTGCAGCAGACCCTGGGTCTGGGCAAGTCCTGACAGAGGTGAACTCGGATGAGAGTGACCCATGATCGCCTGCCAGGCGGCAACAATCGGCCCAATGGGCACGCCCTAGAGGGGGGAGCATAAGTGGCAGATACCTATGACAGCCTGCTGGGTGTCAACCGGACGACGTCGGCCCAGACCAGTACGGCCAACACCAGTACCCAGAAAAAGGAGCTGGATCAGGAGTCCTTCCTGAAGCTGCTGACCATGCAGCTCTCCTATCAGGATCCGTTCAAACCGGTGGACAACGCCCAGATGCTTTCCCAGATGACCTCGATGTCGACGTCTCAGGGGATCAGCAGTCTCTCCACCCAGATGGAGAGCCTCAACAGCCTGATGACCTCCAGCCAGGCGCTGCAGGCCTCCGCGCTGGTGGGGCAGAACGTGCTGATCCCGTCCAACACGGGTTACGTGGAGAAGGGGGGCACCCTCACGGGGGTCATCGCCACCGGCGATGGCGGCAGCAACATCAAGGTGACGGTGAAGGACGAGAGCGGCCAGGTCATCAGGGAGTTCGCCATCGAAGGGAGCCACAAGGGGAACGTGGCCTTCGAATGGGATGGCAAGGACAAGTCCGGCAACCAGGCCAAGAGCGGCAAGTATTCGATAGAGGCGCATGCCACCGTCGACGGCAAGTCGGAGAGCGTCCCCGCCCTGACTTACGCCAAGGTGGAGAGCGTCACCCTGGGAACGAGCACCAACCCCAGCACCCTCAAACTCAAGGGACTGGGTGGCATCTACCTGACCGATGTATTGGAAATTGGCGCGACGACCGGCAAGACCACCACCCAGTCGGCTTCGTCCTCTAACGCAGTGATCTAAGGAGAAAGACATGTCATTCAACAATGCCCTCAGCGGCATCAATGCGGCTCAAAAAGACCTGAACGTCACCGCGAACAACATTGCCAACGTCAATACCACCGGCTTCAAGGAGTCCCGTGCCGAGTTTGCCGACGTCTACGCCAACTCCATCTTCGTCAACGCCAAGACCCAGGTCGGCAACGGGGTGGCGACTGGCGCTGTGGCCCAGCAGTTCCACCAGGGCGCGCTGCAATTCACCAACAACGCGCTGGATCTTGCCATCCAGGGCAACGGCTTCTTCGTGACCTCGGACGGCCTGACCAACCTGGATCGCACCTACACCCGTGCGGGCGCCTTCAAGCTCAATGAAAGCAGCTACATGGTCAGCAACTCCGGCGGTTATCTGCAGGGGTACGAGATCAACTCTGACGGCACCCCCAAGGCGGTGAGCATCAATGCCACCAAGCCCATCCAGATCCCGGACAAGGCCGGTGAGCCGGTGCAGACCACGACGGTCGAGGCTGGCTTCAACCTGCCTTCCAGCACGAAAACGCTGATGGATGTCAATGCCTCCAAATTCGATCCCACGGACTCGACCACCTACTCCTCCTCCACCTCCGTGGTGGTCTATGACTCCCTGGGCGAGCCACACACCATCACCCAGTACTTCACCAAGGAAGCGGATCCGGCCGATCCTACCCAAGCGGCGGTGCCGACTGCCTGGCGCATGTACCTCTATGAAGGGGACAAGCCCATCGACATCGTAGGCGGTACGGCCACCACCATGGCGACCGGTCTGAGCCAGGCTCCCCTGAGCGCCCGGGTGACCTTCGATGCCTCCGGCAAGATGGTCACACCCACCACCCCGGCGGTCATCAAGACGGAACCCCTGGGGGCGACAGGGGCTGGTATCATCACCAATGGCGCCGATGGCACCCAGGAGATTGAGTTCAAGCTTGGTACCGTGACCCAGTACGCCTCCCCCTTTGAAGTGAGCAAGCTGACCCAGGACGGCTCCACCGTCGGTCGCCTGACCAAGGTGGAGATCGGGGCGGATGGCATTGTCTCCGCCACTTACAGCAACGCCACCACCGTCAAGGTGGCCATGGTGGCCATGGCGAAGTTTGCCAATGCCCAGGGGCTCACCCAGGTCGGCGACACCTCCTGGCGCCAGTCCCTGCTCTCTGGCGATGCCTTGCCCGGCACCCCGAACTCCGGCACGTTCGGCTCCATCAAGTCGTCGGCACTGGAGCAGTCCAACGTGGATCTCACCACCGAGCTGGTCGATCTCATCACTGCCCAGCGCAACTTCCAGGCGAACTCCCGTTCCCTGGAAGTGAACAGCTCCCTGCAGCAGAACATACTGCAGATCCGCTAAGACGGCGGGTAGTTGGCAGGGGCGCTTCGGCGCCCCTTGTCATTTCCGTCCCGCCTCATTTCCTCCTTTCATTCCGTCTTCGTCATCTCTATTGGCATTCAACTTGCAGTTGAGCTGTGAGAGTCATCTGTTTGACGGAGGATCCCATGGATCACCTGCTTTACATCGCCATGTCCGGGGCCAAGGAGAACATGAACAGCCTGGCTGTTCGTGGCAACAACCTTGCCAACGCCAACACCATTGGCTTCAAGTCTGACTTCGAGCAGGCGCGCAGCATGCAGGCGTTTGGCGAAGGGCTGCCCACGCGGGTGTTCGCCATGACCGAGCGGCCGGGCCAGAACCTGCAGCACGGCATGCTGATGACCACGGGTCGGGATCTTGACGTTGCCGTCGATGGGCCAGGCTGGATTGCGGTGCAGGATCCCAACGGTGCGGAAGCCTATACCCGCATGGGCAACCTGCAGCTCAATGCCACCGGCAATCTGCAGACTTCCACCGGTCTGAATGTGGTGGATGATGCCGGTCAGCCCATCGTGCTGCCCCTGCCCATGGAGAAAATTGAGATCAATCGTGACGGTACCATCAGCGGCCGTCCCGAGGGGGCAGCAGCCAACCTGCCGGAAGATTTCCAGCGTATCAAGCTGGTCAACCCGGCGGCAGATGCGGTGGAGAAAGGCCAGGACGGCCTGTTTCGCCGCAAGGATGGCCAGAATGAGGCCGCGTCTGCGGATGTGGGCCTGATCGCCGGCTCCCTTGAGGGGAGCAACGTCAACGTGGTCGACGAGATGACCAACCTTATTCGCTTGCAACGTCAGTTTGAAACTCAGGTCAAGATCATGAAGACCGCCGAGGAGAACGACGAGGCACAAACCCAGCTGCTGCGTATCAGCTAATCAAGGAGCACCCCATGAATCCTGCACTCTGGATCAGCAAGACCGGCCTCGATGCCCAGCAGACCAACATCTCGGTCACCTCGAACAACCTGGCGAACGCCAGCACAGTGGGCTACAAGAAGGCGCGGGCCATCTTCGAGGATCTGCTTTATCAGAACATCAACCAGCCTGGCGGTCGTTCCTCGGCGGACACCGAGCTCCCTTCCGGCCTGATGCTGGGGGCGGGGGCCAAGGTGGTCGCCACCCAGAAAAACCACAGTCAGGGCAACGTCCAGACCACGGACAACTCCCTTGATCTGATGATCAGCGGCCGCGGCTACTTCGAAATCCAGCTGCCCGATGGCAGCGCCGCCTATACCCGCAACGGCCAGTTCACCCTGAACGACGAGGGGACCATCGTCACCCCGGGCAACGGTTACCCGCTGCAACCGGAGATCCAGATCCCCGAGAACGCCCAGAGCGTCACCGTGGGGGAGGATGGCCAGGTCTCCGTCCAGCTCAAGGGAGATGGCCAATCCCAGGTGGTGGGCCAGATCAACACCACGGACTTCGTCAACCCCACCGGCCTGCAGCCCATGGGGGAGAACCTCTTCCTCGAGACCCAGTCCAGCGGCGCCCCCATTCAGGGGACTGCCGGCGCGGACGGGCTGGGGGTGATCAAGCAGGGGATGCTGGAGACCTCCAACGTCAACGTGACCGAGGAGCTGGTGAATCTCATCCAGGCTCAGCGGGTCTACGAGATGAACTCCAAGGTCATCTCCGCCGTCGACTCCATGATGTCCTTCCTGACCCAGCGGACCTGATGAAAGGAGTGTCATGATGAAAGCCATATGGATGCTGGGACTGCTGACGCTGGCGGGTTGCACCAGTACCCCCAATACCGCCAAACCGGATGACCCGGATTTCGCCCCCGTCTACGGGGAGTCTGAGCCGGTGTCGGTGCGCCCGACCGGCGCCATCTTCCAGCCCGAGCAGGTCAACGGCATCTACTCGGACATCAAGGCGCACCGGGTGGGTGACATCATCACCATCCAGTTGGCGGAGTCGACCTCAGCGTCGAAAAAGGCCAACACCCAGAGCGGCAAGGACAACAAGCTGGCGCTCGACCCCGTCACCCTGGGTGGCGTGCCGGTCACGGCGGGGCCCTACGATCTGTCGGCCTCCATCGGCCAGAACAGTGCCTTCAAGGGGCAGGCCAAGGCGGATCAGAGCAACAGCCTGCAGGGCAACATTTCGGTCAGCGTGGTCAAGGTACTGCCAAACGGCAACCTGCTGGTGCGCGGCGAGAAGTGGATCATGCTCAACAATGGCAACGAATATATCCGCATCACCGGTCTGGTGCGCCCGGAGGACGTGAGCTCGGAAAACAGCGTCTCCTCCCAGCGGGTGGCCAATGCGCGTATCTATTACGGCGGTACCGGGGATCTGGCGAACACCCAGGAACAGGGCTGGCTCACCAGCTTCTTCAACGGCCCCTGGTGGCCCATTTAAGACTCAATAGTCCGGGGCGTTCACGGGCCCCGGATCAGGAAGGTTTTGTTAGGAGATGTCATGAACCGATTCCGTCTGCTTGCCCTGCTGTGCTGCCTGCTGCCCTTCGGGCTGGCGCACGCATCCCGCATCAAGGACCTCGCCTCGGTGGAAGGAGTGCGCAGCAACCAGCTGATCGGTTACGGTCTGGTGGTGGGCCTGCCCGGCACGGGGGAGAAGAACAACGCCTTCACCGAGCAGACCTTCAGGACCATGCTCAACAACTTCGGCATCAAGGTGCCTGACAACATCAAGCCCAAGATCAAGGACGTGGCGCCGGTGGCCATCCACGCGGATCTGCCCCCCTTCTCCAAGCCGGGTCAGACCATAGACGTCACCGTCTCCGCCATCGGCGAGGCGAAGAGCTTGCGTGGCGGCACCTTGCTCCAGACCTTCCTGAAAGGGCTGGATGGCCGCGTCTATGCGGTGGCCCAGGGCAGCCTGGTGGTCGGTGGCCTCGGGGCCGAAGGGGCGGACGGCTCCAAGGTGGTGGTGAACACGCCCACAGTGGGGCGCATCGCCAACGGGGCGACCGTGGAGCGGGAGGTTCCCAACTCCTTCAGCCAGGGCGACACCATCACCTTCAACCTGAACCGGCCGGACTTCACCACCGCCCGCCGTCTGGCGGACGTGGTCAACGATCTGGTGGGTCCGAACACCGCCCAGGCGATGGACGCCACCTCCATCAAGGTATTCGCACCGCGGGATCCGGCCCAGCGGGTCTCCTACCTCTCCACCATCGAGAACCTGGAAGTGGACCCGGCGAGCGAGTCCGCCAAGATCATCGTGAATTCGCGCACCGGGACCATCGTCATCGGTAGCGAGGTCAAGCTGCGCCCGGCGGCCATCAGCCACGGTGGGCTGACGGTCACCATCGCCGAGAACCAGCAGGTCTCCCAACCCAATCCGCTCGCTGGCGGGCAGACGGCGGTCACCAACAACTCCACCATCAACGTGCAGCAGGATCCCGGTCGGATGTTCAAGCTCGATACCGGCGCGACCCTGGACGACCTGGTGCGGGCGGTGAACCAGGTGGGGGTCGCCCCCGGGGATCTGATGGCGATCCTGGAGGCGCTGCAGCAGGCGGGCGCGATCCAGGGCCAACTGGTCATTCTGTAATTTCGTGAGCGGCAAGCGGTTGCCACGGGCGGCAAAGAGGTAGGTTATGGCAGAGTTCGACACCCAGAGCGGTATCAATATTGGCATGGTGCAGGACGTCCAGAACCTGGACAAACTGCGCCAGATGAGCCTGAGCAAGGAGGGGAAGCAAGGGGCCCTGATGGCGGCCGCCCGCCAGTTCGAATCCATCTTCACCCAGACCCTGTTCAAGGGGATGCGCCAGGCCAACTCGGTGCTCACCGAGGGCAACCCGATGAACAGCAGCTACACCCAGTTCTATGAAGGGATGCTGGACGAGCAGCGGGTTGCCGACATGTCGAGCAAGGGGGGGCTGGGCATTGCCGAGATGGTGGCCAGGCAGCTCTCACCCGAGCAGACCTTCACCCATCAGGATGGCCGGGTACTCAAGCTGCCCCAGCGTACCGAGCGGGTCTACAAGCCCTATCAACCCCCCAGTGCCTCCAACGATCTGATTGCTGCCTCCAAAGTTGGCAAAGATTTTGCTGATAACGAAATGAAGGGTGAGCTGAATGGGGCCGAGCGTACGCTGGCCCTGCCAAGACGCCCCCACCGCACCGTGCCGCCCATGGGCAGCAGCCAGAGGCCTTCGGCCCTGGATGGCAGCGCCAAGGTGTTTGATAGCCCGGAAGAGTTCGTCGACAGGCTGATGCCGCTGGCCAAGAAGGCGGCGGACAAGCTGGGGTTGAGTCCGGCGGTGCTGGTGGCCCAGGCCGCCCTTGAGAGTGGCTGGGGCAAGCGGGTGATCAAGGATGCAGACGGAAACGTGACGCACAACCTGTTCGGCATCAAGGCCGATCCGCGTTGGGAAGGCCCCAAGGCGGTGGTGAGCACCCTGGAATACGAGCAAGGGGTGGCCTCGCGCCAGAAAGCGGCGTTTCGCTCCTACGAGTCGTTCGAAGAGAGCTTCAACGACTACGTGGATTTCCTGACCTCGGGGAGTCGCTACAAGGGGGCGCTGGCCAAGGTGGACAGCCCGGACCGTTACTTCGAGGCGTTGCAGCAGGCCGGTTATGCCACCGATCCCCAGTACGCCAGGAAACTTAAACAAGTGTTGCGCAGTGATGCCATCGCCGGTTACTCGACGCCCGGCAACATTGCAGACAGGAACACAGAGATGGAGCTGTAAGCTATGGCAAGCGATCTGCTTGGAATTGGGACCTCGGGTGTGTTGGCCCAGCAGCGACTGCTGCAGACCACCAGCAACAACATAGTGAACGTCAATAGCCAGGGCTATGTACGTGAACGCACCCTGATCTACACCAATTCCGTCGGATTGGGGACGGGCGACATGGTGAGCGAGCGCATCATCAACGCCTATGCCCAGGCCGAGGTGCGCCGGGATACGTCCGCCTATCAGGCGGCCAACACCCGCTACGATCAACTGTTCCGGCTCGACAGCCTGCTCGGTGATGCCAGCAACAGCGTGGGGACCACCATCACCTCCTACTTCAAGGCTTTCCACACCGCCAACGAGTCACCGTCCGAGATCGGGGGGCGCAAGACGACCCTGAGTGAACTGAGCGGCATGGTGGACAGATTCCATACCCTCTCCGCCCAGCTCGACAAGCAGTCCGATACCATCAACGCCACCATTGGGGACGAGACGGACAGGGTGAACAGCCTGCTGAACAGCATCAACGATCTGAACCAGGCCATTGTCCGTACCCAGGGCTCCCCTGAAGAGAACCTGATGCTGTTCGATCAGCGGGATGAGGCCATTCGCCAGCTCTCCGAGAAGATGGAGATCCGCACCGTGACCCAGCCCAATGGCAGCATGCTGGTCAACATGAGCACAGGGCACTCCCTGGTGCTCGATGGCGGCGTGGCCCAGTTCAAGGTGGTGCCGGGGGACCCGGATTCCCGTGAGCCTTCCCTGCAGCTGACCCTGGGCAAGAACCAGGCCAGCATCAACGACCAGGATATTGGCGGTGCCATCGGTGGCCTCTTCACCGCGCGCCGGGATCTGGAGCCCGCCAAGCGGGAGCTGGGGCAGCTGGCCGTCGCCCTGGGGGATGCCATGAACCAGCAGAACCGGCTGGGGATGGATCTCGACAACGAGCTTGGGGGGGATCTCTTCACCCTCAAGGGAAGCCAGGGGCTGCCCTACGCCAGCAACCAGGGTAACGGGGCGGCCAGCGTCAACTTCGTCCCCGGCAAGGGGAGCGAGGTCACCACCTTCGACTACGAGGTGCGGTTCAACAGCGCCACCGGTTACGAGGTATTCTCCATCGACGGCAGCGGGCAGCGTACCTCGCTCGCCACGGGGACCACGCCGCCAGCCACCTTCGAGGTGGCGGGGCACGGCATCGAAATCGATCTCTCCGGCACTCCGGTCGCGGGTGACAAGATCTTGTTGCAACCCACCCGGAATGCGGCTGCCAACCTGGAGCAGGCGATCACCCGTCCCGAGGATATCGCGCTGGCATCCCCCCTGAAGGCGGACAAGGGATCCCAGAACCTGGGCTCGGGCGAGATAACGCTGGGCGGTGTCTACAACACCGGCACGGGCTCGGGTTTTGGCACCAACACTCTGGACCCGAGTGCCCCCCAGGTCATCAAGATCGACGGCAGCGGCAACTACGAGGTCTATGACAAGAACAACAACCTGCTCGGTGTGGCCCCCGCCTCCAGCAAGGGGAAGAACCTGATGGCCGCCCTCGAGAGCCCCCTGGGGGGGCCCAAGGTCTACGCCGATCCGACCCAGAGCCCGGGCTATGAGTTCAGCATCACCGGCAAGGTGGAGGCCAACGACAGCTTCACGCTCAGCTACAACAAGGACGGCTTTGCGGACAACGCCAACGGCCTGGCGCTGGCGGAGCTGCAGAACAAGGAGCTGGTGCGCAAGAACAACAACGCCGCCACCAGCAACGACAAGATGACCTTCAACGATGCCTACTCGGGTCTGGTGAGCGGCATTGGCAACAAGACCAGCCAGGCCAAGACCCTGCTGCAGGCCAACGAGGCGAAGCTGACCCAGAGTACCGCCATCTTCGAGAGTGTCTCCGGCGTCAATCTGGAGGAGGAGGCGGCCAACCTCATCCGCTTCCAGCAGTCCTATGCGGCCTCGGCCCAGATAGTGAACACCGCCAAGACCATCTTCGACACCCTGCTCTCCTCCGTGAGGTAAGTCATGCGCATCACCACCAACATGATCTATGACCGCAACCTTGCCTCCATGAGCAAGGTGAGCGAGCGCCAGAACACCGCCTACAACCAGTTGATGACGGGGGATAAATTCTCCCGCTCCGGGGAGGACCCGGCCGGCATGAGCCAGAAGATGGCGCTGACCAAGGAGATCGATCTCTTCAAGCAGTACGGCGTCAACGGCAGCCTGCTGGAGAACAGCCTGGGCCACGAGGAGACGGTGCTGACCTCCCTCAACAACGCCATGCTGAGTGCCCAGACCCTGATCCAGAAGGCGAACAACTCCGCCATGGGCTCCGAGGAGCGCAACGCCATCGCGAGCGAACTGGAGGGGCTGCAAAAGCAGATGTTCGACCTGATGAACAGCAAGAACTCCCAGGGGGAGTACATCTTCGGCGGCAATCAGAGCAAGACCCAGCCCTTCGTCAAGGATGCCAGTGGCAACTATGTGTTCCAGGGGGACACGGGGCAGCGCAACATCCAGGTCTCTCCCACGGTGCAGATCCCGGCCAACGACTCCGGTTTCGATCTGTTCGAGATGGTGGCGACCCGGCGCACCGCCAGCGCCGCCAGTGGCAACATCCAGGTGTCGGTGGCGGATCAGGGGAACTTCGAGAGTTTCTATCGCAACAACTATGATGCTTCCCTGCCGAGCAACCAGTATGCGGTCAGCACCCTGGCCGGGCCGCCGGACACCTACGAGATCCGTGACAGCGGTGGCACCCTGCTGCAAAGCGGCGACTATGTGGCGGGCAACAAGATCCCCTTCAACGGCCTGGCGCTCACCCTCGACCTCCCTGCGGGGTCGGCGACCCAGAACTTCGTGCTGGATACCCCGAAAAACGACAACATCCTCAATGGCATGTCCGATTTCATCTCCGCCATGCGCGATCCGACCCTGTCCGAGAGCGATTTCCAGCTGGCGGTCTCCGATGCCACCACCCACATGAGCAACGCCAGAACCAAGATAGACCGGGGACTGGGGGAGCTGGGGGGAAGGATGAACAGCCTGGAGCAGGTGATGAGCTCCAACGACGGACTCAGCACCCTGAACCAGCAGGCGCGGGCCAAGGTGTCCGAGGCGGACATGTACGAGGTGATCGCGGCCCTCTCCAAGGAGGATGCAGCCATGAGCGCCTCCCAGCTCGCCTTCAGCAAGATAAGCAAGCTGACCCTCTTCGACTATATCCGCTGACGTTCATCCGTTGACCGCAGGCTCCCCCGTGCCACGCACGGGGGAGCCTCGTTTCATGAAGGGCCCGCCGTCCGGCCAATTTGTAACAACCCGTTGCCAGGGGCCCGTTTGCCTTGACTCGACCTGTGCCTGGGCAGATGATGCAGCCCGCACGGTCGCGCCGTGCAATCAATGTTCGCAGCATCTCGTTAGGCGAGGCTCCTGCATAAACACAGGCCACTGATCTCACGACGTCCAGAGACGCCCAAGATCAGGACAGTTTTCATCGGATTAAGGTGTCAACCCAAGTGGCTTCCGGCATGCCGGATACGTTATGCAGTGCTAAAGCTGGTACGTGGGGATGAAAACACGCCGGACGGCGTCATTTCCTGCCTGTTACTCGTCAATCAAATTGCTGTTTTCTTGCCGTTGCATCCGGCCAGGTGCCGGAGGCGTTCAGGTTCGCCTGAAATCACATGAGGACATCTGTGATGAAGAAAACACACACCCTGCTCAATCGTCATCAACTGCTCGACCCGGTTGCCCTGCGCAACTGGCTGGCGCACAACCTGGATCCGGTGGCCCGTGCCGATCAGCTTCTGACCCTGCGCCCGGAAGAGCTCAACTGCATCTTCGATACCCTCTCCATGCCGGAAGGGGCGTCCTTGCTCGCCTCCCTCCCGGCGGAGTGTGCCGGCCATCTGCTGCTCAGGCTGCATGGCAGCATCGTGGGAATACTGCAGGGTACCCTGGCCCGTCGTGACCTGCTGGCCATCCTGCGCAGGCTCGACGAGCACGATCGCAAGACCCTGCTCGCCCGGCTGCCGGAGCCCGCCCGCAAAGCCTTCCAGTCCCTGCTGGCCTGGCCGAACGAGTCGGTGGGGGCCAACATGCGCCACGAATACCTGGCAGTGGAGGCCGATGCGACGGTGGAAAGCGCCAAGCAGCTGATCCACGGGGCCTGGGATCAGGCCAGGCTGTTCGGTCATCTCTATGTGGTTGACGGCGAGCAGCGCCTGCTTGGCAGCGTCTCCCTCAAGTCGCTGCTGATCGCCGATCCGCTGCTGCCGGTAGGGGACCTGATGGAGGGGGAGGCGGTGCGCATCAACGCCCGGGCGGATCAGGAGCTGGCGGCCCGCCTGCTCATTGACCGTGACCTCTCGCTCCTGCCGGTGGAAGATCAGGGGCGTCTGGTGGGGGTCTTCCACGTGGACGATGCCGCCGACATCCTGGAGCTGGAGTCCACCGAGGATGCGGAGCTGCAAGGGGGCTCCTCGCCGCTGGATACCCCCTATCTGCAGGCCACCCCCTGGCAGTTATGGCGCAAGCGGGTGGGCTGGCTGCTGATCCTGTTCGTGGCGGAAGCCTACACAGGCACCGTGCTGCGGGCCTTTGAAGAGCAGCTGGAGGCGGCCATCGCCCTGGCCTTCTTCATCCCGCTCCTCATCGGCACCGGTGGCAACAGCGGTACCCAGATCACCACCACCATAGTGCGTGCCATGGCGGTGGGGGAGGTGAGCCTGAAAAACCTCGGCACCGTGCTGAAAAAGGAGATCTCCACCGGTCTGCTCATCTCGGCCGCCATCGCACTGGCGGCCTGGGTGCGGGCCTGGAGCCTGGGGGTGGGGCCCGAGATCGGCATGGTGGTGACCCTGACCATCGTCGCCATCGTGCTCTGGAGCGCCACCGTCGCCTCGGTGATCCCCATGGTGCTGCGTCGCTTTCGAATCGACCCGGCGGTGGTCTCCGCCCCCTTCATCGCCACCCTGGTGGACGGTACCGGCCTCATCATCTACTTCGAGATAGCCAAGCTGATCCTGCCGGATCTGCAGTAGGAAAGGACAAGAGACAAAAAAGGCAGCCATCGGCTGCCTTTTTTTCGTAGAGGAGCGGATCACCCGAGCTGGAACAACAGGGGCCAACCCTGCTCGTGACAGTAGCGGTGCTCCTTTTCCAGGTTCTGCATCAGCAACTTGTTCTCGTCGCACCAGTCGAGCGGCAGGGTGACCACCAGCTGATCCCCGGCGGCCTGCACGTTCCACTCGGGCAGCAGGTTGTCCTGACGCCTGTGGTGGGCCGCCACCGCGAGGCGCAGGATGCGGATGCAGCGCAGCACCGTCTGCTCGTCGTGGTTGGGCAGGGCCGGCAGCTCGGAGAGCTTGAGCCCCTTGCGATGAAAGCGCACCAGGGCCGCCAGCAGGGCCTGATCGTCCTGGTTGAAGCCGGGCAGGTCGGTGTTTTGCAAGATGTAGGCGGAGTGTTTGTGGATGCCGCTGTAGTTGATGGCAAGGCCGATCTCGTGCAGCCGCGCCGCCCAGCCTAGGATGGCGCGATAGGGCTCTTCCGGCATCTCCCAGGGGCCGCTCAGGGCGTCGAACAGGGAGAGGACGCTGCTCTCCACCCGGGTGGCCTGGCGCTTGTCGATGCGATAGTGGGTGCTGAGGGCAAGCGCGGTACGTTCGCGAATGTCGTGATGCTGCAGGCGCTCCTCGAACTCGTAGAGCAACCCTTCGCGCAGGGCGCCGTCGGAGTACTCCATCCGCTCGATGGGCAGGGAGGTGAAGAGCCCGAGCAGGATGGCCACCGCGGCGGCGAACACCCCCTGACGCTCCTCGGTGAGGCCCGCCAGCTTGAGCTGGTCGACCCGCTTGTGCTTGAGCATCTCTTCCTTCAGCCGCTCCAGTCCCGCCAGGGTGATGGCACCATCGGTCCACTCTTCCCCCTGCAACACGTCGCGCACGGTGCGGATGGAGCCCGAGCTGCCGAGGCAGCTCTGCCAGCCCAGCTTGCGGTACTGGTTGATGATGGGGGCGAGCTGATGCTGGGCTTCCAACACGGCGGCGTTGAAGGCCTTCTCGCCGAGCTTGCCGTTGCCAAAGAAGCTCTGGGTGAAGCTCACGCAGCCCATCTTGCGGCTGGTGAGCGCCTTGTGCTCAAACCCTTCGCCGATGATGAGTTCGGTGCTGCCGCCGCCGATGTCCACCACCAGCACCTGGCCCTCGATGTGCTGGGTATGGGCGACCCCCTGATAGATGAGGCGAGCCTCTTCCTGGCCGCTGATGATCTCGATGGGGTGGTTGAGCACCTTGGCCGCCTCGCGCACGAAGTCGCGGGCGTTGCTGGCGCGGCGCAACGTGTAGGTGCCGGCGATGCGGATCTGATCCGGCTTGATGTTGGTGAGCCGCTCGGCGAACAGGGCGAGGCAGTCCAGCCCGCGCGCCATGGCCTCCTGGGACATGCGGCGCTGCTCATCCATCCCTTCGGCGAGGCGCACTCGCTCCTTGATGCGATCGATGATCTGCATCCGCCCCTCGGTGAGGCGGGCAATGACCATGTGGAAGCTGTTCGAGCCCAGATCGACAGCGGCGTACAGACTATTGTCCATGGTTTGACTCTATGCGTTTGAGGTAGTCGTAAATCGCCACCTGGGAACGGACCTTGCGGCGGTTGCCCCGCTTCACGTACTCGTTCTTCTGGTCGGCATCGATCACCCGCGCCTTGCAGGTATCACTCAGTTGTAGCTCGAGAATGTCGAGGATGCGCTGCTTGAGCCGCTCGTCATAGATGGGGGTGCCCACCTCGATGCGACCGTCGATGTTGCGGCTCATCCAGTCGGCACTGGAGATATAGAGCTGGGGATTGCCCTTGTTGTGGAACACCATCACCCGGGGATGTTCGAGGAAACGGTCGATGATGCTGATGACCCGGATGTTGTCGCTCAGACCCGGCACCCCCGGGCGCAGGGCGCACATGCCCCGGATGATCATCTGGATGGGCACCCCGGCCTGGCCGGCGGCATAGAGCCGGTTGATGAGGTCTCTGTCCACCAGGTTGTTGATCTTGAGGGTGATACCGCTGGGTTGCCCCGCCTTGGCGTTGGTCAGCTCGTTGTCGATGAGGCGATAGAGCTGGCGGCGGCTGTTGATGGGGGAGACCAGCAGGTGGTTGAACTTGTAGCGCCGATAGGGGTACTCGATGTACTCGAACACGCTCTCCACCTCGGCGGTGATGTCCGGATGGCGGGTCAGCAGGGAGAAGTCGGTGTAGATCTTGGCGGTCTTCTCGTTGAAGTTGCCGGTCCCGATATGGGCGTAGCGCACCGCCTCGCCGTTCTCGTGGCGGGTGATGAGGCAGAGCTTGGAGTGGATCTTGAGGCTGGGCACCCCGAACACCACCTTGACGCCTGCGTCGGTCAGGATGTTGGCCCAGTCGATGTTGGCCGCCTCGTCGAAGCGGGCGCGCAGCTCCACCACCACGGTCACCTTCTTGCCGTTGTTGGCGGCGTCGATGAGGGAGTGGATGATCCGCGACTTCTTGGCCACCCGGTAGATGTTGATGCGAATGGCGCTGACCGCCGGGTCGAAGGCCGCCTGGCGCACCAGCTCGGTGAAGTGGTGGAACTTGTGGTACGGGTAGTAGAGCAGGATGTCCTGCTTGGCGATGGCGTCGAAGGCGTTGACGAAGCCGTCAAAGTCGCGGCAGTCCAGGGCCGGCAGCTTGGGGTTTTCCAGATAATCCCGGCCCACATTGGGGAAGCCGATGAAATCCTTGAAGTTGTGATAGCGCCCACCGGGCATGATGGCGTCGTAGGAGCTGATCTGCAGCTTGAGCTTCAAGAAGCTTATCATGGCCGCCGGCATCTCCCGCTCGTAGACGAAGCGCACCGGCATGGCAGTGAGGCGCTGTTTCAAGCCGTCACTCATCTTGTCCACCAGGCTCAAGTCCAACTGGTCGGAGAGGTCATATTCGGCATCCCGGGTCAGCTTGACCGCGTAGGCGGCAATCTCGTCGTAGTCGAAGAAGCCCTTGAAGATCTCGTCCAGACAGAAGCGGATAACGTTGTCCAGGATGATGATCTGCTTCTTGCGACGGGTGCCCTCCGGTGGTAGCTGGAAGAAGCGGGGCAGATCGTCGGTGGGCACTTCCACCAGGGCGTACTGGATCACCTGGCCGTTCTTCTTCATCTCGATGGCGAGATAGGTGTGCTCGTCTTTCAGGAACTTGACCGGGTTGACCTCCTTGTTGAGGAGGATGGGGATGATGTGGCGCAGCACCTTTTCCCGGAAGAAGATCCGCAGCCACTGCTGGATGGACTCGGAGAGCTGGCTTTCGTTCACCAGGAAGATGTTGTGGCGGGCCAGCGCGATCAGCAGCTCCTTGTAGGTGTTGTCGAACGCCTCGCCGAGCGCCATCACCTTCTGCTGGATGGCGCGCAGCAGCACCTTGGCCTCGTCGTCGCCGCCGTGGACTTCGTTGATGAGGATGCGGCGCTTGACGTCCGACACCCGTACCTTGAAGAACTCGTCCTGATTGGAGGAGAAAATCCCGAGGAAGCGGACCCGCTCGATGAGGGGTACCGTCTTGTCCATCGCCTCTTGCAACACCCGTTCATTGAATGAGAGCCAGCTAAGCTCTTTCTCTTCATACTGCTTGTCGGTGCTCATCTGGTGCCTCTTTGCTCTGGTTGCGTCTGCGCGGAAGTTATGGCGTCAAACCATGACAAATTTATGACAGGCGACACTATTCGCTCAGATCCTGATCGATGTCGACGACGAGGTCGTCGGAGAGGGACTCCAGGGCCGTGACGAGATCGTCCAGTTCGAGCTGCGGCGGGAGGGCCACCAGGGCGTGAGCATAGAAGAGGGGGGCGCCTGAGTGGGGCGCAGGTTCGCAACCTGTGGTGAGGTCGGCGACGTTGATGTTGAGCTGGCGCAGGATGCTGGCCACTTCGTGGACGATGCCCGGTCTGTCGTTGCCGGTGACGCTCAGCATCACCTGATGGGCCGGTTGCGGGCTGAGCTGCCCTTCGGCGAAGCTCACGGTGAGGCCAGGCAGCATCACCAGGGCCTCGCACAGGCTGCGGTAATGCTCGTCAGGCACGGCGACGTGCAAAATGCCGGCAAATTGCCCCGCCAGCTCGCTCATGGAGCTGGCCAGCCAGTTGCCCTGCTGCCGGGTGATGGTATCGGCCAGGCTCTCGACGATCCCGGGTTTGTCTGCGCCGATCACGGTGACGACCAATTGCTTTTGCATCCTGCTCTCCTTGAATGGGGCTGCGTGGGGTCCGTTGACACCTGGCGGCGACGGGGTGCGCGCCAGAACGTCCATGGGCTCTAGCATTGTGCCTGCTGTGACAGGCCATATGAAGCCCGCCTTGCGCAAATTCAGTGAAAAAACGTGAATGCCGGGACGGGCTTGATTTCTGCGCTGCCTGAGTCGCTTTCCCCGTGGTAGAGTGTGCCCCTTCCTCTGGTGTGAACTGAATTTGTCTTGTAAACGGGATGTGCGTGTATGAATAGCCTTGTCGTATCGGGAGCCGTGTTGCTGGGGTTGCTCCTGCTGGTGATCGTCTGGCGCAGGGAGAAAGGGGGCAAAGCCGAGCCCTATGATCTGCAGGAAACCTTGATGAGCCCAGCGGAGCGCACCTTCTTCGGGGTGCTGGATCAGGCGGTGGGGGACAAGGCCCGTGTCTTTGCCAAGGTACGAGCCTCTTATGTACTGACGCCCGAGGCGCACCTTGGCAAGGGCAAGCGCCAGCAGGCGCTCGACAAGATAGGGGAGAAGCACTTCGATTTTCTGCTCTGCCACCCGGCGGATCTCTCTTTCCTCTGTGCCGTGGAGCTGGATGACGAGGGGCACCGCCACCAGAAGCGCAAGTCGCGGGATCTCTTCCTGAAGGCGGCCTGCGATGGCGCCGGTCTGCCGCTGTTGCAGATCCCGGCCAGCAGCCACTACCAGGTCGACGAGTTGCGGGAGCAACTGCTGCCCCTGCTGGCGAGAACGACGGCGCCGATGGATGACCTGCTGCCCGGCGAGCGCCGCGAACCGACCTTCAGCCCGCTGCTGCTCGATGGTGTCGATCTGGGCACGTCACACCCGGGGGTTGCCAGGGAGCCCCAGGTGCCGCCCCCCCAGGCCGAAGAGGCAATGCCCGTGTTGATGGAGGAGAATCCCTTCCTCGATCCGGATGAGGAGGAGCCCCGGGAGACGACCCCTCATTGCCCCCGCTGTGCCGCGCCCCTGGTGGCACGGGAAGCACGAAAGGGTCCCCACGCCGGTCGCCTGTTCCTCGCCTGCAGCCGGTTTCCCGAGTGCCGCTATGCCGCACCCCAGGAGAGCGTGAAGCACTGATCCCTTCTCTGACGCCGCGCCCTGTCGGCGTCATTCTTTCCCCTTCGCTGGTTTTCATCCGATACTCAATCTGGCTGGAAGCGTGATCCCCGTCCCGCCAGGGTCCGGGAGGATGCGACAAGTTTTGACAATCCGCCAGAATTTTGGCACTTTGTCCCCCTTATGACACAGTGCGAAATTGGTTTTAATAAGCACTTAAAAAACAATAACTTGGCGTCAGGTGTGAAAATATGAATAGGATGGCTATGGGTGTGCTGCTTGTTGATGCCGATGATGTGCGGCGCCAGCAACTGGGGACTGTGCTCTCCTTCATGGGGATCCCCTGGCAGGAGGTGGTGGAGAGCGATCTCGATGTGGCCATCGAGACTGCCGGGCCCTTGCAGGGAATTCTGGCCGGGGAACTGCGCGAGCGCGCCCTGAGTGAGCTGCTTGCCGCCCATCCTCGTCTGCCCTTCCTCTCCCTGATGCCGGCGAGCCATGGTTGCAGCAACTTCATCGGGGTGGCCGAGGCGCCCTTTACCTATGAGTCCCTCACCCGTCATCTGCACTTCTGCCAGGCCTTCATCTCCCTGCATCCCCGTCATCAGACCCACGACAAGGGTCAGACCCTGCTGCGCCTGCTGGTGGGCAAGGGGAGGGGCATTCAGGAGGTGCGCCGTCTCATCGGCCAGGTGGCCGAGACCGACGCCAACGTACTGATCCTCGGTGAGTCCGGGACTGGCAAGGAGGTGGTGGCTCGCGCCATCCACGAGCTGTCCGCCCGAAGCGCGGGCCCCTTCGTGCCCATCAACTGCGGCGCCATTCCGGCTGAACTGCTCGAGAGCGAGCTGTTCGGTCACGAGAAGGGGGCCTTCACCGGTGCCATTGCCGCCCGGCGCGGCCGCTTCGAACTGGCCCAGGGGGGCACCCTCTTCCTCGACGAAATCGGCGACATGCCGCTGCCGATGCAGGTCAAGTTGCTGCGGGTGCTGCAGGAGCGCCAGTTCGATCGGGTCGGGGGCGGCAAGGCCGTCCAGGCCGATGTGAGGGTGATCGCGGCGACCCACCGGGATCTGGAAGCCATGATCCGCACCCAGGTATTTCGCGAAGATCTCTACTACCGCCTCAATGTGTTCCCCATCGAGACGCCCCCCCTGCGGGATCGGGCCGACGACATCCCGCTGCTGCTGCAGGAGCTGCTCAACCGCCATGCCGAACAGCACAAGGGGATCATCCGTCTGACCCAGCGCGCCATGGAGTCCCTGATGCAGTACGCCTGGCCCGGCAACGTGCGCGAGCTGTCCAACCTCATCGAGCGCCTGCTCATCCTCTATCCGAACCAGATCGTCGATGTGGCGGATCTGCCCGGCCGCTATCGCCTGCTGCCTTGCGAGCCACGAGATGAACGGCTCACCGAGATGGACGAGCGGGACGCCCTGGCTGCCGTGTTCCAGTCTCCACCAGAGCTGGATCCCGGCATCGCCATGCCCCTGCCCATGCAGTTGCCCCAGGAGGGGGTCAACCTCAAGGAGATGCTGGCCGACCTCGAGGTGGAGCTGATCCGCCAGGCCCTGGAGTCCCAGGACGGGGTGGTGGCCCGCGCCGCCGACCTGCTCAGCATGCGCCGTACCACCCTGGTGGAGAAGATGAAGAAGTACGGCATGAGCAAGGACAATTGAGGTCAATGCTTTGACGCATTGACCCAATACATTGATAAATAACGTCTATTTTGCTGGCATGGAAATTGAATAAGCTGACTCAATCGCCCGTTTGAGGTCAGCTTTATGACAATCTTGCAGCAGGATGCCCCCCTCCAGTCACATGAAGTGAGTCAGCTTTACGCCATCTTCACGGCGCTGCCGACCGGCGTGCTGCTGCTCGATGGCGAGGGGCTGATCACCCGCGCAAACCCTGCCGCCCTGGCGCTGCTGGGAGAGCCACTGGAAGGCCTTTCCTGGCGCCAGATCATCGCCCGCTGCTTCGAACCCCGTGAGGATGACGGTCACGAGATCTCCTTGCGCGACGGCCGCCGGGTCCAGCTGTCGACCCAGCCGCTGCCGGATCAGCCCGGCCAACTGGTGTTCATTACCGACTTGACCGAGACCCGCCAGTTGCAGGACAGGGTCAACCACATGAAGCGCCTCTCCGCCCTTGGCAACATGGCGGCTTCCCTGGCGCACCAGATCCGCACCCCGCTCTCCGCGGCCATGCTCTATGCGGCCAACCTGGCCAACCGCACCCTCAAGCCTGAATCCCGCAGCCAGTTCCAGCAAAAATTGATGGCCAGGTTGCAAGACCTGGAAAAACAGATCAACGACATCCTGCTGTTTGCCCGCAATGGCGACAACCAGGTGGTGGCGCCCCTCTCGGTGCAGGGCCTGCTGGCGGAAGTGCAGGCGGGGGCCGAAGCCTTCTGCCAGCAGCAGGGGTGCGCCTTGCATCTGGAGGCCCCTGAGCCCGATCTCTGTCTGCTTGCCAACAGCAGTGCCCTGGCGGGGGCCATCAACAACCTCATCGCCAATGCCCGGCAGGCCGGCGCCGATTCGCTCCTGGTGAGCGCTGTGCGCAGCGGCAACCGGGTGGAGATGCGGGTCATCGACAACGGCAAGGGGATGGCCCCCTCCCTGCTCAACCAGATCTTCGAACCCTTCTTTACCACCCGATCTCAGGGCACGGGCCTCGGTCTTGCGGTGGTGCAGTCGGTGGTACGAGCCCATCAGGGGGAGGTAAGCGTGGCCTCGGTCCCTGGCGAGGGCACCTGTTTTACCCTGTCCTTCCCCCTGCATCAGCAACAGGTTCAGTTGGGGGGCGTGGCATGATGCGCGCAAAAGCCGGAGCGCCGGTGAAGATGATTCTCGACAAGGCCATGTTGGTTGTAGGAGGTGTGGCATGACCCAGGCTCGCATTCTGGTGGTGGAAGATGACAACGGCCTGCGCGAGGCGCTGGTGGATACCCTGCTGCTCGGTGGCTATGAGTGCCGCGAGGTGGACAGCGGCGAGCGGGCCCTGCTTGCCCTGTCCCGTCAGCGCTTTGACATGGTGATCTCCGACATCCAGATGGGGGGCATGGATGGTCTGACTCTGCTCGCCAACATCCGCCAGCAATATCCCCAGGTGCCTGTGCTCCTGATGACGGCCTACGCCAACATCGACGGGGCGGTGCGCGCCATGCGCGAGGGGGCGATCGACTATCTGGCCAAGCCCTTCTCCCCCGAGGTACTGCTCAACCAGGTCAGCCGTTATGTGCCGGCCCAGAAGGTGGAGAAACGGGCCGTGGTGTACGGGGACCCCAGGACTGCGGAGCTGTTCCAGCTGGCGACCCGGGTGGCCAGAAGCGAAGCCACCGTCATGGTGACCGGACCGAGCGGGACGGGCAAGGAGGTGCTGGCTCGCTACATTCACGACCACTCCAGCCGGGCAGAGCAGGCCTTCGTCGCCATCAACTGCGCCGCCATTCCGGAGAACATGCTGGAAGCGACCCTGTTTGGCTATGAGAAGGGCGCCTTCACCGGTGCGGTGCAGGGGTGCCCTGGCAAGTTCGAGCAGGCTCAGGGAGGAACCCTGCTGCTCGACGAAATCACCGAGATGGATCTGGGGCTGCAGGCCAAGCTGCTGCGGGTCTTGCAGGAGAAAGAGGTGGAGCGGCTCGGCAGCCGCAAGATGATCCCCCTCGATGTGCGGGTCATTGCCACCAGCAACCGGGATCTGAAAAAAGCGGTGCAGGACGGGTTGTTCCGCGAGGATCTCTACTACCGCCTCAACGTCTTCCCCCTGCGCTGGACGGCGCTCTGGGAGCGCCCGGGGGACATTCTTCCCCTGGCGGAGCACCTGCTGGCGCTCCATGCCAGCCAGATGGGGCTGCCGACGCCGCAGCTCGCAGAGGACGCCCGAGAGCGTCTGATGGCTCACCCCTGGCCCGGCAACGTGCGCGAGCTCGACAACGTGGTGCAGCGCGCCCTGATCCTCTGCCCAGACGGTCTCATCGACTGTGAGCACCTGATCCTGGAAGAGACGGACGAGACCCTGGTGCGCCCGCTCGAGCGGCTGTCAGGGGAGGGGCTCGGCGGCGAACTCAAGCAGCAGGAGCACCAGATCATTCTGGACACCCTGCAGGAGTGCAACGGCAGTCGCAAAGCGGTGGCCGACAAGCTCGGCATCAGCCCGCGCACCCTGCGCTACAAGCTGGCCCAGATGCGTGACGCCGGCATCGAGCTGCCCGCCTAGGCCTGACAGGCGCATGGCCTTGCCGGTCCGGCTCGATTATCATGGGCCCTGACGATCGGAATCCGGCTCCCCGCACAGTGCGTGGGGAGCCCAGCTAGGAGACCCCCATGATCTCTCATCGTAAACTGGAAAGCCTGCTCAACCACCTGCTCGAACCCCATGCCATCAAGGATTACTGCCCCAACGGCCTGCAGGTGGAGGGGCGCGAGCGCATTCGCAAGGTGGTGACTGGCGTCACTGCCAGCCAGGCCCTCATCGATGCCGCCGTGGCCGCCGGGGCCGATGCCATCCTGGTTCATCACGGCTACTTCTGGAGCGGCGAGCCGGCCCAGATCACCGGCATGAAGCAGCGTCGTCTCAAGACCCTCTTGACCCACGACATCAACCTGTTTGCCTATCACCTGCCGCTGGACGTGCACCCCGAGGTGGGGAACAATGCCCAGCTTGCCAGGTTGCTCGGCATCAAGGTGCGTCGCGGCCTCGAACCCTGGAACAGCAAGAGCGTCGCCATGGTGGGCAAGCTGGAGGAGCCCATGAGCGGCAGCGATTTTGCCAAGCTGATTGCCGAGCGTCTCGGTCGCGAGCCACTTCATTGTGGTGACAGTGGCCCCGAGCTCATCCGCTCCGTGGCCTGGTGCACCGGCGGTGGCCAGAGCTACATCAGCCAGGCGGCGGAGCAGGGCATCGATGCCTTCATCTCCGGCGAAGCCTCCGAGCAGACCATTCACACCGCCCGCGAGATGGGCATGCACTTCTACGCCGCAGGCCACCACGCCACCGAACGTTACGGCGTCAAGGCGCTGGGAGAGTGGCTCGCCACCGTACACGGGTTGGAGGTGACCTTTATCGATATCGACAATCCGGTGTAGGGCCGATTAGCCGCGCAGCGGCGTCATCGGACGTGATGACAACCATTGCGCTGGTCGATGGAAATGACAAGGGAGGCCTGAGCCTCCCTTGTTGTGTCTTACTGCTGCTAGCGGTTACTCGCTGGCATAGCCTGCCAGGCCAAGCTGCTTGCCATCGAGGAAGGCAGACCCTTCTCGCATCTGCAAGCGCCCTTCACAGAACCACTGCACCACCAGGGGGTAGATGCTGTGCTCCTGCACCTGGACCCGGGCGGCGACCTCGTCGGCACTGTCCCCTTCGAAGATGGGGACCCGTGCCTGGAGGATCACCGGGCCGCCGTCGAGCTCTTCGGTGACGAAGTGGACGCTGGCGCCGTGCTCGTCATCACCGGCCTCGATGGCGCGCTGGTGGGTGTGCAGACCCTGGTATTTCGGCAGCAACGAGGGGTGGATGTTGATCATCCTCCCCGCGAAGTGGCGCACGAGGTCGGCGCTCAGGATCCGCATAAAGCCGGCCAGCACAACCAGATCCGGTTGATAATCCGCCATCAGGGCCAGCAGGGCGGCATCATACTCCTCCCGGCTGGCGAACTGCTGCTGGGCCAGGATGGCGGTTGCCACCCCGGCTTCCCTGGCACGCACCAGGCCATAGGCATCAGCCTTGTTGCTGATGACGCCGACCACCTGACCGGCAATCTTGCCGCCGGCACAGCCATCGAGGATGGCCTGCAGGTTGCTGCCGCTGCCTGAGATGAGGACGAGGATGCGTTTCATAGGGGAGGTCATCTGGCCGTTGATCCGATCATTCATTGAATGATGACCTGCTCCTCACCATCGGCCGCCTTGGCGATGTGGCCGATGTGCCAGGCGTTCTCGCCTTCGGCCTTGAGCAGGGCCAGTGCCTTGTCCAGCTGATCCGCCGGCAGGGCGATGATCATGCCGACGCCGCAGTTGAAGGTGCGATACATCTCGTGGCGGGTGACGTTGCCTGCCTGTTGCAGCCAGCTGAACACCGCCGGCCACTGCCAGCTCTGCTCGTCGATGACCGCCTGGGTGTTGGCGGGCAGCACGCGCGGGATGTTCTCCCAGAAGCCGCCGCCGGTGATGTGGGACAGGGCGTGGATCTCGCACTCCTTGATGAGCTTGAGCACGGGCTTCACATAGATGCGGGTCGGCTCCAGCAGGGCGTTGGCCAGGGTGGTGTCACCCAGCGGCTGCTGCACGTCGGCCTTGGAGACTTCCAGGATCTTGCGCACCAGGGAGAAGCCGTTGGAGTGGGGACCGCTGGCGGCCAGGGCGATCAGGGCATCCCCTTCGCCAACCTTGCTGCCGTCGATGATCTCGCTCTTTTCCACCACGCCGACGCAGAAACCGGCGATGTCGTAATCTTCCCCTTCATACATGCCAGGCATTTCGGCAGTTTCACCGCCGACCAGGGCACAGCCGGACTGTTCGCAGCCGGCGCCGATGCCGGTGACCACGGCAGCGGCAGTGTCCACGTCCAGTTTGCCGGTGGCATAGTAGTCGAGGAAGAAGAGGGGCTCGGCGCCCTGCACGATGAGGTCATTGACGCACATGGCGACCAAGTCGATCCCTACGGTGTCGTGCTTCTTCAGGTCGATGGCCAGACGCAGCTTGGTGCCCACCCCGTCGGTACCGGAGACCAGTACCGGTTCCTTGTAGCCAGCAGGGATTTGACACAGGGCCCCAAAGCCGCCAAGACCACCAAGGACTTCAGGACGACGAGTGCGTTTTGACACGCCCTTGATACGTTCAACCAGTGCATTGCCGGCATCGATATCTACGCCAGCATCCTTGTAGCTCAGTGAGGTTTTGTCAGTCACGCGTATTCCCCGTCATATAAAGAAGTGGAGGGTAAAATTCGGGGCGTATTCTACCAGCGGGCACGAAAAACCAGAAAGAAAATCGTTTGCGCGTTTTTGAATCGAAAAGCTCTACAAGCCGTGGCTTTTGTTGTATGATTCCGCGATTTTTTTGGCGCCGGTTAGAGGAGATAATAATGAAAGTCGTTGAAGTCAAACACCCCCTGGTCAAGCACAAGATCGGCCTGATGCGCGAAGGCGACATCAGCACCAAGCGTTTCCGTGAACTGGCCAAGGAAGTGGGCAGTTTGTTGACCTACGAAGCGACCTCTGACTTCGAAACCGAAAAAGTGACCATCGATGGCTGGAACGGCCCTGTGGAAGTCGACCAGATCAAGGGCAAGAAGGTCACCGTCGTGCCCATCCTGCGCGCCGGTCTTGGCATGATGGACGGCGTGCTGGAGCACATGCCGAGCGCCCGCGTCAGCGTGGTCGGTATCTATCGCGATGAAGAGACCCTGCAGCCTGTCCCCTACTTCGAGAAGATTGTCAGCAATATCGAAGAGCGTCTTGCCCTGGTCATCGACCCCATGCTGGCCACCGGCGGCTCCATGATCGCCACCATCGATCTGCTCAAGAAGAAAGGTTGCCAGTCCATCAAGGTGCTGGTGCTGGTTGCCGCGCCGGAAGGCATCAAGGCGCTGGAAGCCGCTCACCCGGACGTGGAGCTGTTCTGTGCCTCCATCGACCAGGGGCTGAACGAGAAGGGCTATATCGTCCCGGGTCTGGGGGATGCTGGCGACAAGATCTTCGGCACCAAGTAAGCATTACCCCATCGCCGCGCCCAAGGCGCGCAAACGGAGCCGGCACCCTGCCGGCTCCGCTGTTTCTCCCCCCTTTGCTTGCTGCCATGCGCGCCTTGCCGCTACCATAAGCACCATCCCCCATTTCGAGAATCTTCTTTATGCTGAAACGCTTAGCGACTCTCCTCTGCTGCTGTCTGCCACTCGTGGTATCGGCCGCCCAGGTAACCGACCTCTATCAGGGCAAGGCTCCCACCAGTGGCGACATGACGGCCGCCCAGTCCCAGGCGCTGGGGGATGTGCTCGTCAAGGTGACGGGCAAGCGCGATATCCTCACCCAGCCGGATGTGGTGAAGGCCCTGGCGGCGCCGGCGGATTACGTGCAGCAATACAGCTATCAGGACATCGGCTCGGTCAAGTTTCTCAAGGCGGATTTCAATGTGGCCAAGGTGAACGCCCTGGTCGGTCAGAGCAAGTTTGCCCTGCTGGGCCCGGTGCGGCCGCAGGTCGCCATCTGGCTGGTGGTCGACGAAGGGGAGCGGCGCATTCTGCCGGATCAGTCCGGCGATGGCTGGTCCGAGGCGCTGCGTGCCCAGACCCAGGCCATGGGGCTGCCGGTCAGTCTCCCGCTGATGGACTTGGATGACAATATGGCGGTCAATGCCACCGATGTCTGGGGCCGCTTTGCCGATCCCGTGCTCAAGGCGAGCCAGCGTTACGGCGCTGAAATGGTGGTGCTCGGCAAACTGAGCCCGGAGGGGGAGGCCTGGAGCATCGACTGGGGTCTTTATGGGTCCAAGCCGGGGGCGCAGGCAGGAGAGCTGACCGAGCTGACCAAGGGCTCGGGTTCAGGTACCCAGGCCGAGGTGGCAAAGGGCTTTGCCGATGCCCTGGCCGGTTGGCTGGTGCAGCAGTACGGTACCCGTCTCTCCGGTGTCGCCTCCAGCCAGACCCTGGTGGTGGAGGGGCTGTCCGACATCGATGGCATGATCCAGATCCAGAAGCTGCTGCAGGGGATGGCCAGTGTCACCAAGGTGGCCATCGGCAAGCTGGAAGGGGACAAGGTGACCTTCAACCTCTCGCTGCAGGGGGACAAGGCCGAGCTGGTGAGGGGGTTGCAACTGGAGAGCCGGCTGCATCAGGTGGAGGACAACGAGAGCGGCCTGCGCTATCAATGGTCGCAGCCCTGATCCCGGGGAAGGATCCTGACCGCCCGGCATGGTCCGGGCGGTTCTCTATCTGCCCCGCTGGTGATACACTTGCCCGCAAATATCACAGTCAAAGCCCAACGAGTGAAGCAACCGGCCCAACTGTCTTTAGCCGTACAACTACCGGATGATGAAACCTTCGTCAGTTTTTATCCCGGCAACAACGCCCATCTGATCACCGCCCTCAAGAATGCGGCCATTGGTCAGGGCTCGCCCTTCCTCTATTTCTGGGGAGCCAAGGGGTCGGGCCGCTCCCATCTGCTCCATGCTACCTGTGCCGAGGTCAACGCCCGCGACGCGGCGGCGGCCTATCTCTCCCTCGATCAGTTCGAACAGCTTGACCCCAGCATGCTCGATGCTTTGGAGAGCCTGCCCCTGGTCTGTCTCGACAGCCTGGAGGCGATCGCCGGCAACGCCCTGTGGGAGCGGGCCCTGTTCGACTTCTACAATCGCTGGAAGGAGAAGGGGGAGGGGACGCTCATCGTTACCGGCTGCAGCGCGCCACGCAAGCTGGGGCTGCAACTGCCGGATCTCGCGTCCCGTCTCGACTGGGGAGTGAGCTTCCACCTCGACGAGCTGGACGACGAGGGCAAACTCAGCGCCCTGCAACTGCGCGCCGAGCTGCGGGGTTTCAAGCTGCCCATCGACGTGGGCCGTTTCCTGCTCAACCGCCTCTCCCGCGACATGCGCACCCTGCTTGCCACCCTCAATCGTCTCGACAACGCCTCCTTCCGTGCCAAGCGCAAGCTGACCATCCCTTTCGTCAAAGAGATCCTCGAGCTCTGAAAACCTATCCCATTAGGCTATCTTATTCGCCATTTTGAACCTGGGCAGTGCTCGAAATCCTCACGTACTACAGTACGCTCCGGTTTCTGCGCGCTGTCCGTGTTCAAACTGCCTTCAACGATTACGCCTACTGGGAGAGGTTCTAAGCCCCATAACGACAAACCCCGGGACTTGGCCGGGGTTTGTTTGCGAGCATTACACAGCTATCAGTGGAACTGATCCTCTTCGGTCGAGCCGGTCAGCGCGGTCACCGATGACTGGCCGCCCTGAATGACGGTGGTTACCTTGTCGAAGTAACCGGTACCGACTTCCTGCTGGTGTGCCACGAAGGTGTAGCCCCGCTCGGCGGCGGCGAATTCCGGCTGCTGCACCATCTCGACATAGTGCTTCATTCCCTCGCCACGGGCGTACTGGTAGGCCAGCTCGTACATGTGGAACCACATGTTGTGGATACCCGCCAGGGTGATGAACTGGTACTTGTAGCCCATGTCGGAGAGCTCCTGCTGGAAGCGGGCGATGGTGGCATCGTCCAGGTTCTTCTTCCAGTTGAAGCTCGGGGAGCAGTTGTAGGCCAGGATCTTGTCCGGGTACTGGGCCTTGATGGCCTCGGCAAATTTGCGCGCCTCGTCCAGATCGGGCTTGGCAGTCTCGCACCACACCATGTCGGCGTAAGGGGCGTAGGCCAGGCCGCGGGAGATGGCCTGCTCGATGCCGGCCTGCACCTTGTAGAAGCCCTCGCTGGTACGCTCACCGGTCAGGAAGCCGGCATCGTAGGGGTCGGCATCCGTGGTCAGCAGATCCGCTGCGTTGGCGTCGGTGCGGGCGATCACCAGGGTGGTGGTACCGCAGACATCTGCCGCGAGGCGAGCTGCGACAAGCTTTTGCACCGCTTCCTGGGTCGGGACCAGTACCTTGCCGCCCATGTGGCCGCACTTTTTCACGGACGCGAGCTGATCTTCGAAGTGCACGCCGGCGGCGCCCGCTTCAATCATCCCCTTCATCAGCTCGAAGGCGTTCAGCACGCCGCCGAAACCGGCTTCCGCATCCGCTACTATGGGCAGGAAGTAGTCGATGAAGCCCTTGTCCTCTGGTCCAACCTTGTTGGCCCACTGGATCTGGTCGGCCCGGGCGAAGGAGTTGTTGATGCGCTCCACCACGGAGGGGACGGAGTTGGCCGGGTAGAGGGACTGATCCGGGTACATGGTGGAGGAGAGGTTGTTGTCCGCCGCCACCTGCCAGCCGGAGAGATAGATAGCTTCGATGCCGGCCTTGGCCTGTTGCACCGCCTGGCCGCCGGTCAGGGCGCCGAGGCAGTTTACATAGCCTTTCTTGGCGCCGCCGTGGATCAGCTCCCACAGTTTGTCGGCGCCGCGTTGGGCCAGAGTGTGTGCCGGCTGCAGGCTGCCACGCAGGTTCACCACGTCCTCGGCGCTGTAGCCGCGCTTGATCCCTTTCCAGCGGGGGTTTTCTGCCCAGTCTTTCTCGATAGCCTGGATCTGTTGCTCACGGGTCAGTGCCATATCAGTTCCCTCTTTCATTGATTTCACGTTTCCATTGACTTGTTATGGGGGCCGTTACCGGCCCGGGTCTCACAGCCGCTCGTAGCCGGGCAGCGTCAGAAAATCGATGAGTGTGTCGGCGCAGGTGATCTCGTCCATCAGGGCGCTCGCCTCGGCGAAACGGCCCGATTGCCAGCGGGCCTCGCCCACTTCGCCTCTGACCACCTCCTGCTCCTCGGCCAGCATCTGGCGGAACAGCGCCTTGGTCACCGCCTGACCGTTGGAGAGGGTCTTGCCGTGGCGGATCCACTGCCAGATGGAGGTGCGGGAGATCTCGGCGGTGGCGGCATCTTCCATCAGTCCGTAGATGGGCACGCAGCCGTTGCCGTTGATCCAGGCTTCCAGGTATTGCAGGGCGACGCGGATATTGGTGCGCATGCCCGCCTCGGTGCGATCACCCTCACAGGGGGCCAGCAGGTCGGCGGCCGTGATGGGGGCATCCTGCTCGCGCAGCACGCCGATCTGGTTCTGGGCTCCCGCCGGAATGGTGGCGTTGAACACCGCCATGGCGGTATCGGCCAGACCGGGGTGGGCGACCCAGGTGCCATCGTGGCCGTTGTCGGCTTCGCGCTGCTTGTCTGCGTGCACCTTGGCAAACACCTGTTCGTTGACTGCCGCGTCCTTGGCCGGAATAAAGGCAGCCATGCCCCCCATCGCCAGCGCGCCGCGCTTGTGGCAGGTCTTGATGAGGAGTCGCGAGTAGGCAGAGAGGAACGGCTTGTCCATGGTCACCACCTGACGATCCGGCAGGACGCGATCCGGGTGGTTTTTCAAGGTCTTGATATAGCTGAAGATGTAGTCCCAGCGACCGCAGTTGAGGGCAACGATGTGATCCTTCATCTGATAGAGCAGCTCGTCCATCTCGAATACCGCCGGCAGGGTCTCGATGAGTACGGTGGCCTTGATGGTACCGCGGGGCAGACCGAATTTGTCCTCGGTCCAGGCGAACACCTCGCTCCACCAGCGCCCTTCCAGATGGCTCTGCAGCTTGGGTACGTAGAAGTAGGGACCGGAGCCCTTGGCCAGCAACGCCTTGTGGTTGTGCAGGAAATAGAGGGCGAAGTCGAACAGGCCGCCGGGAATGGGGGCACCATCAAAGGTGACGTGCTTCTCCGGCAGATGCAGACCGCGCACCCGGCAGATGAGCACGGCCGGGTTGGGATTCAGGGTATAGGCCTTCCCCTCCGGGCTCTGGTAGGCAATGGTGCCGTTGACCGCATCGCGCAGGTTGATCTGGCCCTCGATCACCTTGTTCCAGGCCGGGGCCAGGGAGTCCTCGAAGTCGGCCATGAAGACCTTGACGTTGGCGTTGAGGGCATTGATCACCATTTTGCGCTCGACCGGGCCGGTGATCTCCACACGGCGGTCCTGCAGATCGGCGGGGATGCCGCGCACCGTCCACTCACCATCGCGAATATGGGCGGTCTCTGGCAGGAAGTCCGGCAACTCGCCGCCATCGATACGGGCCTGGCGTGCGACTCGCTGCTTCAGCAGCTCATTGCGTTGGGGAGCGAAACGTTCCACCAGTTCGGACACCAGGGCCACCGCATCCGGCGTCAGGATCTGCGCGTAATCGGGAAGCATCTCGCCTTGAATGAGCAGGCGGGTGCTGCTGATGGTCTGGGCCGGTGCCGACATAGTGGGTACTCCTCCAAAAGTTACATTTTGAATTTATTAACTACGACCAACGTCTATATCCCTTTCTTTCAAACTCCCCGTAACAGCGGGGTAACACGATTCATAAGGTGCAAAAGAATGGCGGATTCGTCAACTTGATTTTTAAAACAGGTGTTTTTTGATGATAGTTAAGATGCTGTTTTAAATGGGTTTATGTGATTAGTGTAAAAGCTCTTTGCAGATGGTTATGCTCTTGGGTTGCCGGGGCGGCAGGGGGGAGGATTTCGGTAGAGGGGATGGGTTAAAAATGTAACTAATTACGTAATAAAATTACAAATGCAAAAACAAATCCCGACATTACTCCAAGCTTTGCAAAAACAGCTGTATGAAATGCCTTCGTTCAATCCAGTCTGCATGAGGGCTATGAAGTGACCGGGTAGTGAACTGGTGTTTAAAACTAAAATGTCAAATTGAGTCAAAATGGCGAAGGCGAACAGGAGAGAGGGAAATGACGAGCAATAACGTAGGTTTGTATCAAGCCGTGTCCATGAAGGAGAGGGAGGTTGGGGCGCAGGAGATGGTCAATTAAACTGATTTTTGAAGAAAAACCAGCATTTTGTCGTTATTTGCGGTGGCGGTCTGTTGGCCGGGGTCAAGGGCGATGCCGGACAGCAAAACCGGCGTCTTGAACCGCACTATGGTACGGGCTCGTCTCAGTAATCTTCATCCGGGGCGGCGAGATCGATCACATCGAGGTGCACTGAACTGCCAAACCCGTGCTCTGCGGAATCGAGCTCGGAGGGTGTGGGGGAGATCAGGGGCTGAACGGGCTGGGAGTCAACAGCTTGGGTCATGGATGCTTGCCTCATTGATTGCAAGCCGGTCGGTGATTCCATCACCCTAGTGTCCACCTCCCTGTTTTTATGGCCGGCGGAAAAGTTGCGTATCCTAGCGGCACTTTATGAAAGCTTCAAGTGGTTCTGTATAAAATTCATGCCAATAAAAAGCGGCGACCTGATGAACGGGGGAGGCGAGAGGAAAAAGAGGCAAGCGTCGGGCGTGCAGGCAAAAAAATAGCCCAGTCGTTTGACTGGGCTATTCTCGGGGAATTTGGTCGGTGTGAGAGGATTCGAACCTCCGACCCTCTACACCCCATGCAGATGCGCTACCTGGCTGCGCTACACACCGACGGAGTCAGCTCGGCTGACGGGGAGGAAGTCTAATCGGATGATTTGGCGGGCGCAACTCCTTTTTTATCAGGGAGATGCCGACTGCTTCTTTATTGTTCAGCCAAGATGCAACTTGGGCCCTGGCCGGAGTTTTGGCATAATCGCCGCCCCCTTAGGCGGGCACAGGGTGGCGAACACCCAACTCGGGGCGTTCTTATGTCGCCGGGGCCTTTGGCCTCTCTTTCATTGACAGCATCTTCTGCCGTGGGCTACCGGCTAGCGCGAGGGGGAAGGGGCCCGGTGTGCCCAGGGCCGGGACGCAGCAATCCGGGAGTGCGCGGCCGATGCCGTGCAGGGGCCAGGCAAGCCGACATCATATCGACGAGAGGATCAGGGCGTGAAACCATCTGAAGTTGCAGCACAGATCAGCCAGCGCGAGGAGGACGAACGTTGGATGCGCCATGCCATGGCCCTGGCAGCCAGGGCAGAGGGGATAGGCGAGATCCCGGTGGGCGCCGTGCTGGTGCTGGGGGACGAGATAGTGGCAGAGGGGTGGAATCGCTCCATCAGCGAGCACGACGCCTGCGCCCATGCCGAGGTGATGGCGCTTCGGGAAGCGGGCAAGCAGCTTGAAAACTATCGCCTGCTCGACACCACCCTCTATGTGACGCTGGAGCCCTGCTGCATGTGTGCCGGCGCCCTCATCCACAGCCGGGTCAAGCGGGTGGTCTATGGTGCCCGGGATTTGAAGACGGGGGCGGCAGGCTCTGTGTTCGACATCCTGCTGGATCCCCGCCACAACCACCAGGTGGTACTGACGGGGGAGGTGCTCGCCGACGCCTGCTCGGCCCAGCTGTCGGATTTCTTCAAACGGCGCCGCGCCGAGAAGAAGGCGGCCAGACTCGCCGCGAAAGAGGCGCTTCCTCAAGATGACAGCGGGGCCTGATGGCCCCGTTTGCTTTTATTTCACTGCCAGACCGGCGGCCTGCTTCCCCCCGAATACCAACTGCCACCCCCCGATGGAGCCTGCGCTCTTTGCCGCTGTTGATGTAACAAAACTGTCATGCATCCGCCATATAATGCCGCCAAGCCTAGCTCACATTGAGGTCTTGCATGTCATCGGAATCGTTAAATCTGGTCATGGCGGGCAGTCGAAAACGCCGGATCAAGGATAAATTGGCCAAATATGGCGTCACCACAGGGGGAGCCCTGGTGCTGGTGGCGCTGTTGCTTATCTTCTTCTACCTGCTTTATGTGGTGAAGCCCATCTTCAATGGCGCCAGCATGGAGAGCACCGCTTCCTTCACCCTGCCCATCAAGGGCAAGACCGCCTGGCTCGGGGTCGAGGAGCAAAACGAGATAGGTTACCGCTTCAGCGACCAGGGGAAGGTCAAGTTCTTTGCCGTGCAACCGGATGGCAAGATCAAGACCGGACAGGTGATTGGCGAGGCGCAGGTGAACGGCGAGATCACGGCGGTCGCGCCGCCTGCGCCGGGCCAGAAACTCATCGCCTATGGGTTTGCCGACGGCAAGGCTCAGGTGGTGCAACCCTATTTCAAGATCTCCTATCCCAATGACGTGCGCGTCATTGAGCCCAGCCTGCAATATCCCTTCGGCGAGACCCCCGTGGTGATCGATCCCCAGGGCAAGGCGCTGACGCGAATGGTCTTCGAGGCGACCAAGGACAAGATGGCCACCGCGGCCGTGACCGAAGATGGTCGTGGTGTGCTGATGGTGATGAGCGGCGAGGAGAACTTCCTCTCCGGCGAAATCGAGTGGAGCAACCAGACCTACACCATTCCGTCCCTGCCACGCCATGTTGACCAGATGCTGCTGACCCCGAACCTGCGCCTGTTGTTCGTGCGCGAGGGCAACCGCCTGTCGGTCTATGACATCCACAACCTGAGCGACATTTCCCTGCGCAATGTCATGGAGATCAACGCCCCCAATGCCAGCGTGACCCAGGTGGCCCTGCTCTCCGGTGCGTCTTCCCTGCTGGTGGGCAACGATAACGGCGTCATCTCCCAGTGGTTCGAGGTGGCAAAGGATGGCAAGCGCCAGTTCACCCAGATCCGTGACTTCAAGAGTGACGCGCCGGTCGCCCTGCTGACCCCCGAGCACTTTCGCAAGGGCTTCATCAGCGCAGGCAGCGACGGCACCATCAACTTCTTCCATGCCACCGGCGAAGCCAAGCTGCTTGGCGAGAAGATTGACGGGGGCAACCTGGCTGCCGTTGCCATCTCTCCTCGCCACAACCTGCTGTTGACCCAGCAGGGGGATGACTTCAAGGTCTTTGACGTCGAGAACGATCACCCCGAGGTAACCTGGTCTGCCCTCTGGCAACAGGTGTGGTATGAAGGCTATCCCGAGCCCCAGTACGTGTGGCAGTCCACCTCCGCCAGCAACGACTTCGAAGCCAAGCTGAGCCTGGTGCCCCTGGTGTTCGGTACCCTGAAAGCCTCCTTCTATGCCATGGTGTTCGCGGTGCCGCTCGGCGTCGCCGGCGCCATCTATACCGCCTACTTCATGTCGGCGGGGCTGCGCAAATACGTCAAGCCGACGGTGGAGATCATGGCGGCGCTGCCGACCGTCATCCTCGGCTTCCTGGCGGGTCTGTGGCTCGCGCCCATCATCGAAGGGGCCCTGCCCGGGGTGATCCTGCTGCTGATCCTGCTGCCCATGGGCATGCTGCTCACCGCCCTGGTGTGGAACTATCTGCCGGAGCGCGGCCGCACCTGGCTGCCGGAAGGCTGGCACGCCATCCTGCTCATCCCTGTGCTGCTGTTCATCGGATGGGGCGCCTTCGCCTTGAGCCCCATCATCGAGAACGCCTTCATGCACGGTGATTCGCGCATCTGGCTGACCCACGACATGGGCATCAAGTTTGACCAGCGCAACTCCCTGGTGGTCGGTATCGCCATGGGCTTTGCGGTCATCCCCACCATCTTCTCCATCGCCGAAGACGCGGTCTTCTCGGTGCCCAAGCACCTGACCCAGGGCTCGCTTGCGCTGGGGGCGACCCCGTGGCAGACCCTGAGCCGGGTGGTGATCCTCACCGCGAGCCCGGGCATCTTCTCGGCGGTGATGATGGGCCTTGGCCGCGCCGTGGGCGAGACCATGATCGTGCTGATGGCCACAGGCAACACCCCCATCATGGACTTTTCCATGTTCCAGGGGCTGCGGACCCTGGCGGCGAACATCGCGGTGGAGATGCCGGAATCGGAAGTGGGCAGCTCCCACTACCGGGTGCTCTTCCTCGCCGCCTTCGTGCTGTTTGTGTTCACCTTCTTGTTCAATACCCTGGCCGAATTCGTCCGCCAGCGGTTGCGTGAAAAGTACAGCTCTCTGTAAGGACTAAGGAATCGACAATGGGTAAGTGGTTTAAATCGGGGGCCCCCTGGATCTGGATGACGGGGGGCGCCGTCAGCCTGAGTCTGGTGGCCGTACTGGGTCTGTTGTTGCTGATTGGCTGGCGTGGTCTGGTCTATTTCTGGCCCCATCCCATCTATGAGTGGCAGCTTGAAGATGCAAGCGGCAACAAGAGCGTCCTGATTGGCGAGATCAACGACCGGGAGCTGGTGCCGGTGGAGCGCCTGCGCGCCGCCGGCCAGGCGCTGGAAGGGGAGGATCGCGAAGAGATTACCCGTTATCTGGTCAAGACCGGCAACCGGGAGTTCGTCGACCTCGATTTTCGCTGGGTGCTGGAGACCGATATCAAGTCGCGCACCCAGCCGGCGGAGCTCGCCATGGTGGAACGCGCCACCAACGGCAACTTCTATGGTTACATCACCTCGGTGAAGGAAGATGGCCAGGAGCTGACCACGGATCTGCATCCCGCCTTGCAGCGGGTGCTGGCCCGTGCCAACGGCCTCTCAAGCCAAGCCAACGACCTGCAAAAAGGGGCCATCGGCAGCATCAACTATCAGCTGGAGCGCCTGCGCCTGAAAGAGCGCAAGGCCGAGCTGGATGACAAGCTGACCGATCAGCTTAAAGCCGAGCTGGCGAGCGAGCGTCAGGCGCTCAACGACCGTTATCAGGTGCTGGAGAAAGAGCTCTTCTCCCTGCGTACCCAGGCGGACAGAGACAGCATCACCGTCAAGGACATGCGCGGCGAGCTGGTGACCATGCCCATGTCCCGGGTGCTGGATGTGGTCTGGCCCAACGACATGAGCCTGATGGCCAAGGTGGGTCACTGGTTCCACCAGATTGGCAAGTTCGTCTCCGATGACCCCCGGGAGGCGAACACCGAGGGCGGCGTCTTCCCGGCCATCTTCGGCACCGTCTTCATGGTGATCCTGATGGCCATCATCGTGACCCCGCTCGGGGTGGTGGCGGCGGTCTACCTGCACGAGTACGCGGGCAAAAACAGCCTGACCAAGATCATCCGTATCGCGGTGATCAATCTGGCGGGGGTGCCCTCCATCGTCTACGGCGTGTTTGGTCTGGGCTTCTTCGTCTACACCCTGGGGGGCAGCATCGACCGCCTCTTCTACCCGGAAGCGCTGCCGAGCCCGACCTTCGGTTCCCCCGGAGTCATCTGGTCAGCCCTGACCCTGGCCATTCTGACCCTGCCGGTGGTGATCGTCTCCACCGAAGAGGGGCTGGCCCGGATCCCGAGCACCATTCGCCAGGGTTCGCTGGCGCTGGGTGCCACCCAGGCCGAGACCCTGTGGCGCATCGTGCTGCCCATGGCCAGCCCGGCCATCATGACCGGCCTTATCCTGGCCATCGCCCGTGCGGCGGGCGAGGTGGCGCCGCTGATGCTGGTGGGGGTGGTGAAGCTTGCTCCCACGTTGCCGATGGACGGCAACTTCCCGTACCTGCACGTGGAGCGCAAGTTCATGCACCTGGGCTTCCACATCTATGACGTGGGCTTCCAGAGCCCGAACGTCGAGGCGGCGCGTCCTCTGGTCTACGCCACCTCCTTCCTGCTGGTGACGGTGATCGTCGGCCTCAACCTGACGGCGATCGGTATTCGTAACCACCTGCGCGAGAAATTCCGGTCGCTGGAACATTAATCCAGCCATTACAGAGACGGGCAGGGACCTTCCCTGCCAACCAGATATTCCGGCAGCGGGCAAGACGTTTGCCCGCTGCCACCAAGAGAATTTGAGGTAAACAGATGATCAACGTAACACCGAGTTCGGCCCCGCACACCGCCACCGACCTGCTCAACCTGACCCCGGAGCAGACTGCGCTGGAGGTGAAGGATCTCAACCTGTACTACGGCAACAAGCAGGCGCTGTTCAACGTCAACATGAAGATCCCCAAGGGTCAGGTCACCGCCTTCATCGGCCCGTCCGGTTGCGGCAAGTCCACTTTGCTGCGCTGCATCAACCGGATGAACGATCTGGTGGAGATCTGCCGCATCGAGGGGGAGATCCAGCTCCACGGCCACAACATCTACGACAAGAGCGTGGATGTCTCCGCCCTTCGCCGTCAGGTGGGCATGGTGTTCCAGCGCCCCAACCCCTTCCCCAAGTCCATCTACGAGAACGTGGTCTACGGCCTGCGCCTGCAGGGCATCAATGACCGCCGTACCCTGGACGAGGCCGCCGAGCGTTCCCTGCGCGGTGCTGCCCTGTGGGAGGAAGTGAAGGATCGTCTGCATGACAACGCCTTTGGTCTCTCCGGCGGTCAGCAGCAGCGTCTGGTGATTGCCCGTGCCATCGCCATCGAGCCGGAAGTGCTGCTGCTCGATGAACCGACCTCGGCGCTGGACCCCATCTCCACCCTCACCATCGAGGAGCTCATCAACGAGCTCAAGAGCCAGTTCACCGTGGTGATCGTGACCCACAACATGCAGCAGGCGGCGCGGGTCTCGGATCAGACCGCGTTCATGTACATGGGGGAACTCATCGAGTACTCGAATACCAACACCATCTTCACCACCCCGGCCAAGAAGAAGACCGAAGACTACATTACCGGTCGTTACGGCTAAGGGATGCCGCTGATTGAGATGAGCAAGATGAGCAAGATGAGCATCAACAAACAGATTGGCAGTCAGTTCAACGGCTAAGGCATAATCGGAGCAACAAGGATTACTGGTATGGACAATATGAACCTCAACAAACACATCTCCGGTCAGTTCAATGCCGAGCTTGAGAGCGTGCGCAACCAGGTACTGGTGATGGGGGGGCTGGTGGAGAAGCAACTCACCGACGCCATCGCCGCCATCCATGGCCAGGATCTGGATGCGGCGCGCAAGATCGTCGCCAACGACCACAAGGTCAACGCCATGGAAGTGGCGATCGACGAGGAGTGCACCCGCATCATCGCCAAGCGTCAGCCCACCGCGTCCGACCTGCGGCTGGTGATGGCCATCATCAAGACCATTACGGATCTGGAGCGCATCGGCGACGTGGCGGACAAGATTGCCCGCATGCTGACCGACAACGCCAACAAGCCGCAGCCGCCGCTGGTGTCGCTGGAGAACATGGGTCGCCGCACCATCAAGATGCTGCACGACGTGCTCGACGCCTTCGCCCGCATGGATCTGGACGCGGCCCTGGCGGTCTACAAGGAAGATGACAAGGTGGACCGGGAGTACGAGTCCATCATCCGCGAGCTGATGACCTACATGATGGAAGATCCGCGCACTATACCGCAGGTGCTGAACGTCTTGTGGGCGGCACGGGCCATCGAGCGGGTCGGTGATCGCTGCCAGCACATCTGCGAGTACATCGTCTACTACGTCAAGGGCAAGGATGTGCGCCACACCAAGGCCGATGACCTGAGCGACCTGCTGGGCAAGGGCTGATCGGGCGCCTTGAGTGGAGACTCCGTCGCGGCTGCACGACGGGAATCCAACCCTGATTGAATAAAAAGGCGCTTTGAGCGCCTTTTTCATTGCATGGCACGGCAGTTCAAGATAACGCCACCCAGCGGGCGCTTTTCTGCTAGAATATGGCCCCTGTGTGAGTCCCGGATGGAGTCACGGTCCGGTTTCCCGGGCCCAGTTTGCCGTCTTGTGCTAAGGCGGCTGTAGCAATAGGTTAATCATGAGTTTTGCCGATAGTTTGTTCTTTCTGATGCTGCTGGTCGCCGGCAGCGTGTTCTTCTCTCTCTCCGAGATCTCCCTTGCTGCCTCCCGCAAGATCAAGTTGCAGGTGATGGCCGACGAGGGCAACCGCCACGCCGAAAAGGTGCTGGCATTGCAGGCCCAGCCGGGCAACTTCTTTACCGTGGTGCAGATAGGCCTCAATACCGTCGCCATCCTCGGCGGTATCCTGGGGGAATCCGCCCTCAATCCCGCCATCAGAGAGCTGATTGCTGGCTTCTATCAGGGGCCCTGGCTCGGCCAGATCAGCTCTGCGGCCTCGTTCGTCTTCGTCACCGGCATGTTCATCCTGATAGCGGACCTGATGCCCAAGCGCCTCGCCATGACCATGCCCGAGCGGATCGCCGTGGTGGTGGTGCGTCCCATGATGCTGTGCGTCACCTTGCTGATGCCGCTGGTGTGGCTGTTCAACGGCATGGCCAACGGCCTGTTCCGGCTGATGCGCATCTCCATGGTGCGCAACGACGAGATCACCTCCGACGATATTTATGCGGTGATGGATGCAGGTGCCGAAGCCGGTGTCATCCAGCGCGAAGAGCACCAGCTCATCGAGAACGTGTTCGAGCTCCAGTCCTTGGGTGTCACTTCCGCCATGACGGCGCGGGAGAGCCTCATCTACTTCACCCTGCAAGAGGGGGAGGAGAGCATCAAGGCGAAGATCGCCGAGCACCCCCACAACAAGTTCCTGGTGTGCGACCACAACCTCGACAGCATCAAGGGGTTCGTGGATGCCAAGGAGCTGCTGATCCGCGTCATCAGCGGCCAGAGCATCGATCTCAACAGCGGCTCCCTGGTTCAGAACGTCATCATTATTCCCGACACCCTCAACCTCTACGAGGCGATGGAGTACTTCAAGAACCATCGTGGCGATTTTGCGGTGGTGATGAACGAATACGCCCTGGTGGTGGGCATTGTCACCATGAATGACCTGATGAGTACCGTCATGGGGGAGTGGGCCACCCACGTGGTGGAAGAGCAGATCGTCCAGCGGGACGAGAACTCCTGGCTGGTGGACGGGGTGACCCCCATCTCCGACGTGATGCGCGCCTTCGACATCGAGGAGTTCCCGGAAAACCAGAACTACGAGACCATCGCCGGTTTCATCATGTACATGCTGCGCAAGATCCCCAAGCGCACCGACTCGGTCAAATATGCCGGTTACAAGTTCGAAGTGGTGGACATCGACAGTTACAAGATTGACCAGTTGCTGGTCACCCGGGTAGAACCTGCGAGCAATGAGAAGCCCGCTCAGGAATCCTAAAGGAGTTCGTTAGCAATCATGAAGATGAAGACTCATTCCCGTGCGCTGGCCTGTGTGGCGCTCGCCCTGGCACTGGGTGCCTGCAGCCAGAGCGCACCGCGCAAGCCGGTGACGCCTGCCAAACCCGTTACCCCCGAGCCTGCCGTGGTGGTCCCGCAGCAGGATCCCGATGCGGTGGTGCAAAGCGCCGTGGCAGAGCCCAGCCCGGTGTTCGACGAGGAGTATCACGGCCCGGATCAAGGGTCGCTTGAATCGGTCACCGCCCTGTTTGCCCGGGGTTACATCGAATCCGCCATGCGCGAGACCATGCTGGCGGCGGTGCACAGCGACTACCCGCTGCTCGGCATGCGGGATGTGCGCCTGACCGACCCGGTGGCCAAGTTCCTCACCTCCGCCCAGGCACGCACCACGGCCCACGACTACCTCTATGCCGGGGTGCAGCGTCGGCTGGGCCGTCCGCTCAGCCCCGCCCAGTGGGAGCAGATCTGGCAGGGCTATCCCCAGCAGGGCCGGGTCTCCGACTGGGTCAAGCAGACCAAGCGGGTGCTGGCCGGGCGCTGAGCCCCCTGGTTATCGGCGGCTGTGCCCGCCTTGATCCCCTGTTTCACAAGAGGTCACCCCCCGGGGTGGCCTCTTGTCGTTTCAGTGCCTGGCCAGGTGATGCCTGTGCCGGGGAGACCTCCCTTTGCCGCCATCATCCTGAGCTTGCCCGGATTTGTTCGTAGCCCCCGATTGCCTCTTGTTCTACTTTGGGTCATGATATTTGGGATTTCTAGCCGTCTAGATGTTTTGATGGCTTAATATGGTTTCACACAATAAACACCCGTCATGGCGGGGAGACGCAGAGAGACAGAGATGGACAAGCAGGATTTGTGGGTACTCGATGGCGGTATGGGTCGTGAACTGGCGCGGCGTGGTGCGCCGTTCCGTCAACCGGAGTGGTCGGCACTGGCGTTGATGGAAGCGCCCGAGACGGTGCGCGAGGTACACCAGGCCTATGCGACGAGCGGTGCCCGGGTGATCACCACCAACAGCTATGCCCTGGTGCCCTTCCATATCGGCGAGGCACGCTTTGCCGCCCAAGGGGAGGCACTTGCGGCTCTGGCCGGGCAACTGGCCCGAGACGTGGCCGACGAGCAGGGGGGAGCCGTCAAGGTGGCCGGTTCCTTGCCGCCGCTCTTTGGCTCCTATCGTGCGGACCTCTATCAGGCCGAGCGGGTGAGCGAGCTGGCGACACCGCTTATCCGTGCCCTGTCACCCCATGTGGATCTCTGGCTGGCGGAGACCATGAGCCTCATCGCCGAACCCCTGGCCCTCAAGGCCCTGCTGCCCGAGGACGGCAAGCCGTTCTGGGTCTCCTTTACTCTGGAAGACGAGGCGCCGGGCAGCGAGCCCACCCTGCGCTCCGGCGAGCGGGTGGCGGATGCCGTGACCGCGTTGGCGTCGGCCGGGGTGGATGCCATCCTGTTCAACTGCTGCCAGCCCGAGGTGATTGAAGGGGCGCTCAAGGTGGCCGTCGCCGCGTTGCAGGTTCAGGGGCGCACCGACGTTCGCCTCGGCGCCTATGCCAACGCCTTCCCGCCCCAGCCCAAGGAGGCGACTGCCAATGACGGTCTGGACGAGATCCGCGGCGATCTGGGGCCGCTGGATTACCTCGGCTGGGCCGAGCGCTGGCGCAGAGCCGGGGCAAACCTCATCGGCGGCTGCTGCGGCATCGGTCCGGAACACATCGAGGCGCTGGCCAGCCGGCTGCGTTAAGGAGCGCCCATGAAAGAGAGCAAGATCGGGCTCTGGTCCCTCACTGCGCTGGTGTTCAGCTCCATGGTGGGGGCCGGCATCTTCAGCCTGCCCCAGAACATGGCCGATGTGGCGGGCGCCCGCGCCGTGCTGATCGGCTGGGCCGTCACCGGGGTCGGCATACTGGCGCTGGCCATGAGCTTCCTCTACCTGTCGCGGCTCAAACCCGAGCTCGACGGCGGCATCTACAGCTATGCCCGAGCCGGCTTTGGCGAGCTGGTGGGGTTCTTCTCCGCCTGGGGATACTGGCTCTGTGCCACCATCGGCGTGGTGGGTTATCTGGTGATCGCCTTCGCGGCGCTGGGCAGCTTCGTCGACACGCCGGAGCGGGTCTGGTTTGGCGAGGGCAACACATTGGCAGCTTTTGTCGGCGAGTCCTGCATCCTCTGGGCGGTGCACCTGCTGGTGGCCCGCGGCGTGCAGCAGGCGGCCCTGTTCAATCTGGTGGCGACCCTGGCCAAGAGCCTGCCGCTGCTGCTGTTCATCCTGTTCGCCTGCTACTGGTTCGATCCGGTCACCTTTGCGACGGATCAGGAGGGTAGCACCCTGGCGGTACCGGTCTCCGAGCAGGTGCGCAACACCATGCTCATCACCCTCTGGGTCTTCACCGGCATCGAAGGGGCAGCGGTGCTCTCGGCCCGGGCGAGAAACAAGCGGGATGTGGGCACCGCCACCGTGCTCGGCGTGGTGCTGGCGCTGCTGCTCTATGTGCTCATCTCGGTGCTGGCGCTCGGAATATTGAGCCGCCCGGAGCTTGCGGCCCTGCCCAACCCCTCCATGGCGGGATTGATGGCCCAGATGACGGGTTCCTGGGGCAAGTTGCTCATCAGCGCCGGCCTCATCGTGTCGGTGCTCGCCTCCTACGTGAGCTGGACCCTCTTCTCGGCCGAGGTGCCGTTCAGCGCGGCGCGTCACGGGGCCTTCCCGGCCATCTTCCGGCGCGAGAACCGCAACGGCACCCCCATCGCCTCGCTCTGGCTCACCAGCCTGACCGTGCAGGGTTGCTTGCTGCTGGTGTGGTTGCTTGGCAAGGGGTACACCAATCTGCTGCTCATCTCCACCTCCATGATCCTGGTGCCCTACCTGCTCATCGGCCTCTTCCTGCTCAAGCTGGTCTTCAGTGGCAAGGGGGGGCAGGGCCGCGGTCTGATGCGGGTGGTGGCGCTGGTGTCGAGCGGTTATGGTTTCTGGCTGCTCTACGCCGCCGGGGTGGAGTACCTGCTGCTGTCGCTTCTGCTCTACGGGCCGGGTCTGCTGCTGTTTCTCTACAGCCGTCGCCAGCTCGGCGCCGAACAGCGGCTCAGCGGGCGTGAACGGCTGCTGGCCGGGGTGACGCTGCTGAGCCTGATCCCCGCCGTCTGGTCCTTCGTTCACGTCTGACCCGGGGGGTGTTCCTGTCATGAAAAAGAGCGCCCCTGGGCGCTCTTTTTATCCTGGTCGGTGGGTCAACTGTTGGTGGGGCCCGCCGGTTTGCCAAACAGCACGGCGAGCTTTTGCCGCCAGGGGAGGCCCCGGGCCTCTTGCAGCATGTCGCGCCACTCGTGGAAGGTGAGGGTGAGGGGGTTGAAGCTGTGGATTGGCTTGGTGATGCCGAAACGGCACGGCTCGCCCAAGTCTTCTTCCACGAAGGTGCCAAACAGCCGGTCCCAGATGATGAGCACGCCGGCGAAGTTGCGATCGATGTATCTGGCGTTGCTGGCGTGGTGCACCCTGTGGTGGGAGGGGGTGTTGAAGATCCATTCAAGTTTGCCCAGCTTGCCCACCACCTGGGTGTGGACGAAGAACTGAAAACCCAGGCTCAAGAGCACGGTGGCCACCACCGCCTCGGGGGGAAAGCCGATGAGGATCATGGGGATCCAGAACAGCCACATGCCGGAGACCGGGTACATCAGGCTCTGGCGAAAGGCGGTGGAGAGGTTGAGCCGCTCCGAGCTGTGGTGCACCACGTGGGAGGCCCAGAGCCAGCGCACATGGTGGCTCGCGAAGTGGAACAGCCAGTAGCAGAGATCCTGCAACAGAAAGAGCAGCAAGAGGCTCCAGAGGTTCAGTTCGATATCGAATAGTCGCCAGCCCCAGAGGGTGTCATAGAGATAGGCGATGGCAATGGCGGCCAGGGCATCGCCCCCCTGATGCATCAGTGCCAGGGTGGCATTGGCGAAGAGATCCTTCCACTGGTAGCCCGCCGTGGGATAGGCGGCGCCGTGTTTTCGCAGGTAGAGCATCTCCCAGCCGATGAAGACCAGAAAGAGGGGCGAGAGGTAGAGCAGGAGCAGTTGCACATCCATGTGAGCCATCCGGTTGGACCAGTTGGATGTCAGCATACCGGATGATGTTAAAAACTCATTAACATTTGATGGTGATCCTCCTGTCTGACGCGGCCCGGCCTTGCCCTCCCTGTTTACACTGAAGAAGGAGCGCGCGCGGCATCTACCGCAAGCGGCAGTACCTTGGGAGGGAGAGAAAATGAACGGGACGCCTGTTTGTCTCATGCTCGGCCTGCTCAGTGCGAGTGCGATGGCCAATGACAGTTTCAACAGCGAGTTGAGCCATGTTGTCGGTGGTGCGGCCATGGGGGCGGGCTTTACGGCCATCGCGGATCACTATGGCTATCGGGAGCACAGGGGCTGGATTGGTTTTGGCATCTCGACCGGCATCGGCATCGCCGCAGAGCTGATCGAGCGGGCCAGTGGTCAGGGGCCCTTCTCCGCCCTGGATGCGGGGGCCAATGCGCTGGGGGCCGCCGCCGGTGCCTACGGGACGGATCGCTGGCTGCTGGCACCCGTGGTGCTGCCCGAGCAGCACTTCGCCGGCCTGACGGGCATGTATCGATTCTAGGTGCGAGCCACCTGGAACAAAAAAGGGAGCCTGGGCTCCCTCTTCTTGATTTGCATGACACCGCTGCGCGGTTGATCGAGCCCGGGTTTGCCCCTTTACCGGATTGCCAATATCGGTGCGCTCGTCAGAGTACCTGGCTCAGGAACTGGCGCAGGCGCGGGGAGGGGGGATTGTCGAAGAAGTCGGCGGGTTTCTCGTCTACCAGCAGCTCGCCGCTCTCCATGAAGAGCACTCTGTCCGCCACTTCCCGGGCAAAGCCCATCTCGTGGGTCACCACCACCATGGTCATCCCTTCGCGGGCCAACCCCTTCATGACGTCCAGCACCTCTCCCACCATTTCGGGGTCGAGGGCGCTGGTGGGTTCGTCAAACAGCATGATGCGCGGCTGCATGGCGAGCGCCCGGGCGATGGCCACCCGCTGCTGCTGGCCGCCGGAGAGCTGGGAGGGGTAGCTCTGGGCCTTGTTGGAGAGACCGACCTTGAGCAGCAGGGCCTTGGCCCGCTCCTCAGCCTCCTGGCGAGAGAGTCCTCTCACCTTCTGGGGGGCCAGGGTGATGTTGTCCAGCACCGTCAGGTGAGGGAAGAGATTGAAGGACTGGAACACCATGCCCACCTCTTCCCGCAGCTTGTTGACATCCCCGGGTTCGGTGAGGCTGATGCCGTCGACCACGATATTGCCATCGTTGATGGTCTCCAGCTGGTTGAGGGTGCGCAGGAAGGTGGACTTGCCCGAGCCGCTCGGCCCCACGATCACCACCACTTCCCCTTCGGCCACCTGGGTGCTGACGTTTTTCAGGGCGTGCACCTCGGTGCCGTAGAACTTCTCTACACCGGTCGCCTTGATGATGGGATCAGTTGCTGCGCGCATAGTTCACCTCCAGACGACGCACCGGTAAGGGGCAGGGAGTGCCGGTGATGGCAGAACGTTTCGACACCGATGGCGCCTTGATAACGGGATCAGTTGCTGCGCGCATATTTCACCTCCAGACGACGCACCAGGAAGGAGAGAGTGCCGGTCAGCACCAGATAGAGCAGGGCCACGGTGAACCACACCTCGAACGGGCTGAAGGTGGAGCTGACCACTTCGCGCCCTGCCTTGGTGAGATCCGTGATGGAGATGACGGAGACCAGAGAGGAGTCCTTGATGAGGTTGATGAACTGGCCCGCGAGCGGTGGCAGCACCCGTTTGAAGGCCTGGGGCAGGATGACGTAGCGCATGGTCTGGGCCGAGGTCATGCCAAGGCTTCTGCCCGCTTCCATCTGCCCCTTGTGAATGGAGCTGATACCGGCGCGCACGATTTCCGCCACGTAGGCGCCGGTGAAGACCGCGAGCGCCGCCACACCAGCGGTGAATCGGTCGAGGTTCAGCACGGTGCCGATAAAGAAATAGACGATGAAGATCTGCACCAGCAACGGGGTGCCACGGATGAGTTCCACATAGGTCACGGCCAGGTTGCGCAGGGCCGGATTGGGGGAAAGGCGGGCGAGCCCGGCCAGGGTGCCAAGCAGGATGGCGAAGATGCCCGCCACCAGGGAGAGCTTGACCGTGACCCAGACGCCCCAGGCGATGGGGCCGGCGGTCCAGCTCAGTTGCACATCCAGGGTATCGCCGAGGAAGACGGTATCCCCTTCAGCCAGCTGGGAGCCCTTGGGAGCGATGGCCTGACGGCGGCTGGGGTCGAGATCGTCTTGCAGGAAGAGCTGTCCCTTGTCCGCGACCACGGTGCCGTCAAACTCGGCATAGTGTTTCTGTTCTGCCTGATAGGCGATGTACTGGGGAATGCGTTCCCAGCGCCAGGTGTAATCCACTGCCTGCACGGCCTTGTAGATGCCGAAAATGGCGGCCAGCACCAGCAGCAGGAAGATCCCGTGCCAGAGCAGCTGATTGGGCTGTTTTTCCATCTGTCTTGTGAGTTTGGGGTTGATCACTGTCACAACCTCTTTTGTCGTTATCGTGTGGGGAGTCTGCGTGAAGGGGCGGCATGCCGCCCCTTTGAGAGGTTATTTGAGCTGGTTCAGCCAGGCGGTGGATTCAAACCACTTCTTGTAGAGACGGTCGTAGCTGCCGTCGCCCTTGATCTGGCGCAGGTAGTTGTTGAACCAGTTGAGGGTGTCCTGATCCCCCTTGCGGATGGCCCAGGCCAGCGGCTCGAAGGTGAACGGCTTGTCGAGGTGCACCACGGCGCCCTGGTTCTGGGACGCGAAGATGGCGTTGTAGGGCAGGTCGTAGACGAAGGCATCCACCTTGCCGTTGATCACTTCCAGTTTGGCGTCATCCTGGGTTTCAAACTGCAGCAGGGTGGCCTTGGGGATCATGCGCTTGACCGCTTGCTCGCCGGTGGTGCCGAGTTTGACCGCGATCTTGTATTTGGGATCGTTGAGGTCCTGGAAGGATTTGATTTCGCCCGCCTTGTCCTTGCGAAGCACGATGGTCTGGCCGACGACGATGTAGGGATCGGCAAAGTTCACGCGCAGGTTGCGCTGGGGAGTGACGGTCATGCCGCCCATGATGACGTCGAACTTGTCGGTCAAGAGCGCGGGGATGATGCCGTCCCAGGCGGTGTTGACGAACTCCACCTTCACGCCCATCTCCTTGGCGACCATCTTGGCGAGATCCACGTCAAAGCCGATGTACTGGCCCTGCTTGTTGGTCATCTCGAAGGGTTGATAGCCGGCATCGAAGCCGACCCGCAGCACACCGCGCTCCAGCACGGCATCCAGGGTGGAAGTGGGCGCGGCGTTGGCCAGCCCGCACAGCAGCAGGGTAGAAAGAATGAGTTTTTTGATCATAAATGACGTCTCTGTCGTAAATGTGGTCGGCCTTGAACCTGCTCCCGTGCGACTCCATGGCACAAGAGACTGCTGCATCCGGCAGCAGGCAAGACAGGATTATTGTCTTGGTCGGGGCAAAAGCCCCATATGAGATTCTATGAATGGTTCGTTGGATGAAAAATGTACCAAAACCTGTTTGTGCCAGAAGACTCAATAAGTTATGGAGACTTTTATCCCTCGTGGTGACTCATAAAACCACATGAAAACAACATATCTATCTAATGGCGCCGGTTCAAGTGCAAAATATCCGGCGGCCGTCTCGGTGGAAAATCCGGGCACAGACAGGGCGTTGTCCGGCACGCTTCACGGGGAATGGGGCGTGCGAGCCGGTCAAATATTTTTGCCCGGCCCATAGGCTCCCTCTGTGTCTTGTCATGGGCTTCCCATATACTCAGCCATCCCCATTGGAAGGTTCGGGAATGGACGCCTCAATTCTGCTCAATCTGGACGTATTTACCCTGATGTTGATGGCCCTCGGGGGCTACAGCCTGGGATTCATCACCCTCTCCATCATCTGGTCGACCCACAGGGAAATACCCGGTCTCGGGCTCTGGTGGTGGTCCAGCCTCTGTGCCCTGGCGGCGCAATCGCTCTTCTTCATGCAGGCATTTGCCCCCCATATCGCGGGGATCTGGCTGGCCAACCTGCTCATCACCTTCTGCCTCGCCCTGATGCCACTCGCCATCCAGCGCTTCTTCGGGGAGCCGCCAAACTGGCGGGCATTCACCCTCTTCATGCTGGTCTACCTGCTGATCCTCTGCTGGAGCGTCATCTTCAACGACAAGATGGCCCCCCGGGTGCTGCTGGCCTGCCTGAGCTACATGATGGTGGGGGCGGTGATTGTCTGGCTCATCTGGCGCCATGGCTACCCTGACTATCTGCCCGCTGTGCTGGTGTTCACCGTGGTCAACATCCTGCTCTACGGTTTCAATCTGGTGCGCATGGGGGCCCTGCTCGGCGGCGAGGTGCGGGTCCTGATGGATCAGCATGCGGTCAATGTGCTCCCCTTCCTTTCCATGCTGATGGGCAACTATCTGTCGACCTTCGGGGTGCTGCTGCTCTGTACCCAGTACCGGGCCCTGGCCCTGCGGCGACAGGCCAGCCAGGATCCCCTGACCGGCCTCCTGAACCGGCGCGGCTTCATGGATCACTGCGTGACGATGGCAAGGCAGGGGGCGCTGGTGGTGCTGGATCTCGACGACTTCAAGCAGATCAACGATCGCCACGGTCACGAGACCGGGGACAGGGTGCTGGAGGCGGTGGGTCGCTATCTTGCCGGCCAGCGGGATCTGGTGGCCAGCCGCTTCGGCGGGGAAGAGTTTGTGCTGCTGTTGCCCGAGTGGGACCCCCTGGCCCAGCAGGCGCGCTGCGAGCAGATCCGCCAGGGAATAGAAACGCTGGAGCTGAAGGGGGTCCGGGTGACGGCCAGCCTGGGGTGGGTGCCCAGCGCCCGCGAATGGCACTTTGACACCCTGTTCAGCCAGGCAGATCGCGCTCTCTATCAGGCCAAGCGGGAGGGCAAGAACCGGATCTGTCAGGGGGCCTGATCCCCCGTCAGGTCATGCCCGGCCGGTGGCCGTCGGCTCCGACCGGACAAAGGCATACCGAGTCAGCCACCTGGTCGCATCAGACCAGAATGGCCGCCTGGCGGCCTGTCAGCGGTGCAACTCCCCCGCGCGTTCCGGCTGATAGACCACTTCCAGGATCTCCACCTGGATGGTGCGACCGGCCGGCCCAGGCCAGGCGATGCTGTCACCCACCTTGAGCCCCAGCAGGGCGCTGCCCACTGGCGCCAGCACGGAGATCTTCGATTCGTCCCCCTGTACATCCTTTGGATAGACCAGCGTCAGGCAGAAGTCGTTGCCACTGTTTTGCATCTTGAAGCGCACCGTGCTGTTCATGGTCACCACGTCCGGCGGCATGTCGGCGGGTTCGCGGATCTCGGCGCGATCCAGCTCCTCTTGCAGGGCAAGGTGCTGGGGGTGGTTGCCAAGCAGCTGTTCGATGCGATCCAGATCCAGGCTGGAGATGACGAGATGAGGCTGTTTCATAGGGTATTTCCTTATCAATGACTGAAAGGACCAGGATGACGGGCAGACTGGTCGACAAAAAACGGTGCAAGGGTAATAAGCAGACAGCAAAAGCGATGCCCCCGAGCGACTCGCGCAGCGGGGCGAGGGCGGGGGCTCAGCGGGGTGTGAGCGTACTGGAAAAAATCATGATTGCTTTCATGGAGATACCATAACCATTCTGGGGTGGTTTGGCAATTGGGCTGACTTTCTCATCAGGGAGCCTGGTAATCGTACTGGTGCAGGATGCGCGCGAGACTGCCATCTTCCCTCATTTCCTGAATGACCCGGCGCCAGCGCAGCGCCTCGCTGCGGGAGAAGCGGGGACTGGCGGCCAGGTAGAGGGTGCTCTGCTGCAAGGTCTCGCCTCGCACCAGATCCGGGAGCGGCAGACCCGCCCGCTGCTGGTTGTAACGGGCGGTGTTCCAGGCCACCGCCCAGGCCTGGATGCGGCCGCGCGCCAGCTTGCTGGCGTTGCTGACCTCCTCGGTGACCAGCTCCCGGGTCACCCCTGTCAGCGGCTGGATCAGGCTCTGGCTATGGGAGCCACGCATCACGCCAACGGTGAGGCCTGGCAGCGTCTTCATGGAGAGCGGCGCTGGATGGTGACGGCGATGGCTGACCAGCACGAAGGCCTCCTCCAGCAGAGGGGCAATCCAGAGAAACAGTGGTTCGCGCTGGGGATTTCGGGCCGGGGGCAACAACAGGACATCCGGGCGGTGGCTGGCCTGGCTGAGGGCGCGAGCCAGCGGCATCAACTCGATCTCGAGCGGTTCCCCGAGGCGGCGGGCAGCCTCCTCCAGCACCTCGATGGCCATGCCGCTCGGCGCACCCTGTTGGGCGCGGATCACATAGGGGGGAATGTCCGCGGCCACGACGACCACGGCACGGGCCGAAAAGGCGCAGACGATCAGAGGGGAGAGCAGCAGAAGCAGAGTAACAAGGCGCATGGATGTTCGGGTCCGGGATGAGTACAGAGAGTGTAACATCCCGTTACGTCATGTCAGCCAGGCGATTGCCGCCTGGGGGGATCAGTCGAAGAAATCCCGCAGATCCAGGGTCTGGTACCCTGCCAGTTGCTGCCAGGGGAGGGTCTTTGGCAGCGTCTTGAGCGTCACCTCCATCCGGTAGCTGCGATAACCGTCGAGGCTTGCCGACTCCACCACCAGGGGCAACTGCCAGCGGCTCGACCAGAGGATGCGGGTACGCTGGCGACCTTCGCGGGTCTCATACCAGTTCGCCTGGTCGGGGGCGGCCTCATCCAGCGGTGTCATTCCCTCCAACAGGGAAGGGTTGATGAGGTGGCGGATCCGCGCCCACTCCGGCTTGAAGGCCACCTGGCCGTACTCCTCCTGCGGCACCTCCACCAGCTGGTTGTGCCAGGCATCGGCGTAGCGCAACTGGAGTGCGTCTCCCTCGCTGCGGGTCACCCAGCGCGCCGCCATCTGGTGAGTGAAGTGCTTGTGGCCGGGGCGGGCATCGTGGGTGGCGTGATAGGCACGGGCCAGGGGAACGGGAATGAGCCGCTGGCTCCACACCTGGTCACCGACCCGCAGCCACTTCTCCTGCCACTGGCTCTCCCGGGTGATGCCGTCGCTGCCGGTCACCCTGTCCACGTAGCGGATGCGGGCGGCCAGATCGGGCACCTCGTCGGCCAGGAGGGGGAAGGAGAGGGCGCTGCCCAGCAGCCATAAAGAAAGCAGATATTTCATCATCGTCTCTCGCTCGACGGAAAAGGTGCCCGGCGCGGTGCCGGGCACCTTTATCACAGGCCGAGGGCCTCCCTGAGCTTGCCGAACACCCGGGTGTTGTCGAGGGTGCCCTTGAACTGGCTGCTGCCTGCGCCGCCCGCGAACAGCATCACATCGCCGCCGCCGTGAGTCTCGGAGCCGAGCTTGACCCCGGTCTCCTGCAGGTAGTCATCCGCCATCACCTCATCGCTGGTGAGGATGGGGCGCTGGTCCTGGCGGTTGGGGCCGTTGCCGAACACCAGAGTAGTGAACGGCTTGCCGTCCGCGTCGTTCTGGGTCGAGCCATCGGCGTTCTTGACCAGATCCAGCACCTTGTTGCCCTTGGCGGAATAGCCGTTGATGGTCATGGTGTGGTCGTGGTCGGCGGTAACCACGATCAGGGTATCGCTCAAATCCACTTTGCCGAGGGCCGTCTTGACCGCCTCGTCCAGCGCCACCGCATCGGTCAGGGATCGCTTGGCGTTGGTGGCGTGCAGGGCGTGGTCGATACGCCCCCCCTCCACCATCAGGAAGTAGCCCTGGCTGTTCTGGCTGAGCAGATCGATCGCCTTGGCGGTCATCTCGGAGAGGGACGGCTGGGTACTGGCCGCCCCCTTGGCGACGCGGTCCAGTTCGTAGTCGAGGTGGGACTTGGTGCTGAACAGCCCCAGCACCTTGCCCGAGTTGACGGCAGAGAGCTCATCCTTGGTGGTGACATAGCGGTAGCCCCGGGCGGTCAGCTCGGCGGTGAGATCCCGGCCGTCGGCCCGGCCGCCCTTGTTGCTGGCGCTGTAGGGCGTCCAGTGGTTGGCGCCGCCCCCCATCAGCACATCGACCCCATCCCCCAGCGCCTGATTGAAGCCGGCTCCGCCCGGTACCGCCTGCTCGGCGATGGCGTAGGCCGCATCCCGGTGGCAGATATGGGAATAGGTCGCGGCCGGGGTGGCATGGGTGAGCTCCGTGGTCGTGACAGCACCCACCGACTTGCCCGCCGCCTTGGCCAGCTCGAGAAGGGTGGGCACCGGGCTCCCGTTGTCGCTGGTGCAGTTGTTGATGCCCTTGTTGCCGTTGGCATCCTTGGACGGTGCCACGGCCCTGGTGTCGCTGCTCATGGCGATCACCTCGTTGTTCATCTTGACGCCGGTGGTGTAGGCCGCCATGGAGGGGGCGGAGTCCGTGGTCTGGGCATCGTGGGAGAAGGTCTTGATGCGCGCGCTCTGGGGCAGCTTCATCATCTCGAGATCCCCCTCTTCCCCCACCTTGAACAGGCGGGTGGCGGTGAGCACGGTGGGACCCATGCCGTCACCGATAAAGAGGATGACGTTCTTGGCATCGGCGGCGTGCGCCTGGGAGAGGCCGCCAAGCGTGCCGAGCAGGGCGGTGCAGACCAGCGTCTTTTTCATGGTGATGTTCATCCTGATAATCCCTTACAGCTTGGCCGCAGCCTTGATCTTGCCGAACACGGCGGTGTTGTCGAGAGAGCCGTGGAAGCGCTCCGCTCCCTGGCCGATGGCGCCGAGGAAAACGTCGGTACCGCCGTGGGTCTCGTTGCCTATCTCGCCCACCTTGACCACCACCTCCTGGTGATAGTCGTCGGCGGAGGCGGTGGCGTCGTCGAGGGCCGCCACGCTGCTGCGCGGGCCGTCCACCCGGTTGTAGCCGTTGCCAAAGCCGATGATGGTGTAGGGCATGCCATCGCTATCCTTGCTCGGCTCGCCGGTCTCGTAGTTCTTCACCAGCCCGAGCACGCCCGCATTGCCTGCGGTGGTCTTGCCGGTGCGCTTGGCATAACCATTCAGGACTAGCGTGTGGTCATGGTCGGCGGTGACCACGATCAGGGTGTTTTTCAGCTCGGGATCGGTTTTCTTCACTTCATTGATGGCGGCCAGGATGGCGTTGTCGAAGGCGAGGGTATCCTGCAGGGCGCGCTTGGCGTTGGTGTCGTGCAGGGCGTGGTCGATACGCCCCCCTTCCACCATCAGGAAGTAGCCCTTCTCTTTGCCCTTGAGCTGCTTGATGGCAGCCAGGGTCATCTGGGCCAGTGACGGCTCGCTGGCGGGCCGGTCCAGGTCATATTTCATGTGGCTTGAGCCAAACAGGCCCAGCAGCGGCTTGCTCGCATCGGCCTGGTTCAGCTCGTCCAGGGTGGCGGCAAACTGATAGCCCTTCGCCTTCATCTCGTCGATGAGGTTGCGACCATCGGTCCGCTTGCCCTTGTCGGCGCTGGGCAGGAAGAAGCCGCTGCCGCCCCCGAGCACCACGTCCAGCCCCTCCTTCAGGGCGCTGTTGTAACCGCTGCCCCCCGGCACCATCTGGACGGCGATATCAGCCTCCAGATCCCGGTTGCAGATATGGGCATAGGTGGCGGCCGGGGTAGCGTGGGTGACCCGGGTGGTGGTGACCACGCCGGTGCCACGGCCATCGGCCTTGGCCAGCTCCAGCAGGGTGGTCACCGCTTTGCCGCCGCTCTGGCTGCAATCGTTCTCCTGGGTGGCGTCGCTGTCCATGCTGATGACGCCGTTGTTGCTCTTGACCCCGGTCATGTAGGCCGCCATGGAGGGGGCTGAGTCGGTCACCTGGGCATCGTGGGAGAAGGTCTTGATGAAGGCCGTTTCCGGCAGGGTGTCGATGGTGAGGCTGCCCTCTTCGCCGACGCCATAGATCCGGGAGGCGGTCAGGGTGTTGAGACCCATGCCGTCGCCGAGGAAGAAGATCACGTTCTTGGCGCTGGGTTCCGGGGTGTTGCTGTCGTTGTTGGAGTTGCAGCCGGCGGCCAGGGCGGCGCCTATCATCACTGCAAGTCCTGCCATCTTTCTCATTGGGGTTCGCTCCTTGTGAAACCTGAGCGCAGCCTAGAGGGGGCAGATGACACTTTTAGTGAAGAGAGATGACAATGCGGTGAAAGCGCCTTGTAAATGTTATCTTATATCAATGGGTTATGTTGATTGTGTTCTGCCACTCACCTCCCGGTGGCGTGGCGGGCATCCGGCCACCCGGGTGACAACACCCGGCCAGAATAGCCTGTCAAATCGGGGCCGCAGCAGGTAAAATGCGCCCCCTTGCGATGAGTGCCAGCGGTCTGGCGCATCACCACGCACCCGCAACCCCGAGCGCCCGCAGCCCCGAGAGGGGACCGCATGCCAATGAGAGAGTAACGGATATGTCCATCAACTGGTTCCCCGGCCACATGCACAAGGCCCGCAAAGAGATTGCAGAGGTCATGCCCCAGGTCGATGTCATCATCGAGATGCTCGACGCCCGCATCCCCTTCTCCAGCGAGAACCCCCTGGTGCCGGAGCTGCGCGGGGAGACGCCGGTGATCAAGGTGCTCAACAAGGCAGACCTTGCCGACCCCGAGATCACCGCGCTGTGGGTGGCCCACATGGAGCAGGAGAAGGGGATCAAGGCTCTGCCCCTGACCCAGCAGGAGCCTACGATGATCAAGCAACTGCTGACCCTGTGCCACGAGATGCTGCCGGAGCGCAACTTCGAGCTGCGCGGGGTGCGCGCCATGATCATGGGCATCCCCAACGTGGGCAAGTCCACCCTGATCAACACCCTGGCGGGGCGCATCATCGCCAAGACCGGCAACGAGGCGGGGGTGACCAAGTCCCAGCAGCGGATCAAGCTCGACAACCACGTCATCCTGACGGACACCCCTGGCTTCCTGTGGCCCAAGCTCAATCCGCCCTCCTGCGGTTATCGACTGGCGATCACGGCGGCCATCAAGGATACCGTCTTCGATTACGCCGACATCGCCATGTTTGCCGCCGACTACTTCATCAAGGCCTATCCGGAGCGCATCAAGGCACGCTACCAGCTGAGCGAGCTGCCGGAGACCGAGATCGAGCTGCTGGATCTCATTGCCCGTCAGCGCGGCTTCATGCGCAAGGGGGGGCTTGCGGATCTGCACAAGGCCTCGGAAATCCTGGTCAATGAATTCCGGTCCGGCATGCTGGGGCGGATCTCCCTGGAGACGCCAGAGATGGTGAGCGTCGAGATAGTGGAAGCCCAGGCCGAGGCTGAGCAGAAAGCCAGGGAGAAGGCGGAGCGGGAAGAGGAGCGCCAGGCCCGGGCTCGTCGCAAGTACGCCAAGAAGCGTCAGCGCTGACCGGCGTTGTGCACGATAGGTTGTGCTTGTTAGAAAGAAGAGGCGGCCCTGGGTCGCCTCTTCTTGTCATGGCCTCGGCCTCTGGCGTGAGGGTCGATGTTCAACGGCCCGCTTCCCCTCATCATGACCAAGGTGTCGGCCAATCAAGGGGATGAGGCTCCCGTCAGGGGAGGGCCGTGCCGCGTTGCCATCACGGTGGGCAGAAAAACCTTGCGACCCGGCCTCAGTGCCGATTGACAAAGGCACAGGCGGTGGCATGATGCGCTCGCATTTTGCCTCTCCCCACGGTTCTATCCATGACCACATACTCCCGCCCGGTGCTGCTCCTGCTCTGTGGCCTGCTGTTGCTGACCCTGGCCATCGCGGTATTGAATACCCTGGTGCCGCTCTGGCTCGCCCATGAGCATCTGCCCACCTGGCAGGTCGGCATGGTCGGCTCCTCCTATTTCACCGGCAACCTGCTGGGAACCCTGCTGGCGGGCAGACTCATCGCCCGCTGCGGCTTCAATCGCAGTTACTACCTGGCCAGTGCGCTCTTTGCCGCAGGCTGCGTCGGGCTCGGCATTACCGTGGCTTTCTGGAGCTGGCTCGCCTGGCGATTCATCGCCGGGGTAGGCTGCGCCATGATCTGGGTGGTGGTGGAGAGCGCGCTGATGTGCAGCGGCAACGCCCGCAATCGAGGGCGCCTGCTGGCCGCCTACATGATGGTCTATTACGTGGGCACTGTGCTTGGGCAACTGCTGGTGAGCAAGGTGCCGACGTCGCTGATGGCGGTGCTGCCCTGGGTGACCGCCCTGGTGTTGACGGCCATGCTGCCGCTCTTGTTCACCCGCATCGCCAGTCCGTCAGGCAACCACCAGGCCAGGACTCCGGTCTGGCCGATGCTGCGCCTGCGTCAGGCGCGTCTGGGGGTGAACGGCTGCATCCTCTCCGGCATCGTGCTGGGGGTGCTTTATGGTCTGATGCCGCTCTATCTGAACCACCAGGGGGTGAGCGACGGGGCCATCGGCTACTGGATGGCGGTGATGGTGAGCGCCGGCATCCTGGGGCAATGGCCGGTGGGGCGTCTGGCGGATCGTTTCGGGCGCCTGCCGGTGCTGCGGGTACAGGTGCTGGTGGTGATCCTGGGGGCCATGGCGATGCTCGGCAACGCGGCCATGGGACCGACGCTGTTCATTCTGGGGGCCGCGGGCTTCACGCTCTATCCGGTGGCCATGGCCTGGGCCTGCGAGAAGGTCGAGCAGCATCAACTGGTGGCCATGAACCAGGCGCTGCTGCTGAGTTACACCATCGGCAGCCTGCTCGGGCCGACCCTGACGGCGCTCCTGATGCAGCACTACTCGGATCATCTGCTGTTCATGGTGATTGCCGGGGTCTCCCTTGTCTATCTGCTGATGCTGCTGCGCAAGATGGGCGAGCACCCGACGCCGATGGCCCATGCCTGAGGGCAGACGGCGTCATCATCCCTGCGCACTGGATATAGAAGAGGCGACCCAAGGGTCGCCTTTTTTCATCATGGGCCGGGTGGTGCCGCTCAACCAAACCGGTGCCTTGCTACTTCAAAGAGCGAGAGGTGCAGCGGGATCAACTTCTGCCAGTCTCGCCGGTAACCCCCTCCCGGTACGGCGGTGATGGGCAGCCCGTGGCGAAGCGCAGAGTCAAAGACCATGGCATCGCGCTGGCGCACGCCGGAGTCGCTCAGGGAGAGGTAGCCTAGCTCGTCGTCCCGGTGCACATCCACCCCGGCCTGATAGAGGATGAAGTCGGGGGCGTAGAGGCGATGAGCCAGGGCGAGGGCCTGGTCCAGGGTCTCGAGATAGGCGTCGTCCTCCATGCCGCTTGGCAGGGGAAAGTCCAGATGGGAGGCCGGCTTGTGGCGGGGGAAGTTGTGTTCCCCGTGCAGGGAGAGGGTGATGATGTCACGGCTGCCCGTGCACAGGGCGGCGCTGCCATCTCCCTGATGGACATCGAGATCCACAATCAATACTCGCTCGCAGAGTCCCTCGTCCAGGCAAGTTCGTGCCGCGATCACCAGATCGTTGAAGAGGCAGAAGCCGCTGCCAAACCCCCGGTGGGCGTGGTGGTAGCCGCCGGAGATCTGCAGTCCGCAGCCCTGTGCAAGGGCGTGGTGGCTGGCGGCCAGGGTGGCGCCGACCGAGTGCAGGGTACGTTCAATCAGCAGGGGAGACCAGGGAAAGCCGAGCCGGCGAATGGCCCCTTCATTGAGGGTGCCGGCGAGGGCGGCCTGTACATAGGCCGCATCGTGCACCTTCTCTATCTGCTCACGGCTGGCAGGGGCGGCCTGTGCCAGCGGATAGTCGAGGGCGACGAGGCGTTCAAACAGCGCCTGGTACTTGGCCAGGGGGAAGCGGTGACGCTCGGGCAGCGTCAGGGCGGAGTAGTGGGGGTGATAGAAGATGCGCAGTGACATGAAGCATCGGCCATGAACGGGTATGAAAAAGGGGAGCCAGGCTCCCCTCGATGCAGGCGTGCGATGCGCCTTACTGCTGCTGGATCACCCAGATCTGGAAGGCTTTGCGGGTCTCCGCATCGGCCTTGTTGTACCAGCTTTGCAGCTGGGTCAGGGCTTCCGGGTTGCTCATGGCCTTGCTCGGGGCCACTTCCACCGGTGCGCTGGCGGCAGCCATCACGGCGGCGGTGGAGACGGAAACGGTCTTGGGCTGGTTGAAGGCCTTGCCCATCTTCAGCAGCTCCTGCTGATAGTCACGTGTCAGCTGGAAGCCACCCACGGTCGGCATGACGAACTGCTCGGATTTCAGGACCTGGCCGGTGGATTTGTCTTTCAGAACGACGTTCTGTTCCTTGACGAAACGCTTGGCTTCTTCTTCCTTGCGGGGCTTCTTGAAGTCGAGGAAGAGTTGCTGGTTGTCGGCGGCGGTGAAGTTGATCACCAGGGGCTCGGCGGTGACCAGCTTGGTTTCACTGCGGCTGGAGTAGTTGCCCTCGAAGGCGACCACGACCTGGTGCCTGCCGGGCTCCAGGGAGAAGACGGTGGCTTTATCGAGCAGCTGGGGGTTGACGGGTTCGCCATCGAGCAGCTGGATGACATAGGGATTCGTAATTTCCAGTTGGCTAGCGGCCAGGGCGCTACCTGCCCACAACAGACCAGCCAGGGCCGGTACCAGAACAGTCAGTTTCATTTCATCTCCTTGAACAGTCAGGCAATTGCCCACTGAAAAATAGGGGGTCATTTTTACAGGTTTGCCCCACAGCGGCAATAGCCGTTTATGGCGCCTTCCGGTGTGCGGGGTGTGGATCCCGCTGCCCCGAGCCCTGCGGGCAGCGTGCTCTTCTATCTTCCTGCCCCCTCCTGACATGAGGGACAGGGGAACGCATGGCGGTCGTCAGCCGTGTCACTCGATGCGTCGGGTGAAGGGGGGGAGGGCGTCCAGCAGCCCCTTGCCGTAGCGCTTGGTCAGCAGGCGCCGGTCCAGGATGGTGACCCGCCCCCGATCCGCCTCTTTTCGGATGAGGCGGCCACAGGCCTGGATGAGCTTGCGCGACGCCTCCGGCACCGTTAGTTGCAGGAAGGGGTTGCCGCCGCGCTGCTCTATCCACTCGGCGGTCGCCTCTTCCACGGGGGAGTTGGGCACCGCGAAGGGGAGCTTGGTGATCACCAGGTTGGTGAGGTAGTGGCCGGGCAGATCCAGCCCTTCCGAGAAGCTGCCGGTGCCAAAGAGGATGCTGGGCTGGCCGCCGTCGCACTTCTGTTTGTGCAAGAGGAGCAGAGCACTGCGGGACGCTTCCCCCTGTACCAGGAGCGACATCCCCTTGGCCCGCAGCCCCACCGCCACCTCGTTCATCTGGCGATAGGAGGAGAAGAGCACCAGGCTGGCCTCCTTGCCTGCCAGCAGGCGGGGCAGGGTATCGATCAACTCCTGGGTGAAGGCGGGGGCACTGGGTTCATGGGCCATCTTGGGCAGATAGAGTTCGGCCTTGTGGTAGTCGAAGGGGGAGCGCAGCCGCAGATAGCGGGTGCCGTCATGCTCCTTGAGCCCCACCTGGTGGCGAAAATAACTGAAGGAGGAGAGGGCGGTGAGGGTCGCCGACACCAGCACGGCCCCGAGACAGCGGGACCAGAGCCACTCCTCCAGCAGATACCCCACCTCGATGGGGGAGGCGTGCAGCCAGATGTCCCCGTCCTCGCTTCTGGCCATCCAGCGGGCGAGGGGGGTCTTGCCGGTGGGAACATGGCGGCTCAGCATCTCCCAGAGGGCGTAGAAGCTCTCGAGCCGTTGCAAGTGAAAACCGCTCTCCGCCAGCAGAGGCTCGGCCTCCTTGCGACGAATCTCGCCATCCTTGAGCGCCTCGCCGATGGCCCCCTGCATTCTGTCCAGCGCCCGCAACGCCTTCTTGCTCGCCTCCTTGAGGTTTTCCGCCAGCATGGGCAGGGGATCCGGCAGCACCCCATCGGCGAATCTGTGGTGGGGTTCGCCGCCAAAGAGGTGATCATTGCTGGTGAGCCACTGCTCGAGGGCCTTGAGATCCGGCTGGAGAGAGGCCAGGGCATCCTGCAGTTTGAGCTGGGGGTCGAGCAGGCTCTCCTTGTTCAGCGTCCTGGCCAGTTTGCCAGCGCTTTGCACCAGCTTTTCCAGCCAGCGGCGGGATCCCTTGATACTGGCGCTGGCGGCGCCGTGATCCCGGGCGATGGTGGGCAGGTGATGGGCTTCGTCCAGCACATAGATGCACTCGTCCGGCGGCGGCAATATGATGCCGCCCCCCATGGTGAGGTCGGAGAGCAGCAGGGCGTGGTTGACCACCAGCACGTCTGCCGCGTCCATGTCGTTGCGTGCCCGATGGAAGGGGCAGTGCTGATGGTGGCTCAGGGCCTTGTTGCAGGTGTGGCGGTCGGCGGCGATGCGATCCCAGCAAGGGTCCGGAATGGGTTTGGGCCAGTTGTCCCGATCCCCGTCCCACTTGCCTTCTGTGTAGGCCTGCCACAGCCCCTGGTAGCACGCTTTGTCAGCATCCGATGGCTTGTGTTTGCTCAATGCGCCGAAGTCGAGTTCGAAATTGGCCATCTCGCTGCCGTTTGCCGCCTGCTCCAGCAGGTGCTCGCAGCAGTAGCGCTGGCGCCCCTTGACCAGCATGAAACGAAACGGCAGCTCGCTGTGACGGTGATAAAAGGGGAGATCCTTGTGGATGAGCTGCTCCTGCAGGGCCACGGTGGCGGTGGAGATCACCAGCTTCTTCTGGGTCAGCCGTGCCACTGGTATGGCCCCCTGGGCATAGGAGAGGGACTTGCCGATGCCGGTGCCCGCCTCGGCCACCAGGATGCGGCGACTCCTGTCATATTCTCCCGTCAGGGTCTTGGCGATTTCGGCAACCAGGAAATTCTGCTCCTTGCGCGGCACAAAACCGGGTAAACCATCGGCAATCTGGCGATAGGTATTGCGGATGGTGGCTTTGAGGCGAGTCGATAGCATAAAGAAGGTGTGGCCGTGTCGGTGTGGATGGCAACAGGATACCCGCAACAGGCGGCCCGGGTCGAGGCAGGGGAGAAGCAGTCGGGTCAGCCCCGGCTTTGCACATATGTTATGAGGGAACAGGGGGTTGCAATAAACCACCAAAAAAGAGGGATTCAGGCAGAGAGTATCGCTGTAAACGTTTTCCCTGATGGGGCAAACATTGTGAGATTCAGCTCACAAATTTTTCCCTGTGACTATGGTTTTCATAAAAAGTTCCAAGTTTTTTCATTGCGGATTCGAAAACCCGGTGATAGTCTCGGCGCCATAGTGATGCAAAGAACATCGCTAACACAGGGAATAACAAGGACTTAGTGTTTAATTACAGTAGGCATTGGAAACTATGAAAAAGACAATTCTGGCTATTGCTATCCCGGCTCTGTTCGCATCCGCAGCCAACGCTGCTGTCGTTTACGACAAAGACGGCACCTCCTTTGATATCTACGGCCGTGTACAAGCCAACATGTACGCAGACCACGACGACACCGACGCTGAACTGGTTGGTTCCTCCCGTCTGGGCTGGTCCGGCAAAGTCGGCCTGAACAACACCTGGTCCGGTATCGCCAAGACCGAGTGGCAAGTATCCGCCGAAAACTCTGACAACAAGTTCAACTCCCGTCACATCTATGTCGGCCTGGACGGTACCCAGTACGGCAAGATCATCTTCGGCCAGACCGACACCGCGTTCTACGACGTGCTGGAGCCGACCGATATCTTCAACGAATGGGGTGACGTAGGTAACTTCTACGACGGTCGTCAAGAAGGCCAGATCATCTACTCCAACACCTTCGGTGGCTTCAAGGGCAAAGTGTCCTACCAGACCAACGATGACGTAGCTGTCAAGGTTACTGACATCGGTCAAGGCATCAAGGAAACCGACGTCTACGGTCCGAACGTCAAGCGCAACTACGGCTACGCCGCTGCTGCTGGCTACGACTTCGACTTCGGTCTGGGCCTGAACGCCGGTTACGCTTACTCCGACCTGGAAAGCACCGTCAGCACCGCTTCTGGCGACAAGAAAGAGTGGGCCCTGGGCGCACACTACGCCATCAACGGTTTCTACTTCGCCGGTATGTACACCCAGGGTGACCTGAGCTACGACAACACCACCCAAGGCAACAACAAGGACAAGGGCCGTGGCTACGAGCTGGCTGCTTCCTACAACGTTGACGCCTGGACCTTCCTGGCCGGTTACAACTTCGCCGAAGGCAAGGTACTGTCCAACTCCGCCGGTTCTTCTTACGAAGACATCGTCGACGAAACCCTGCTGGGCGTGCAGTACAACTTCACTTCCAAGTTCAAGGCGTACACCGAGTACAAAATCCAGGGTATCAACGACAAGGACGACGAGTTCACTGTTGCCCTGCAATACAACTTCTAATCTAGCCTCTGCGCTGATTTAGTTGATGAACGGCCAAGCTTGCTTGGCCGTTCTGTTTTTTGGCCCCTTCACTACTTTTCGCCCTCTGGCCCTGCGCCATATCACGTTGTCTTCCTTGCCCCCTTGGTTCTCCTCTGGTAAATCGCTAGATTATTCAATTTGTTGAAGCAGATTGGCCGACAGGGAAGGATGCCTTTGATCGATTTCACCCACCCCGAGTGGCGCGCGCTGGCACAGCAGTTGCTGAGCGGCGGTCCCCAGGCTGTTCGCGGTCGTCAATGGCAGCCGCTCATCGGCATGCTTCGGGACAACCAGTTGCTGCTGGCCCTTGGCAATCACCACTATGAGCTCACCCCTGCCGGGCACCGCTATCTGACCCGGGAACTGATGCTGGCGAAAATGGCCAGTGCCCCGCCGGAACCCGAGGAGTGGCTGCAATCCCACGGCTGGCAACTGGGGGAGAGGGTCAACGAGCGGGTGCTGGCGGCCCTGTATCGCAAGGGGGAGGGTCATTTCAGCCCCATCGAGCAGATCGACTTCGAAGACAAGGGGATCCGGCTTTGCAGTGATCTGCCCCTTCGTCTGCGGGCCACACGGCCGTTCAGCCTGTTTCTCAGCGGCGGCACCCTGCTGGATGCCGCCCCCTGGCTCCAGACCCTGGGGGAGGTGGCGCTGCCAGCCCGCACCCTGGTGCAGCTTGGCAAGATCCTCTGGGGAGAGGGGGAGATACAGCGGGTGATCACGACCGATGCCGTCGGCGCCTTCGCCGAGTTGCCACTGCCCGCCGACGCCCTGCTGGTCTGGTATCCCGCCGAGGATCCCGGCACGCTGGAGCCCCTGATCGCCGCCTTGCCGCCCCAGACCCTCTGGAGCCACCTCACTGCCCTGGATCCGGCCGGGGTCGACAGAGTACTGGCATTGGCCCAGCGGTTGGGGAGACCGGCGAGCTGGTGGCTGCCCCGGGATCTGGTGCCCATCAAGGCGGCCTACGGGGCTCCCCTGGGGGATGGCCGGCCCTGGGAGCCGAGCCGTATCCCCCGTGCGCTGCTGGCGCAGTGCAATGATCTGGTGGAGTCGAATCGGGGTCTGTCGGTCGAGGTGTGTGCCCTGGCACCGGATTGGCACGGGATTGGTTGAGGCGGCGCCGAGAAAGCGGTTTTCCCCTATGGAAGGCAGTGGTATAAAGAGCTGACGAAGCGCTCCCTGGACGGGCGCTTTTGTTTGCCAACCTACTTTGCCAGCCAACGAACTCAACGGACTACAGGGAATACCATGTTTGAAAAGGTTGTTGCCGCCCCAGCGGATCCGATCCTGGGCCTGACCGAAGCCTTCCGTGCCGACACTCGCAGCCACAAGATCAATCTGGGGGTCGGTATCTACAAGGATGAGACCGGTGCCACTCCTATCCTTCACTGCGTCAAGCAAGCCGAGCAGAAGCTCTTGACCGACGAGAAGACCAAGAACTACCTCGGTATCGAAGGCAATATCGAATACGGCCGCATCGTGCAGCAACTGCTGTTCGGCCGTGATGCCGCCCTGGTGACCAGCGGCCGCGCCAAGACGGCGCAGGCGCCGGGCGGTACCGGTGCCCTGCGCATCGCCGCCGAGTTCGTGGTACGCAACAATCTCGCCAAGACCATCTGGATCTCCGATCCCACCTGGGCGAACCACGTCAGCGTGTTCCAGGCGGCCGGTTTGACCGTCAAGTGGTACAAGTACTACGACGCCGCCACCAAGGGACTCGACTTCGCCGCCATGCAGGCCTCCCTGTCTGACGCGCAGGCGGGGGATCTGGTGCTGCTGCACGGCTGCTGCCACAACCCGACCGGTATCGATCCCACCACCGAGCAGTGGCGCGCCCTGGCCAGTCAGAGTGCTGCCGCTGGCTGGCTGCCGCTCTTTGACTTCGCCTATCAGGGCTTTGCCCGCGGCATCGAAGAGGATGCCGAAGGCCTTCGCATCTTCGCCGAGTGCCACGACGAGCTGCTGGTGGCGAGCTCCTTCTCCAAGAACTTCGGCCTCTACAACGAGCGGGTCGGCGCCTTCACCCTGGTCTGCGCGACCAAGGCGGTGGCCGACGTCGCCTTCACCCAGGTGAAGACCGTCATTCGTGCCAACTACTCCAACCCGCCGTCACACGGCGCCGCCGTTGTCACCACCGTGGTGAGCGACCCGGCCCTCTATGCGGAGTGGGTGGAAGAAGTGGCCGCCATGCGGGTGCGCATTCGCGAGATGCGCGAGCTGCTGGTGGAGAAGCTGGCCGAGCGGGGGGTGAACCAGGATTTCAGTTTCATCCGCGAACAGAACGGCATGTTCTCCTTCTCCGGTCTCTCCAAGGATCAGGTGGAGCGCCTCAAGAGCGAATTCGCCATCTACATCGTTGGCTCCGGCCGGATCAGCGTGGCAGGCATCACCCGCGCCAACATTGATCCCCTCTGCGACGCCATCGCCAAGGTGTTGTAAGAGAGAAGCATCTGCGCCCAGCGCCTTGCTTCAGCCATAAAAAGCCCGCCGTATCGGCGGGCTTTTTCATTTTCAGGCATCAGCGGCGCCGCTTGCTGCTCCCCAGCAGGGAGCCGAGCACCCCGCGCATCAGCTGGCGTCCCACCTCGTTGCCGAGGGTGCGGGCGACGCTCTTGGCGGCGGTCTGCACCACCCCGTCATGCTGGCCACCACGGGGGCCGGTGCGACCGAACAGGATGCCATTCAAGGCATCCAGCAGACCGCCGCCCTGGTCGGTCTGTGGGGAAGCGGTCTCGTCACCGGCGGCGGGCGATGCCTCCTGAAGCCGCTCGAACGCGGACTCCCTGTCCTCCTGGGTGTCGTATCTGCCGTAGAGCAATGAGCCCTGAATAAGCGCCTGGCGCTCGGCCGCGCTCAGGGGGCCGATGCGGCTGGCCGGGGGCGCGATGAAGGCGCGCTCCACCACGCTGGGCCGCCCCTTCTCGTCGAGCAGGGAGATGAGCGCTTCCCCGACCCCCAGTTCAGTGATGGCTCCGGCGGCGTCGAAGGCAGGGTTGGCCCGCAGGGTGTTGGCGGCGATGCGTACCGCCTTCTGATCGCTCGGGGTGAAGGCGCGCAGGGCGTGTTGCACCCGGTTGCCAAGCTGCCCCAGCACGCTGTCGGGGATGTCGGCCGGGCTCTGGGTCACGAAATAGACGCCCACCCCCTTGGAGCGGATGAGGCGCACCACCAGCTCAATTTTCTCCAGCAGTGCCCTGGGGGCATCCTTGAACAGCAGGTGAGCCTCGTCGAAGAAGAACACCAGCACGGGCTTTTCCGGATCCCCCACCTCGGGCAACTGTTCGAACAGCTCGGAGAGCAGCCAGAGCAGGAAGCAGGCATAGAGGCGGCTGGACTGGGTGAGCTTGCCGGCGGCCAGCACATTGATATGGCCGTGGCCCGCCTCGTCGGTCTGCATCAGATCCTGGATGTCCAGCATGGGCTCGCCGAAGAAGTGATCGCCGCCCGCGCTCTCCAGGGTGAGGAGGTTGCGCAGGATGGCGCCGATGGAGGCGGTCGACACATTGCCGTAGCGGGTGGTGAGGGTCTTGGCGTGCTCCCCCGCAAACTGCACCATGGCCCGCAGGTCTTTGAGATCGAGCAGCAGCAACCCCTCGTCGTCCGCCACCTTGAACACCAGCTCCAGCACCCCGCTCTGGGTGTCGTTGAGGCCGAGCAGGCGTGCAAGCAGCAGAGGCCCCATGTCGGAGACGGTGGCCCGCACCGGGTGGCCCTCTTCGGCGAAGAGATCCCAGAACAGGGTGGGGCTGGCGGCAAAGTCGGGTGCCTGAAGGCCGAGCTGGGCCAGACGGGCATCCAGCTTGGCAGAGGGGGTACCGGCGGCGCCCAGGCCGCTCAGATCCCCCTTCACGTCGGCCAGAAAGACCGGCACGCCGAGGCGGGAAAACCCCTCCGCCAGCACCTGCAGGGTGACTGTCTTGCCGGTGCCGGTGGCCCCGGTGATGAGGCCGTGGCGATTGGCCATGGCGGGTAGCAGGGAGAGGGGGTGGCCATTGGCATGGGCCAGCGTGAGCGGTTCGGCCATGGTGGGCTCCTTGTTTCGAATGGGGGTCGAAAAACAACGGGTTACAAGGAGTGTGGTGGCAGAGGCAGACGATGGCAAGGCACGCCACCCGAGACAAGGACGGCGTGCTGGCAACCTAGCGGGGGCGGGTCAGCTTGCCCAGTTGTAACAGCAGCAGGGTGAGCAAGGCGCCGGCGGCGGCGCTCAGCACCGCCAGCAGCAGGCTGCCGAGCAGGAAGGGGGGCACCAGGGTGGCTGCCTCCTGCTCCAGCCAGTGCAGGGACCAGGTGAGATGGAAGGGGGCTGGCGTCTCGTTCAGCACCAGACAACCGGTACGATAGGCGTAGAGGTACATGAAGGGGAGCGTCAGCGGGTTGTTGAACCAGACCGCCAAGAGGGCCAGCGGCAGGTTGAAGCTGAACGCCAGCACCAGGGCGACGGCCACCAGGGAGTGCATGGGCATGGGGACCCAGCTGGCGAACAGCCCGGCCGCCACGGCGCCACAGAGGGCCCGCGTTCCCCCTTGCCAGAGGGCGGGGGTCAGCAGTCGCTCGCCAAAGAGGGCGAACCACTTCTGTTGGCGCAGGGTATCGGGGTCAATCTTGAAGCGGGCCAACCAGCGATTCAGCATGGGCGCGCCACCTTGCGTTTTTGCCACTGGCGTACCGTGCTCAGGCGCCAGCCCGCGCGAACCAGGAGATAGCCGACGAGGGCGCTCAGCAGGGCAAGCACCAGGGAGCCCAACAAGAGCGGCGGGGCCACCGTCTCGAACACCGACACCAGCCAGGCCCAGGTGAAGGTGATCTCGATGTGCTGGGAGGGTTGCCCCAGCAACTGGCAGCCCACCAGATAGGCGCCATAAAACAGCGGTGGCATGGTCAGGGGGTTGGAGAGCCAGACCAGGGCCACCGAGAGGGGCAGGTTGACCCGGCAGGCGATGGCGCCGCCAGCGGCCAGCAGCATCTGGCAGGGGAGGGGCACCCAGGCCATGAAGAGGCCGACCGCACAGGCACCGGCGGCGGAGCGCCGGTTGAGATGCCAGAGATTGGCATCCAGCAGCAGCTTGCCAAAGAGTCGCAAGTGTTTGTGTTCCTTGAGGGTCGCCGGGTCGGGTAGCCAGCGCTGTATGATTCGTTTGGGCATGTTCTGAACCTTGCTAAATACTTGCTCCATGGATCTGCGTCTGTTGTCGTTTGCCCTGGGGGCAAGCTCCTCACTGCTTTGGCCATGGCTGCCTTCATGGGAATGGGGTGGCCTGATGCTGCTGCTCGCGCTCCCCCTTGCCGGTGGTCGTTGCTGGCGGCTGCTGTTTCTGCTGCTCGGCATCCTCTGGATGCAGGTGAATTTGCACTACCGGCTTGCCTGGCTGGATCAGCTTGGCAAAAAAACGAGCCACATCATAACCGCACACGTGCAAAGTGCGGAGTCTTCGGGAGAGAAAGAGGGGGATAAATTTGCGCGCCTGCTGTAACCGACCACTGAGAATGAAAAAACCGGGAGCAGCCGAAAACAAGTGGGATCTCGTGGGACAAACTCAAGGCTGGCAAGGCTTAGAGAGGGATCCGGTGGTGCCAGGTGCGGGCGGCGTCAAAATGAAAGTTCATGGACGGTATTCGGGAGCGTTGCGCCAAAAATGAAAACCCAGGGCGGGTGGTCTGCAATGCAGTTTGGGGTTTAACTCGGCGTTTAAACCCCATTTTGAAGCAGCCCAGATTAAAAAAAATCGTGCCCCAGCCAGACTACCTTGCCGATGATGCTCAATGACTCCAGCTCGTTCGGGAGAACGGAAAGCGTCTCATAGCCCGTCTTGTTATCGCTGATGATGTTGACCCCACCATCAACCCGCTTCTGCAGCCGCTTGGCATAGAGCTCATCTCCCAAGCGCAGCACGAACAGGCCACCATCCTGGATCTGGTTGCGGCTCAGGTCTACCAGGATGGAATCGCCGGAATGAATCGTTGGCTCCATGCTGTCACCCTTGGCGAAGACGACTGCCAGGTTGTCCGGGTTGAGCTGGCGGAACTTGAGCCACTTGCGGCGAAAGGCCAGCTTGCGTTTAACCTCATGCTGGTCATTGAACGTTCCGTGCCCCGCACTAACTGCGATGTGGTAGCCATCGATCAGCGCATATTCTTCATCGAATTCTGGCCATTGATAATCGGCAAGTGGCTCCGATACTTCATTGATAATTAGTGCTTTTCTAGATGGTTCTTGTAATGAAATAACCTCCCCATTGGCTGACTCTCCTGTCAATAGCCAAACCAGATCCACACCTCTTGCCCGTGATATTGCTAAGGCGTCATCAGCCCTGGGAATTCGCCCTTTTAAGAATGCTCTGACAGCCCCCTCTGAGAGTCCGATCTCGTCTGAGAATGAGCGAACGCTTTGGGTTCCTATGACCTCAGTTAAACGCTCAGGGAAGGATCCGATCCCTCTCCTGAGAAACGGATCTGTGTTTCCGATCTGGTTCTCGTTTTCCGATTTCATCATTTCCCTTTTAAATCAATAAATTAGCTTCACACGCCATTGCGCGTCCATTTGTGCGAATCGGAAGCGTGCATTTATCATTGCCCCCGATTGACGCGCGTACAAAACGGATCAATAATCACGAATGTTCGCAGTGCGTATAAAAGTGAAGCATGCGCAATGCGAATAACCGACGGATATTAACACGGAATGAACCGATGGAAATACGAAGCGCGAAACACATACGTGCACATCTAGTAGCCAAAGGCTCTAGCTGTCGTGCGTGGGCACTTGAACGTGGCCACAACCCACGGACAGTCCAACTGTATGTACAAATGTACGCGCCTGACACTGACCGGTTACCGCGGGATGGGTCCCTTGCCGCCAAGATCATGAAAGAACTGTATCAGTTCATCGGTTACCAGCAAGGCCCTGAGTCAGGTGAGGAGCAAGACCATGAGTGAGTGGTTTACTTCCATCAAGTTGGCAGGATTACCTGGCCTGCCTGCCACAGATCGTGCGATTCGGATTCGCGCAAAAAAAGAGATGTGGAAGTCTCAGCCAAGAGCAGTCGGCAAAGGCTGCGAGTACCACATCAGCTCGCTGCCCGCAGAAACCCGACGTTATCTGGCGGAGCAGGCCGTCGCCCAGCAGGGGGAAGCGGTGACCGATCATGCGGCCGGCGGCAAGGCGATGGCCAAGCTGCTTGCCCGCGAGGTGCCGGTGAAGCCGGATGCGGGGCGTAAATTGCTGACCCTGGGCGCTGCCGCCCGCAAGAAGGTGGATGCCCGGCTGCTGATCCTGCAGGCCGCCGATATCTTCCTGACCCCTTACCAAGCTTGCCAGCAAGGGGAGGTGGGACGTCGTGCCTTTATCGAGGCATACCGTACCCGCAGCCTGTCACTCCCGGCGAGTGTCTATGAGCAACAGAAGCCGTTCAGCCTGATCACCCTGCGCCGCTGGCAAGGCACCCTGGCGGATGCCGGTCCGGCGGCGCTGGCTGGCAACTACCAGCGGGAGCGGCCATCCAGCGTCGAGCAAAGCCCGGATCTGGCCCGCTTCCTCACGGCACTGATCACTGCCAAGCCGCATCTGGCCAACAAGTGGGGGGCATTGCATGAGCTGGCGACCCAGTACAACGAGATGAACCAGCTTGGCTGGCAGATCCCGAGCCAGTCCTCCCTGCGACGCTGGCTGGTCAAGTGGCTGGCAGAGAACAAGGTGGCCTTTACCTATGCCACCAACCCCGACGCCTACAACAACAAGTACCGCACCGCCATCGAGGAGATGTACCCCTGGATGGGCCAGCCCAACGACGTGTGGGAGTTCGACAGCACTCCCGTCGATGCCATGTTGGTGGACGGTCGTCACAGCATCATCGCGGTGATCGATGTGTTCACCCGCCGGGTGCGGTTGCTGGTGGCCAAAACCTCGTCGAGCGAGGGGATCTGCCTGCTGCTGCGCAAGACCCTGCTGGCCTGGGGCACCCTCAACGACAACGGGGTGATGCGCACCGATAACGGATCCGATTACGTGAGCCAGCGGGTCATGTCCATCTGCACTCTGCTCGGTATGAACGTCAGCCGTTCCAACGCCTATTCGGGATGGGAGAAACCGCATATCGAGCGTTTCTTCCGCACTCTCTCCCACGGTCTGATCGAGTTGCTGCCCGCCTATGTCGGGCACTGTGTGGCTGACCGTCAGGTGATCGAAGCTCGCAAGAGTTTTGCCGAGCGGTTGGAGGAGAAGCGCAAGCCGAATGCGGAGAAGGAGATCTACGAGCTGGCCATGACGGCGGCCGAGCTGCAGACCCTGCTCGATGACTGGCTGGATGCCCGTTATCACAACCGCAAACACAGCTCGCTCGGGATGACCCCCAACGAGAAGTACCAGAGCGCCCGTTACCAGCGCCGCGCCATCGTCGATGAATCGGCGCTGGATCTGCTGCTCAACCATATCGGTGAGGCCACGGTCTCCAAGGGCTTCATCAAGGCCGGCGGCCTCAAGTACAGCGCCCCGGAGCTGCTGGAGAACAGCTGGAAGAGCCAGCGGGTCAGCGTGTTCCTCGACCCGAGTGATGTGGGCCGGGCCATCTTGTACCGCACAGGCGACTGGAACGAGCGGATTGAGGCCGTGAACCTCGACCTGCTGGGCAATGGCGTCAGCCCGGATGCCTTCCGTGCGGCCAAGCGTGCAGATGCCAAGGCGCTGGCCAGCTTTCGCCGTGAGATGCGCAGTCTAGCCAAGACCTTCGGTGTCAACGAGCTACATCAGGATGTGGTGCGTCACTTCGTTGACCAGGCCCGTGATGTGGCCCAGTTCCAGCAGGGCTACACCCCGCTCGACAACGCTGCCCTGGCGGCCCTGACCGGCGTGGTAGGTCAACCGGTTGAGCGGTGTTTCAGTGCCGCCGAATTGGCTGCCATCGAGCAGCAGCGAGAAGCCCGAGCCTCCCGGCAGGCCGCCGAGGCCAAGAAGGCCCGGCCGCAGATCAAGACCGAATACCAGATTGCACTGGATATGGCTGAACGCCAGTTACAGGCCCCCCTCGACGAGCGGGATGCGCAGTGGCTCAAGCGCTATCTGCACAGCCATCAGCTGATGGCAAAGCGTCTCGAAAAAGACCTCATCATCCTGCAGCAGAAGCGTGCCAGCGCGGCAGAGTGACGATTAACCCCATGTTTAAACAAGGATCAACACGATGAAAAACAAAGTGGTTGAAGTGAAAAACATGATCAAGACCGAGCAACTACTCGACAACTTGCTCAATCGCAGTTCCATCGTGCCAGGGATCGGCCTGATTCATGGTGAGAGCGGTTTTGGCAAGACCACCGCGACAACCTGGCTGTTTAACCAGGATTCGGTGAACGGGATTTTTGTCCGTTGTTACAAATCCGACACCCTGACCAGTTTGCTCGAAAGCATCTCCCGCCAGTTAGCGGTGCCGGTTCGCCACAACCTTCGGGGCACGGTGGACGGTATTGTCGAGGCGATCCGCAAGGAGGAGCTGACCCTGTTTATCGACGAGGCGGACCATGTGGTGGGCAGTGCCCGGATCATGGAAACCTTGCGGGATATCTATGACGCCACCGAACAGCCACTGATCCTGGTGGGTATGGAGGAGATTGCCCGTCGGATCAGCCAGCGCAAGCAGATGTTTAACCGTATCTCCCAGTGGGTTGAATTCAAGGCAGCCGATCTGGAGGACGTCAACTTGTTCGCCAAGGAGCTGATGGAGGTAGATGTGGAGATCGACGAGGCCCTGCTGGACCTTATCCGCAAACGTTCCAACGGAGTGGTACGGGACATCATCAAGGCGCTGGACAAGGTCGAGAAGATTGTGCTTGCCAGTGGGGTGGATCGTATTGGCCTGGAAGATATCGACACCAGCCAATTGACCCATGACGTGCGCCGCGTGCGCTGACCTGCCCCCATCAGAACAATAACAAGGAGTTCAGATTGAGCACGGAAACCAAAACCAGGGTGGCATGGCAATGGTGTTGTCAGCAGCCCTCTTTCTCCAGCAAGCAATTGCAGCAAGCGGCCGAAATGACTAAGCGATACAGCAATGTAGTCATCGCCGATTGGGTCAAAACGGGAGTCGTTGAGCGTATCTCTGGCTCGCAGCGACCAGTCATCTATCGGGTTGTGGACCCCCAATCCCCCCCCAAAGTTGGCAGGGGTAGCATGCGACAGAGTAGCTATGTGCGTCGCCGTATGTGGCGCAAGACCCAGCAGCAGAAGATGTGGAACACCATGCTGATCAACCGCAGTTTCGGATTGGCCGATCTGATGCTGACTTGTGATTCCCAGCTCTCAAAATCCTACACCTACGTCGAGAGGCTGGTGCGGGCTGGCTACGTCAAGGTTCTCCATCGCAGGGGTAATCACTTGCCTTTCAATGAACGCGAGCTTTCGCACTATCAGTTGGTGCGCGATACCGGTCGTCTCGCTCCCATCATCCGCCCCAACGGTTGCTGGGATCAGAACGAGCAGCGGCTTTACCCCTTCCTGACAGAGGAGAGTGATCATGGACGCGTGGCTTAAGGTGCTGCGCCAGGCGGTAGCGTCGAGCAGCTTGGCGGTGATGGCTGAGCGGCTGGGCGTTAGCCGCACCACCATCAGCCAGGTGTGTAACGAGAGGTATCCCGGTGATATGGGCCGGATCCAGGGATTGGTGGAGTCGGTTCTGATGGGACATACGGTGGAGTGCCCGATCTTGGGGCGCATTCCCCAGCATGAGTGTATGGCTCATCAGCGGCGTAAGGCTGGTGATGTGGGCAGCACCCCCAACGAAATCCGGCTCTATAAAGCGTGTCGCAGCGGTTGCCCAAACAGCCAGCTAAGCGAGGAGGAGCAGTTGCGTCGCCCGATGCGGCTACCGGTCAAGATCATCGACTCGGAACCTGTGACTGTCACTCTGTACGACGCCGATGCAGTGCTGGGCCGGTTACGTCGCCAGGCCAGGACCGATGGTGGTGACAACCTCAGCCGCCAGAATCTGGCTCTGATAGCGCTGCTGGAAGAGGAGATCAAGATCCTGGGTATCAAATTCAACCGGCTGCTCGTAAAGGCCAGTAAGAACAACCAGTAAACCAGCGGGCTCGGGGTGTGCTGTGGGCCCAGTGAGACATCACAAGGAGAACGGGATGAACAGAAATCTGCAGAAGACCGCCGAGCAGTTGCGGGTCTGGCTGACGGCGAAAGGGTGCAAGGTGAGCACCAGCCGTGTATGCCACACCCCCTTGTTGGCGGTGACCGGTCCGCTGCCCGAGGCGATGACCAAGCGAGCAGTGTGGGGGCGAGAGTGCCTCGCGGGTGTGGTGCGGGATGTCGCCATCGTGCGCTTTGGCGGTTGCCTGCTGCACTGGCGCCAGTAAGAGACCACCGAGCAACAACGGGATAAATCAAGGAGAGCCTTATGCAAGAAGCACAGACCAAAGACACGACGCCGATGCGGCAAAACGCCCAGGGTCACTGGGTACCGGAGAACCTGATCGCCCCGGCCGACAAGCTGCGCGATGAGGTGGTGATGGGCATCATCGCTGCTGCCAAGGAAGAGCGCTCACGCCTGGCTGCTTTCAAGATCGGCGCCATGCAACAGATCGCCGATTTTGTGGACCTCTCGGCCGAGCGATACGGGGTGGCTTGGGGTGGCACCAAGGGCAATGTGACCCTGCTCAGTTTCGACGGTCGTTACAAGCTGATCCGGGCGGTAGGGGAGCACCGCAAATTTGATGAACGGATCCAGGCGGCCAAGGTACTGATCGACCAGTGCATCGCCCGCTGGAGCGATGGTGCCAGCCCCGAGATCCGCGCCCTGGTGGACCACGCCTTTCGGGTTTCCAAGGCGGGGCACATCGACGTCAACCAGGTGCTCTCTCTGCGTCAGCTCAATATCGACGACGCCGACTGGGAGCAGGCCATGCAGGCGATCGCCGATGCCATCCAGGTGACCGGTACCAGCCAATATCTGCGCCTCTACGAGCGGGACGGCCAGGGCCGTTACGTTCAGATGAGCCTGGATCTGGCGAAGTTGTAAGGGAGGAGTGCGCGATGGATATCAACGTAGAACAAGCCGAAGAGCAACTGCAGCTCTGTGAGCAGATCAGCGAGACCGAGGGCACCTGCTACCCCGACGACACCTATGAGGATGGTATCAAGGCCGCGTTGTTATGGGTGCTGGGGTTGGGTCCGGCGCCGCTGAGCGAAGAGGAGTACCAGGATCTGATGCCGCTGCAGTTCGAGCAGTGACAGTGCGAAACAGGGCGGCCACGCCGCCCTGTCTGCCCGGCGTGGTGGCCGGGCACTGATGAGCAGCCGGAGGACGGATGGATAACGTGAAAGCACTTCTGAACACCAGCGTGGCCGATGCGAAAAGCTCCCTGGAGTGCCTGCTGATGAGCAATCCGCAGCAGGCTCTGGACGATGCGCAACTGGCCGTTGATTTCATCAATCAGTACGGTCAGGCCATCAATCAGAAGTCCAGGATGGCCATGCTGGCCACCATTGTGAGCAAGGCACGAAAGCGCCTGGTCAAGTAAGTGAAACGGGGGGCTTTCCCCCGTCTGCCTGGCGTGGTGGCCAGGCACTGATGAGCAGCCGGAGGAGTTTCTAGATGACAGCAGCCTTAACCGAAAGCCACGACGCAGCACATGCAGCCGCAAAGACAATCCCATTGCAGGATTTGGCCGCCCTGCGCTCGACTATTGAACGGGCACTAATTGAGGGTATGGCCAGCGATGTTCCTGCATGTATGCAAGTAGAGACTTGCCAAGTGCCACCTCTGACGTCCCAGCCAGGAAATCAGGAGGAAATTTAAGGTCAGAGTTCATCGTCAAAAACATGACGTATTGCGTAAGCAGCTCATAAAACGCGGATCGCTTTGATGGTTCCAATTCGATCGCTTCTTTGATGGGAAAGGGGGCGGTGGACAACCTTGTGAAGAGCCACTCCTGCGTTTTGATCGAGATGTGCAGCTGCTTGGGGTTATGGCCAACCATCAGTTGGGTGAAGTTGTAGATAGGTAACAGGACCTCATGAGCGGTCAACGGCTTCATAGGCACTCCATTCTCGTTTGGATAAGGAGATTGAGTATTGATCATGCGAAACAGTGGGGGTAGCCCCTCTGTCTGCCCGGCGTGGTGGCCGGGCACTGATGAGCAGCCGACCTGGGCCCAGGTCTTCACCGCCTCGAACAAGGAGCACGGCGATGACCAAAACAGAGATGGATATTCGGCTTACCAAGATATTCAGCGCGGCCGCCATTGCACAGGCGACCCCTGATAAACGGGCTGTGTGCAGACAGCTCAAGCAGTTTGATAGAGAGGCTCGTGCCCAAGGGCTGTTTGCCCTGGCAGGGGAGGCCAGCCAGATGCGCTGGCAACTGGTAGCGGAACTGCAGCAAGCCAGAGCAGCAGAGGTCAGTCATGGCGGCGTCTAATTGGCAGGCCCTGCTGGCCTATGTGATGAAGTTTGGCCCTTTGAACCAGCAAGGTGCCGAGCAGTGGCTCGATAGTTATTGCCCTGAGTGGCGCAATGGAAACGATGTGCCTGCCGGTCAAATCTGGGTGGCAAAAGTGGGGAGAAGTCATGACAGCAAGCAATGAACGCACCCGCTTGATCCGGCTGGTGCAGGTGGGCCGCCGCTCCCTGGGACTGGATGAGGAAACCTATCGAGAGCTACTGGCCCAGCAGAGTGGCAAGCGCTCGGCGGCAGAGCTGACGCTCCAGGAGTTGGACAAAGTGCTTCTGGCCATGAAGGGGGCGGGGTTTAAACCGACCGTTAAACGTGCCGTAAACGAAGGCAAACCAAAGCGTTTAAGCCCGGCCAGAGGCACCCCGGTTCGGACTGCTGAGATAGGGGTGATTCGGGCCATCTGGATCACCATGCACCGCCATGGCCTGCTGCGTGATGGCAGCGAGACTGCGCTCAATCACTATGTGGAGCGTCAGACGGTGCGGCTCAACAACGGGGTGGGTGTGGCCGAGGTGGCCTGGCTCAGCGAGGCGCTGGCTTATCCGGTGTTGGAGTCCCTCAAGCACTGGCATAAGCGGGAGATGGTCAAGGCGCTGCAGGCGGCCAAGAAAACTGTCCCCATCAATGAGAAGACCGGGCGGGTGGCAGGCTATCAGGCCGTTCTTGGGGCGTTTGAGGAGATACAGTATGGATAAGAACCTGGACTTGTTTGCCGACGATCATGAGTCGCTGGGTCAGTTGGTGGACCGGTTGGATCAGATCCCGGCGGCCGAGTTGACCGCCAAGTGGCCCAAGGCACTGGCCGAGTTGGTCGATGTGCTCGCCTGTGAGCTGGGGCGCGGCGGGATGGCGGCGGATACGGCCTTGGCCCAGGCCCGCAAGCTGGCACTGGTGCAGGCCCACTATATGGGGGGCCGTGCCTACTACATCCCGACCGGTGATCACCTCAAGGCCGCACTGCGGGACCGAGCCATCTGGGATGAGTTTAACGGCCGCAATATCGACCAGCTTGCCCGCAAGCACGGGCTCTCGGTGCCCCAGACCTATGCGGTGGTGGCGGAGCAGCGGGAGCTGACACGGCGCCGCCATCAGCCTGACTTGTTCGGGTATCAATAGCGATGGCCCTCACGTTACGAACAAACCCCGCATTGGCGGGGTTTGCATTAGTGAGAATACTCAGAAATTACTTGAGTAAGGGTTTGCCCGCTTCGGCTAACTTGGCATCCAATGCCGCTCGCCTAGCTGCATTCTTAGCTGGTTGTACATAGCAAAAGTCAAACAGCATATCAAGTACTTCAAGGTTCCATTCTGCTTCGTGGGGCTCAACGGGGAGAATTTCACCAGTATTTACACTTTTCTGTGTATGTGCTGCGAAGTTACCTATGGCTCGCACTGCATCCAAATGATCAGCAATATGACTAGGTAGCCCCTTTCCTTTGGCCTCAGTTATTGCACGATCAAGATTACTGTTTGTGGAAAGTCCTGTGTCAGCAAGAAGATGTTGCAGGCAACGACGACTGAGGGCAGCAGAAGCTTGCGCGCTAAGGCTAAGCACTAGAGCTGACTCATTGTAATCAGCCGCAATAGCTAGAGGGACTTCCATTGGCGCCGCTGCCCGAGAGCCGAGAGTTTGAGGGAATGCAATAAAATCATGTTTTTGAACAAACCCTCCATTCTGTAGAAGAGATGACCTCAAATTTATAATTGTTTGAGAGCATGAGGGACATTCCTGAAGACCAGCAAACCAGTAATACTGCCCACCTACGTTATTACTACCGCAACGCCCTAATTTGACTTCATGGTAGTTTTTATGAATGGCAATATTGCAATGTGGACAAATCATCGAAATAAGCTCCAGAGAAACAATGTCATCAACATTATCACCATGTGATTTTGCGACATAGGGTCTTCATGTAATCTACCATAAACCCGCCTCATAAAGGCCCCTCGGTACGCTGCGATAACGCAGTTAATCGAGGGGCCTTTTATGTTGCCTGATACCTATCCCATAGCGCTTGCCTGGTTGCTCCGTCCCGATGTGGAAGGGGGCGAGGTCAACCACCCGGCCGACCGTGGCGGCCACACCAAGTTCGGCATGGCCGATGCCGCCGACGGCAAGAAAGACGGCATGCTCGATCTCGATCGCGATGGCTGGCCAGACATTGCCGTCGGCGATGCGACCCCTGCCCATGCCCAGTTGTTTTACCGAGCGAACTACTGGTTGCCCGCCCGTTGCGACCGGGTTGATAGCGTCTGCCCGCTGATTGCCATCGCCCTGTTCGACGGCGCCGTGCATCACGGCCCTGGTCGCTCGGTGCGCCAGTTGCAGCAGGCGCTCGGTGTCATGGTCGATGGGGTGCTGGGCTCGCAAACCTTGCGGGTGCTGGCCGCCAAGACGGGGCGGGACGGTGGTCGGGCCCTGCTGCTCACGCTGCTTGAGATCCGCGCCGGCTTCATGCTCGGCATCGTGCGCAAAGACCCGAGCCAGTGGGCCAATGCCCACGGCTGGAGTAACCGCCTGCTGCGCCTGCAAAGCTACCTGCTCTCGACCCGGTTCGGGGAGGGGGCGGCATGAGCAAACCTAGCCTCATCAACAAGCGCCGCCAGGCGTTGCAGGGGATCCAGGCCGCTGGCTATTTCGGCATCCCCGAACTCAAGAACCCCCGTTACCTCGCCTGCTTCAAGGATGGGCGCCGCGCCCATCTCAAGGCCGCCCTGGCCGGTGCGGATCTGGAGGCCATCCCGCTCTACAGCCATCACGCCACTCGCCAATCCCTGTACGAGCAGGGCTGGCGGTCGGTAGGGGAGCTTGATCGCCTGCGGGCCCGTGCCCGTCTTACCCCAACCCAACCTAAGGAAGCCCATCATGCCTGATTCCCTGTTACCCCAAGCAAAGCCTGCGCTCAGGAGCCGCGCCGTCATCGGGGGCGTCATCGCCGTGGGGGCCGGTATCGCCGGCCTGTTCGGCGTGCCGATCGATACCGGAACCCAAGCCAGCCTGGTCTCCACCGCCGTGGATCTGGCCAGTGCCATCGGCGGCCTGCTGGCCATCTGGGGGCGCCTCAAGGCGACCCACGTCATCAAATAAGCCATCAAGTAGGGCAGGAGACACCCTTGAGCGACCCCATAGACCGCGCCCAGCAGCTCGACGCCGAGCGGACTGGGCGACTTATTGACGCCCACCGGGCAAGGCCCAAACCCCGTGGCGATGGCATCTGTTGCGATTGTGATGAGCCCATCCCAATTGCGCGGCTGCATGCCGAACCCGATGCGCCGCGCTGCATCGAGTGCCAGACCCTATTCGAGCGCAAGGAGGCAATCCGTGTGGGATTTCATCGTTAAGAACTGGGGGCCCCTGTACGCCCTGGCCAGTCTGGTGGGGTTGATTGTCATCATCCTGCTCTCCAAGACCTATGCCAAGCGAGAGGATGTCACCGGCCTGGCCGCCAGGGTGGCCAGGGTCGAGCAGCAACTTTCGGATCTGCCGACCGAGAAGGAGTTGCACACCCTGCAACTGGAGATAAGCGAATTGCGTGGCGAGCTGCGGGCACTGGCGCCGGAGCTGCGCCAGGCTCGCCGCCTGGCAGACCTGCTGCTGGAAAATGAACTCAAGGAGAGACCATGAGCATTCAAGGAATATTGGACGCCCAGCAACGCCTGGTGATCTTGCGATCCTTGCTCGATATCGGCGGGGCCGCCAACGAGTCGATCCTCAATGACTGCCTCGACCAGCTGGGTACCGGCCGGGTGTCTCGGGATCGGGTCAAGACCCTGCTGGCCTGGCTGGATGAGCAGGGGCTGGTGCGCATCGAACGCCTTGCGCAGGTGCAGGTGGCTCACCTGACCGGCCGGGGTCAGGACGTGGCCGAGGGGCGATCCAGCGTGCCTGGCGTCAAGAAGCCCAGGGCGGAGGATTGACCATGGCTAAGCCAAAACCCAAACCGTTAACCGCCCGCGAGCGTGAGTTGCTCTATCAACTGGGACTGATTGTTAACGCGACCACCATCGAGAAATCGGTGCCGCATATGGCGGGTTTCGCAGATGCGATGCGACGGGGGAATCCGGTAGCGGCGCAGGTTGAGAAGGCATTCACCCACCAGTTGAAAAAAGGCCAAAGCGATATTTTGCAGACCCTTGAGCGCCAGAAACGTGAGGGTGCCAGCCATGAATGATAAACCGACCCGGGGCCGGGCCAGCAAGGTGTGGCTGCTGCCCGAAGCTATCCGCAACGCCCTCAACGAGATGTTGCGCGACAAGGCGAACAGCCAAGCTGCCATCCTGGACGAGATCAATGGCCTTATCGAGGGTGCTGGGCTACCCGACGATCTCAAGCTCTCCCGCTCAGGGCTCAGCCGCCACGCGAGCCAGGTGGAGCAGGTGGGCCAGCACCTGCGGGATTTGCGGGAGACCACGGCGGCGCTCACATCCCAGCTCGGTGACAAGCCGATGGGGGAGACCACCAAGCTCATCCTGGAACTCGGCCGCTCCCAGTTGTTCAAGGCGATGCTGGCCCAGGTGCAGAACCCGGAGGAGGCGGTGGATATCGACATGCTGAAAAACGCCATGTTAGCGGCCCAGCGACTCGAATCCACCGCCATGCAGAGCCACAAGCGGGAGAAAGAGATCCGCCAGGCCTTTGCCGAGGAGGTGGCTGCCAAGACCGAGGCCATCGTCACCCAGGCGGGCCTGAGCGGAGACGCGGCAGCCGCCATTCGCCGCGAAATCCTGGGGATTGCCTGATGACCACGATCGCCCAACAACTTGCCCTGACCCTCGGTACCGAATACAACCCCGACGAGGTGCTGCTGCCCTACCAGCGCATCTGGATTGCCGACGAGAGCCCGCTCAAGATCGCCGAGAAGAGCCGCCGCACCGGGATCACCTGGGCGGAGGCGGCCGACGCCGCCCTGACGGCCTCCAAGACCAAGACGGCCGGGGGCTGCCACCACTTCTATGTAGGCAGCAACAAGGAGATGGCGCGAGAGTTTATCGATGCCGTGGCCATGTGGGCCAAGGCGTACAACAAGGCAGCCGGCGAGATCCAGGAGGAGGTGTTCACCGACGACGAGGACAAGGCGATCCTCACCTTCGTGGTCTATTTCGCCTCGGGCTTCAAGGTACAGGCCCTCTCCAGCAACCCCTCCAACCTGCGGGGGATGCAGGGCAATGTGACCATCGACGAGGCGGCGTTCCACGACCGGCTGGCTGAGGTACTCAAGGCTGCGATGGCGCTGACCATGTGGGGGGCCAAGGTGCGGCTTATCAGCACCCACAACGGCGTCGATAACCTGTTTAACCAGCTGATAAACGACAGCCGGGCGGGTCGTAAAGACTATTCCATCCATACCATCAGCCTGGACGACGCCTGCCGCCAGGGGCTGTATCGCCGCATCTGCCAGGTCAAGGGCACGCCCTGGACGCCGGAGGCAGAGGATAGCTGGAAGGCGGGCCTCCTCAAGGCCACCGCCACCGAGGAAGACGCGCTGGAAGAGTATTTCTGCGTGCCCAAGCAGAGTAGCGGCGTCTATATCAAGCGCACCCTGATCGAGCGGGCCATGCAGCCAGAGATCCCCATCCTGCGCTTCACCGCCCCTGCGGACTTCGAGCTGCAAAGCGAGGAGACCCGCAAGGCGGTGGCGGAGATCTGGTGTGAGGAGAACCTCAAGCCCTGCCTGGAGGCGCTCGATCGCAATTGCCGTCATGTACTGGGGGAGGACTTCGCCCGCAAGGGGGATCTCTCGGTGTTCGTCCCGCTCGCCATCGCCCCCAACCTGCGCAAACGGGTGCCCTTCGCTGTGGAGTTGGTCAACGCCCCCTATGAGACCCAGCGCCAAATCCTGTTCTACCTGCTGCAGGGACTGCACCGCTTCACGGCGGCCGCCTTCGATGCCACCGGCAACGGCGGCTATCTGGCAGAAGCTGCTCGGCTGCGCTGGGGCGCCAGCATGATCGAGTGCGTGATGCTCAATGACCCTTGGTATCGGGAGTGGATGCCCAAGCTCAAGGCAGAGTTCGAGGACGACAACCTGGTGATCCCGCGCCATGCGGACGTGCAGGACGATCTGGGCAAAATCCAGGTCATCAACGGGGTGCCCAAGATCGACAAGGGCAAGAACACCGGCCAGGGCGGCCAGCAGCGCCACGGCGACTTTGCGGTGGCGTTGGCCATGGCCGTGCGGGCGAGTTGGATGGAGGGGGGCGCCATCGAGTTCACCCCCTTACCAGGTAAACGCGATTCAGAGCGCAACGACGACTATCACCGATATGAGAGAGGGGGTTGGTAATGACCGGACTCATCGACATTCATGGCAACTCGCTGCGCCTGCAGAAAGAGCCGCAAACCGAAAACGATGCCAAGCTGGCACAGCTGCGCCGCCACTACAGCGAACACCCCACGGTGGGGCTCACCCCGGGCAAGGCGGCCGCTGCGCTCAAAGAGGCGGAGGAGGGGAGCCTCATCGCCCAGTGCGAACTGGCCGAAGACATGGAAGAGAAGGACGCCCATCTGCAGAGCGAGCTTGGCAAGCGGCGCCGCTCCCTGCTCGGGGTGAGCTGGACCATAGAGCCGCCCCGCAATGCGACCCCCGCCGAGCAGCGCGACTGCGAGATGATCCGGGAACTCTTGGAGGACTTCACCTGGTTGGATGACGCCATCTTTGACGCCACTGATGCGGTGCTCAAGGGGTTCAGTGCCCAGGAGTTCAGCGGCTGGGAGATGGTAGAGGGGCTGCAGCTCCCCACCGGCATCGTCTGGCGTGATCCCGCCTGGTTCCAGACCCACCCGGATGACTGGAACCAGTTGCGGCTGCGGGACGGCAGCCGGGAGGGGGCGGCCCTCAACCCGTTCGGCTGGCTGGTCCACAAGGCCAAGTCGAAGTCGGGGTATCTCGCCCGCACCGGCCTTATCCGCACCCTGGTCTGGCCCTTCCTGTTCAAGAACTACAGCGTGCGGGATCTCGCCGAGTTTCTGGAGATCTACGGCCTGCCGGTGCGTCTGGGCAAGTACCCGGAAGGGGCCACCGAGAAGGAGAAGGCGACCCTGCTGCAGGCGGTGCTCTCCATCGGCCATAACGCTGGCGGCATCATCCCCCGGGGAATGGAGATCGAGTTCCAGAATGCGGCCAGCGGCCAGGCCGATCCCTTCGTGGTGATGATGGACTGGTGCGAGCGATCCATCAGCAAGGCAGTCCTGGGGGGCACCCTGACCAGCCAGGCCGACGGCAAGAGCTCGACCAATGCGCTCGGCAACGTCCACAACGAGGTGCGCCAGGAGGTGCGGGATGCAGACCTGCGCCAGCTCGCCGCCACCCTGACCCGGGATCTGGTCTATCCGCTGTTTGCCCTGAACGGCAAGAGCTTCCAGGGGCCGCGCCGCTGCCCGCGCCTGGAATTCGACGTGACCGAGCCGGAGGACATGCGCGATCTGGCCTATCCGCTGCGGGCCCTGGTGGGCATGGGGATGCAGATCCCGGCGCAGTGGGTGCGGGACAAGCTGCAGATCCCGGCACCCAAGGAAGGGGAAGAGGTGCTGGTCATCGTCGACAAGCAGGCAGGGGCCGGGGAGGCGGCTCTCAGGGCGCAGGGATTGGCGGCGCTGGCGGCCAAGCACCCTGTCCAGGGTGATAACAACGACGCCCAGCTGGCCCGCCTGCAAGCGGAGGTCGCCCCCTTGCTTGCCAGCATGACCGACGCCGTCCAGGCACTGGTGATGCAGTCCACCACCCTGGAGGAGATCCGGGATGGCTTGCTGGCGCTGGAGCCCAACCTCAGTCATGACGAGCTGGGGGCGCTGCTGGCCCAGGCCATTGCAGCCAGCGAACTGCTCGGCATGCTGGAGATGGAGGAGGGCAACTGATGCCCGTTCGTTACGGCAGTCTGCCGTTCGAGGAGGCGATCGCCTTCTTTCGCCAGAAACTGAATATGCCGAGCGAGCGCTGGGCCGATGTGTGGCGGGACGCCCATAACCGCGCCTTTATGGTGGCGGGGGCCACCAAGACTGACTTGCTGGCGGACCTGCGCGGGGCGGTGGACAAGGCGATAAGCGAAGGGCAATCCCTCGGTGCGTTCCAGAAAGCGTTCAAGGAGATTGTGGCTCGCCACGGTTGGGAGCATACCGGCCCGGCGTCCTGGCGCTCTCGTGTCATCTTCGAGACCAACCTGCGCCAGAGCTACAACGCCGGGCGTGATGACCAGATAGAGCGCATCAAGCACAAGCGCCCCTATGCGCTCTATCGCCACGGCGACTCCGAGCACCCCAGGGAGCTGCACCTCAAGTGGAACAACCTGGTGCTGCCGGTGGACCATCCCTGGTGGGAGACCCACAGCCCCAGCAACGGCTATGGCTGCAAGTGCAAGAAGTTCCTGCTCTCCGAGGCGGATCTCAAGCGCCGGGGGTTGACGGTGGGCCAGGCACCGGATGACGACGATTATGAGTGGGTGGACAAGGCGACCGGGGAGATACACAGGATCCCCCGTGGCATCGATCCGGGTTTTGATTACCGGCCAAAGACGCCCGCCGCCCTGACCGAGGCGATGGCCAAGCGGGAGGCGGCGAAACCCGCGCTGGCCGAGCGTCTGCCGGAACGCCTGGTAGAGAGCGCCTTCTCGACGGCCAAGGGGGTGACGGCGCAGGGGGTCAGCGATTTGCTGGCCCAGCTACCCGCCCCCCAGCAGGGGCCCTTGGCGGCCTTCCTCAAGGCGCACCCAATCAAGACCCTGTTTATCAAGCAGACCGAGATGGGCAAGGGAGCGGCAGGGCTCAAGGTTGCGTCGGCCATTGCCGAGTACCTGAGCACAGACCCTTACCTGGTACGCTCCCTCTATTACACGCGCCGGGCCAGCGCGACCAACGGCTTTACGGCCAAAAGCTGGGGCCATCTGGTTATCAAGGTCAAGGCGGGTGATACACTCAAAGCAGTGGATATGCAGGCGGTGCAAGCGGCGGCGGCCGAGGTGGTGATTGATGCCCATGCCAACACCGGGCCCCGTCAGTGGCAGCCAAGGGGCACCAGCGGCGAGTCACTGCGTCGTCACTGGAGCATCTCCGCCAACGTCGGCGGCAAGCAGGGGGAATCAGCCCAGCGGCTCTCTACTTGGTTGCATGAGCTGGGCCACCAGGTTCACTTCTGGGCCGGGGAGCCTGACCTGACGGGAGTGGGGCTGCTGACGGAATATGCCAGCAAGACCAGGATGGAAGCCGCCGCCGAGGCGTTTGCCGCCTGGGTCTTGGCGAGGGATGCCATGGTGGCGCACTTCCCCGAACTGGCCAAACGGGTGGAGGCCATGCTGGCCCAGGCCACGACCGCCAGCCGCAAAGGAGAGAAAGGATGACCCTGTTGGAGCAAGCCAGCGCCCTGCTGGCAGAAGATGGCCCCTTTACCCTGGCACAAGCCAAGGCGCTGGATGCTTTGTGCGAACAAGCCGAAGGTGAAGAGGCCGACCTGCTGGGGGATCTCTGGGCTGCCGCCATGGCTGCGGCCGATGAGGAGGCCCTGCACTTTATGACCACCTTCGAGGATGAGGCCTGATGGCGGGCAGCTTTATCGCCATCAGTCACCACGGGGTGGCCGATGCCCATGAGTTGCTGGCCCGGCTCTATGAGCGCACCGGCGACTTGAGCGAGCCTCTGGCGGATATCGGCGAGGGGCTGGCGCTCTCCCACCGGGATCGCTGGGATGTGCAGGAGACCCCGGAAGGGGAGCCCTGGGCCCCCCTCTCGGACAAGTACCGCGCCCGCAAGCCACGCCATGCCGACGAGGTGCTGCGCCTCAATGACGATCTGCGCGACACCCTCAACTATCAGGCCGATCCCCAGACCCTCTACTTCGGCACTCCGCTCGAATACGGTGCCGCCCACCAGTTCGGCCGCCCAGAGATCAACCTGCCCGAGCGCCCCTATCTGGGGTTGTCGGAAGTAGACCAACAGAGCGTGCTGGAGACGCTGGAAGGCTATCTGACAGCGGACGCGCTCTAAGCCTCTGGGCGCGTTTGCGGGGACAGGGCCAGTGCGATGGCATGGCCCGTCCGCTCTTCGCCCAGCAAAACGGTGTTTAAACACCCTTAAACAGTACCGGCACCCCCTGCTGTTGCAGTAACCCACCATAAACCCCACCCCTCGCTCACCTCCCTGACACTGGCACCAGTGATTTTTGCTGTGACCAGCCGGAGTGAGAGTGATGCCCCCATCTGCGATTGCCGTGGCCATCTTGAATGCCAGACCCACCACCCTGGGGCTGGCCGTGCTCGATGCGCAGCTTACCCAGCAGGATGACGGTTGGTATCAACTGCTGCCGGTCGGCCCGTTCAAGGCCAGGGATGGCCGCCCCTTCGATGTGCCTGGTGGTCACTGGCAGCTCGACAAGACCATCGCCACTACCCTGATCAACCGGGCCAAGGCACTCGGCCAAGACATCCTCATCGACTACGACCACCAGACCCTCAATGTCGAAAAGACGGGCAAGGAAGCCCCGGCGGCCGGTTGGTACAACGGCGACGAAATCGAGTGGCGCGAGGGGGAGGGACTCTTTATCAAACCCCGCTGGACCGAGCGGGCCGCCGCCCTGGTTGCTGCCAAAGAGTATCGCTTCCTCTCTGCCGTCTTCCCCTATGACGCCCAGGGCCGCCCCCTGGAGCTGCGCATGACCGCCATCACCAACGATCCCGGGGTGGTGGGTATGCAGGCGCTGGCGGCCTTGAGTGCCCAACTGATTCAACCCGGCCAGCCGGCCACCTTCACCAAGGAGAACTCCATGAATGAACTGCTGAAAAAGCTGCTGGCCAAGCTCGGTATCGAGCTGACCGGTGACCCGACCGACGAGCAACTGCAGAAGGCGCTCACCGAGCTCGATAGCCTGCAGGCCAGCGCCAAGAAGGCGCCGGAGCTGGAGGCCGCGCTCTCGGCCGAGAAAACCGCTCTGGCCGCCCTCAAGGCACAGATGACGTCAGTACAACAAGGAGCCCAGGTTGACCTGGCGCAATTCGTGCCGGTGGCGACCTACAACGCCCTAGTCACCCAGGTGGCGGCCCTGACCGCCCAGGTGGACACCACCGATGCCGCGACCCTCATCAAGGAGGCCCGCACCGCAGGCAAGGTGGTGGCGGCCGAAGAGGAGTACCTGACCGCCTACGCCGCCCAGAAGGGGGTGGCCGCCCTCAAGGCCCTGCTGGAGCCGCGCCCGGCCATCGCCGCGCTCACGGCGAGCCAGACCGCCGCCGTCACCCTGCCGGAGAAAAAGGGGGAGGCCGTGCTCTCGGCCGAAGACAAGTACGCCGCCGACCAGCTCGGCATCAGCCACGAGGACTTTGCCAAGGCCAAGGCCTGAGCAAGCCCCGCTTCACGCGAAGGCAGTTCCGTTTAACCAGAGAAGGAATAGACCATGGCCATGATTACCCCCGCGCTGCTGCAGTCCCTCTTCACCGGCTTCAAGAAGAACTTTGAAGACGCCAAGAGCGAGGCGCCGACCCAGTACACCAAGATCGCCACCGTGATCAAATCGACCACCAAGTCCAACACCTATGGCTGGCTCGGCAAGTTCCCGAGCTTGCGCAAGTGGGTCGGGGATCGGGTGATCGAGTCGATGAAGACCCACGGTTACCAGATCGTCAACGAAGACTTCGAAGCCACCGTGGCCGTCGATCGCAACGATATCGCGGATGACGAGCTGGGCATCTATGCCCCGCTGTTCGCCGAGATGGGGCGCTCGGCCGGGGTACATCCCGACGAGCTCTGCTTCGGCCTCCTAGGCGCCGGTTTCACCACACCCTGCTACGACGCCCAGTATTTCTTCGATACCGATCACCCTGTCTATCCCAAGGTCGATGGCACCGGCACCCCGGCGCTGGTGGCCAACCTGGTGGTGGATGGCGCCTATACCGGCGAGCCCTGGTTCCTGCTCGATACCAGCCGCGCCCTCAAGCCGATCATCTTCCAGGATCGCAAGTCCCCCGAGCTCATCGCCATGACCAAGATCGACGACGAGGCGGTGTTCACCCGCAAGGAGTTCCGCTACGGGGTGGACTGCCGTGATGCCGCCGGTTTCGGCTTCTGGCAGTTGGCGTTCGCCAACAAACGGGCGCTGACCCCCGACAACCTGTGGGATGCCTACAGCCGGATGCGGGAATTCCAGGCCGATGGCGGCCGCAAGCTCGGCATCAAGCCGACCCTGTTGGTGGTGCCGCCCGCCCTGGAGAAGTTGGCGACCAAGATGCTGGAGCGCGAGCTGGAAAGCAGCTCCAGCAACGAGCTCAAGGGCAAGCTGGAACTGGTGGTGGCTGACTACCTGTAAGCGACACCGAGCTGTTTAACGGCGGGGTGAAGCGAGCGCAGTGTGGGCGTTTAACCCCCGTTTAAACCGGATCCTGGATTGAACGAGACAGAGGGAAACATGAGATGGAACACGAGATGGAACAGGCTATTCGCGTTGGCATCACATCAACGGTTCGTCAGGTCTATTTTCGCGCGGGCCTGGCGATTGCACCTGGCAAGTCTGAGCTGGCTGTGTCGCCTGTGCAGTGCGAGACCCTGGAGGCCGATCCGCGCCTGGTGGTCACCCGCCTGGGTCAAGACGTCGCCCCTGCGACGGCTGATGCACCGCAGACGGGCCGGGATCTGGACGCAGCAGTGGGCGGCCTGACTGGCTCGGGCTATCTGGCGGGCGTCGCCACGCTGGATGGCAAGGTCATCCCGTTGGTCGAGATGAAGGTCGATGAGCTGCGCGAACTGGCCGTGGAGATGGCGATCCCGGGCGCCGCCAGCATGAAGAAGGCCGAGCTGGCGGCTGCCATTGCGGCGACCGAGGTGCAATACCCGGTCAAGGACGAGGCTGGCACTACCACCGAGCCGCCTGCCGATCCCGTAACCGAGGGCGCCTGAGATGTACGCCAGCGTCAGCGACATGGTGACCCGCTTTGGCGAGGCGGAGCTATTGCGCCTCGCCATGACCCCGGCCGGCGAGCTGGATGAAGCGGCGATCACCGTCGCCCTGCAGGACGCCAGCGCCCTGATCGATGGCTACCTGGCGGGACGCTACCCGTTGCCGCTGGCCCATGTCCCGAGCGCCCTGGTCCCCATCTGCGCCGACATTGCCCGCCACCGCCTCTATGGCGAGCAGGCGCCGGAGCAGATTGCCAAACGCAATGAGGCGGCCCTGGCCTTCCTCAAGTCGGTGGGCAAGGGGGAGCTGGCGCTGGGGCTGGCGGCCGACGGCGAGCAGGTGGAGAGCCTGAACCTGGCTCAGTTGCAGTCCGATGGCCGGGTCTTTGGCCGGGGAACTGGGGGCTTCCTATGAGTGCCCCCACGCCTGAACTCGACTACCTGGCTGCGGGGGAGCGGCTGCGCGAGCTGCTGCTGCCTTTGAAGACCCGGGGGCTCAAGGAGGTGTTTGTGGCCACCGACCTGGAGGCGGTGGCCAACCTGGGGCAGCACACCCCGGCCATCCATGTGATTTACCAGGGAGAGCGAGAGAGCGAGACCAGCCAAAGCGGGCGGCAAAGCGCGTTCGATCAGGTTTGGCTGCTGGTGTTGGTGCATAGAGCCACCCCCAAGGAAGCCAGCGCCGGGGTGTGGCTGGGACGCATGTTGCAGGCCGTGGCCGGTCGGGCCTGCGGTGACAGTACCTTTCGGCGTGAAAGCGCACCGGTCAAGCCGAGTTACAAGGGTGGGGTGGTCTATCTGCCCCTTGCCTTCAAGACGACAGTGAAATTCAAGGGAGAACGGTCATGAGCGAAACACTGCACCTGGAAGGGGATCTCTATATCGAGACCTTCACCAACAACGTCTCGAACGGGGTGATCGGCCCGGTGGACGTCAACAGCCTGGAAGTCAAACCGGACAGCGAGAAGATCAGTATCCCGAGCAAGCGCAAGCACAAGCTGGGCCAGGCGCGGGAGAGCTACTTCGTGGCCAAGCCTGCTACGGTCAATATCAAGACCAGCGAGATCCCGCCTGTGCTGCTGGCCGCCGCCTTTATGGGGCTGGAGAGCCCCATCAACCAGGGGGCGGGGACGCTGACCGAGGTGCCGGTGACCCTGTTGGCGCACCCCAAATGGGTGAGCCTGGGCAAGACCAACCTCTCGGCCACCGGCCTGGTGGTGAAGGAGGGGACCACCTCTTTGGTGCTCGGTACCGATTTTGAGATCAACTATGCCCTGGGGCTGCTTCGGGCCACCAAGGCGGGGGCGGTGGCAGACGGTGGGCCCGTGACCGTCAGTGCCAGCTATAACGCCATCACCGGCACCCGCATCGCCGGCAACGTGCAACCGGAGGTGAAGGCGAAGCTGACCCTGGATGGGCGCAGTGTCATCAGTGGGGAATCCATCCTGCTGACGGTACCTCGCGCCAGCTTGTCCCCCAAGAAGGCGGTGGACTTCCTGAGCGACAAGCCCATCGAGATCGAGCTGGAAGGGGAGCTGCTGGCGCTGGACGGCGAGGATGCGCCTTTCTATGTGGATCGGCCGGAGACGGTGTGACAGATATGAGAACGGCGGGGAGACCCGCCGCCCTACATGAGCATTGCTTATTTGATCAATGCTTGGTGAATTAGATGCATACCAATATGCCACGCCGAGCGATGATGAGTGATATTGAAAGGCTCATCCTCTGCAGGATCTATCAAGTCAGAATCACCATTTGGTTTAAACGTGAAGCCACCGACCTCAACAGATTTTTCCTCGGGGTATGTTTCTAATGAATAGCAGCGGACTATACCAATATTTCTGTTCGGTTCTTCCTTTCTAATTACTGTTGAAAAAATAAGCCGTAGTGAGATACCAACGAAATTTATTTCAATAGTAGAGGTGTCAGGAATGCGTCTTACCGAAAGTCCTTTCATTTCTGAGTTTGGTGATCCAAAAGCATGCTCAAGATTTTCAGCAAACTCGGAATACTTGGCAGTCAGAGTAATATGTTGTCTAGATGTAGTTATCAGTGCAGTACGCAGTTCGTCTTCAGTCAACATTATTTCATCCTTAATTATTAGTTGGTAGTGTGATTACTTCCCAGAGCGTGACTCAAGTTGAGTTTCTAGAGATGATATGCTCCCATATGCCCAGACAATATGTTGGTCGCTTTCATGGCCGTTTGTCGTGTCATAATCAATAGCTGCACAGATGTGCCAGCAAGCTTGGGAAACCTTTTCTAGGGTGTAGCCATCAAATTCCTCTTCGACAGCATCAAACTCTGCTTGGATTGATTTTGTCGCAGCATACACAGCTGCTTTTTCAAAACCGGTATCTGCCTGTGAGGCCAGTTTAGCTAATTCCTTTAAGCGCACTGCTAATATTTTGGGGTCGTTCATATAAAGTTCCTTGTGAGGTCATAGATTAGAGTATCGAGTCCAAATTGAACCTACGGCTCTTATGCCATAATAGTTAGGGACGCTTGACCTCGATAAGCCAAGGATCAGGCTTGAAGTTCTTTCTGTTGATAGTGTTTGGCATTGACCGAAAGCGTTTTAAAAAACGTCCAGAAATTACTTCTATCTCATCAATATCAATGTTTTCGCCATCGATTTCACGATATGGATCTGGGTGGTTTTTTACTAAATATTCAAAACCAATTATTTTGCCATTGTCACCATAGTCAACATTTGCGTAATGCCATAGGTCCTTAACATGAAGAAAGTGATTTCTCATATCAAAAATCCGAAGAGCATCCTTCACAAATTGATGCTTACTATTCAGCTTGTATTTAAAATCAGAAAGAAGCAGCGGTGCTAGTTCCATCCTTTCTTCTACTCTCATAAAGAGAAATGGTTTTAAGCGTTGAGAGTAGTCTGTTCCAAGTCTTCGGTGTAAGTACTCAACAAAGCAGTTGTTCAACAGTCCTTCCATATGCGCACATACGGCTGCTATGTAGTAAGGAGGTAGTACTTGTAAAGGGTCACGACCCTCAACGATCATCTCCCGTAAGTATTTTGCAGCATTACGGGCAGAGAATGTGCCACTACTTGAACGTATTGGTTCAACCTTTTTAGGCATGGAGTCGCTCGCTCGAATCTAACCATTTCTCATACAGTGTTTGTAGTCGGGCCACAGGGCCTTCAGTTCAATTTGCGCAGCGTAATCGAACGTTCATGGTCTTCCTGTGACATGCCTCTGTAATTCGCCATAAACCCTCCCATCTTGCCATCTCTTTACCATGGGGCATATCTGAATCTGATCGGAATGCCCCATGCCCACCTCTTCCACTCTCAAACTCGCCCTGGAGCTGGCGGCCAAGGTCACCGGCCGCGAGGACCTGGCCGCGTTGGCGGGGCAGGTGCAGGAGCTGGGCCCTATCTCAGATGAGACGGCCGCCGAGACCGAACGGTTGGCGCAGACGCTTGAAACCCTGACTCAGCAGCAGGAGCTGATCAATCAGTTCGAGGCCAGCGGCCGCGCCCTGACCCAGCTCGAACTGGCCACCATACTCTCCCGGGATAAGTTGGCCGAATTGCGCCGCGAGCAGCAGGGGGCGGCAGGTAGCGCCCGCCAACTCACCGACCAGGAGCGACTGCTGGCCTCCGAGGTCAAGCAACTGGAGCGCCAACTGGTCGCCCAGGCGGCCAGCCATAGTCGCCTGCATGCAGGTCTCTCCCAAGCTGGGATCGATACCCGCAACCTTGCCCAAGAACAGAACAGACTGCAGCGGGAGCTGCGGGGCAGCGCGGCCCAGACCGAGCGGCTGGGGCGCTCCCTGGTGCAGGGAGCGCAAGGCGCTGGCGGCTTCCAGGGGGCCATCGGTAGCCTGACCGGCCGCCTGGTGGCCATGGCCGGTACCTGGTTCGGTATCCAGACCCTCACCACCCAACTGATGGCCATGTTCCAGACCGGCGATCAGGCCGAGCGGCTCAATGTACAGCTCAAGGCGGTGATGGGGTCGATTGCCGGCGGCAAAGAGGCCTCTGCCTGGATACAGGACTTCGCCAAGAACACCCCGCTGCAGCTCGACGAGGTGACCCAGGTCTTCGTGCGCCTCAAGGCCTTTGGCATCGACCCCATGAACGGCGCCATGCAGGGCATCGTCGATCAGGCCTACAAGCTCGGCGGCGGCTTTGAGGAGGTGCAGGGTATCTCCCTGGCGCTGGGCCAAGCCTGGGCCAAGCAGAAGCTGCAGGGGGAGGAGATCCTGCAGCTTATCGAGCGCGGTGTGCCGGTGTGGCAACTGCTGGAGCAGGTCACCGGCAAGAATACCGCCGAACTGCAGAAGCTCTCGGAAGCGGGAAAACTCGGCCGGGACACCATCCAGGCCCTGATGAACGAGATCGCCGCCCAGTCGAGCGGGGCAGCGGCCAACAACATGAGCCTGCTCTCGGGGCTTATCTCCAACGCCCAGGACAACCTGGCCAAGTTCTACCGCATGGTGGCGGAGAACGGGGCGCTGACCTGGCTCAAGAACCAACTGGCCAGCCTCAACCGTGAGTTCGACCAGATGGCCCAGGATGGCCGCCTGCAGGCGTGGGCCCAGCGCCTCTCCGACGGCATCGTCGGGCTTGGGGAGTCCATCAAGGCCTTCATCCAGACCGTCTATGCCTGGCGCGATGCTTTGCTGGTGATGGCTCAGGCCTGGTATGGCCTGAAAATCGCGGGCTGGATTGCCGATCTGCGCGGCCTCTACGGCCAGTTCATCGCCCTGCCTGCGGCGACGGCCACGGCAGCAGGGGGAATGACCACGGCAGGCACGGCAGCGGCCGGGGCGGCGATCGGCGTGTGGGCGCTGGGCATGGCCATCAGGGCTGTGCTGGCTGCCGTGACGGTGGAATCCATCATCCAGATCACCCAGTTCGCCAACGCACTGCGCCAGCTGGTGCTGGCGGAGTTGGCGCTGCGAGAGGCGCAGGCCCAGCGCTCGCAAACCCAGGCCCAGCTCAATGGCCAACTGGCAGCCCTCTCTGCCGAGCTGGGGTTGGCCATCACCAGCGTGGCAGACCTCGATCGCCTGGTCGCCGAAGGCAAGGTGCATTACGACGAGGCCACCGGCAGCTGGCGAGCAGGGGCAGCCGCCGTTAAGGCGTTGGGCGATGAAGCCAAGCAGACCCGCGACTATCTTGCCGAAATCAACACGGTGGCCAAGCAGACGGCGGCGGATGGTCCGGCAAAGCTGGCCAGGGCATTTGATGAGCTGGGGCTGGACTTCGAGCGGGCTAATGGTCGTATCGGCGCCAGTTTCCAGAATACGCTCGGCGCCCTGGATACCCTGGTGCAATACACCGGATCCAGTTCGGCAGCCTGTGAAGAAGCCCTGGCGGCGGCGTTCAACCAGGCGAAGAACAAGGCCGAGATCGATGCGGTGATCGAGCGTATGCAGGCAATGGCCAAGCAGGGCCAGCTCACCGGGGATGGCATCACCCGCTCGATGGCCATCGCTGCCGACGCCATGAGCAAGGTGAAGGGGGGCAGCGGCGATGCCAAACAGGCGGTGGCGGCGATCGGCGATGGTTTCGACACGGCGGCCGCCAAGGCCAAGAGTGCCACCGATGCCATGCGCTCCGGCCTTCGCGGCGTACAGAAAGAGGCGGAGCAGACCGGTAATGCTGTGGCCTCTGCAGGTGGTGGGGGCGGTGCCGGTGGGGGCCGAGGGGACGTGACCCGCACCGTGGGCGCCGGCTCGTTCTTCTACAAGACCGTGGACATCAACAACCTGCGCGGCAATGCCGATGCCCTGGCCAACACCCTCGCAGGCGTGGAAGAGGAGCTGGCCCGCTACAGCCAGAAGGTCAGGGACATCCCTGCCTATAGCGAGTGGAGCAAGTGGTACGCAGAGAAGTTCCAGAAGGAGATGGAGGCCATGCGCACCAAGCTCCAGCAGGAACTGAGCAAAGCCCAGGCCAAGGAAGCAGAGAAAGCGCAGACCACCACCTCGGCTGCCAGTCAAGCCGGGCCATCTTCCCAAACCTCGTTCACCCAGGGGCAGCCCCAGCGGATCATCATCGAGCTGAGATCAGGCACCGCCCGGGCCGAAATTCAGGCCGATGAGGCCAATGCTGCCGCCCTTATCAACCTCCTTAAACAGCAAGGATTGCGCTCATGAACGTCACCTTAAACGGGCTGTTCCTGCCCGATGATCTCGTTTGGCGCGACGAGTTCGATTGGTCGCCCGTCGAGCAGGTTGTCACGCCGACACTCTCTGGTGCTCTTCTGGTCGAGGAAACGGCCACGCCGGAGGGACGCCCCATCACCCTAGTGGGCCATGCCCCCCGCGCCACGGTGCTCTTGCTTAAAGCGCTGGAGGCCCAGGTGGCCCAGCTGATGACCCTCACTTTGCTCGATGGGAAGCAGCGTGAGGTGGTCTGGCGTCGGCCCGGCATCGTGGCCACCCCCCTGATCGAGATGGCTGACCCCGAGGCGGGTGAGCCCTATGCCCTGACTCTTAACTTCACCGAGGTGATCCGATGACCATTCTTTCCGGCGACATCAAGCTGCTGGGCAGCCAGCGGCTGACGGATACCCCCGATGGTGGCGGCCGGGTAACCGGCCACGAAATCGTCAGCGGCGAGCACAACAGTCTGTTTCCCGATGTCAGCGATCTCGACCGCGCCTATGGGGTGGTCAACCTGCGCAAGGCGTTTCTGGCAGTACAGACCGACGACACCGACACCTATTACGGTGCCAACACCACCGTGCTGTTGCCGCCGAGCGACCCCAACGTGGGCCTGTGCCTGATGAGCACCAAAGACCACCACGACACCCGGGACGCTGCCCGCGACGTGCTGGAGCGCTACCTGGCCCGTGGGCCCAAGTGGCGCGGCTTCCTGTACGACACCCAGCTGGAAGGGCAGCGGGCGATCCGCTTCTTCCAGCGCGTCGAAGTGCGCCTGCCGGAGGTGGGGGAGACCCTGGTGCTGGTCGGCAACGAGGGCAAGGCCGGCGAGTTTGAGCAGTATGTGCGGGTGCTGGAGGTGACCCAGCAACTGGCCAAGTTCCAGATCCCCGGGGTGCCCGAGTTCACCCGCAACGTGGTGACCTGCAAGCTGGCGGATCCGCTGCGCTACACCTTCGAGGGGGAGCAACCGACCCCCTATGACGTGGTGACCAACGCCAAGACCGCCCTGCGCGAAACCGTGGTGGCCGATGCGTCCAACTACTTCGCCACCACCAAGCTGGCGGAAAATGCGGCCTTTGGGGCCATGCAGGTGAAGGCCAAGACCATCTTCACCCAGCTGGTGCCGGCGGCCAGGAGCGAAACCCCGGCGGTGGATCTGACGGCGGCCGGCGAGCTGGCCAGCCTGGTGGATTCCGGCCAGGGTCTGGTCAGCTTCTCGACCGTGGCCAGCATAGCCCCGAGCCGGGGCCTGTTCCTCGGCAGCGGCGCCAAGCCGGGCAGCCTGACCATCACCATCGGCGCCGCCACCATCACCGACAAGGGCGGCGAGTTGGTGGTGGCGGGCTCGGTCATCGGCTCCATCGACTATGGCCGTGGCCAGCTGGAGTTCAACGCCCAGTGCCCGAACTACGGCGGCGCCAGCAAGAGCGTCAGTTTCTGGCCTGCAGCCAGGCCGTCGCGCATCGCCGACACGGCCCAGATCGAGATCAAGGCCAACAACCGGGGCTATGCCTACACCATCACCCTGATGCCGACCCCGGCGCCGGGCACCCTGACGGTGTCGTTCATGGCGCAAGGGAAATGGTACGACTTGAAGGACAACGGCAAGGGCGAGTTGTTCGGGGCGGACAGATCCTATGGGTCCGGTGTGGTCAACCTGGCCACCGGCTCGGTCATGCTGACCCTGGGGGCGCTGCCGGACGTGGACACCTCCATCCTGTTCAGCTGGGCCACCCCGGTCAACTACACCAACCGCAGCAACCAGCCCATCAGCATCAGCAAGAGCGCCTGGCAGCTGCCCCACACCGGCATCACCCCCAAGAGCCTGATATTGACCTGGGGCGCGGGCAAGACCGCCAACGATGCGGTGGGGGATGGGCGGATCCGGGGCGACATCACCGGCACCATCAACTATGCCGAGGGGGTGATCATCCTCGATCACATCACCCTGCCGGCGCTGGGCCAGGAGTACGTGGCCCAGTACCAGTACGGCGAACCGGTGACCGAGCGCCACGTTGAGCCGGGGCGCCTTTCTACCCCTGGTCAGGTGGGGCACCTCTCCATCACCCTGGATGGGGCGGGGGGCGGGGCCACCAACCTGACCCCAGGCTCGGTGCACGTCAAGTTCAACGCGCTCTACCACAAGTTTGATGTGGACGATCAGCAGCTGGTGATCGAGACCCGCGACCCCATCATCACCCTGCGCGATAACGGCCAGGGCCAGCTCATCGACGCCAGCGGCAACGTCTTGGGGGCCATCAACTACAGCGCCGGCACCCTGCACTTTATGCCGGACGGCAGCGCGCCCTTGCCCAAGCCGACCTACGCCTGGGTGACCGTGGGCACCCGTTGGGAGGGCAACAACCAGATCGCGGTGCAGCGCTGGACCATGACCGGGATCCAGTACCACAACACCGCCTACACCTTCCCCGATGGCGAGGGGGGCTGGGTCGATGTCACCTACCGCAACAACAACAGCGCCCAGGCGCAAAACGCGACCCTGACTGCCCAGGCGCTGCGTATCGACGTGACCCCCGGCTTTGCCGAGGCGATCCTGGAGGGCTCGATGCGCTTCACCTTAGGGGGGAGCACCTACGTTGACCGCCAGGGGCTGCTCTATCGCAACCCGGACCCGGAGACCGGCGCCGGCATTCAGGCGGGCACCATCGACTACAGCAACGGGCTGGCGGTGCTGGCCGACTGGGCGGCGGGGCAGGCGGCCCAGCCGGCGCTGCAGTCCCTTGCCACCTCGTTCAGCGCCCAGTCGGTGGATGCGGTCACCTTCCGCACCCCGGGCGCCCCGGTGGCCCCGGGCAGCCTCTATCTCGCGGCCAACACCGCGAGCGGGCGCCGCATCGAGGCGACGGCGGACGGGGACGGCTATTTCACCACCACCGACATGGACGGGCGGGTGAACTACCAGACCGGGGTGGTGTGGGTGCGCTTTGGCCGCAAGGTCACGGCCGCCGGCAACGAGGCCCAACCCTGGTATGACGCCGAGGCGGTGGGGGAGGATGGCAAGATCTGGCGCCCGCTCAGCGTGGTGGCCGACACCATCCGCTTTAACTGCGTGGTGTTCAGCTATCTGCCGCTCGATGCCGACATCATAGGTCTGGATCCGGTGCGGTTGCCGTCCGATGGCCGGGTGCCCTTCATCCGCACCGGCAACATCGTGGTGGTGCACAGCACCCGCAAGTCGGCATTCCCCATGGGGGTCAGTGCCGGGCAGCAGCTCAACACCGGCCGCGAACGGTTGGCTCATGCCCATGTGGAGGACAAGGACGGCAAGCAACTCGCCCCGGCGCTCTACAGCGTCAACCTGGACAGCGGCGTGGTGACCCTGGCCAGCCCCCTGAACCTGACCGGTTATACCGAACCCCTCTACGTGGTGCACCGCATCGAGGACATGAGCCTGGTCAGCGACGTGGAGATCTCGGGTAGGCTCACCCTGGCCAGACCGCTGTCTCACGCCTATGACGCCGCCGACACCCTAGTGTCCAGTGCGCTCATCATCGGCGACTTGTGGGCGCGCTATACCGGGCTGTTCGATCAGAAGAGTTGGACCAATGTCTGGTCTGATTACCTCATCGGCGACCAGTCCACCGCGCAGTACAACGACACCGACTACCCGATCCAGGTCACCAACCGCGCCACCCTGCAGGAGCGCTGGGCCATCATCTTCAACTCCCCAACCAACTTCGTGCTGGTCGGGGAGCATGTGGGCCAGATAGCGGTGGGGGACGTGAACACGGACTTGGCCCCCATCAACCCCAACAACGGCCAGCCCTATTTCCGGCTGGATCACCGTGGCTGGGGGGCGGGCTGGTCGAGTGGCAACGTGCTGCGCTTCACCACCCAGGCGGCGGCGTACCCGCTCTGGGTGATCCGCACCATCCTGCAGTCGGTGGCGGCGCAAGAGACCGACAAGTTCGAGCTACAGCTGCGCGGCAACGTCAACCGTTAACCGGGTGGGGCAATCTGCCCCGCTCCAACCAATCAGGAGAACACCATGGCTTTTCCGGTGAAATGGTATAGCAATGCGATGCAAGGGGCGCCCAGCCTGGGGGACACCAGCGCCGGGGCCCTGGCGGCCCTGCTCAAGGCGGTACTGGTGACCGGGTTTGGCACCCTCACCATCAATGCCCTGGTGTGGGATGCCACCGAGGGGGCCGCCAAGGCCACCATTTCTGGCGGTCACGCCTACCTGCAGGACTCGGTGGTCGAGGTGAGCGGCGCCAGCCCTGCCGCCTACAACGGCGAGCACAGGGTCAAGAAGGTGAGCAGCACAGAGGTCTGGTTTGAACTGGACGGGGGCAACCCGGGCAGTGCCGGCAGCGGCACCATGTCGATGAAGGTGGCTCCCCTCGGCTGGACCCAGACCCACGAGAGCGGTGACGGCATGGTGGCCATCTACCGGCCAACCAACGTCAGCGAGTCGGGGAACGTGAGCCTGCGGGTAGATAATACGGCGTTTTCTGGCTGGGCAGGGACAACCTACAAAGGCTACTTGGCCAAAGTAGCCATGGTCGAGGATGTGGTGGATATTAACACTTACACCCTGATTTATGAGCATCGTTGGCCGGCGACCAAAGCGTATAGCACCGGCAACTGGGATTTGATAGGTGATCCCCAGTTGTTCTATTTCTTACCGGCATACGGCATTCTGAATCGTCAAGCGCTGTACGCTTTTGGATATATCAATAGCATTCGCCCAGGCGACCGTTACCATGCCATTTTAATCCATTATGCCTCTACCTCTGCCAATGCCGACACGCGTTCATGGGAATATAATATTTCCTCTAACGGCAACTATTACAACGAAGGCCTGGCTTTTGACGCCACCACTTTCAGAGTCATTGCTCGATCTTACTCGCAGTTGTTCGGGACTTCAGGGTTCTGGTTAAAAGGGTTGTTTCCCCGCTTCGGCACTGGGATGAACACCCCTAATGGGCCGGATAATGGGTTTTACATGAGCGGGGATCCTTGCATGGTGATGGAGACTGGCAACCATCTGCGCGGATACCTACCCGGCTTGATATGCCCGTTTGCCACGGTGACGGATTGGCATCGTAAGAACTTTGCCGCCCTACCTGCCTTGAATGGCAAGTTAGCGCGTTTCCTGCTGGCCACTTATACCGCCAACGGAACAATTGCACCTACCATGGCGGGGTTCGATCTGACCGGCCCCTGGAGGTAATCATGGCTGATGATCTGCCCTATACGGCGACAGTGGTTCGCATCACGGCCATACCTGCCAACCAAGAGACTCGTGCCCAGTTCCAACCACAGGATGTGGCTTGGCGTGGCAGCCCTGGCCATGTCTATGCCGGGCCCATGCCGGCCGTGGACGTGACGACCGACCCGCTCTGTCAGGGCCAGGATCTGAACTGGGTCAGGGACGGCACCCAGAATGTGCTGCAGGGCTACATCGAGAGCACGGTCACCATCGACGGCGAGGGGGTCCGGCGCCGGGTGCTCTGCCTCGACCAGGCGGGCAACCTTATCGGGGAGACCTACAGCCGGGCCAGTGATGGCAAGTACCGGTTCGATCTGCTCTGGCTCAACCGCCGTTACATGCTGGTTGCCCAGGACGATCCCGCCTTCGGCCCCGCCGATTACAACGCGGTGGCGGCCGACTACCAGCTCGCCGCCCCCTACGCCCCCGGTGAGGGGGTTGGCCTGGTATGACCGGGCTGCATGACCTGCGGAGGTTGATATGCTCGTTTTCTCTGATGCCCTGCGCACCAGCCGCGCCCAGCTGCTGGCGGCTGCCATCGACGAGGGGAGCGCGGGCGCCGCGACCCTCAAGATCTACACCGGCCCGAGACCTGCCCCCGGGGCGGCCATCACCACCCAGGTGCTGTTGGTGGCGCTGCAGTTCCCCCACCCCTGCGCCCAGAGCGTGACGGGCGGGGTGCTGACCCTTAAGCCGCTGGCCGAGCAGATGGCGACCGCCAGCGGGATCCATGCTTGGGGACGCATCGCCAACCGGGACGGCGACTTTGTGGCGGATCTGGAGGTGGGGCCGCCCGGCCTCGGTGCCGACATCGAGATCCCCGCCACCGAGCTGTTCACCGGCGCCATGGTGCGCATCAACAGCGCCACCATCACAGAACCCTAATCGCTCCTCCTGAGCCCCGAGGTCAGCATGGCCAGAACAGACGCCCGGCTTGAACTGCGCAAGGCCCGCAAGACCAGCGCCGCCCTGGAGCTGAACCCGCTCTTGGTGGTGCGCTATGAGGCAGTGTTGCAGGGCACCAGCCTGCCGCCCAGCCTGGCCTGTTCGCCTGGACTGGTGTTGCCCGCCCTGCTGCAAGGGCAGAGCGCCGCGCCGGTGCTGGCCACCTCGGCCGGTCTGGTTCACCCAGGTCACCTGAGCGCTGAACTGGCGGCGCCGGTGCCCGTCGTCAGCGCCACCGTGGTCATCGAGGCGACCCTGGCCAGCACCACCAGGGCGGTGCTGCACGACTTTGAAGCGGGCTATGACATCAACGTGTTCAGGGGCCCCAGCCACACCAGCGCCGGGGATTGGGACAGGGCCGCCCTGGTGACCACGGCGGTGGCCAGCGACTGGCAACGGCCCGCCTTGACCCCCGCGACCTGTTCAGGTGACTGGCAGGAGGCCGGGGCCCTGATGGCGGTGGTGGTGGATCTCAGTGAACAACTGCCGTGCCACCATGAGCCGGTGCGGGGGCTGTTTGACGAGGCCCTGCCGCTTAACGCGAGCCATGGCCAGGGATTCGACAGCCTGCCGCCAGGCCATGCCGTCACCCGCTCGCTCTGGGTCGAGGGTGCGCCGGTCAGCCGCTGGCAGGTGAGCGGGTATCGCAACCCGCCGCGCCAGGACAAGGTCTGGCAGGCAGACCGCTGGCAGCAGGGTGCCCCGCAAGGATTCACCCTGAGCGGCCAGCAGTGGCAGCTCGGCCTGCCCCTGCACAAGGGCTGGCTGGAGCGGTGGGAGGAGGCGATGCAGCCCCCCTGGGGGACCAGTCCGCCCCCCAAGCCGCCCATCAAGCCGGAGCGGCCAGACAAACGCACTAAGGCGCTGGTGTTTGGCCGACAACGGGGGGATGCCTCCCTGGAGTTTGTTTGGTTCGGGCAGGCCCACATCGTTATTCCAACCCGGAGGGTTTACCTGGTGAGCAACGCAGCAAGCATTGTGCGGGTCAGGGATGGGACAGACATTCCCGCCACCTCGCTGAGCATCGAGCTCGATACCGATTCCTGGGCCTGGCAGTTCACGGCCCAGATCCCCCGCATCGCGGCAGCCGAGATGACGGACGAGGAGGAGGTAAGCATCTTCGTCAACGGCCAGCAGTGGGATTGTGTGTGCGATGGCTGGCAATCAAGCCAGAGCTTTGCCCGTGAGTCGGCGACCCTCACCGGGCGCTCTCGCACGGCCTATTTGTCACCGACCCATGTCTTACCCCAGGCTGTGAGCGAGATCGGTGCAGCGACCATAGCCCAGCTCGCAGAGGCGCTGCTGCCGTTCGGCTGGACCCTGGACTGGCAGGCGCCGGATTGGCTGGTACCTGGCGGCTTCTTCAGCCTCGATAGCCAGACTCCCATCGAGGCGATCAAGTACCTGGCCGAGGCGGCGGGTGGGTTCGTGTTGCCGCACCAGCGCGATCGGCACCTGGTCATCAAGCCGCGCTATCCGACCGTGCCCTGGCAGATCGATGGAGCGCTGGCCGACGTGGCCATCCCCCGCGCCATCATCACGACGCTGGGCAGCGACTTCCAGCCGGGACTGCCGGCGAACGGCATCTATGTCAGCGGTGGTCATCAGGGCATCAATGCCCGGGTGCTGCGCCAAGGCACAGCAGGGGAGCGGCAGGCTTCGGCCATCACCCACCCGCTGGTGTGCGATGTGGTGGCGGCCCGCGCCCAAGGTGTGGTGGGGCTAGCCAAGACTATGCCGAAGCGCACCCAGACCATCCAGCTGCCATTGTCTGCCGATACGGGGCTTATTCTGCCCGGGGCGTTGCTCGCGGTGGATGGCTGGAAGGGATACAACCGGGGCGTCAGGGTCTCTGCTGAGCTGCAGAACAAGGCCATGACGGTGCGCCAGCAACTGACGGTGGAGCGATTTGTATGAACCTGTTCAAGCAGTTCCGGGAGCTGATACCCGGTGCCGACCCGCTGCTGGTCGGTACCGTCACCGCAACGACGGGCACTGGCACCACGCTGGAGACCCCGGGCGGGGGCGTGGTGATCGTGCGTGGGGGAGGGGTGGCCATCGGCCAGAAGGCGTTTTACCAGGGAGGCGCCATCATTGGGCCCGCGCCTGATTTACCAACCTATGAAATCGAGGTTTAAACCCCTGTTAAACGTTGGCTTTTTCTGGCGATATGGCAATCAGTGGTTAGGCTTTATTTGTTCAAGGAGGATATCGCTATGAAGAATGTGAAAGGATTCACATTGCTTGAACTGATGATAGCGGTCAGTTTGGGCGTCATTTTACTCGGTATTGGGGCCCCGGCTTTATCCAGCTTGCTCAGCGGAAACGCTCTGCATTTCGAGTCCCGTAACATACTGAAAAACATGAGATTCGCTCGTAGCCAAGCAATTGACAATCAGACGGTAGTGACAGCGTGTTTGGCTGATGCCAACGACAATTGCGTAACGGCAGACCCCTCGCATTTCTTGGTGTTCATTGACGACAATGCAAATGACGTCCTGAACAATGGAGAGCAGGTTTTGGTAAGAAGTGCAGATTTCCCCAGCTCACTGACAGCAACTAACAGCATCACCTCTAGCACTTTCAGCCCGGATGGTACTCGGGATATCGATGATGAAGATGAACATGTCATCAGCCTCTGTATCTCAGGTAATGCACAGGTCAATCTTGTGACGCCGCCAAGTGGCCGAACCCGTCAAGAAACTCAAGCATTCATCTGCCAATAGCATCTTTCATTCTCGGCGGAATCTGCATCGCCGAGAATGATAAATACCATGCTCCAGTCGATGGTCATTTTCTCCGCAAGAATTTCTCATTTTTCGCGGCGGGCTACACCTGCTGCTGCGCCTCGACACCCTGGACGATCGCCCCCTCATCGTGCCACCCCTGGTGCGGGTCAATGCCTATCAGGTGTTGCCGCCGTTGCCTGCCGGCAGCCGCGTCACCCTGGTGACCTCTCTCAAGCCGGCCCATGGCCTGGCCAACGAAGCGGGAATGGATGGGCGACGCCTGCTCCTTGGCAAGGGGATCACCGCCACCGGCAACCTGCGCCGGGTCATCGCCCTGGATGCCGTGCCCCCGGGTGTGCGCGATCGCTGGCTGGCGGCGGCGAGTCGCGCCTGGGAGGGGATGGCGCAGGCCCCCCTGCTGGCGGCCCTCACCTTCGGGGAACAGGGGGGGATCACGGATGCCCAGTGGGAACTCTTTCGCGGCAGCGGCCTGACCCACATCATCGCCATCTCGGGCCAGCATATCGCCCTGGTGGCGGTACTCGGCTGGTGGCTCGGGCGGCTGTTCGGGCTGCGCGGGGCTATCTGCGTGTCACTCCTGTTCGCGGCCACCTACAGCTGCCTGGCGGGGTTTGCGGTGGCCACCGAGCGTGCCCTCATCATGGTGCTGGTGTGGAGCCTGCTGCGCTGGCTAAAGCGGGACTGGCCGAGCCACCGGATCTGGCTGTGGGCCTTTGTGGTGCTGACATTGTGGGACCCTTTCGCCCTCTATTCGGCGGGGTTCTGGCTCTCTTTTCTGGCGGTGGCCCTGCTGTTGCTGGCGAGCCTGTTGCACGATCGCCCCGGCCTGGTGCGGCTGCAACTTCTGCTGCTGCTCGGATTGCTGCCCCTGCAACTGCTGCTGTTCGAGGGGATGGCGCCCCTGGCGTTTCTGCTCAATCTGCTGGCACTGCCGCTGTTCTGCCTTGTCATCATTCCCCTGGCGCTCGTCGGCGTACTGGTGGCGCCCCTCTCCACGTTGCTGGCCTACGGCCTGCTCTGGGTCTCCGCCTTCGGCCTGGAGTGGGTGCTGTGGGGGCTCACGCAGCTGGGGGATCGCCTGCAGCTCTGGTGGCCGGTGCCCGGCTGGCTGATGCCCGCCAGCGCCCTGCTGATCCTGCTGTGGACGGGATGGCATCTGCCGGGAGGGCGCGCCCTGGGGGGGCCGGTGGCGGCGGCCCTGCTGCTCGCCCTCTGGCCTGCTTCCGCTTCCTGGCAGGTGCGGGTGCTGGACGTGGGGCAGGGGCTCTCGGTGCTCGTCACCCGGGGCGAGCGGGCCATCCTGTTTGATACCGGGGATCGCTACCCCGGGGGCTACAACATGGCGGATGCGGCCATCCTGCCCCTGCTCAACCGGCTCGGCATCCGGGTGATCGACACCCTGATCATCAGCCACAGAGACAGGGATCACGCGGGCAACCGGCAGGCTCTGCTGCAGAGCATGGCGGTGCGCCGGGAGCTCTCCTCCTTTCCCTTTACACCGGCTACCCAGGCCTGCCGCCGAGGTCAGCAGTGGCACTGGCAGGGGCTGGATGTGCGGGTGCTCTGGCCCCTGGCTGCCGGGGCGGGGCGCAACAACGACAGTTGCGTGGTGCAGCTGGACGACGGGCGTCATCGGCTGCTGCTGAGCGGCGACATCGAGCAGCAGGCGGAGCGCCGCCTGCTGGCACTGGCGCTGGAGGAGGGTGAGGGAGCTGGGCTGGCCAGCACCCTGCTGGTGAGCCCGCATCATGGCAGTCGCACCTCCTCCACGGCCCCCTTCGTGGCGGCGGTGAAACCTGCCTTCGTGGTGCACAGCGCAGGCTTCATGAACCAGTGGGGCTTTCCCCGCCCCGAGGTGGTGGCGCGATACCAGGGGGCGCGGCAGTGGGTCACGGGGGAGGCGGGCGCCATCCTGATCGAGCCGGGGGACGCTGGACTCAGGATCCGGGCCGAGCGGGAGCAGGGGCCCTGGTACAGGCGTGGCGGCCCCTGGTGGCAGCCGCAGGTATGGGGAAGGGAGTGAGGATCCGGTGAGCCTGCCCGGCAAGGGGCGACCTTCATTTGTGACCCGGGTTGTAGCCATCGCGCCAGCGGCGCTTGGTGTAGCTCCAAGGTTTGGCTAGAATAGCCCGTCATTTCCCTTATTAACGGCTATTCATGCAACAAGAAACCTCACAAGAGAGCTGGACCGTCTTCAAGCGCCTGCTCGGTTATGTCCGGGATCGCAAGCTGGGTCTGGTGGGCGGCATCATTGGCATGCTGGGTTACGCGGCCGTGGATACCACCTTCGTCTACTCCATCAAACCGCTCATCGACCAGGGGCTCAACGGCAACGACAGCAGCGTGCTCAAGTGGATGCCCTTCTTCGTCCTCGGCATCGTGGCTCTGCGCGGCTGCGCCGCCTTCCTCTCCAACTACTGCATGGCCTGGGTCGGCAACCACGTGGTGATGCGCCTGCAGCAGCAGGTGTTCAGCCACCTGATGGCCATGCCCATGAGCTTCTTCGACCGCCAGAACACCGGCAACCTGCTCTCCAAGGTGACCTATGACGCCGGTCAAGTGTCGTCCGCCGCGAGCTCGACCCTGGTCTCCCTGGTGCGGGAAGGGGCCACCGTCATCGGCCTGCTGGGCCTGATGTTCTGGCACTCCTGGCAGTTGTCGGTGATCTTCCTGGTGGTGGGGCCCCTGGTCGGGATCCTCATCAGCATCATCAGCCGACGTTTTCGCAAGATAAGCCGCCACATCCAGCAGGCGGTGGGTGACATCACCACCTCCACCGAGCAGATGCTCAAGGGGCACAAAGAGGTGCTGATGTTCGGGGGCCAGGAGGTGGAGGACAAGCGCTTCTACCAGGTGAGCAACCGGATGCGCCAGCAGACCATGAAGATGGTCGCCGCCGACGCCATCGGCAGCCCCATCGTCCAGATGGTGGCCTCCGTGGCCCTTGCAGTCTTCCTCTATGTCGCCACCATCGACAGCGTCAAGGCGACCCTGACCGCGGGCACCTTCACCGTCATGGTCACTTCCATGATGATGCTGCTCAAGCCGCTGAAAAGCCTGACCGACGTGAACAACCAGTTCCAGCGCGGCATCACCGCCTGCCAGAGCCTGTTCGGTCTGCTGGACTCCACCCCGGAGCAGGACACCGGCACCCGTACCCTGGAACGTGCCCGAGGTGAAATCGAGTTTCGCAACGTCACCTTCACCTACCCGACCAAGGAGACACCAGCGCTGCGCAACATCAGCTTCAAGGTGGAGGCAGGCAAATCGGTGGCCCTGGTGGGGCGTTCCGGTTCCGGCAAGAGCACCATCGCGAGCCTCCTGACCCGCTTCTATGACATCGAAGAGGGGGAAATTCTGCTGGATGGCGTCAACATCCGCGAATACCGCCTGAGCGAGCTGCGCAAGCAGTACGCCCTGGTCTCCCAGCACGTGCATCTGTTCAACGACTCCGTGGCCAACAACATCGCCTACGCGGCGGAAGAGAAGTACAGCCGCGACGAGATCCAGCAGGCGGCCCGCATCGCCCATGCGGACGACTTCGTCAGCAAGATGCCGGAAGGCTATGACACCGTCATCGGCGAGAACGGCGCCTCCCTCTCCGGCGGCCAGCGCCAGCGCATCGCCATCGCCCGCGCCCTGCTGCGGGACTCCCCGGTGCTGTTGCTGGACGAAGCCACCTCGGCCCTGGACACCGAGTCCGAGCGCCACATCCAGGCGGCCATCGACGAGCTGTGCAAGGCGCGCACTTCCCTCGTGATCGCCCACCGCCTCTCCACCATCGAGAAGGCGGACGAGATCCTGGTGATCGACGAGGGACACATCGTCGAGCGCGGCAACCACCAAACCCTGATGGACATGCATGGTACTTATGCCCAGCTGCGGGCCATTCAGTTTGGTAATACAGCCACGGGTAACCAGGGCTGATGCTGGCCAGACTCTGGTACGGGAACAGCCTCTGGCGTTGGGGGCTGGCCCCCTTCGCCCTGCTGTTTGCCCTGGTCAGCGGCGTCCGCCGTCTGGGGTATCGCCGGGGCTGGTTCCGCGCCTATCGGGCCACCCTGCCGGTGGTGGTGGTGGGCAATCTCTCGGTGGGGGGCAACGGCAAGACCCCGGTGGTGGTCTGGCTGGTGGAACAACTCCAGGCCCGGGGCTGGCGCCCAGGCGTGGTCAGCCGCGGCTATGGCGGCAAGGCGCCCCATTACCCCTATCGACTGGATGAGAGCAGCACCCCGGCCGAGGCCGGGGATGAGCCCGTGCTCATCGCAAGGCGCTGCGGCTGCCCCGTGGCGGTGGCCCCCAGACGGGCCGATGCTGTGCGGTTGCTGGAGCAAAGCGGTGAGGTGGACATCATCGTCACCGACGACGGCCTGCAGCACTATGCCCTGGCCCGTGACATCGAACTGGTGGTGGTGGACGGGGCGCGCCGCTTTGGCAATGGCTGTCTGCTGCCCATGGGGCCGCTGCGCGAGCCCACGACCCGCCTCAAGCGGGTGGACGCCATCATCTGCAACGGCGGCGAACCCGCCCGTGGCGAATACGCCATGCGCCTGGTGCCGGATACCCTGCGCCGGGTGTGCGATGATGCGCCTCTCACGGCCCCCCTCTCGGGGCCGGTGGATGCCCTGGCAGGCATCGGCCATCCCCCCCGTTTCTTCGCCACCCTGACCGCCCTTGGTTACGAGCTGGTGCAGAGCGTCGGCTACGGGGATCACCAGGCGTTCGACGCCGCCGAGCTGCTGGCCCGCTTCCGCCAGCGCCCCTTGCTGATGACCGAGAAGGATGCGGTCAAGTGCCGCCCCTTTGCCCCGGACAACTGGTGGTATCTGCCGGTCAGCGCCGAGCTGCCCGATGCCCTGGGGGAGGCGCTGCTGCGCACCCTGGGCCCGCAGCCCGGAAGAGGGAACGGGCACCAGGCGCCCTGACGGGCGCCACCGGATTGGAACAGACGGCCAGCGCCCGGACTCGGGGGCTGGCCCTGCACATTGACATGCCAGGCAAGATCGCCTGTGGGAAATTGTTAAAGGAGTTTCGTTGTGGCACTGGATATTAAACTGCTCGACATCATCGCCTGCCCGGTCTGCAAGGGGAAACTGCACTATCAAGCGCACGCCGAGGGCCCTCAGGAGCTCATCTGCCGCTTCGACAGACTGGCCTATCCACTGGAGGAGGGGATCCCGGTGTTGCTGGAGAACCGGGCCCGTCACCTGGCGCTGGAAGAGCTGAAGCCATGAGTTTCGTCGTCGTCATTCCTGCCCGTTACGCCTCCACCCGGCTGCCGGGCAAGCCGCTGGCCGACATTCACGGCAAGCCCATGGTGCAGCACGTGGTGGAGAAGGCCCTGCAATCGGGCGCCGATCGGGTGATCGTCGCCACCGATGACGAGCGGGTGCAGCAGGCTCTGGCTCCCTTTGCCGCCGCTGCCGGGTTCGAGGTGTGCATGACCTCACCGGATCACCAGTCCGGCACCGAGCGTCTGGCCGAGGTGTGCCGTCACTACGGCTTTGCCGCCGACACCATCATCGTCAACGTGCAGGGGGACGAGCCCCTCATTCCCCCCGTCATCATCCGCCAGGTGGCGGACAACCTGGCCGCGGCCAGTGCGCCCATGGCGACGCTGTCGGTGCCGATCAGGGATGCCGAAGAGGCGTTCAATCCCAATGCCGTCAAGGTGGTGACCGACCGGGAGGGGTATGCCCTCTATTTCAGTCGCGCCAGCATCCCCTGGGATCGGGACCGCTTTGCCCAGAGCCGCGAGCAGATTGGCGATCACTACCAACGCCACATCGGCATCTACGCCTATCGCGCCGGCTTCATCCAGCGTTACGTGGACTGGGCACCGAGCGTGCTCGAGCAGGTCGAAGCCCTGGAGCAGCTGCGGGTACTCTGGTACGGGGAGAAGATCCACGTGGCCCAGGCGCTGCAAGCCCCGCCGGTGGGGGTGGACACCCAGGCCGATCTCGACAAGGTGCGAGCGCTGCTGGCCGGTTGAGGCTGGCGGAACGGCTTTGATGCAATACGGCGCCCCAGGGCGCCGTTTTTTAATTGATTCTTTGTATAATAATTTGATTTAAAACGGATTTTACGAGCAATTTCAAACTTTTCCCGCCCATGGTTTGCCAAATCATCGAGTTTGGTTATGATGCAAGACGCCGTGTTAACCCTAACTGGCATATAACGAGATAAAAAACGGGGTGTTTGGGTGATTAATGTATTCCTGGTCGATGATCATGAGTTGGTGCGTACAGGGATAAGACGCATTTTGGAAGACGTCCGCGGGATCAAGGTGGTGGGCGAGGCGCAGAGCGGGGAAACCGCGGTGGCCTTCTGTCGGCAACATCACCCCGATGTGATCCTGATGGACATGAACATGCCGGGCATCGGCGGTCTGGAAGCGACCCGCAAGATCCTGCGGATCCGCCCCGATGTACGCATCATAGTGCTGACCATTCATTCAGAAAATCCGTTCCCCACCAAGGTGATGCAGGCGGGCGCCGCCGGGTACCTCACCAAGGGGGCCGCGCCGGACGAGATGATCCACGCCATTCGCCTGGTTCACTCCGGTCAGCGCTACATCTCCCCGGAGATCGCCCAGCAGATGGCCCTGAGCCAGTTCGCCTCCGCCGACGAGAACCCCTTCAAGTCCCTCTCCGAGCGGGAGCTGCAGATCATGATGATGATCACCAAGGGGCAGAAGGTGACCGACATCTCCGAGCAGCTCAACCTGAGCCCGAAGACGGTCAACAGCTACCGCTACCGCCTGTTCAGCAAGCTGGGGATCAACGGTGACGTGGAGCTGACCCATCTGGCCATTCGTTATGGCATGCTGGATGCCGACACCCTGTAACGGGGGCGTGTGGACACCAAAGGCGGCACCGGCCGCCTTTTGCTTTTTGCTGGCTGTGGGCAGTATGCTCTCCCCGTCTTTTTGCATTCATCCGTTGAGTCGAGTTGCCGATGACCCTCTCCCCCGAGCCCCATTTTGACAGCAAGGCATTTCTGAGCGCCGTCACCCACCAGAGCGGTGTCTACCGCATGTACGACAGCGGCGGCACCGTCATCTACGTGGGCAAGGCCAAGGATCTCAAGAAACGGCTCGCCTCCTACTTTCGGGCCAACGTCGACAGCATCAAGACCCGCACCCTGGTGCGCCAGATTGCCGATGTGCAGGTAACGGTCACCCACACCGAGACCGAGGCGCTGATCCTCGAGCACAACCTCATCAAGCAGTACCAACCCCGCTACAACGTGCTGCTGCGGGATGACAAGTCCTACCCCTGGATCATCATTACCGACCATCGGCACCCGCGCATCGGCGTCCATCGCGGCGCCCGCAAGGTGAAGGGGGAGTATTTCGGCCCTTACCCCTCCGGTGGCGCGGTACGCGAGAGCCTGCACCTGATGCAGAAGATCTTCCCGGTGCGTCAGTGCGAGGATGCCGTCTATGCCAACCGTACCCGCCCCTGCCTGCTCTACCAGCTCAAGCGCTGCGCCGGCCCCTGCGTGGCGGGGCTGGTGAGCGAGGCCGAGTATGCCCAGCAGGTGGCGCTGGCCAAGCTGTTCCTCGCGGGCAAGAACCAGCAGGTGATCGGCGAACTGGTGGGCAAGATGGAGTCCGCCAGCGGCGATCTGCGCTTCGAGGAGGCGGCCCGCTACCGGGATCAGATCCAGGCCCTGCGCCGGGTCACCGAGCAGCAGTCGGTGAGCGGCAACGTGCTGGACGAGCTCGACGTGGTGGGGGTGGCCTTCGAGCAGGGGACCGCCTGCATCCACGTGCTCTTCATCCGCCAGGGCAAGGTGCTGGGATCGCGCAGCTACTTCCCGAAAGTGCCGGCCGATACCCCGCTTGACGAGGTGGTGCAATCCTTCCTGCTGCAGTTCTATCTGTCGGGGCAGGGGGGACGGCAGATCCCGAGCGAGGTGCTGCTGGACGTGGCGCTGGAGGATGAGAGCGTCATCGCCGACACCCTGAGCCAGACCGCCGGCTACAAGGTGCGGGTGGTGAGCCGGACGCGCAGCGAACGGGCCCGCTTCATCAAGCTTGCCTCCATCAACGCCCAGACCGCGCTGCGCTCGCGCCTCGCCCACAAGAGCACCATCACCGCCCGTTACGATCAGCTGGAGGAGCTGCTGGAGCTCGAGAGCCCCATCGCCCGCATGGAGTGCTTCGATATCTCCCACACCATGGGGGAGCGCACCGTGGCCTCCTGCGTGGTGTTCAACCGGGAGGGGCCGCTCTCCTCGGAATACCGCCGCTTCAACATCGACGGTATCACCGGCGGGGATGACTACGCCGCCATGGAGCAGGCGCTGGAGCGCCGCTTTGGCAAGCAGCAGGAGCCGGACAAGGTGCCGGATGTGCTGTTCATCGACGGCGGTCTCGGCCAGTTGCGCCGCGCGGAGGAGATCCTGGCGCGCCAGCTGGAGTTTCTCGGCGGCAAATATCCGCTGCTGGTGGGCATCGCCAAGGGGGTGACCCGCAAGGCGGGGTTGGAGACCCTGATCCTGGGGGACAGCCACGAAGAGCTGCACCTGCCGGCGGACATGCCCGCCTTGCACCTCATCCAGCACATTCGCGACGAATCCCACCGCTTTGCCATCACGGGCCACCGGGCCAGGCGGGCAAAGGCCCGCACCACCAGTACCCTGGAAGAGATTCCCGGGGTGGGGCCGAAACGGCGGCAGGCGCTGCTCAAATACCTGGGGGGTTTGCAGGAGGTGAAAAAAGCCGGGGTGGACGAGCTCGCCAAGGTGCCCGGCATCAGCCAGGAGCTGGCCCAGTCCATCCACGACGCATTGCACTCGCTCTAGCGCTGCCTTTGGTGTGAAGGAGGTCACGCCAGGGGGCATCAGGGCGTGCCGCCTGCGCACAAGAGCCGTGACGCAGGGGGCTCCCAAATGCCATAATGACCGGCATCCTGAGGTTATTGATGGATTAATGGACCAAGGCGGGCGCCAGTTCGGTTGCATCCGCGATCGGCTTGGGGCTACCATGTAGCGGCATACAAGAAGTGGCTGAAAATAATGACAAATATTCCTAACCTGCTGACGTTCTTTCGGATTTTGCTCATCCCCGTCTTCGTCATCCTGTTCTACCTTCCCTATCAGTGGTCCTACATGGCGGCGGCCATCGTCTTTATCCTGGCGGCCGCAACCGACTGGTTTGACGGCTATCTTGCCCGCAAGCTGAACCAGTCCACCGCCTTTGGCGCCTTCCTCGATCCGGTGGCCGACAAGATCATGGTGGCGGCGGCCCTGGTGGTCATCGTCGAGCACTACAACACCGTCTGGGTCACCATCCCCGCCATGACCATGATTGGCCGGGAGATCATCATCTCCGCCCTGCGTGAATGGATGGCCGAGCTTGGCAAGCGCTCCTCGGTGGCCGTCAGCTGGATTGGCAAATGGAAGACCATGATCCAGATGGTGTCGCTCACCGGCCTCATCTGGCAATACGACATCTGGATGGTGTGGCTCGCCTATGTGCTGCTCTACGTGGCCACCGTGCTCACCTTCTGGTCCATGTTCCAGTACATGAAGGCCGCCTGGGGCGATCTCAGCTACCACTCCCGGTTCTAGTCCCGACGGGAAGATGGCCGTTTCTCTGCCACTGGCGCCGAGAAACGGCCATGAGCGCCAAAAGTGTGGGACAAGGGTAAAAAACACCCGAACGATCAGCGTATTAAATGTTTTTGGTTGACTGGGCGGGGAACATCGCTAGAATGCGTTCTCACAGTCAGGCAGTCAGCCAGACCGATGCGGGAATAGCTCAGTTGGTAGAGCACGACCTTGCCAAGGTCGGGGTCGCGAGTTCGAGTCTCGTTTCCCGCTCCAAATTCAGACAATAGAGAGTTCCTCTCTTTTGCATGGCGCGTTAGCAAAGCGGTTATGCAGCGGATTGCAAATCCGTTTAGTCCGGTTCGACTCCGGAACGTGCCTCCATATTGACAAGCCCGCCACGCGAGCTTGATACCGATTGCGGTGCCCGAGTGGTGAAATCGGTAGACACAAGGGATTTAAAATCCCTCGACGTTCGCGTCGTGCCGGTTCGATTCCGGCCTCGGGCACCATTAAAATCAAAAAGTTACTAAGGCCACTAGCAATAGTGGCCTTTTTGTTTCTAGTCAATTGACTGCCAGAATGGCAGCGACCTGAAGAGTCGGTTCATCTCTTGAATCTGCACGTGCCAAGCTACGACCCCTGGTGTGAACATCAAAGAGCCTGCTCGATGGCAGGCTCCTGAGTGCTTCCCAGAATTCTCTAGAGTTCCGAGATGATGGTCGATACCTCTTCTGCTCCGTGTCTTATCTCCTCCATCACTTTTGCAACGTCATCGATCTGCTTTTGCCCGTGGATGGCGCCGTCTGCCGCGGACTGGAGCTGCTCGCTGACCTGCCTGGTGAGCTGCTGATTCTGGCTGACGACATTGGCTATTTCGTTGGTCGATAGGGAGGTTCTTGCCGCCAGTTGACGAACTTCATCGGCCACGACGGCAAAGCCTCTGCCTTGTTCGCCGGCTCTCGCCGCTTCGATGGCGGCATTGAGCGCGAGCAGGTTGGTCTGGTCTGCAATGCTGCTGATGGTGGATACGATGGCGGTGATATTCTGGGATTGAGCGTGGAGCTTGCTCATCAAGGTGCTGGCATGTTCCATCTGTCTGACAATATTGTCCGAAGTGGAGACGACGGTGGTCAACATCTCCTCTCCTTTGATGGCGGAGGATTTGGTTGTGACAGATGTTTCATTTGCCACCTTGGCCACATGTTGTACGGCCTGATCTTTGCTGATCTGCGGGGTGATATTGGAGGCAAACTTGATGACCTTGATCACCTTGCCATGGCTGCCCCGCACAGCGTTGTAGGTTGCCTCCAGCCAGACTTCATGGCCTTTTTTATCAAATCGCTGAAAGCGTCCCGATTTGAACGTCCCCTGAGCCAGCTCCTGCCAGAAATCGGGATGTTCCCGATAAAACAGCTCATCACAAAACATGCGATGTTGATGGCCTTTAATTTCATCAAGTCGATAGCCCATGGTATCCAGGAAATTACGGTTGGCGGAAATAACAACACCAGTCGGTTCAAACTCGATGACAGCGAGGGAGCGATCCAGCGCCTCAAATATTGCTTTTTGAGTCATGAGCAGATCATGTTGCACCGTCACATCTGACGCTATTTTGATGATCTTGATTATTTTTCCGCCCTGGCTGACGGGGAAATAGGTGGCCTCCAGCCATATTTCCTTGCCTTGTTTGCCAACCCGGTGGAAGGTGCCATGCTGGCTGTGCCCATTTGCCAGATCTCGCCAGAATTCCCGATAGGAGGGAGAGTCGGTATCTTCTTTCATGCAGAACATGGCGTGATGCTGCTGCACGATCTCATTGAGGGAGTAGCCGACGGAATGAAGAAAAAGCGGGCTGGCATCGAGAATATAACCATCGATAGTGAATTCAATCATGGGAAGATGATCGTGCATGGCATGATCCAGTGCCTCGCTTTTCAAGGCCCTCTCTCGTTCTGCTGCCAGCTCTTTTTTAAGTTTCGAGTCGAACATAAGCACACCCCAGCCAAGAAAATAGAATCATCCGACATCTCTTCGTTGACGAACCCTTCACACTTTCTGGGTATGAAGCGTCGTTTTGAGTGTAATGCACCCCTGTCATTTGATTCGGGCTTTTCCATACAAAAAACAGGTTTAATACAAGATGATGCGCCCTTTTTATATGCGGTGATAAATAAAACGTATTCCTATTCTGAATTATTTGTTCGATGCATCGATTGTTTAACGGGGGTCTGTCAATGGGCAAGACAATGGTTCGCAGTCGTGGGCGAACAGGGCCTCATTTCGGCGAATACGGGTATCCAGGGCAGGGGCTTGTCGGTGAGGTGTGACGGTTGTCTGCATCGATGGGGGAGGGCGTGCAGCGGGAAGGTACTGCCTATAGAGATGTCTCGGTCCCTCTGTCCGGGAAACCTGCACTTGAGTGTTTGAACGCATCTGTTGTCCATTGTCATGGACGATGGGAAGGAGGGGTGACATTCCGTGTAGCTGCGAAATGCCCTGGAGAGGCTCGCCTGACGTGGTCAGGCGAGCCGGCTCATATCGCGTCAGTCATCACCCCTGGACATTAACCAGGATCCGGCCGCGCACCTGGCCTGCCAGGAAGGCATCCCCCAGGGTCACGACCTGGGAGAGGGGCACTTCCCGGGTGAGGAGATGGAGGCGGGTCAGGTCGAGATCCTCGGCCAGTCGGGCCCAGGCCTGCTGGCGCAGCGGGCGCGGTGCCATCACGCTGTCGATGCCATAGAGGGTGACGCCGCGCAGGATGAAGGGCATGACGGTGGAGGGGAAGTCCATCCCTCCCGCGAGACCGCAGGCAGCCACGGCGCCGCCGTAGCGGGTAGTGGCGCAGGCATTGGCCAGGGTGTGGCTGCCGACGGTGTCGATGACGCCGGCCCAGCGTTCCTTGCCCAGCGGGCGTCCCGGCGTGGCCAGTTCGGCGCGATCGATCACCTCGGCGGCGCCGAGGGACGTCAGATAGTCGGCCTCGTTCAGCCGCCCGGTGGCGGCCACCACTCGATAACCCAGCTTGGCCAGGAGGGTGATCGCCACGCTGCCCACGCCGCCGTTGGCGCCCGTCACCAGAATGTCACCGTCACCGGGGGTGATGCCGTGCTTCTCCAACGCCATCACGCAGAGCATGGCGGTGTACCCTGCGGTGCCGATGGCCATGGCGTCCCGGGGCTGGAAGCGCTCAGGCAGGGCGACCAGCCAGTCGCCCCGGACCCGTGCCCGCTCTGCCAGCCCGCCGCTGTGGGTCTCGCCCACGCCCCATCCGTTGAGCACCACCTTGTCGCCGGGGTGCCAGTCGGGATGCTGGCTCTCCAGCACGGTACCGGCAAAGTCGATACCGGGGATCAGAGGGAAGCGGCGTACCACGGGGGAGGCGCCGGTGAGGGCCAGGCCATCCTTGTAGTTGAGGGAAGACCACTCTACCGCCACGGTCACATCCCCAGCAGGCAATATCTCCTCGGAGAGGCTCTGGTAGCTGGCGCGATAACCCGCCTCGTCTTTCTCGATCAGAATACCGTTGAACATCTTGTCTACTCCCATTAATTGGACTGACTGACTATTAATCTTCGTAAAAAAATCACTTTGCTAACGTCATGAAAAAATTGAGAAAAGAGAGCATGGGCTCGGTATCGCCCACCAGGCGTGCGCGCAGTACGGCCCCTTCCCAGCCGATCCAGAACTGATGGGCGAGGGCAGGGCAGTCACAATCAGGGGGCAGCTCCCCCGCCGTCACCGCGTCCCTCAGGCAGCGGGCAAGCAGCGCCTCCCAGTCGAGGAGGATCTGCTCGAGGCGCAGGCGCAGCTCGGGGGACAGCTGCACCACCTCCTGACCCAGGTTGCCCACGAGGCAGCCCCGCTGGAACGCAAACCGGGTCATGCCCCGGCAGGCGCTGTCGACGAAGGCAACAAGACGGGCCAGGGGGGGCAGGCTCTCATCCTCCAGATAGCGCGTCAGCTTGCGGCAGAAGTAGTGGTGATAGGCATCCATGACCGCCAGAGTGAAGTCGTGCTTGGTGGCGAAGTAGTGATAGAAGGAGCCCTTGGGGATCCCGGTCGACTGCAACACCCGCTCGATGGAGGTGGCGGCGATGCCCTGTTCGGTCAGCAGCTCCATGCCCCGGCGGATCAACAGATCCCGGGTGTCGGCATAGGTGTGCCCGTGCTGGGCAGGGCGGCCGCGAGGGCGGCGGGGCAGGGGGTCATTGGCTTGCATGGGGCTTATTAGACGCCTCAACTAGAAATGATGCAAGCGCGGCATCGAACGGACGAAACGAGTGGATGAGATCGGGTAGTCGAGACAAGCTGGAGCCAGCGGGGCAGAAAACAGCGAGGGCGCCAGTGGCGCCCTCGCATCGATGGGTGGCTGCGCCTCAACTGCGCAGCTTGTTGTAGACAAACAGCACGATCAGGGCGCCAACGGTGGCGATGATGATGCTCGGCAGGTTGAAGCCGGTGACCGTTCCCATCCCAAGCAGGGTGCTGACATAGCCCCCCACCATGGCGCCGACCACCCCCAGGATCACCGTCATGAAGAAACCGCCGCCATCCTTGCCCGGCATGATCCATTTGGCCAGGATGCCGACGATCAGCCCCAGTACCACCCAAGTAAGAAATCCCATGGTCATCTCCTCGTTGTGTGCAGAGAACCAGAGTATATGCAGGGATCCTGCTTGTATCCCGCCGCAGCACGGCGTGAGTCAGAAACGGTCATATGAGACTCGCTCATGACCATGGCAGGCAGAGGAGTTCAGCCGAGCGCGCGGGTGTCGAGGCGCTGCCCGGCGGGGGAGCACACCAGCACCGACCCCTGCTCGAACCAGTCTCCCAGCACGATGCGCCGCGCCGCACGCCCATCCAGGGTGAAGTCGTGGATGGCGGGCCTGTGGGTGTGGCCGTGGATCATCAGGCGGCAGCCGTGCTGGCGCAGCATGTCGTCCACCGCCTCCGGAGTCACGTCCATGATGATCTGGCTCTTGTGGGCATTCTCCATCTGGCTCTGGCCGCGCATCTTGTGGGCGATGGCCTGGCGGCGCGAGAGCGGCAGGCGCAGGAAGAGCCAGCGTAGCCATTTGAGTTGTGTGATGCGGCGAAACTTCTGGTAGCCCTCGTCCCGGGTGCAGAGCAGATCCCCGTGGCTCAGCAGCACCCGCTCGCCGTACAGCTCGATGACGCAGGGGTCGCCGAGCAGGGTCATGCCGGCCCGTTTGGCAAACTGACGCCCCAAGAGGAAGTCGCGGTTGCCGTGAATGAAGTAGAGGGGCACTCCTTGCTGGCTCAGGGCGAGAAAAGCATCGGCCACCTTGCGGTGGAGCGGGTTGGGGTCGTCGTCCCCAATCCAGAATTCGAACAGATCCCCCAGCACATAGAGGGCGTCGGCCCCGGGCGCGTCTTCGGCCAGAAAGCGCACCAGGGCCGCCGTCATGTCGGGCCTGCCTTGGCTGAGGTGAATGTCACTGATAAAGAGGGTGCTCATGAGTTCCTGGGCATCATGGTAAGAGAGTCCCGCCTGGGTGCGGACAAGGCCTGTGACCTTGCTCGTCGAGCGGGTGGGGGAGGGAAGGGCAGCAGAGCCCCGCAAGGTTGACGCCCTCCAGGGTCAGCAACGCCTCGTAAGGGTCGCCGGACAGGCCCAGCAGGCGGCACATGGCCGCTTCCCCCTTGAGCCCTTCATCAAAACGCAGGCGCAGCACTTCCCGGTGGAAGGGGGCGCCAAAGCGCTCAAGCAGGGCGGCCATCAGGCTGAGGTGGCGCCAGCCATGACACATCTCGAGGGGATCAGGGGTGAGGTAGAGCTCGACTGGCCAGCACTGGCCATCTGGCCCGTGGCGTCGCTGCTCGGCGATCCAGACCTGTTCGCCCTTGCTTCGCACCTGCCAGCCTTGTGCTGCCAGTGTCGCGGCAAGGAAGGCCGGATCCGGATGCTGGCAGAGGATGTCGAGATCGCTGCCGGGCCTATCCAGCCCGATGGCGATCGTGCTCACCAGGGCCAGATCGTTGCACAGGGGGCCAAGCTCATCCCACAGGCCGCCGCTCAGCAGGGCGTGGGCCGAGCGCTGACGTTCGTTGCCCTGGGCCAGATAGTCGAGGCGGCGCCAGTTGGGGGCGGCAGATGGAAAAACTGCGGCCGGGGCCGCAGTGGTATCAGAGCCTGGCCGGCAGGGATTACTCGGCAAGGGTCACCTTGGTGATGACGACGTCTTCGGTCGGAACGTCCTGGTGCATGCGGCCGTAGTTGCCGGTCTTCACGCCCTTGATCTTGTTGACCACGTCCATGCCGGCGGTCACTTCACCGAACACGCAGTAGCCGAAGCCCTGGGTGGTGGCGGACTTGAAGTCCAGGAAGTCGTTGTTGTTCACGTTGATGAAGAACTGGGCGCTGGCGGAGTGCGGCTCCATGGTGCGGGCCATGGCGATGGTGCCGACCTTGTTGGACAGACCGTTGGCCGCCTCGTTCTTGATGGGAGCGCGGGTCTCTTTCTCTTCGAAGCCCGGGGCATAGCCGCCGCCCTGGATCATGAAGCCGTCGATGACGCGGTGGAAGATGGTGTTGTCGTAGTGACCGTCACGGCAGTATTGCAGGAAGTTGGCCACGGTCTCCGGGGCTTTTTCCGCGTTCAGGGTCAGGGTGATGTCGCCGTGGTTGGTGTGCAGAGTAACCATGAGTTGTCCTTTCATTTTGACGCGGGCAGCAAGGTGCCCGCAGGTGTATGGCATAAAGTGGTGGCAATTCTAGCCCATCAAGGCCCTGCGGCATAGATGGCAGGGGGGAGAGGGGGCTTTTTCTGCCTCGTTTTCTATACCGGATGCGGTTAGAATGGCAGGCCATTTTACTCACAGGCAGTGGTCATAAGATGCTGAAGATATACAACACACTCACTCGTCAAAAAGAAGAATTCAAACCTATCCACCCGGGCAAGGTGGGCATGTATGTGTGTGGCGTCACTATCTATGATCACTGTCATATCGGCCATGGCCGTACCTTCGTCGCCTTCGACGTCGTCGCTCGCTACCTGCGTTATGCAGGGTACGACCTCACCTATGTGCGCAACGTCACCGACGTGGACGACAAGATCATCAAGCGCGCCGCCGAAACGCACGTGACCTGTGACGATCTCACCGAGCGCCTCATCGGCGACATGCACCAGGATTTCGACGCCCTCGGCATGGTGCGCCCGGACATCGAACCCCGCGCCACCCAGCACATCGGCGAGATCATCGCCCTGGTTGAAACCCTGCTGGAAAAAGGGCACGCCTACGTGGCGGACAACGGCGATGTGATGTTCATCGTCGAGTCCTACGCCGACTACGGCAAGCTCTCGGGCCAGGATCTGGAGCAGCTACAGGCCGGCGCCCGGGTCGACGTGGTGGATGCCAAGCGCAATCCGCTCGACTTCGTGCTGTGGAAGATGTCCAAGCCTGGCGAGCCGACCTGGGACAGCCCCTGGGGCCCGGGTCGCCCTGGCTGGCACATCGAGTGCTCCGCCATGAACTCCAAGCACCTTGGCAACCATTTCGACATCCACGGTGGCGGCTCCGATCTGCAGTTCCCGCACCACGAGAACGAGATTGCCCAGTCCTGCTGCGCCCACGGCGGCGACTACGTCAACACCTGGATGCACAGCGGCATGGTGATGGTGGATAAAGAGAAGATGTCCAAATCCCTTGGCAACTTCTTCACCATCCGCGATGTGCTGGCCCACTACGACGCCGAAACCGTGCGCTACTTCCTGATGTCTGGCCACTACCGCAGCCAGCTCAACTACTCGGAAGACAACCTGAAGCAAGCCCGCGCCGCCCTGGAGCGCATGTACACCGCCCTGCGCGATCTGCCGGTGGCCGCTGCTGCCGGTGGTGACGAGCAGGTGGCTCGCTTCAAAGATGCCATGGACGACGACTTCAACACCCCGGAAGCCTACTCCGCCCTGTTCGATCTGGTGCGCGAGATCAACCGCCAGAAGGGTGAAGACATGGCCGTTGCTGCCGCGCTGGGCGCCCGCCTGCGCGAGCTGGGCGCCGTGCTCGGCATCCTGCAACAAGACCCCGAGGCTTTCCTCAAGGGTGACGAAGCGGATGAAGAGGTCGCCGAAATCGAGCGCCTGATCGCCGAGCGCAATCAGGCCCGCGCCGACAAGAACTGGGCTGCGGCGGATGCCGCCCGTAACCGCCTCACCGAGATGGGTATCGTGCTGGAAGACAGCGCCGGCAAAACCAGTTGGCGCCGAGCCTAAGGCCGGTGGCGCTGCTCGCGCCAACCGGTTGAGCCAATAAAAAAACCGCAGCCGAGGCTGCGGTTTTTTTATTTAGTAGTGTAAACATCTTTATTGTTATTTTGTAATGTTGTTAATAGTAATATAATTCTCATACACATAGTCATACTTATGACGTAATGGAAGGATACTTCATCGATTATATATAGATAAATTCAGCATAAAAATATATGTTTAGACTTTAATATATAGTGATCATCTTTTGTTCACTGTTGCGATAAATATAAGTCAACCCAATCTGAACAATACTTGTCAACTTGCCATGTCTCCAGGCTAATAACAGACTGGGATGCAGTACTGAGAGACATATCAGATATCTTTTGGTCTATTTTATTTGCCTCTCCAGGGAGGTCATCTTTCCAGGAATTCCTCGCATTTAATAAGAAGTATAAAGAGCCTATAGCATTGTTTTGGAATTGTAAGACCTCTGAAAGCCATTTTGATGCATAACCTAAATTATGTTTACCAAAATAACTTTGACTTTCAGAGGAAAACATTTTAAATGATTTGCAGTACAGATGAACAGATTCCTCTATCTTGTTTAAATAAAACAAGCATCTTCCTACATTACCGTAAGATGAAGGTAATATGTTGTTATCAATCTCACGTGAACACATTTGCTCTAAGCTTTTATCGCCGCAAAAAAATTTAATCGCAATGTCAAGATTTGCTCTTAGTTTGGAGTCGCGTAAAGCTAAGTGATACCTATGCTTTCCAAACCACACATCATTTTCGCCTAAAACATCAATTAAATCAGATGCACTTTTTCCATATCTAATGGCTTCTGTGTAGTTGGCGTTAATCCAATTTTTATGACAAAGTGCTGATTTTGCTAGTATCATTGTTTTGTCAGGAGTTATAAATGTTTGTGTAAACCTATCCATATGCTTGTTAAAAAGTTCATCTTTCCCGAATTCAATCGAACGAGTAAAGAATGAATCAATAAAATCCATAAACCCTTGGATTTGATTTATTTTATGATGAGACCATGTGATTTTATCGAGGGCAAGGTCAGATAGTCTGAGATATTCCTCACAATACCCAGAGATAAAGAAGCTTTCACAAACCAATCGGAGTTCTGTTATGGAATCATTGATTCTATCTGCATTTATAAGAACTTCAATTTTCTTTGATATAAGTTCTATGTCTTCAGAGGGAAGAACTCTTCCAAATTTTTTCTTAATTAGCAAAATAAAGCCATTCAAATAATTAACGTATAAGGACATATAGCTTTCTTGTTCTTTTTTGTCATATTTCCCCTTGATAAACTCTCGTACTAGAGGGTGCAGTTCAATATACCCCTCACTCTCTTTTGATATAATTAAATTCAGAGATTTTAATGCCCGAATAGCTTTCTTATATTGATTGTAATTTATTTTTCTTTCTACTATCTTTGACAGGTCTTCTTCGGATTCTGAAACGTTACATATTGATAGCGTTCTTAATATTATGCGCTCTTTTTCCTTTAAACAATCCCACAAGTTTTCGAGGACTGTTGCTGACAGAATACTTGAAAAGTTAGCGTCAGATTCAGATATTCCCTTCCCTTCTATTTTTCTTAGAAGATCATTAATGCTGCTGAAATTAAGTCTGGACTGTGCGAGTATTAAGCCCATCCATAGAGGATGACCTTGTGTACAATTATGTAGGCGGATTGCTGTGTTTTCAATTTCTACATTTGTTACTTGATTATGGTACTTTTTTATTAAATCTTTTACGTCATCAATTTTAAGGCCTTCTAATCTGACTTGATGTGAACCTACACCTGCATAATGAATAAATGGACGACAAGTGAAAATAAACTTTGAATTGTGTTGATTTTTTATTGCTTTTTCAAAGAATAGTTTCATGTCTCCACTTGGCGTGAATTTTTCTAAGTCTATATATTTATCTATGTTATCAAAAACAAAGATTCCACGCTGTTCATTAAGTTGCTGGAAGAAATGGTTTACTAGAGACTCGGTATCTAACCCAATTATATCGTTGTGTTCAATCTTCCCTTTAGAGACAAGTTCTATAAGTGAATATAATTTTGTTTGGAGATTTAACTCCTCCTCTTTGAAGTCACGCCAATCACAGTAAGTATACAAACTTCTATCTGATTCAGATAAAAACTTTGAAGCTAAAGCAGATTTCCCTTGACCTCCGATACCAGTAATAAAAACGACTTTGTATGGAAGGTTGAGAGCTTTTAGCTCATCATATCTCCCTGCCCAAAATTCGACTTTAGGCGGAGTATCTTGTCCATGCAATGTTATTTCTCGATCTGAACTTATTATTTCCTGAGTAGAGTTTGAAACATCGCTATCTAAGATGCTATCTGATGACTCTAGAGATTTTATTTCCACTAATTTTTCTATTAGGCTAGGTATCTCATCAAAGTTATCAATTTTTATTGTATCAACAAATTTATGATTTATATGTTCGGTGGATATAACAAAGTGCTCACATCCCATGCCATTATACATGCTGTCTAAATCGTCAAATAAATCTGTCACGTATGGGTCACTTAAACTAAAACCTATAAATAGACATGAATGTGATGAGATTATTTTTTGAAGTTGGAATTTTGCTAGTCCGTTACTTTCTTTATATAACGCATTGTAATCGGATGAGAATATTATTGCGTGGTCTATAGCATTACAACTGCCATGTATTTTCAATATGAATTCTTCTAAGTGATCTAGCTTTGATAATTTAAAATCACTCGATGGGTCAATGACTTCAATGTTGGTGTTGTGCTCAATCAAGGAGTCATAGTTTGTCGTTACTATTTTCCTGCTTATCATAGAAAGTTTTTGATAAAGTGGATTGTCAATAACCTTTTTTGTTGCTTTTTCAAACTCCTCATAAATGTCTTTGATGTTTTTCTTTTTGACTTTATCTAATACTTCCAGTTCAGAGAATAGTTTCTCCTCAAGAGCTAAGCGATATTTTTCCCCTTTCTCTATCGACGGATTTCTTAGTGCATCCATAATGATTTCTTTCCAAAGTGGAAGTCCAGAAATTTTGGATACACCTGCACCAATGAATAGTAGTATTTTATTGTTTTTAATTGCAAGTTGCAGTGCGTATGGGATATTGGCATCCATGTTTATTAATTCCATATTTATTTATGATGTATGAGGCGAAAGTGGCTTGGCTTGTTATCCATTGCTCACATATTCTAGAACGTGTTAATTAGAGCGCGTGTTTATTTACCTTAAAAGTTATGCGTTATACGGCATTATGCTCAGTGAAATAGGATGTGCTTCTTACTCCCCGGGGTTAGACTATTTACCTCTGCCGAGGGGAAGGTCAAAGCCCATCGGCGCGTGCCGTGGGACAAACGGGTGAACCGAGGGAACCCGACGTAGTAGGGCGAACAAGTGGGAGAGAAGAACTTTGGTGTTATTTGCCAAAGAGAGCGGGTCTTTCCAAAGTCTCTCGCCCAGCCGCGCAGCGGCGGCGAAACCCCGTCGAGGGCCGCGCCCTCGTGTCCTGCATGGCGAAGCCATGCCATTGAGGCGTGGGGCGGGATTCGCCAGGCAATGATGTTACCGACCCCTCACCCTAGCCCTCTCCCCCAAGGGGAGAGGGGACAAAGCCGAAACCCTATCGAGGACGGAGTCCTCGCGTCCTGCGCGGCGAAGCCGTGCCATTCACACGTGGGACGACATTGCACCAGGTAATGAGGTTACCGACCCTCACCCTAGCCCTCTCCCGCAAGGGGGGAGGGGATCAACCGAAGTCGCTGAGGCTGGTGGGCGAAACCCCGTCGAGGACGGAGTCCTCGCGTCCTGCATGGCGAAGCCATGCCATTCACACGTGGGACGACATTGCACCAGGCAATGACGTTACCGACCCCCTCACCCTAACCCTCTCCCGCAAGGGGGGAGGGGATCAAACCGAAGTCTCCGAGGCTGGCGGGCGAAACCCCATCGAGGGCAGCGCCCTCGTGTCCTGCACGGCGAAGCCATGCCATGGAGGCGTGGGACGACATTGCACCCGGCAATGCCGTTACCCACCCCTCACCCTAGCCCTCTCCCGCAAGGGGGGAGGGGATCAAACCGAAGTCTCCGAGGTGGGCGGGCGAAACCCTGTCGAGGGCCGCGCCCTCGTGTCCTGCACGGCGAAGCCGTGCCATTGAGGCGTGGGGCGGCATTCGCCAGGCAATGACGTTACCGACCCTCACCCTAACCCTCTCCCCCAAGGGGAGAGGGGATCAAACCGAAGTCGCTGAGGCTGGCGGGCGAAACCCCGTCGAGGACGGAGTCCTCGCGTCCTGCATGGCGAAGCCGTGCCATTGAGGCGTGGGGCGGCATTCGCCAGGCAATGACGTTACCGACCCCTCACCCTAACCCTCTCCCGCAAGGGGGGAGGGGATCAAACCGAAGTCGCCGAGGCTGGCGGGCGAAACCCCGTCGAGGACGGAGTCCTCGTGTCCTGCACGGCGAAGCCATGCCATTCACAGGTGGGACGACATTGCACCAGGCAATGAGGTTACCGAACCCCTCACCCTAACCCTCTCCCCCAAGGGGAGAGGGAATGGTTACCGCGGACGATTACGCTGCGCTAATCGACCCTACCGACCCTACCGACGTAGCCATGCCCAATGACGGCGAGTGACCCCACACCCTGACCTTCTCCCCCAAGGGGAGAGGGGATGGTGACCGTGGGCGAATACGCGGCGGGAATCGAGCCGGCACCCAGGGGCGAGGACAGGGTTGTGTCCCTGTGTTCCGCATGGCGACGCCGCTTGGGGGCCGGTTATGCCAAAATGTGAACAAATCGATCTTTCCCCCGGTCAATCGCGGTCTCCCGCTTGTCGGGCCCGCCCCGAGTTGGCTAAGGTGGTCGCCCATTACATGCACGCAGTTGTGGAGGTAGGCATGGACAAGTTATTGCTGGCGCTCTCGGAGCAGGTGATCAAGGCGCGGGATCTGGAGAGCCTGACCCGCCCTTTGCTGGAGATGCTGGAGTCGGTGACCGGGCTGGAGTCGACCTATCTCACCGAGATTGACCTCGGGCAAAGCAGCCAGCATGTTCTGTTTGCCCGCAATGCGGCCGGGCTGCAGATCCCCGAGGGGATGACGGTGGAGTGGAGCGATACCCTGTGTCGCCGTGCCATCGACGATGAGATTGGCTACACCGATGACGTCGCCGCTCTGTGGGGGGACTCCCAGGCGGCCAGCGAGCTCGGCATTCGCTCCTATCTGAGCAGCCCGGTGCGCACCTCTACCGGCTCCCTCTATGGCACCCTGTGCGGCGCCAGTACCGAACAAAAGCCCGCGGTGGCGGGGGCGCAGCAGCTCATCGCCTTCTTCGCGCACCTGATTGCCGAACAGGTGGAGCGGGAGCAACTGCTGCGGCAATTGCAGCAGGCCAACGACGAGCTCTCGCGCCTGGCCCTCTCCGATCCCCTCACCGGGCTCCCCAATCGCCGCGCCCTGATGCTGGAGCTCACCCGCCTCTTCTCGTTGTCGGAGCGGGCGGGGCATCCGGTGCTCATCGCCTTTGTGGATCTCGATGGCTTCAAGGCCATCAACGACGAGCATGGCCACGAGGCGGGGGACAGGCTGCTCACCGCCATGGCGCGGCAACTGAGCGAGACCCTGCGCGGCGGCGATCTGCTGGCCCGCTTTGGGGGGGACGAGTTCGTGGCCGTGGGCATGGGGCCTTTCCCGGACGCCGACACGCTGGACGGGGCGGTGGCGGCGTTTCGCCAGCGCCTGTTCGAGCACAGCGTGCTGTCACTGCCGGTGGGGGACAAGGTGATCCATTATCCCGGTGCCAGCGTGGGGGCGGTGGCCGTGATGCCGGCCGAAGTCAGCGTCGAGGAGGCGCTGAACCGGGCCGATGCGAGCATGTATGCGGTCAAGCGTCAGCGCCGGGCCGCAGGGGAGGGCGGTAACCCGCCCCCTTCCAGTCGGGTGTCTGCCCCGCGATAGCAGCGGGGCGGGTTGAGAGGGCACAGGGTGGCGCGTCCACCCGGGTGCCAGTCTGTTTTCCCTTTTATCAGTTCGGAGCCCATACCATGGTTCATCTTCTTGCCCGCCGTGTGCGCGCCCTGGCCGGGCGGGCGGCCACCCTGGTGGCCGGACTCGGCGAGTTTCAGCAGCGCATCTGGGTGGTCAGCATCGTCAAGGAGTCCTACACAGATACCTTCGTGGTCAACGAAGGGGGCTTCGAGGAGCCCTTGCAATGGATGCGCCGCAAGGGCTACAGCGCCGAGATGCTGGCCAGGGTGGAGGCCATGGCCCGATCCCAGGTGCTCCAGCTCGAGTGCGCCGGGCAGCATCACCGTCTGATGCGGGTGAAATAGGGGCGAAGCCGCCCCCGGATGGCCTGAGCGGCACCGCCGCCCGGGCATTGACCACATATCCTGCCGCCCTCTTCGTGTCAGACGGGGAAAATGGGTCGCCAGTCATGACTTTTCTGTGGTTCTCTCCGGTTTCAGGCCGCCGGAGTAGACGCAAATCGCGGAGTTGTAGCTGTTGAAGGTGACCGCGTAGTTGAAATCGCAGAAATAGGCCGGGTGCTTGGTGGCGACAATGTCCCCCGCCTTGCACTTGTCCTGCATCCCCTCCACCAGGGTGTCGTTGTTTGACCCGAGACAGGCCTTGCCGGTGGTCTTGTCACCGCCGCAGGCCATCAGAAGGGCGCAGACCGAGAGACTCATCAACCATTTCGCTGTGTTGTGCATGTGTATTCCCAAGAGATCGGAGAGATGGCGGGGAAGGGCGTGAGCGCGGCGCTGCCTGATGAAGGCGGTCGGCGGGCACGCTGCCGCCCCTGACTGTCGCTGCCAGCGTGCGCCCTGCCCCTTGCCGTGAAAAAGGGGCCAACAGGCTCCTGCACCCTATATTACGGACCCAGGACGGTCTGCGTCACCCTTTGTCGTTGCAAGTGGCGAACATTAAACGGGTTTCGTGCGCTGGCTCAAAGGCGGGCCGGGGCCTTGGCGGCCCCGGCGGGGGAAGGGGTCAGGGGGAGGGGAAGTATTTGTGCTGGAGCTGCTGGAAGTCGCTGCTGGCCAGCACCTGGGTCAGGCCGATCTGGAACTCCCTGACCAGGGCATCGTCAACCGGGTGGCTGAAGGCGAAGCAGTACTGCTCGGAGCTCAACATCCAGCGCACCTCGAACTGGGCGGGATCCAGCTGCTGGGTCTTGATGAGATCCAGCAGGGTGGACTTGTTGCTGGAGATCAGCTCGACCCGGCCCGAGGTGAGCATGCGCAGGGCCTGGGAGAGGCGGTTGGCGGTCATGATCTTCTGCTCATCGAAGCCGGCGTTGAGCAGCAGTTGCTCCCCCACATCGGATCGCACGGCGCCTATGGTGTAGCGCTGGGCCTCTTCCAGGCTGGTCAAGGTCAGGGGGCGACTGGCGAGCCCCATCAGCACTATCTCGGCATAGCCGATGGGGCAGGCCCACTTGAACAGGGGATTGCGCGCCTCGGTGCGGGCGGTGGAGAAGAGCACCACATTGGGTTTCTGGGTCAGCAGGTAGTAACCCCTGGCCCAGGGTAGGATGCTGACGGGCTGGACAGGGGTGCCGGTCTTTTGCCACACCAGGTGCAGCAGGTCGATGGCAAAGCCGGTCGGGGCGCCATCCTCCCCGGTGAAGTTGTAGGGTTTGTACTCTTCGGTGAGGTAGTGCAGGCTGGCGAGCGCCGGGCTGGCCTGGGTCGCGGGAGTGCCCCAGACCATGGCCGCGAGGGCGGCGCAGGCGACCAGTCTGCGAAGGGGGACTGCAATGTCTATGTTCATCCTGACCGTCCTGCTGCCGAGTGCCCAGTTTCAAGTGTTGCCAAGTCACGGCGTTTCGCCACCCGGCGCAGACGTTATCCGCCGGGGGCCGTCATTCTCTCGCCACTCACAACCGGATCGGCGCCCTCTTTTTACCAGGCCGGGCGGGTGTGACCCAGGGGGGTGAACGCTTCGTCCCTCAGCCCCACCAGCAGGGTGCTGCCATCCTCTTGCAGACGAAACTCGCCGTAGCGGGCCGACTCATACTGATCTCCCGTGCCCTCTTCGAAGAAGAAGGCATCAGGCCCGATAAACCACTGGCCGTCGCGCTGGCGCACCTTGAGCAGGCGCTCCCCCGGGCCCGGGGCCTCGGGCTTGCCCCCTTCCACCCAGTGCACCACCTGATGTTCATCCAGGCGAACGACCAGGGTGTGGGGGCCGGCGGCGGCCTGGCGCACCGCCAGCTGGCGGGCGAGGGCGTAGTTCAGGCGCATGTAGTCCCCCTGCATCAGGGAGCGGGGGTCGACCGGTGCCAGCTCGATCAGCACCACCTCCCCCTGGCTCATGGCGTGCTCGAAGCGCCAGACGGCGGCGTTGATGCCGGCGAGCAGGGCAAGACCGGTCAGCAAAAAGGCGAGGCGTCTCATGAGGGGCTCCCGTTGTGAAGGTGCTTGAGCCACTGACGGGTACCGAGCAGCAGGGCCCCCGAGGCGAGCAGCAGCCAGGACTTGGTCATCAGGGTCAGCCCCAGATCGTAGTAATAGAGGGAGCCAAAGCCGAGCAGCAGCAGGCCTGCCAGGGTCATCAGGGCCAGGCTGCCGGCGTAGAAGCCGAGCACCAGCACCAGGGCGCCAGCCCCCATGCCGGGAATGATGGCGCTGATCACCACCAGCGGCAGCCCGTAGCGCAGCGGCAGCCTGAGGCGAACCATGACCGCGAGCAGCAGGGCGGCGCAGAGCAGGGGATTGAGCCAGAGGGGCAGGCGGGAGCTGCCGAGCTCATTGAGCACGCTGGTGCCTCCCTCCCACAGGGGGTGGTGCAGCCGTCCCAGCACCAGCAGGGAGAGTGCCAGCCCCAGGGTGAGGGATTCATAGAGCAGATGGCGGGCGGGATCGCGCTCCGCCTGCAGCCAGCACAGGGCGACGGCGCCCATCACCAGCGGCAGGGCCAGCAGGTGCAGGCCGAGGCAGGCGAGGGCGAGGGTGAGCAGGATGGCGGCGGCGAAGCTGTGGAACAGCCTGATCAGCCAGTGCTCGAACAGGGCGGCCACCCCGAGGGAGAAGGCGGTCAGACCGAACCAGAGCCACGCGACGTTCAGATCCAGCCTGTCCAGCAGGCCGTAGAGCAGCCAGGCATCTGCCGCCAGCGCCAGCGCCAGCACGAACTGATCCCAGAGGTCGCTGCGGGTCGCCATGCGGTTGAGACCGAGGGCGGCGGCCATCAGCACCATCCCCATGGTGAGGGCGTTGTTGGGGTCGCGGGTCAGCTGCTCGAAGGCCATGAAGAGGAAGAAGAGCAGGAAGAGGGCGGCTATCCAGCCCACCATGCCGAGCAGAAAACGGCCCGACCAGTGGGGCTGTTCATCCCGGGGGGCATCCCCTTCCACAAGTTGGGCTGCACGCAGGCGCTCCCAGGGGGTGAGATCAGACATGCTGCCTCCGTTGTTGTTGCAGCCAGCGGCTGGCCATCACCGACAGGCCGATGGCGATGAGGGCCAGCAGCAAAAAGCCGTTCATGTCCGGCTCCATCCACTTGCCAAGGGCCGCGAGGATCACGGCGATGAGGCTCAGGCACCCCATGGCGAGCCCGGCGATGAACCTGTGGTGCCAGCGCAGGTAGGCGGCGCCGAGCCAGGCGAGCCAGGCAGGCCAGACCCAGGGAGAGGCGGCATCGAACAGGGCCAGCAGGGTAAGCAGGGTGATGCCGAGCCCCGCGGCCAGCCCCGCGAGCCAGGAGGGCATCAGGGCGTAGCGGGCGGGCACCAGGATGAGCAGACCCCAGAGGGCGGCATTGAGCAGGGTCAGGCACCAGCCGAGGGCCTCCTCGTTGAAGGAGAAGAAGAGATCGAGAAGGCCGAGCCGCCAGTAGAGCACCAGGGCGAGCTGACCGAGCAGCCAGGCCAGGGTCCAGAGCAGCGGGCTTCTGCCAAGGGCCGCCAGCGGCAGCAGCATCAGGGCCCAGGTGGCGAAGAGCTGCCAGGGGTCGGCGCCGGTCTGGTAGGTCTGGCCCACCAGGGCGAGCAGGGCGCCGAGGTTGAGGGCCAGGGCCAGCAGCAGGGCCTGGCGCGGGGTGTCACTCATGGGTTTGCGCCAGAGCACCAGGAGCATGGTGAGCAACGGCAGCTCCAGCAGGGCGAGACGTGAGAGGCGCCCCAGGGCCTGCCAGTTGAAGGCGACGAAGAAGACGAGGCCGGCGCCAAGGCAGAGGCAGCCGAGCCAGAGCAGCAGCCTGTCGAACAGCCACTGCCAGCGGGCAGGGCCGGGGGGCAGATCGCACAGGGCCAGGGCGGCAGGCAGCGAGGCCCGTGGCAGGCGGCCGCGCCTGACCCAGTCGAGCAGGGTCTGTCTTGAGGTGAGGTGCATGGGGGCTCCTGAAGCCGTGATGCCTGAAAGATAAGGCATTATGGCACGGCGCCGCGTCTCGGGGCAGGGGCGCCGTCGGCGCTGCGACACAGGTCGCGGCACGGGGCCATGTCTTTGTACTAAAAAGGCCCCCGCCGTGAGGAGGGGGCCTGAAGGACATCCGGGGCGGCGGTGGCGATCAGTGCTCACGCTGATCCCCCGCCGGCTTGTATGGAGGTCAGGCGAAGATCAGGGTGGAGATGCCAAGCCCCGCAAAGAGGATGGCGCAGGCAATGCGGATCCCCTTGAGGGGGAGCTTGTCGGCCCCGAGCTTGCCGAGCAGCACCACGGGCACGTTGGCCAGCATCATGCCGAGGGTGGTGCCGGTGATCACCTGGATCAGGGAGTCGTACTTGGCTGCCAGCAGCACGGTGGCTATCTGGGTCTTGTCACCGATCTCGGCGATGAAGAAGAGCACGAAGGTGGCCATGAAGGGGCCGTACTTGTCCAGGGAACTCTCTTCATCGTCCATCTTGTCCGGCACCAGGATCCAGGCGGCCATGGCGATGAAGGCGCCAGCGACCAGCCAGGTCATCACCTTGGGATCCATCCAGCGACTGATGAATTCCCCTATCCAGGCGGCCCCTGCGTGGTTGAGCAGGGTGGCAGCCAGCATGCCGGCGATGATGGGCCAGGGTTTGCGAAAACGACAGATGAGCAACAGGGCCAGCAGCTGTGTCTTGTCGCCGATCTCGGCGATGGCAACGCTGATGGTGGAGGTTAACAAGGCTTCCATAAAAATGACCGGGGGACGGAATTGTTATAAACCAAAGACAAGCCTGCGCCATCCGTCCCCGGTTTTGGCACTGGCCCGTCAAAGGTCTTGTCAAATCCGGCATTGCCCGGATCACCCTGACCATGGTGAGTTGGCACCAAGTATGTTGATCAGGATCGCGCACGAAACGGGTCCGTGGCGAGACTACTCCCCCTCGATGGGAGCGGGCATTCTAGGGAAAAACCCCCGGTGAGGCAAGGCGCGGGATGGGGAATTATCCCCCCACCAGTTTGACCTGAAAGCCGGCCTTCTCCAGTTCGGCCTTGATGAGGTCCCGTTTGTCCCCCTGGATCTCGATGATCCCCTCCTTGAGACCGCCGCCGGTACCGCACTTCTTCTTGAGCAGGGTGGCGAGGGCCTTCTGCTGGTCGGCGGGAACGCCGTGGATGCTGATGACCCCGGCCCCCTTGCGTCCCTTTGTCTCGCGGCGGATGCGCACGACCCCGTCGGCGGGGAAGGGGGAGGCGTGCTGGGCAGGGGCGGATTCCTTGATCATGCCGCCGTCCGTGCTATAGACCAGGCGGCTGTTGTTGTCGTGACTCATGGCAATACTTTGTCGGTTAGCTAAGCGGAGTTTGATTTTACGCAAATAAATGTTGAGGGCACAGCTTATAATCCCCCCATTAAAAGCGAATTATTCTTGTTTAACTTCAGGAGCCCGTCATGGTACTCACAGAGCTGTCGCCGGGACAGAGCGCTCGCATCACGCACATGAACCACCTTGGCCGCGCCTTGCGGCGCAAGTTGATGGTGATGGGGCTGCTGCCCCAGACCGAGATCCTCTATCTGCGGGCCGCCCCCTTGGGGGACCCGCTCCAGATCCAGTGCCAGGGCATCTGCCTCTCCATGCAGCGGAGTCTGGCCCAGCAAATCGAGGTGGAGCCGGTATGAGCTACAACCTGGTCACAGTGGGCAATCCCAACAGCGGCAAGACCTCCCTGTTCAACGCCCTGACCGGCTCCCGCCAGCAGGTGGGGAACTGGAGCGGGGTCACCGTCGACAAGAAGATGGGGGCCTTTGCTGCCCGCGGGCAGGAATACACCCTGGTGGACCTGCCCGGCATCTATGCCCTGGCCAACCAGGAGGCGAGCCTGGACGAGCAGATCGCCAGCCGCTTCGTCCAGCGCCAGCAGCCGGATCTGCTGCTCAACGTCATCGATGCCGCCAACCTGGAGCGCTCCCTCTACCTCACCCTGCAACTGCGGGAGCTGGGGCTGCCCATGGTGGTGGTGCTCAACAAGATGGATCTGCTGCAAAAGCGGCGCATCACCATCGACGAGGCCTTGCTCGCCAAGGCGCTGGGGTGCCCCGTGGTGTCGCTCTCGGCCCACAATCGCCAGCAGGTAGCGGCCTTCAAAGAGGGGATCCATCAGTTTATCGGTCAGTCCCAGCCCGCCCTGATGCTCGACTACGGTCAGCCCCTCGAGGGGGACATCGCCGAGCTGGAGACCCTGCTCGCCCCTCATCATCTGCATCGCCGTGGCCGCGCCCTGCGCCTGCTGGAGGAAGACATCGCCATGCAGGAGACCCTGGCGGCGGGGCAGCAGGCGGCGGCCGACAACGTGGTGAGTCGCGCCCACCACGCCCAGGACATCGACCTGCAACTCGCTGATTTGCGCTACGGCCATATCCACCACTGGTGCCAGCAGGCGTGCCGCCATCAGGACAAGCTCACCGTCGCCCAGAGCGAACGGCTGGACAGGGTGCTGCTCAACCGCTGGGTGGGCATCCCCTTCTTCCTGCTGGTGATGTACCTGATGTTCATGTTCGCCATCAAGGTGGGCAGCGCCTTCATCGACTTCTTCGACATCCTCGGGGGGGCCCTCTTCGTGGACGGGGTGCACCACCTGCTGGGGCTGATGAGTGCCCCCGATTGGCTGGGAGCCGTGCTCGCGGACGGCGTGGGTGCCGGTTTGCAGACGGTGGCGACCTTCATCCCCGTGGTGGGCTGCCTCTTTCTCTTCCTCGCGGTGCTGGAGAGCTCCGGCTATCTGGCCCGCGCCGCCTTCGTGGTGGACGCCCTGATGCGTCGCCTCGGCCTGCCCGGCAAGGCCTTCGTCCCCATGCTGATGGGCTTTGGCTGCACCGTGCCCGCGGTGATGGCGACTCGCACCCTGGGGTCGGAGCGCGAGCGGTTGATGACCTCGGCCATGGCGCCCTTCATGTCCTGCGGTGCCCGTCTGCCGGTCTACGCCCTGTTCGCGGTGGCCTTCTTCCCCGAGTCGGGGCAGAACCTGGTGTTCGGTCTCTATCTGTTCGGCATCCTGGTGGCGGTGCTCACCGGCCTCTTCCTGCGCAGCACCCTGCTGCCGGGCAAGAGCGATTCCATGGTGATGGAGATGCCCGATTACGAGTGGCCCCGTCCGGTGGACGTGGGGCTGCGCACCTGGCAGAAACTCAAGGGCTTCATCTTCGGCGCGGGCAAGACCATCGTCCTGATGGTGGCGGTGCTGAGCGTGCTTAACTCCCTCGGCACCGACGGCAGCTTCGGCAACCAGGATCAGGAGAACTCGGTGCTGAGCAAGCTGAGCCAGTCCGTGACCCCGGTGCTGCATCCCATAGGCGTGCGGGACGACAACTGGCAGGCCACGGTGGGCATCCTCACCGGCATCTTTGCCAAGGAGGCGGTGGTCGCTACCCTCAACAGCCTCTACGCCGGCGGCGCCGGTGATGAGGAGGAGAGTGAATACTCCCTGCTGGGCAGCCTGAAAGCGGCGCTGGCCACCATTCCCGCCAACCTGGCGGACATCGACCCTGCCGATCCCATGGGGCTCAAGGTGGGGGATCTGGAGGACAAGCAGGCGGCAGCCGAGGCCCAGGAGGTGGACACCTCCACCTACGGCAACATGCAGACCCACTTCGACGGCGTGGCCGGAGCCTTTGCCTACCTGTTGTTCGTGCTGCTCTACATGCCCTGCGCCGCCGCCATGGGGGCTCTGGTGCGAGAGACCGGTCGCCAGTGGGCCCTGTTCACCGCCGCCTGGTGCAACTACGTCGCCTTCCTGTGCGCCACTCTCTTCTATCAACTGGCGACCTTCGCCGCCCACCCGGCGCAGAGCCTGGTCTGGAGCCTGAGCTATCTGTTCTCCCTGGGGCTGCTCTGGTGGCTGGGGCGTCGTCACGGCGACATCGTCGCCCGCAAGGTGGTGACCCTGTGAAGGGGCTCATGGTCAGGGGCGAGTGCGCCGAGAGGGAGGGTATTCTGTGATCCTGCGTGAACTGGGGGACTATCTGGCCCTTCACAAGAAGGTGAGCCGGCGGGCGCTGGCCCGCCACTTTCACACCTCCGAGGATGCGGTAGAGGCCATGCTCGGGGTCTGGATGCGCAAGGGGCGCGTCGCCAAGCGGGAGAGCCGCCTGTGTGGCGGCTCCTGCTGCGGCAAGCACGAAGAGGTGACGTTCGAGTGGTGCGAGCCCGGCCAGATAGGGCTGATCCAGAAGGGCTGACGCCTGCCCATATGCAAAAGGGAACCCGAGGGTTCCCTTTTTCGTGGCCGCCGGGCTCGTCTTAGAAGAGGTCGCCCTCGTCCTTGGTGGGCTCCAGGCTCCAGCCGCTCGCCGCCGCGCTGTTGCCTATCTGGCCCTTCTCCCGCCAGAGTTTGATCTTGAGGCGCAGGTTGTTCTGGGAGTCCGCGTTCTTCACCGCCTCCTCCTCGTCGATCACCCCCTCGACCACCAGATCGAACAGGGTACTGTCGAAGGTCACCATGCCAAGGGCCCTGGATTTTTCCATGATCTCCTTGAGGCCGCCAAACTCGCCGCGCTTGATGAGATCGCGCACCGTGTGGGTTCCGAGCATCACCTCAACCGCCGCCCGGCGCCCGCCGTCCGTGGTCTTCACCAGCCGCTGGGAGACAAAGGCCTTGAGGTTGTTGCCAAGGTCGTTGAGCAGTTGGGGTCTGCGCTCTTCCGGGAAGAAGTTGATGATGCGATCCAACGCCTGGTTGGCGTTGTTGGCGTGCAGGGTGGAGATGGCCAGATGCCCGGTTTCCGAGAAGGCGAGGGCATGCTCCATGGTCTCCCGATCGCGGATTTCACCGATGAGGATGACGTCCGGCGCCTGGCGCAGGGTGTTCTTCAGGGCCGCGTGGAAGCTGCGGGTATCCACCCCCACCTCCCGCTGGTTGATGATGCTCTTCTGGTGGCGATGGACGAACTCCACCGGATCTTCGATGGTGATGATGTGGCCGCCGCTGTTGCGGTTGCGATGATCGATGAGGGCCGCGAGCGACGTGGACTTGCCGGACCCGGTGCCGCCGACGAAGAGCACCAGACCCCGCTTCTCCATGATGGTGTCGAGGAGTACCGGGGGGAGTTTGAGATCCTCGAAGCGGGGGATCTCGGTCTTGATGTTGCGCGCCACCAGGGAGACTTCATTGCGCTGCTTGAAGATGTTGACTCGAAAACGGCCTATCTGGGGCAGGGAGATGGCGAGGTTCATCTCCAGCTCTTTCTCGAACTGCTGTTTCTGCTCGAGATCCATGATGTCGTAGGCGATGCGGGCCACCTCGCCCGGCCCCAGGGGCTCCTGGGTGAGGGGGCGCAGGGCGCCGTTGAACTTGGCGCAGGGGGGGGCGCCGGTGGAGAGATAGAGATCGGAACCGTCCTGTTTGGCCAGGATCTGCAGCATGTCTCTCAATTCCATGAGGGGCCTCGTCGCTCAAAGGGCTGGGGGATGATGAATGGCTTGAGTGTACAGCCTCAGGCGCCGGTCAGTTTTTCGCGGAACACAAAAAAGACCGCGCCCAGGATGCACAGACCCGCCCAGAGGTAGTCCCACTTCAGATCTTCTTTCAGATAGAAGATGGAGAAGGGAACGAACACGGTGAGGGTGATCACCTCCTGCAGGATCTTGAGCTGGCCGACGGAGAGCACGGTGTGGCCGATGCGGTTGGCGGGCACCTGCAACAGGTATTCGAACAGGGCTATCCCCCAGCTCACCAGGGCGGCGATGATCCAGGGTTTGTGATTCATGCTCTTGAGATGGGCGTACCAGGCAAACGTCATGAAGACGTTGCTGCAGATGAGCAGGCCGATACTGGTCATGATGGGGTTCATTAGGTTCTCCTTTTAAATCAATGCATTTTATCTCGACTCCATGGGTTTTCATAAGTGGTGCTTGAGGGTATTTTTAGCTCACAAGGATGTAACAAAAGAAGGCGAAAGCTGGATGGGCAAGACAAGCTGGGGTGCGCTTTGTCTGTTGTTTGCCTGCTGGGCGCAAGGTGCGCCGACCCTGACGGTGGCCACCGATGTCTGGCCGCCGTTTCGCATGCTGGCAGAGAACGACGACTTCCAGGGGCTGGATATCGACATTCTGCGCCAGTTGCAGGCACGCAGCGGCATTGTGCTCACCCTCAAACGGGTGCCCTGGGGACGGGCACTTAAACAGATGCAGACCGGTCAGGCGGATCTGATGATAGGGCTGGCTCACACCGAGGAGCGGGCCGCCTTCATCGACTACCTGCAGCCGTCCTATTACCAGTGCCGGCCTGCCTTCTATGGCAAGCCCGCCGCCGTGGCCGGCCTCAGGCGCTACGAGGATCTGCGGGGCCGCGAGATAGGCTATGTGCTCAACTCCGCCTACTTCCCCCCCTTCGATGGCGACACCCAGCTCGACAAGCACGGGGTCCCCACCGAAGACCAGTTGCAGCGCATGGTGGAGCGGGGTCACCTGCCCCTGATGATAGGGACCGACTGCCAGGTGGATTACGCCCTGAGCCAGCGTAACGACGCCGGCCTCGTCAAGGCGCCCTTCCAGCCCCCCAACCCGGTGGTGCTCTACCTCGGGATGAGCAAGCACTCACCCCACCATGAGCTAGGCCCCAAGCTGGCGCAGGCGTTGCAAGCCATGGTGGAGAGCGGCGAGATAGCGGCGCTGGCCAAGCCCTACCAGCCTTGACCTTGGGTGGTAACGCGCTGTTATCATGCAGCTTTCCTGCCTGCCCCCCGGCGGGCCTCGCTTCTTGGGGATCCCGTGTATCTCGCTCTCATCCGTCGCCAGCAGCGCTGGCAGCGCCGCTGGCTGCTCCTGCTGTCGCTGCTGACCCTGGCCCTGTTCCTGCTCTCCCTCGCCCTCGGGGAGTTCGTGCTGCTGCCCTGGCAGCCGCTGGGGGATCTGGAGCTGCGTATCCTGCTGGAGCTGCGCCTGCCGCGCGCCCTGCTGGCTCTGCTGGCGGGGGCCTCCCTTGCCTGCGGCGGTGCCGTGCTCCAGGTGATGCTGCACAATCCGGTGGCGGAACCCGGCCTGCTCGGCGTCTCGAGCGGCGCAGGCCTCGCCGCCATGGTGGCGATGGCGGTGGCCAAGGGGCTCGGGCTCTATCTGCCGGGCTGGGGGCTGTCGCTGGCGGCCTTTGGCGGCGCCCTGGTGGTGACCATGCTGCTCATCCGTCTCGCACGCCGGGCACGGCTCGGCCATGGGCGGCTGCTGCTGTTCGGGGTCGCCATCGGCATCCTCACCAATGCGGCCATGACCTGGCTGATGTATTTCGCCGACGACGGCGCCTTGCGGGAATTCATGTTCTGGATGATGGGCAGCCTCGCCTACGGCAGCCAGCAGCTCGCCTGGTGGTGGCTGGTGCTGCCCCTCACCCTCGGCTGGCTCTGCTGGCAGGGGCGGGCACTGCAACAACTGCTGCTGGGAGAGACCCAGGCCCGCCTCATGGGGCTGAACGTGGACAGCATGCGGGTACGCCTGGTGCTGGCGGTCTGCCTGCTCACCGGGGTGGCGGTCTCCCTGTGCGGCGTCATCGGCTTCGTCGGCCTGGTGGTGCCTCACCTGCTGCGCCTGTGCGGTGGCAGCGATCAGCGCTTCCTGCTGCCCGCCTCGGCGCTGGGGGGCGGCGCCCTGCTGCTCGGGGCCGATCTGGTGGCCCGCTCGGCGCTGCACGCCGGTGAACTGCCCATCGGGGTCATCACCGCCTCGGTGGGCGCCCCGCTCTTTATCTATCTGCTGCTGAGACAAGATGCCGATGTGTCCCGCTGATCCCGCCCCCTGGAGGCTGGAGGCCCGCGCCCTGGCCATCCCCCATCGCCTCGCCCCCCTGGATCTGGCCTGGTCCGGTGGTCAGCTGGTGGCCCTGCTCGGCCCCAACGGCAGCGGCAAGTCCTCCCTGCTCGGGGCCCTGGCGGGCCTGCTGCCCGCCGATGGCGCCGTCTTGCTGGGAGGAGAGGTCATCACGACCCTGAGCTGGCCCGAGCTTGCAACGCGGCGCGCCATGCTGCCCCAGCGCCAGCCCCAGCTGTTCCACATCCCGGTGTTCCAGGTGCTGAGCCTGGGGCTGGAGGAGGGGGGCCCCGATGCCCAGGCGCAGGCGGTGGCGGATGTGTGCGACGCCCTGGAACTGGCTCCTCTGCTGGCACGGGACTTCAGCCGCTTGTCCGGGGGGGAGCAGCAGCGGGTGCTGATCGCCCGCACCCTGCTGCAACTGTGGCCAAGCCTCAATCCGACCGGGCGGGTGCTGCTGCTGGATGAACCCCTGGCGGGGCTGGATCTGCATCACCAGATGGCGCTGCTGCGGCTGCTCAAGCAACTGGCCGCGCAGGGATTGCTGGTGGTGGTGGCCATCCACGACATCAATCTGGCCATCGACTGGGCGGATCGCGTGCTCTGCCTGCAACAGGGCCGCGTGGTGGGGGAAGGGGACGTCGGGATCATCGACGAGGCGCTGCTGGAGCGGGTGTTCCAGATCCGCACCGATCGTATCGAGGCGGCCGGCCGCACCTGGTTTATGCCGAGCCTGTGAGGCGGTCTTCCCCCTCATCCCCAGCCCTTCTCCCATTCTTTTGAAACAAGTGCGAGAAGGGAGCCGCTCCGTCGACTACGGATACAGCATTGAAAACCTGCAGAGGCTGAGTGAAGCCAAGGGGGCGAGTGAATCACTGTGGAAATGAAAAGAGCCAGGCATCCGTGATGCCTGGCTCTTTTGGTAGAGAGAGCGTTGAGCGGTTGCTCAGGCTTTCTGCTTGTCCAGCCGCACCTGGGCGGCTTCTGCCAGCATGGCCAGCAGGGTTTCGGTGTCACTCCACGACAGACAGGCATCGGTGATGCTCTGGCCGAAGGTGGCGGCACAGCCGTTCTCCACGTCCTGACGCCCTTCCACCAGGAAGCTCTCGGCCATGATGCCGGCGATGCCGGTGCGGCCGCGGCGCAGCTGATCGCAGATATCCTGGGCCACCAGCAGTTGGCGGCGGTGATCCTTCATGCTGTTGCCGTGGCTGAAGTCCACCACCAGGCGCTCAGGCAGGCCCACCTGGGCCAGAGCCTCGCACGCCTCGTCGATGCTGGCGGTGTCGTAGTTGGGCCTGTGGCCGCCGCGCAGGATCACGTGGCCGTAGGGGTTGCCGGCGGTGCGGTAGATGGTCATCTTGCCGTCCTTGTCCGGGGAGTAGAAGATGTGGCTGTGACGGGCGGCGCGCACCGCATCGATGGCGATGCGGGTGTTGCCGTCGGTGCCGTTCTTGAACCCCACCGGGCAGGAGAGGGCGGAGGCCATCTCCCGGTGAACCTGGGATTCGGTGGTGCGCGCCCCGATGGCGCCCCAGGTGATGAGATCGCTGATGTACTGGCCGGTCACCATGTCCAGGAACTCGGTGGCGGTGGGCATGCCGGTCTCGTTGATGTCCACCAGCAGTTTGCGGGCCAGTTTCAGCCCTTCATTGACGTCGAAACTGCCGTCCAGGCGCGGATCATTGATGAGCCCCTTCCAGCCGACGATGGTACGCGGCTTCTCGAAGTAGGTGCGCATCACGATGCACAGGCTCTCTTTGTACTCTTCACGCAGGGTGTTCAGACGCAGAGCGTATTCGTGGGCGGCGGCGGGATCGTGGATGGAGCAGGGGCCGACGATGACCAGCAGGCGCTGATCCTCACCGGACAGAATGGCTTCCACTTGGCGGCGGGCATCCAGCAGGTTCTGGGCGATGGTGTCGGTTAACGGGAAGGCGTGCGCCAGCTCGCTGGGGGTGATCAGGGCCTCCAGGCGACGGGTGCGCAATTCATCGGTGTGAATGGACATACGACTCAATTCTCGAGTGGATAAGGTGGGCGGGATGCCAAAATGCAAGGGAATAAAATAAAGCAAAAGTCACCCGATGGAAACCTTGGGCGGCTCTGATAGGATGTGAACCCAAAAGCCATTTCAAATGAGGTAGTTATCGTGGCAAAGCCAGGCGCGACCGGGATCACCCGCATCATCAACGCAACCGGTTACAGCATGAAAGGTCTCAAATCGGCCTGGATCAACGAGGCCGCCTTCCGCCAGGAGCTGCTGCTCATCCTGCTGCTGATGCCGCTGGCATTCTGGATAGGTGACTCCCTCAACGAGATCCTGCTGCTCGTCTGTATCAGCTGGCTGGTGGTGATCGTCGAGGTGCTCAACTCCGCCGTGGAGGCGGTGGTGGATCGCATCGGCTCCGAGCATCACGAACTCTCGGGCCGCGCCAAGGATCTGGGCTCCGCCGCCGTCTTCATCGCCCTGGCCCTCAATGCCCTGGTGTGGGGCGCCCTGGTGGGCCGCAACCTGCTGGGCTGGTGGTAGGTTGCGAGAGCAAGCTTTCTTCTGACATAAAAAAGCCCGTCATCACGACGGGCTTTTTACTGCGCAGATAAGGGCTTATCAGTGCAGGATCCGGGCACGGATGGTCCCATTGATCTCTTTGAGACGGGCCAGGGCCTTCTCGCTGTGCTCGGTTTCGACGTCGATGACCACGTAACCGATCTCGCTGCTGGTCTGCAGGTACTGACCGGCGATGTTGATCCCCTCGTCGGCGAAGATCTGGTTGATCTGGTTCATCACGCCGGGCTGGTTGCGGTGAATGTGCAGCAGGCGGCTGGAGCCCTTGTGGCCGGGCAGGGAGACTTCCGGGAAGTTGACCGCGGAGAGGGTGGAGCCGTTGTCGGAGTATTTGACCAGCTTGTTGGCCACTTCCAGACCGATGTTCTCCTGGGCTTCCTGGGTGGAGCCGCCGATGTGGGGGGTCAGGATCACGTTGTCCAGGCCGCGCAGGGGGGTGAGGAACTCCTCGTCGTTGGACTTGGGCTCCACCGGGAAGACGTCGATGGCGGCGCCGGAGAGGTGGCCGCTCTTGATGACGTCGGCCAGGGCGTCGATGTCCACCACGGTGCCGCGGGAGGCGTTGATGAAGATGGCGCCCGGTTTCATCATGCGCAGTTGCTCTGCACCGATGAGATCCTTGGTGGAGGCGGTTTCCGGTACGTGCAGGCTGATGACGTCAGACATGTTGAGCAGCTCCACCAGGTTCGGCACCTGGATGGCGTTGCCAAGGGAGAGCTTGTTCTCGATGTCGTAGTAGTAGACCTTCATGCCGATCATCTCGGCGATGATGCCAAGCTGGGTGCCGATGTGGCCGTAGCCGATGATGCCGAGCTTCTTGCCGCGGGCTTCGACGCTGCGGTTTGCCAGCTTCTCCCAGACGCCGCGATGGCACTTGGCGTTCTTCTCGGGAATGCCGCGCAGCAGCAGCAGGATCTCCCCCAGTACCAGTTCGGCCACGGAGCGGGTGTTGGAGAAGGGGGCGTTGAAGACGGGAATGCCGCGCACGTGGGCGGCGTCGAGGGAGACCTGGTTGGTGCCGATGCAGAAGCAGCCGATGGCCACCAGCTTGGTGGCGGCATCCAGCACCTTCTCGGTGATCTGGGTGCGTGAACGCAGGCCCACGAAATGCACGTCACGAATGCGCTCGATCAACTCCTCTTCCGACAGGGACGTCTTCAGATATTCCACATTGGTGTAGCCGGCTGCCCGAAAGGTCTCCACCGTATTGGGATGGACTCCCTCCAGCAGCAGTACCTTGATCTTATCCTTGTCCAGCGAAAACTTGGCTGTCATGACGTTCCCTCTATTGTTTTGAAAAATGCGTTCAGGCTTGCAGTGTGAAGAAAACCGTAAAGTAGCAAAAACGTTTGGGAGAGGGAATATTTGTGACGAAAGTCAAATTCTTTGAAGTTATCAACGATTGTTGCAGATGTGCTGCTACAAGCCATTGAGGGATAACCAGAAACGGCGCCATGAGGCGCCGTTGTCCATTTGGGGCAGTCAGATTGACTGACCGGGGCGGGGGCTTGCCCGGAGGGGGAGGTCCGGGGAGCAGGCCTTAGTTGGTGATCACGCCCTCGGGGGTGCCGATCAGCACAACGTCGGCGCCACGATGGGCGAACAGGCCGTTGGTGACCACGCCCACGATGCTGTTGAGGCGGGTTTCCAGAGCCTTGGCATCGGTGATGGCCATGCCCTTGACGTCCAGGATGATGTTGCCGTTGTCGGTCACCACCCCTTCACGCCACACCGGGTTGCCGCCAAGGGCGCGGATCTCGCGGGCCACGTATTCGCGGGCCATGGGGATCACTTCCACCGGCAGGGGGAAGGTGCCCAGCACGTCGACGGTCTTGGTGTTGTCGATGATGCAGATGAACTGGTCGGCCACGGCGGCGACGATCTTCTCGCGGGTCAGGGCGGCACCGCCCCCCTTGATCATGTCGCGGCTGGCGTTGATCTCGTCGGCACCATCCACGTAGACGGAGAGGGCATCGATGTCGTTGAGGTCAAACACCGGGATGCCGAGACCCTTGAGGCGCTCGGTGGAGGCGATGGAGCTCGACACCGCGCCCTTGATCTGGTCTTTCATGGTCGCCAGTGCGTCGATGAAGTGATTGACGGTAGAGCCGGTGCCCACCCCGACGATGGTGCCGGGTACCACGTATTTGAGCGCAGCCCAACCGGCCGCCTTCTTCATTTCATCTTGAGTCATGATGGATCCTTATGGAAAAAGCGGGCGCATTATATCCAAGCATCCCCCCCAGAGCGACCATGGTGCTCACGTTCCGGCGCAAAAATCCCCAAGATGTAAATCGTTTGCCTGTTTATTGAACCGAAGGGGGCGCCCCCGCCTCATCAGGCAAAGTGCCAGCTGCGGCTGGGGGTGATGATCTGGGGGAGCGGCACGTCCCACTGTTCCCGGGGGACGGCATCCACCTGCTGGCAATCGTGGGCGAGCCCCAGGGGTCTTGGGCCGAGCTGGTGCTCGTGCCAGCAGGCGAGGGTGCGATCGTAGTAGCCGCCCCCCATGCCGAGGCGGTTGCCAGCCTCATCGAAGGCCACCAGCGGGGTGCAGATGATGTCCAGCATGCTGTGGGGCAGTACCTGCTGCACGTCGAGCTCGGGCTCGGCGATGCCGTAGCGGTTGCGGGTCATGGGGGTGGTGGCGGTGTAGCGCAAGAAGAGCAGGTGGCCCGGGGTGAAGGGGTGCAGCACCGGCAGGTAGACCTCCTTTTGCCGGGCCCACAGCCAGTGGATGGCGGGCAGGGGATCGAGCTCCCCGTCGTTGGCCAGATAGAGGGCGATGCGCCTGGCCGCGAGGATGCCGAGGTGTTCCTGGAAGCGCTCGACCAGCTGCTGGGCCGCCGCCTGCTGCTCGGCCTGGCTCAGGCTTTTTCTGCGCTGGCGAATGAGCTGGCGCAGGTTCTGTCGTTCGGGTTGGGTATCCGGCATGGGGACTCCTGGGCAAAGGTGGGCTGGCGCTACCTTAGCAAGGGGCCGACGGGATGAAAAGCCGATGGCGGGGCCGCCAGCCGGGCGGCCCCTGAGGTCGGGCGTCAGGAACGGTGGGGGGCGGGAGCCACTGCACCCATCTGGTGCTTGAGGAAAACGGCCACGATGGCGGCCAGGGCCAGCGCCATGGGGTAGAAGCTCATGCTCACGACCAGGATCGGCGAGAGGGCGAAGATGGAACCCAGCAGCAGCGCCTGGGCGCCCCAGGGGATGAGCCCCTGTACCACGCAGGAGAAGATGTCCAGCATGGAGGCGGCGCGGCGCGGGGTGACCCCGTGATGGTCCGCCAGATCCCTGGCCACCTTGCTCGCGACTATGATGGCCACGGTGTTGTTGGCGGTGCACAGGTTGGTGAGGCTCACCACGCCGGCGATGCCGAGCTCGGCCGCCTTCTCGTTCTGCTCGCCATCGTGGTGGCGGGTGAAGCGGGCAATCAGGGCGGCGATGCGCTCACTTATCCAGGCGAGCCCCCCTTGGCGTTCCATCAGGGCACCCAGACCGCCGATGAGCATGGAGAGCAGGAAGATCTCCTGCATGCTGGTAAAGCCCTGATAGATGTCCTTGCTGAACTGGCCGAGGGAGTAGCTGCCAAGCAGCCCCACGCCACCGGCCGCCAGGATGCCGAGCCCCAGTACCATGAAGACGTTCATGCCAGAGAGGGCCAGCACCAGGATCAGCAGATAGGGGGCGACCTTGAGCAAGTCCGCCTCGGCGGTGGGGGCCGGCGCTTCACCGGTGGAGCCCAGCACCAGATAGAGCAGGATCACCAGCACGGCGGCGGGGGCGGCAATCTTGATGTTCTCGCGAAACTTGTCCTTCATCTCGCAGCCCTGGCTGCGGGTGGCAGCGATGGTGGTGTCTGAGATGATGGAGAGGTTGTCGCCGAACATGGCGCCGGAGAGGATGGTCCCCGCCATCAGCATCGGATCGATGCCGGCGGCCTGGGCGACGCCCAGCGCCACCGGTGCCACGGCGCCGATGGTGCCCATGGAGGTACCCATGGCGGTGGCAATGAAGGCAGAGATGAGGAAGAGCCCCGGCAGCAGGCACCAGCCCGGAATGAGGGAGAGGCCGAGGGCGACCGTGGCATCCACCCCGCCGGTGGCCTTGGCCACGGTGGCGAAGGCGCCCGCCAGCAAATAGATGAGGCACATGGCCATGATGTTGCTCTCGCCCACCCCCTTGAAGAAAGTCTCGAGGTTCTTGTTGAACCCCTCGCGTCCCATCAGCAGGGCCAGCATGACGGCAGGCAGGGCGGCAACGGGGGCGGGGAGCTGGTAGAAGGCGAACTCGACCCCCTGCAGGGTCAGCCAGGTACCGGTACCGATGAAGAGGGCAAGAAAGACCAGAAGGGGCAGCAGGGCTCTGGCACGGGGTTGGGTCTGGATCATGTGTTCCTCGAAACTTGAACAATGACCTCCTGTCGTTGCCTGTGGCGCCTCCGGGGCGGGCACAGGGCGGGCATCCTGCCACCATGGGGGGCCAACAGTAGTGAGTCGGCCCGCCCGGGTCAAGATAGCCGTCCAGATGGATAGGGCTTTTTGCTTCGTGATTCTGACTTGTCTGGTTATTCCGTTATTTATTCTGTTTTTAATGGATGTATCGTTTAAATGTCGGGTTGGTTTGGCGGGCCAGATCGGGCTTTTCAAAGGGGACGCGGGCTGGTAAAACGGTCTCTTTCCATAATAAAGAGATGAGAGGGTGGAGATGGACAATCCGATCCGTGTGGCCGTGATGGGCTGTAATGGTCGTATGGGCAAGGTGCTGCTGGAGGCTATCGCCAACGCCGAGGGCGTGGTGGTGGGAGCGGCGCTGGAACGACCGGGCTCTGCCGTGATCGGTCTGGATGCGGGTGAACTCAACGGCCTGGGGCGCCTTGGCGTCATCATCAGCGACAGTCTGGAGAAGGTGAAGGACGAGTTCGATCTCATCATCGACTTCACCCGCCCCGAGGTGACCCTGGCGAACCTCGCCTTTGCACTGGCTCATGGCAAGCAGATGGTTATCGGCACCACCGGCTTTGACGAGGCGGGCAAGGCGGCCCTGCACGAGGCCGGCAAGCAGATCGGCATCGTCTTCGCCTCCAACTACTCGGTCGGGGTCAACCTGGTGTTCAAGCTGTTGGAGCAGGCGGCCAGGGTGATGGGGGAGTACACCGACATCGAGATCATCGAGGGGCACCACAGACACAAGGTGGATGCTCCGTCCGGCACTGCGCTCTCCATGGGGGAAGTGGTGGCGAAAACCCTGGGCCGGGATCTGAAAGAGTGCGCCGTCTATGGCCGTGAGGGGATCACCGGTGAGCGGGATCGCAACACCATCGGTTTTGCCACCATCCGCGCCGGGGATCTGGTGGGGGAGCACACCGTCATGTTCGCCGACATCGGCGAGCGGGTCGAGATCAGCCACAAGGCTTCCAGCCGTCTGACCTTCGCCAACGGTGCAGTGCGGGCGGGCAAGTGGCTCGGCCAGCAAGGGGCCGGTCTCTATGACATGCAGGATGTGCTCGGTCTGAAATAAACCGTCTTCAGGGGGAGTGCAGACTCCCGTACTGGTTGCCAAACCCCGGTCCGCCGGGGTTTTTTGTCACTTTTTTGTAGAAATAAGCCTTAATCATCACTTTTTGAGTGAACCTCGCTAAATCCTGCCATTCTTACAAGCCTGCCACCCTCTTGCGACAAAAATGTCATCAAGGGGTAACGGGTTTGGGTCTCAATATTCCCCTGCGGGGGGCATTTCGCCTTGATGTGAAATAGACTAAAAATGCAATCCAAGAAAAACGTTTTCCATTCTTTGTGTTCACTTTTCTGGCTTCAAATGGTGTTTTTGCTGTTGTGTTGTTTGTTTTTTAATTTTCTATCTTGCTGTTTATTAAGTAATAAATATGGATTTTTGTGCGTTGCATGGCATCGGGTGCCGCTTTGTTGTCTGTGTTTGGCTTTTCTTTTTGAAGAGGGGGTTGCAAAGCGAGTGAGTGCATAGATAATGGGTAATGTTGCTTGTTTATTGAATTTAGATGCATTTCAAACGAGAAAAGACGTTGAAATGAGATCGTTTTTAAGTAGAATGCGCCCAATTTGCCAGAAATCTGCCGGGTTCGAGTCCTGTCAAAGACCGGAACCGAGCCCGCAACACCCAGGTAAATTGCTGAATTTAAAGCTAAATAACTGGAGGTTGTCTTGAATCACACTGCATTGCTAGTGCTGGAAGATGGAACTGTGTTCAAAGGCGTGTCGATAGGCGCCGAGGGATGTTCCGTTGGTGAAGTGGTTTTCAACACGTCGATGACGGGTTATCAGGAAATCCTCACAGATCCCTCCTATTCCCGTCAGATCGTTACCCTCACTTACCCCCATATAGGCAACACCGGCACCAACAGCGAAGATGAAGAGTCCAGTCAGGTCCATGCTCAGGGCCTCATCATCCGGGACCTTCCGATACTGGCCTCCAACTTCCGCAATCAGCAATCCCTCTCCGATTACCTCAAGTCTCACAACATCGTTGGCATCGCCGACATCGACACCCGCAAGCTGACCCGCATCCTGCGTGAAAAAGGCGCCCAGGCCGGTTGCATCCTGGCCGGCAAGCAGCTCGATGAAGCCCATGCCCTCGAACAGGCCCGCGCCTTCCCCGGTTTGAAGGGGATGGACCTGGCCAAGGAAGTGACCGTGAGCGAATCCTACAGCTGGACTGAAGGCAGCTGGCAGCTCGGCAAGGGTCACGTCACCCCGGCGGCCGATGAGCTGAAATACCACGTGGTGGCCTACGACTTCGGCGTGAAGCGCAACATCCTGCGCATGCTGGTGGACCGTGGCTGCCGCCTGACCGTGGTGCCGGCCAAGACCCCGGCCGCCGAGGTACTGGCGATGAACCCGGATGGCATCTTCCTCTCCAACGGCCCCGGCGACCCCGAGCCGTGCGACTACGCCATCGAAGCTATCAAGGCTTTCCTCAATACCAACACCCCTGTGTTCGGTATCTGCCTGGGCCACCAGTTGCTGGGCCTGGCCTCCGGCGCCAAGACCATCAAGATGAAGTTCGGCCACCACGGTGCCAACCACCCGGTGAAGAGTCTGGACGACAACACCGTGATGATCACCGCCCAGAACCACGGCTTTGCGGTGGACGAGCAGACCCTGCCCGAGTGCCTGCGTGCCACCCACGTCTCCCTGTTCGATGGGTCGCTCCAGGGCATCCATCGCACCGACCGTCCGGCCTTCAGCTTCCAGGGTCACCCCGAAGCGAGCCCGGGCCCGCACGATTGTGCCGGTCTGTTCGACCACTTTATTGAATTGATTAAGCAGTATCGCGCCTAAGAGGATAAAGAGAGCCATGCCAAAACGTAACGACCTACAGAGCATCCTGATCCTCGGCGCCGGCCCCATCGTCATCGGCCAGGCCTGCGAATTCGACTACTCCGGCGCCCAGGCGTGCAAGGCCCTGAAAGAAGAGGGCTACCGCGTCATCCTGGTGAACTCCAACCCGGCCACCATCATGACCGACCCGGAGATGGCCGACGCCACCTACATCGAGCCCATCACCTGGGAAGTGGTGCGCGAGATCATCAAGAAAGAGCGCCCGGACGCCATCTTGCCCACCATGGGTGGTCAGACTGCGCTGAACTGCGCCCTGGCGCTGGAGCAGCACGGCGTGCTGGCGGAGTTCGGTGTGGAGATGATCGGCGCCACCGCCGACGCCATCGACAAGGCCGAAGATCGCTCCCGCTTTGACAAGGCCATGCGCAGCATCGGTCTCGAGTGCCCCCGTGCCGGCATCGCCCACAACATGGAAGAGGCCTGGGGCGTGCAGCAGATGGTAGGCTTCCCCTGCATCATCCGTCCTTCCTTTACCATGGGTGGCTCGGGCGGCGGCATCGCCTACAACACCGAAGAGTTCGTGGAGATCTGCGAGCGCGGTCTGGATCTCTCCCCGACCAAGGAGCTGCTCATCGACGAGTCGCTCATCGGCTGGAAAGAGTACGAGATGGAAGTGGTGCGGGATCGCAACGACAACTGCATCATCGTCTGCGCCATCGAAAACTTCGACCCCATGGGCATCCACACTGGTGACTCCATCACGGTCGCGCCAGCCCAGACGCTGACCGACAAGGAGTACCAGATCATGCGCAACGCTTCCATGGCGGTGCTGCGCGAGATCGGCGTCGAGACCGGCGGCTCCAACGTCCAGTTCGGCATCAACCCCAAAGACGGCCGCATGGTCATCATCGAGATGAACCCGCGGGTGTCGCGCTCCTCTGCACTGGCCTCCAAGGCGACCGGCTTCCCCATCGCCAAGATCGCCGCCAAGCTCGCCATCGGTTACACCCTGGACGAGCTGATGAACGACATCACCGGTGGTCGTACCCCGGCCTCCTTCGAGCCGGCCATCGACTACGTGGTGACCAAGGTGCCGCGCTTCAACTTCGAGAAGTTCGCCGGTGCCAACGACCGTCTGACCACCCAGATGAAGTCCGTGGGTGAAGTGATGGCCATCGGCCGCAACTTCCAGGAGTCCCTGCACAAGGCCCTGCGTGGTCTCGAGACCGGCAAGACCGGCTTCGACCCCATGGTTGACCTGAACGCCCCCGACTCCCTGACCCGCATCCGTCACGAGCTGCAGGATGCTGGTGCCGAGCGCATCTTCTACATCGCCGACGCCTTCCGCGCCGGCCTCTCCATGGACGGCGTGTTCAAGCTGACCAAGATTGACCCCTGGTTCCTGGTGCAGATTGAAGAGCTGGTGAAACTGGAAGAGCAGGTGAAAGAGCGCGGCATGGCCGGTCTTGACGCCGACTTCCTGCGCGCCCTCAAGCGCAAAGGCTTTGCCGACGCCCGTCTGGCCAAGATCCTCGGCGTGGCCGAAGGGGAAGTGCGTAAATTGCGTGCCCGCCACAACATCTTCCCGGTCTACAAGCGGGTCGATACCTGCGCGGCCGAGTTCGCTACCAACACCGCCTACATGTACTCCAGCTACGACGAGGAGTGCGAGGCCAACCCCACCAACCGCGACAAGATCATGGTCATCGGTGGCGGCCCGAACCGTATCGGTCAGGGCATCGAGTTCGACTACTGCTGCGTGCACGCGGCCCTGGCCCTGCGCGAAGACGGTTACGAGACCATCATGGTCAACTGCAACCCGGAAACCGTCTCCACCGACTACGACACCTCCGACCGTCTCTACTTCGAGCCGGTGACCCTGGAAGACGTGCTGGAAATCGTGCGGGTCGAGCAGCCCAAGGGCGTCATCGTCCAGTACGGCGGCCAGACTCCGCTGAAACTGGCGCGGGCATTGGAAGCGAACGGCGTGCCGGTGATTGGTACCAGCCCGGATGCCATCGACCGCGCGGAAGATCGCGAGCGCTTCCAGTCCGCCGTCGAGCGCCTCGGCCTCAAGCAGCCGGAAAACGGCACTGTCACCGCCCTGGAGCAGGCCGTGCAACTGGCCACGCGCATCACCTACCCGCTGGTGGTTCGCCCCTCCTACGTGCTGGGTGGCCGCGCCATGGAAATCGTCTATGACGAGCAGGACCTGCGCCGCTACTTCGCCGAGGCAGTGAGCGTCTCCAACGAGTCGCCTGTGCTGCTGGACCGCTTCCTGGACGACGCCACCGAGGTGGACGTGGACGCCATCTGCGACGGCGTTGACGTGGTCATCGGCGGCATCATGGAGCACATCGAACAGGCCGGCATCCACTCCGGTGACTCCGCCTGCTCCCTGCCGCCCTACACCCTGTCCAAGGCCATCCAGGACGAGATGCGCGAGCAGGTGCGCAAGCTGGCGCTGGAACTCGGCGTGGTCGGTCTGATGAACGTGCAGTTCGCAGTGAAAGACAACGAGATCTACCTCATCGAGGTGAACCCCCGTGCCGCCCGTACCGTGCCCTTCGTCTCCAAGGCCACCGGCGCTCCGCTGGCGAAGATCGCCGCCCGCGTCATGGCCGGTCAGAGCCTGAAAGAACAGGGCTTCACCACCGAGATCATCCCGCCCTACTACTCGGTGAAGGAAGTGGTACTGCCGTTCGCCAAGTTCCCGGGTGTGGATCCGCTGCTGGGGCCGGAAATGCGCTCCACCGGTGAAGTCATGGGGGTGGGCAGCAGCTTCGCCGAGGCCTATGCCAAGGCGCAGCTGGGTGCCGGTCACCAGGTTCCGAGCGAAGGTCGCGCCCTCTTGTCCGTTCGCCACGGCGACAAGGAGCGGGTGGTCAACCTGGCCGCCAAGCTGCTGGAGCTGGGTTATGACCTCGACGCCACCCACGGCACCGCCGTGACCTTGGGCGAGGCGAGCATCAACCCGCGTCTGGTGAACAAGGTGCACGAGGGTCGTCCGCACATTCTGGATCGCATCAAGAATGGCGAGTACACCTATATCGTCAACACCGCCGAGGGTCGTCAGGCCATCGAGGACTCCAAGCAGCTGCGCCGTGGCGCCCTGCAGCACAAGGTGGCCTACACCACCACGCTGCACGCGGCCTTCGCCACCTGCATGGCCATCAGTGTCGATGCCACCGCCAATGTGAACTCGGTGCAGGAGCTGCACGAGAAGGTGAACAACCGCTAAGAGCACCGGCAGCACGCTGCCCGCTCGATGCACGCAAACCCCGCCAGCAATGGCGGGGTTTTTTATTGCCTGCGCCCTGCCACTTCCGGGGAAACGCCTTCAAGGAAGATGGGTGAGATGGCGAATAATCCATCAGGAGTGGTGAGACTCACCCCGTTATTGGACATCAACTGCATCCATATTGCTTAATTGACATGAAATGGTGCAATCTTCGCAATCTCTCGCCCCCACGACCTCCCTATACTGGGTGCTCATACAAACAAGGTCGTCTGCGCCGACACACCGAAAGGTGGCGTGCGAGAGGATCAGCGCCCGCAGCCCGATCCGGCTGCCGTGGCCGGCCCCGGTGACCGACGGGGGCCGCAGGAAAACCGGTCGCGGGGTTACCGCCGCGCGACTCGTCAGGGACGGTGTTACCGCACCAACCCGCTTCCCCTCCTTGCCCCACCCGCCTGTCGGCCCGGTCGTCCGGCGCCTCGCCCATCCGTCAAGGGAATCTGAATATGAGCTTCGATCATCGCAAATACCGCCGTGCCCCCGTGATCAACCTGGCGGATCGCCAGTGGCCCAACCGGGTACTGGAGCGGGCACCGCTCTGGTGCGCCGTGGACCTGCGCGATGGCAACCAGGCGCTGGTCGAGCCCATGACGGTGGCCCAGAAGCTGCAAATGTGGGCGCTGATGACCCACATCGGTTTCAAGCACATCGAGGTGGGCTTCCCGGCGGCCTCCCAGCCCGACTTCGATTTTGTGCGCGAACTCATCGAGCGCAACCTCATCCCCGATGACGTCACCATCCAGGTGCTGGTGCAGGCGCGCGAAGATCTGATCGCCCGCACCTTCGAGGCCCTCAAGGGGGCGAAGCGGGCCATCGTTCACGTCTACAACTCGGTCAACCCGACCCAGCGCAACTACGTGTTCAACTCGGGGCGTGAAGGGGTCAAGGCCATCGCCGTGCAGGGGGCGCGCTGGGTGAGGGAGTATGCGGCCCGCAATCCGGGCACCGAGTGGAGTTTCCAGTATTCCCCGGAGAGTTTCAGCAGTACCGAGGTGGAGTTCGCCGTCGAGGTGTGTGACGCCGTCATCGACGAGTGGCGTGCCGCTGCCCGTCCCATGATCCTGAACCTCCCCGCCACGGTGGAGGTGAGCACCCCCAACGTGTTTGCGGATCAGGTGGAGTGGTTCTGCCGACACCTCAAGGCGCGACCCGAGGTGAGCATCTCCATCCACACCCACAACGACAGAGGCTGCGGGGTGGCCGCCGCCGAGCTGGCGGTGCTGGCGGGGGCGGATCGCATCGAGGGCACCCTGCTCGGCAACGGGGAGCGCACCGGCAACATGGACATCGTCACCATGGCCATGAACCTCTACAGTCAGGGGATTGACCCCGAGCTGGACCTGTCCGACATGGATGCCATCGTCGCCACCGTGGGGGCCTGCACCCAGATTGCCCTGCACCCGCGCCACCCCTATGCCGGCGAGCTGGTCTACACGGCGTTTTCCGGCAGCCACCAGGACGCCATCCGCAAGTCTCTCGCGGCAGAAAAACCGGATCACTACTGGGACGTGGCTTACCTGCCCATCGATCCTGCCGATCTCGGTCGCAGCTACGAGGCGGTGATCCGCATCAACAGCCAGTCCGGCAAGGGAGGGGTGACCTATCTGCTGGAACGTGACCTCGGTCTGCAACTGCCGCGCTGGCTGCAAATCGACTTCAGCCGCCGGGTGCAGGCCGAGGCTGAGGCGAGCAGTAGCGAAATCAGCCCGGAGCAGATCCGTACCCTGTTCGAGCAGCACTATCTCGAGCCTGCCCACGGCTATCGCATCGGGCGCTTCCAGCTCGGTCATGACAGTCAGGAGAGCCTGCGCCTGGAGTTGCAGACCCCCCACGGCACCCTGCAACTGTGCGGTGAAGGGGAGGGAGCCATCACCGCCCTGGTCAACGGCTGGCAGCGCCAGACCGGCATGCACATCGACGTGCTGGATTACTCCGAGCATGCGCTCACCGCCGGCACCGAATCCCGCGCCGCCGCCTATGTGCTGCTGAGCGTCGAGGGCACCCGGATGTGTGGCGTCGCCGTCGGTCGCGACGTGGTCAACGCCTCCCTGCAGGCGGTGATCAACGGCGCCGCCCAGCATCAGGCCCTGCGCCAGAGCGCCTGAGGCGGCACTGCCCGCTTGCCGTGAGGGCGAGCAGGGAAGGGCCGCCCGCCCCGATGTCACGGCAGATCGCGCCGTCCCCGTTGCAACAATCCCCTGACCCATATGGTGAGGGGATTGTTTTTTATGGAAAAATCGGCCCACAATATCAGTGATTTGCCACCAGGAATGCCGTCGGGGTTCGCTGGCGATGGCAGCCAACGGCTGCCATTCGGGATAGAAGACATGCGCGCTTGGAGCCCAAAACATGATGAAGACTCCCCTCAGGTTATCCGTTCACCCCGCCCGGTTCTTCTCGCTTCCTCCCTGCCGTCGTCTCGCGCTGGTGAGCCTGCCCTGTCTGCTGCTGCTGACGGGGATCCTGGCCGGGGTCAGCTTTGATCCCCTGGCAGAGCACAACCTCTATACCGTCGGGGCTCTGGCCGAAGCGCTCAACGTGCTGACCCTGATGTTCATGTTCTGGGTGGTGCAGTGTGCCCAGATCACCTTGAGAACCTATCTCTCCCTCACCGGCGGGCTGACCCTCTGGCTCGTTTCCGGCGTCATCGATCTGATGGATGAGGCCTATTTCCAGCCCTGGTGGCTCTCCACGGTGGAAGACAGCCTGCGCACGATCGGCATGCTGGCCTCGGCCTGGGGTGTGCTGCTGATGGTGCAGCAGATGTATGGCACCCAGATGCGGCTCTCCTCCCTCGCCATGTCAGACGAGCTGACCGGGCTCTCCAATCGCCGGGCGTTTCGCGCCGTGCTGGAGGCGCACGGAGAGGAGGGGACGCCGCTCCTGCTGCTGGATCTCGATCACTTCAAGCTGATCAACGATCGCTATGGCCACGCCATCGGCGACAATGTGCTGCGTGAATTCAGCACCCTGCTGCGCCAGCTCTGCCCATTGGATGGGGTGGTGGCACGCCTTGGGGGAGAGGAGTTTGCCATCTGGCTGCCCGGCATGACGGGCGACAAGGCCCGTACGCTGGCGGAGCAGATAAGGTGCGCGACCGAAGAGCTGGTCTCAGGTGACGGGGTAAGATTCACCGTGAGCCTTGCCCTGGGTATCAGCCAGAGCGGGGAGGGGGTGGATGCCCTGCTCCAGCGTACCGATCTCGCCCTCTATCAGGCCAAGCACCTGGGACGCAACCGGGTGGAGCTGGCGTGATGGCGCCAGGGGATGCCGCAGCCAGCGGGCCAGCAGGTTCATCCGCCTTCATCTTGTCAGACTTGTTCCCTACAATGTCCGCCTCCATGCATTCGAGCCCTCTCATTCGCGATGAGGGGCAGGTCCCGCTCTTCAGGAAGCCTTCATGATCCCCTCTTACTCTTTGTTTCATGCCCATTGGCGCTGGCTGTCACTGCTTACCCTTGCCCTGCTGTCGGGCTGTGCCAGCGAGCCTCTCGCCACGACCAGCCCGGCGACGCCGGCGGGGCGCCCCATTCCCAAGGCGATGCAGCCGCAAGAACCGGCCGACATGAAGAGCCGCATCGTGCGCTTCCTGCCGCGCAACGTGGTGGACAAGCCGGGCTGGGCCAATGACGTGGTGACGGCGCTCACCACCCAGGGGCTGACGGTGAGCGATCACAACGTCTGCAGCGTGCTGGCGGTGGCGGAGCAGGAGGCGACCTATCAGGCGGACCCCGTGGTGCCCAACCTCAACAAGATTGCCTGGAAGGAGATCAATGCCCGGGCCGGCAAGCTGCTCATCCCCGAGTTCATGGTGCGCACGGCCCTCTCCATCCAATCCCCCACCGGCAAGAGCTATGCCGAGCGCATCGACAAGCTTCGCACCGAGCGGGAGATGAGCGAGATCTTCGAAGACATGATAGGCAGCGTCCCCATGGGCAAGCAGCTCTTTGGCAACCTCAACCCGGTGCGCACCGGCGGCCCCATGCAGGTGAGCGTCGCCTTTGCCGAAGCCAACGCCCGTGGCTACCCCTATCCCGTGAAGGAGTCCATTCGCCACGAGGTGTTCACTCGTCGCGGCGGCATCTGGTTTGGCACCAAACACATCTTCGGCTATCCCGCCGACTACCCGGATACCCTCTATCGCTTCGCCGACTTCAATGCGGGCTGGTACGCGAGCCGCAATGCGGCCTTCCAGGCGGCGGTAAGCCGGGTGAGTGGCAAGCCCCTGGCCCTGGACGGGGATCTCATCCGCTACGACTCGGATTTGCCCGGCAAGACCGAACTCGCGGTCCACAGCATCGCCAGCCGCGTCAACATGAGCAAGCAGGCCATTCACCAGAGCCTGAAGCTGGGGGACAGCAGCGACTTTGCCAAAAGCGATCTCTACCACAGGGTCTTCGCCCTGGCCGACAAACAGGCCGGGACACGGCAACCCCGCGCCATCCTGCCCGGCATCCAGCTAAAGAGCCCCAAGATCACCCGCAACCTCACCACCGCCTGGTTTGCCAAGCGGGTGGATGAACGCGAGCAGCGCTGCGTGCAGAAGATGGCAACGATCCGCTGATTTGCAGAAGTAACAAAGGCGGCCAATTGGCCACCTTTGTTATTTTCTGACTTTTTGTGGGCGGAAAAATTTCTTTGCAAAGAGCGATGGTTCTATTTTAATTTGAGCCAGAGATACTTTGTAATCAAGAGCCCTTAACATGATTAGTGCATTTTTCAACGTGACTTTCGAAAAAAATGGTAATTCATTTGGTATGTTTTTGTTTGTAGCAATTGCGTATACAATATTATAATTGCTAGGGGTTGGTCGTTTTGTTGGATCATCTAGTTTTATTGAAATAGGTAATTTTGGATTTAACTGCTCTCTATACCAAGCATCTTTAATAAATGCCTCTGCGGCAACAAGGCCTTGAGAGAACAAATGACTTAATGTACCCGAACTCCTATAAAATTTTACATGAATGAATTCGTTTCCATTTCTAATAAGATCACAATGTTCAATCTTGTCATATGCGCCACCAATTTTAATATTTTTCTTGTCCATCAAGCAAAAACTACTATCTGAGTCGCACACAAATAAGTTGTAATCCTCTTCACGCTCATGAGAATATTCTGGAAGATCGTTAGGATAGATATTTATATCCATCAGGTATTTATCAATGCTCTCCGTGAAAGTTGTATTGACCCGATACCAAGTACCATTTCTAAGTATATAAGTGTTACCACTATAAACTATTTCTGCATATATACATCTATAGACTGACCATTGCTTTGTTGGTTGGTAGTCATTGTTGTTTACATATATTGTGTCTAACTTCATTCTTTCAACAGTAAGTTCGTCTCTGTCAATATGATCGATATAATCATTTAATGATAAAACGGGGTGCCTTGGCACTCGTTGTCCTGTACCAAACGAGTATCCTATTTGATTTTCCCAATCGATTATTTCAGGCTCACCAAGCCAAATACCGTTATAGTTGTTGCTTGATAGACAGGAGTCTAGTTCCATATCAAGAATTTCAATTTCATCTAGGTCTCTTACCCTATTTATATTTTCAACCCAACTGAACTTACTCGGTAGTTTTTTCTTATATTGTGATAGGGATATTTCCAATATTTTGGGGAGTGTATTTAATGTTGTCTCCACTGCTACAGTGAGAGCATCTCGACCTGTTACGTTCAGACCAAACTCGGGGATTAAAGAGGTTCCTGTTATGGCGTATAACATTTCTGTTTCAGAATCAAGATGTAGATTAAATATGTCTACATCAATAGTGCTCTGGGTTCTTGAATTTAATGGGTTATGGTCATAACTGGCTTTATCTAGACTTCGTAGTTTATCAGGATCAACAGAGTTTAGTGTCACCTTTAATCCAAAATCACGTTCAATAGCATCATCTTTTAAAAGATGGAACCCAGTTCCAAATGATAGTATGAAAATATTACCTAGCAGCTTGACGATAAAAACAGCTCCCACACTAGATGAGGTTCCAAAAGCGAGTTTATCTACAGAGGTATTATCGGTAAACAATCGCGTCCATGGTGGTATATTTTTAGGTGGATGTTTTTTTATGTATAAGCGAGCGGATTCTATATCCGGGAGCTCAATATCAATAGGTTGCATAGCATTTTCAGTATTGATTATCTCCGATTCAATTTTATTCGGGTCTCTAACAAGATAAATGGACAACTTTTCCTTTCTTTTTCTTTTTCTTTTCTTTTCACTCATAGAACCTCTCAAATAACTTTTGAGTGTAGACACAAGTATCTACAGACTAGCTAAAATAATTGTGGCTTAATAAATCGGCATTTTGGGTATCCGCTGCATCCCCAAAACTGATTGCCCTTGTTCTCCCCCCGAGTTGCAGTGCGCAATACCATGGTGCTGCCACATCTGGGGCAGATCGGGGGTGGATTGTCCGGTGGCGATACGCTCTGTGAGGGTGGGTTTGCAACTGATTGCCTGACAGGTTCGCGGGTGGAAACATGGTTGGCGGATGGGTCGGCATGACGAGTCTTGAGCTGGGTGACATGCTGCCGGTGGGTTTGCCAACTGGCGGTCAAGCGGCCTTGCTGAATGGTGTCGATAATCCGATCGACGTCGGCGGTGCTCAAGACGGGAGTGGTCTTGCTCTTGATATAGCTGACCAGTCCGCGACGCATGACGTTTTCCGGCATGGGAGTCTTGAAGGTGCAGTCGCCAATAAAATAGACGATGGAATGCAACTGGTGATCCGCCAGCCCCAGCAGGGATTTGAGGGTCATCATATGCAAGTGGTTCTGATGCAGCGGGTTCTGGAAGCTGTGCTTGCGGCGATAGATCTGCTGGGTCCAGCGTTTCTGGGTCGGGTTGCCGAATATCCAGCCCTTCATGTTCTTGGTCTCAATCACGAATAGCCCGAAGCGGGAGACGATCACATGGTCTATCTGGGTGCTGCCCTGGGGGGTGGGCAGGGTCACGTCCTTGAGCAGGCGATATTCCCGCTTGTCGAGAAAGAGCCGGATACAGAGATTGATAAACCACTCCCCGACCATCCCTTTGAACCAGGCCGTTTTGAGCAGGGTGGCAATCAACAGCAGTGGCAGGAAAAACCAGAGCTGAGTCAGCAGAGGCGCTATGGCAGCAGTGATATCCATGTGATTTAGCCTTCACAGATCCCGGTCAGGGATGGGTCTCGATGGGGATGATGCTGCGACACTTGGGGTATTCGGGGCAGCCCCAGAAGCTGTTGCCCTTGGTATCTCCCCGTTTGCTGGTCCTCAGTACCATGGTTGTGCCGCATTTTGGACAAACCGGTGCTGTACCTGCATGGGCGGCCACGTTGTCCTGCGGGTCACTGTCGCTTGCGACGCGCTCCAACGTGATGCGCACCTCCTCGCTCACCCGAATAATGCGCTGGGCTTCATCGTAGGCATCGCGGTACAGCTCACTGTCATCCGCCCGCCGGATCAACACCCCCATCTCGTTGTTGTTCACCTGGCTGAATTCGTAGAGGTTCAGGCTGGTGACAATGCACATCTCCTCATTGAGGTAGCACTTGGCATGGAGATTTTTGCAAAAGCTGGTGCGGATAAAGGTGAGCTCCTTGAGCCAGCTGATCTCTTCCGGTTGGAGTTCGCTCTTGCCATAGACGATCCGCACATCGATCTTGAGCCGGTTCTTGTCGGTCAGCAGCTCCTTGATCCTGTCATTGAGTTTGAGAAAGGGGCTGATCAGGATTAACCGCTCCTTGGCGTCCTTTATCAGCTCTTCGAGGAAATAGTTGGTTGCGCTGGTATTCAGAAATTTGGCCATAACAAGCTCCCTGTCCCTGGAAATGTCATGTGTTCTCTGCTCAACAGTAGGCAGTCAGCCTGACCACAATCCCCGGCGTGGTTCAGCTTCACGTCTTCAACGCCTTCCCGTATCCCCATGCTAGGAGATACAGGTGGGGCCTGACAGTGGCAATTGAGTCAAATGTGCGTTCAGTCAGAGATTTGGTGATGGGGACGGTTCATGTCGCCTTGCTGCGCTAGAAACTCATCGCCAGTCCGATGGAGTAGCCGCTGGTACTGTTGCTGAACATATAGCGGGCCACCAGCCGGGTGCGGGTGATGAAGATGTCGTACTTGCTGCTGTCGAGTTCGAGGCCAAGTCCCAGGGAGTTGAGGCTGTTGAAACCGAGCAGCCCCCGTTGCTGCCCCAGGTATTCGGTTCTGGCCCCTTCCAGCACGTAGCGAAGGGGCCTGTCCAGCAGGGTCCAGTGCCACAGGGGGGCGCGGCGGCGCAGGTAAAGCCCGAGGTTTTCCGCATCGGCCTGACCGCTGACGCTCTCGGCGGTGCCGGTGAAGCTTTGCAGATGCTGGTAGGAGTAGCGCAGCTCGGCATCGATGTCCTGGGCGGCGGAGAAGAGCTCATAGTCCAGCATCAATGAGCCGCCGAGGCCATAGACATTGAGGGTGCCGCCGTCGAGGAAGTCCAGATTCTTGCCGCTCCTGTGCTCGAGCAGGGCGGCCCCGATGCGAAGGTCGCTGGCCACCGTGCCCAGGGTGACATTGGCGATGGGCCGCAGCACCAGATTGCCACCAAAGCGATCCCGGTGGACGCTGACATCCCAGCCGATGCCGCCGGTGGCGCTCAGGCTGTTCCATTTGGTGGGAATGGTGCGGGTCTCGTTGCCATCGGTGAACACGAACTGGGGATCGTAGCGGCTGTAGCCCAGGGTGCCCTCCAGATAGAGGGGAACATCCTCGCTCAGGGTGGCGCCACCCCCGAGCTGGGTGATGGTGAGGGCAGAGGTGTCGTTGGTGCCGCTGCCGATATTCAGGTTGCTGGCGGTGATATCTGGCACCACGGCGTAGCTCATCAGGGAGACGACGGCGTTGGCGCGCTGTTGAACCAGGCTCTCGTCGCTGGCACGGGCCTTTGTCATAAGACCGACAGAGACGCCGGCAATAACCGCCAGCAAGGAAAGTGTGTGAGAAGAGAGCTGTCTTGCCATACCTGGCTCCATGAGTACCCCGTCCATTGGGGCATGTTCACACTGTAACGGGTTTCATCTGGCTTGGCAGCCAGGCAAGGGCCGACCCGTCCTGTTTTGGGGGGGCGCATTGGCCTGATGGGCCAAGCTGCCCTCGCTTTGGCGGGGGCAGGGGGCCGCGAGAAGGGTGAACCGCTGGGCAGAAATCACAGACATTAATTTATTGTTCAGTTCCCCGGGTGTATAAGAGGCCTCCCATACGAACATTGGGGTGGTAGCAGGGATGGATTACCAGACGGGGCCTTCGGGTCATCATGACGAATGCGCATTACGTTGATGGGAGTCACACCAGATGCAGGACATGCTGCTTGCCATATGGCATCAGGATTTTGATCAGCTTATACAAATGCAGGCAATCGGTCTGCTCGTCACCTGTCTGGTGGTGATCCTCTTCCTTGAATCGAGCTTCGTCTTTCTGCCCCTGCCCGGTGACAGCCTGGTGCTGCTGGCGGGCGGTCTGGTGGGCATGGGGGTGCTGGGGCCCGAGGTGACCTTGCTCTATCTGCCGCTCGCGGCCGGGATAGGGAGTGTGCTCGCCTACTGGCAGGGGCAGGCACTGCATGGCACCCGTTTCATGGGCCATGTGGAGCGAATGATCCCGGAAGGGAGCCTGCCCAGGGCCTCCCGACTGCTGGATCGTTACGGCTTCTGGGCCATGTTCGTGTCCCGTTTCATCCCCTTCGTGAGAGTGTTGACCCCCATGTTGATGGGAGTCTCCCGCCTGCACCTGCTGCGGGTGGCCGTGGCGAGTTTTGCCAGCGCCTTCCTCTGGTCCCTGGTGCTGAGCATGGCCGGCAAGATGGTGATGGCGACCCCGGTCTTTGCCCATCATCAGGAGCTGCTGACCAAGTGCCTGCTTGTCACCTCTTTCGGGTTGTTCGTCATCGCGGTGGCGGCCATCGGCATGCGGCTGCTCAAGCGTCCGAGCAAGCGGGTGCGCTGATCTCACTGCCCGGGCTGCGCCTGCTGCTGCGTCTGGAGAGCGCAGCCCCCGGAAAAATACAGGCCATTTGAGGCGGCATTCCTGTCGCCTATCTGTTACACTTCGCGCCCGCCATTTTCCGGCTCATCTTCTGATCTGATGTCAGACCCAGCCGTCCTTGGCTCCACGCCTCGCCGATGCCAGGCCACACGCCGGCCCAGGCCATCCACGCCAACTACAGCTCCGCTGGAACACAGGAACCCAACATGAGATTTGAATCGTTCGATTTTGCCCCCGAGATTTTGCGCGCCATCTCAGATTGCGGTTATCAGGAGATGACCCCTGTGCAGAGCCAGGCCATCCCGGCCATTCGCCGTGGCCGCGATGTGCTGGCCAGTGCCCAGACCGGTACCGGCAAGACAGCCGCCTTTGCGTTGCCCATCCTGCAACGCCTGGTAGACAACCCGGTGCCGGTGCAGCCTTCCAATGCCCGCGTGCTGATCCTGACCCCGACCCGCGAGCTGGCGGCCCAGGTGACGAGCAATATCAACGATTTCGCCAAGTATCTTGATATCACTACCCTCACCATCGTGGGTGGCGGCAAACAGGATGTGCAGGCCAAGAAGCTCAAAGCGGGCGCACACATCATAGTGGCCACCCCTGGCCGTCTGCTCGAGCACCTCACCGCCTGCAACCTGAGCCTCTCCGGGGTCGAGACTCTGGTGCTGGACGAGGCGGATCGCATCCTCGACATGGGCTTTAGCGCCGATGTGCAGCAGATCCTGCAGGCGGTCAACAAGACTCGCCAGAACCTGCTCTTCTCCGCCACCTTCTCCGAGGCGGTAAAAAAGCTGGCCAACCTCATGCTGGACAAACCCCAGGTGGTGGCCGTCGACAAGCAGAACTCCACTGCCGACACCGTGAGCCACACCGTCTATCCGGTGGAACAGAAGCGCAAACGCGAGCTGCTCTCCGAGCTTATCGGCAAGCAGAACTGGCAGCAGGTGCTGGTGTTTGCCAGCACCCGCGAGAGCTGCGATGAACTGGTGGAGGAGCTCAACCTCGACGGCATCAAGTCTGCCGTGGTACACGGTGACAAGGCCCAGGGGAGCCGTCGCCGCGCCTTGCGTGAATTCACCGAAGGCAAGCTGCGGGTGCTGGTGGCCACCGAGGTGGCCGCCCGCGGCCTGGACATTCCGAGCCTGGAATACGTGGTCAACTATGATCTGCCGTTCCTCGCGGAAGATTACGTGCACCGTATCGGCCGAACCGGTCGCGCTGGCAAGAGCGGCATGGCCATCTCCTTCGTCAGTCGCGAGGAGGAGCGCACCCTGCTGGAGATCGAGGCCCTCATCGGCCAGAAGATCCGCCGCATCATGGTGCCGGGTTACGAGGTGAGCAGCCGTGACGACCTCATCAAGCAGTTGCAGGAGCGCCGCCGCTTCGGCAAGCGCCCGCAGCGTGAAGACAATGCCGCCGCCCAGGCCATGGCCGAGGCGAAACTGCAAGGTCAGCGCCTCAAGCGTCTGGCGGCGGCCAAGAAGCCCCGTCAGCCGAAATAAGGCAACGTCGCACCCTCCCGGTCGGGGAGGGGCGTTTACTCTCCAAAGGCGCCACTGGCGCCTTTGTGCTGTCGATGACGCGGCCCCTGGCCGCCCCGTTTCAGAGGATCCGAGATGACCCTTCCTGCTTACAATCAGGCCCTGCTCGAGATGGCCCGCCAGAGCCTGGCGGAGCTGGAGCGCACCGCTGCCCAGAAGACGGGCAAACGCACCCCCGCCCAGGAGAGCCACTTTCTCTGTACCTGGATGGCGGATTCTCTCAAGGAGAAACGCTTCTCTCGGCTGGTGATGGAGGATCTCAAGGCCTGGGTGCAACTGGGGCGGACGCTGGGGGCGGGGGCCGATCTCAAGGGGCTGCTTGAGCGGGTGCAGCGCCAGTATGAGCGTGCCATGCATGAGCCGGTACAGCTGGGGGCGCGCCTGGCCGATCTGCTTTTGGCGCTGGAGGGGGCGGGCTGGCTGGTGTTCACCGACAGCGAACTGAACACCCGGCAGCGGCTGCTGAGCCAGGGGCAATCCAGCCTGATCATCTCGGCCAGCGAGTATCAGGGCCATATCGAGGGAGGTGAGCTGGTCAAGCCCCTCACCCTCTATGTGCGCGGGGACGAGCAGGTACTGGCCGAGGCGGCATTTGCCCGGGGCCTGCTGCTGAGCCAGGGCAACAAGAAAACCACCCTGGTCAAGCACCACAAGGCCTATCGGCTGATGCCGGGCAACGCGCAGCCTGCCCTGGCGCTGCTGTCCTCCTGATCCCGCCTTCTCATCCCGTCACCCGGCCCTGCGCCGGGTTTTTTTATGGCAAATGCACCCCACGGGGTTGCCTGCACGCTCGGGCCGGGCGGGCAATCTTTGTCGCAGCCAAGGAGCTCCCCCTCTGATGGGGGGCGTCCCCCATATGGAGGGATGGTGGGGTGGTGCTTCTGCTCTAGGGTGGATGGGCCCCAAAGAGGGCCTTAAAGGAAGCAGACCGCCTGACAAGGCGACACTCAATGAATGAGGAAACATGATGAAAGCGACTCCAATTGCCCTGTTGCTGGCCGGCGTGCTGGCGTCCCCGCTCTGCGCCGCCGGACTCGATGCCCGGCTCACTCTGGTGGAGGGCAGCACAGACGATGTGCGCGTCAACCTGACCCTGACCAACACCGGGGAGAAGCCGGTTCGTCTGCTCAAATGGCAACTGCCGGGCAGCGAGGATGCTCCCCTGTTCCAGGTGGAGCGTGACGGCCAGCCGGTGGATTACGAAGGGGCCCTGATCAAGCGGGCCGCACCGAGTGACAAGGACTACCAACTGCTCAAGGCGGGCCAGAGCCTGACAGTGCAGGCGGAGGTCTCCGGTCTCTACGACATGAGCGCCCAGGGCCAGTACAGCATCCGTTACCTGCTGCCGACCGTGGCGCAGGAGGGGAAAGCGGCCAAGGCCAAACAGGCCCAGGCGAGCGAGTCCAATGCCGTGACCCTCTGGGTCGAAGGGGTGAGCGACGATCGGGTGCTGGCCAAGGCGGCGGTGGCCGAGCCCCAGGCGGTGAGCGCCTCGGTCAGCTTCAGCGGCCGTTGCACCAATACCCAGAAGAGCGACATCCTGGCGGCGCTCGATGCCGCGAGTGGCATCGCCAACAACTCCAGCAGCTACCTCGCGGTGGACAAGCCGAATGGGCAGCGCTACCGCAGCTGGTTTGGCGCCTATGACGCCACCCGCTGGAACCAGGCCGAGACCAACTTCAGCAAGATCAAGGATGCCATCGACAACAAGCCGCTCACCTTCGACTGCGGTTGCAAGCAGAGCTACTTTGCCTATGTCTATCCGGACCAGCCCTACAAGGTCTATCTGTGCAAGAGCTTCTGGACTGCGCCGGTCACCGGGACCGATTCCCGCGCCGGCACCATTGTCCACGAGTTGAGCCACTTCAACGTGGTGGCGGGCACCGACGATCTGGGATACGGTCAGGCCAATGCGCGCAATCTGGCGAGCACGGATCCCCAGAAGGCCCTGAACAATGCCGACAACCATGAATATTTCGCCGAGAATACCCCGAGCGAAAATTGAGTTGCAAACAGGGGCCGGATGGCCCCTTTTTTGACGGAGGCACCATGATGACACTCTTGCTCACCACCCTGGCACTGGCGCCCTTGCAGTGCGAGCTGTCGGTCAGCGCAGAGAGCGGGGTGAACGAACCCCTGCCCCTGGTGATGACCCTGACCAACCGGGGGGAGACGCCCCTCGAGGTATTGACCTGGTTCACCCCCTTCGAGGGGTGGTTTGCCGATGCCATCGACCTGACCCGCGATGGGCAGCCGCTGGACTATCGAGGGCCGCTTGCCAAGCGAGGTACCCCCGGGGACGGCGACTTCCTGCACCTGGGGGCGGGGGAGCAGAGCCAGGCCGATGCGGATCTGGCGCAGGCCTACGACCTGTCCCAACCGGGCCGCTACCGGCTCAGCTATCGTGCCCAGCCCCTGACGCTGACCAAGGGCGTGGCGCCCAGCTGCCCCGCCATCGACTTTACCCGGGTGGCCCCCTAGGCGATCTGCGGCTTGCCCTTGGTATCCAGCAGCCCGACGGCGCGGGGGGCCACCGCCAGACCGCGTGACGATTGGCTTTCCCGCCAGCAGCAGTGCACCAACGTGATCACATGGTCATCCAGGGTATCGTCTTTATCCGGATGATACAGGGGATGGGCCACCGAGTGGGTCGATAGCAAAATGATGAACATGAGGGGCGGTCCAGCCATGCCATGCACCGGGCCGACTCGTTTACACCGTCAAGGAGGGGACATGGCACTGGAACAACTGAAACGGGAGCTGGAGCGCTTTGGCGAGCAGAATGACGGAGCGCAACACTCTCGTGGCAGCAAGATGCTCAACATTACCCGCGATACCGGCGAACTGCTGGCGATGCTGGTGCAGACGAGGGGGGCGCAGGCTGTGCTGGAGATCGGCACCTCCAACGGTTACTCCACCCTCTGGCTGGCCGAGGCAGTGAAACGGCTGGGGGGCCGGGTCACCACCATCGAGCTGGACGAGGGCAAACGGACCATGGCGGCGACCAACTTTGAGCGGGCCGGGCTCACTCCCTGGATTGAGCAGTTGGCGGGGGAGGCCGGCAGCCTGTTGCCCTGCCTGCCGACGGCGGGCTATCAGCTCATCTTTCTGGACTCCGATCGCCGCCACTACCAGGCCTGGTGGCCCGAGATCCAGCGCCTGCTTGCCCCTCGTGGCCTGCTGGTGGTGGACAATGCCATCTCCCATGAAGACGAGATGAGGGAGTGGATGGCACAGGTGCGGCGTGACCCCGATTTCCTGACTTCCCTGGTGCCGGTGGGCAAGGGGGAGTTTCTGGTGGTGCGGTTGTAGGGGAAAGGCATGGAAAACAGGACCATGGAACCAAAAACCGTGGTGCAGACCACTGGCAGGCCATGCAGAGCAGCGGTTTCGTCAGGGCCCCCAGGTGGCTGAGCGATGACTTCCTCTGTGACTGGCCAACGTTGGGGGAGCGGCGCGCGGGGCGGGTCAACTTCGTCGAGTTCCATCGGCGCTACCCGGCGGCCGGGCCTTGGAATATCGACATCGTCCGCCTGCTGGAGCAGGGCGGGAGGTGGTGACCGAAGGGGTGATCACTGACGGTGACGTCAAGGCGCGCGCCATCGCGCCTTTACCTTCCACGTGGTGCGTGGCAATCCCATTTGCCATCAGACTGAATTTTGGCACGATTGATACGTTGTGTCGTGATTGGGCCACTGCCATCCCGCGGGAGCTGCAACCCGCCTGATATGGTTTCCGCTGACGGAGCGCCGCCAGCGGGGCAATTCCTCGGCCAGCCCGGCCATTATTTATTCGTTATCCATTATTTCGCTAAATATCCCCGTATTTCATGGTTGGGTCATGCCATGAGCCACGTTATGTTTCATCCATACCGCCAGCAAGCACTATGAAGGTTATCTCTGCCGATAATTAATTTAAATTAAACATGATAACCGGCTGGTTTTATTTTGTGGTGGTTGGCAAGCGCTCTGGATGTTCATAAATATAACGAGGTGAATAATGAAAAAACGGCACTTCCTGTTTTTAATGGCGGCACTTCCGCTGGCACTGATGACATCGGTACAGGCACAGTCAAGCCTGGCCGAGATCCAGCGGGCCGGAGTGATCAAGATCGGCACCGAAGGGACCTATCCTCCCTTCACCTACCACGACAAGAGCGGCAAGCTGGTGGGTTTTGACGTGGAGATAGGCGAGCTGATTGCAAGCGGTCTGGGCGTGAAGCCGCAGTTCGTCGAGGGCAAGTGGGACGGGCTCATCGCCGGGGTGGACGCCAAGCGCTACGACCTGGTGCTCAACGAAGTGGCCATCACCCCTGAGCGGCTGAAAAAATATGATTTTTCAGATCCCTACATCACCTCCAAGGCGGTGATCGTGGTGCACAGCGACAACCAAAGCATCAAGAGTTTTGCCGATCTGAAGGGCAAGAAATCCTCCCAGTCCCTGACCAGCAACTTCGCCCAGCTGGCGAAATCATCGGGCGCCGAGGTGGTGGCCACCGAGGGATTCAACCAGTCACTCGAACTGGTGCTGACCGGGCGGGTGGATGCCACCATCAACGACAGCCTCTCCTTCCTCGACTTCAAGAAACAGAAGCCGGACGCCAAATTGAAGGTGGCGGCCAGCGAGGCCAAGGGGGATCAATCAGCCGCCCTGCTCGCCAAGGGGCAACCCGAGTTGCTGGCTGCCATCAATCAGGCGCTGCGCAATGCCAAGCAGGATGGCGAATATCAGAAAATATCGCAGAAATATTTCGGCACCGACGTCTCGCAATAATATCGTGGCAACATAATAACAACTGAGGATATTAACGTGCCGGCCTGGTTGCAGTTAATGATCGACTCTTTTTGGCCCCTGCTCAGTGCGGGGCTTATTTTTACCGTGCCACTCACTCTGATTACCTTCGTGCTGGGAATCGTGCTCGGCTTGTCGGTGGCGCTGGCCAGATTATATGGTCCGGCTCCGCTGGTGATGCTGGTCCGCTTCTATGTCTGGCTTATTCGGGGCACGCCCCTGCTGGTGCAGCTGTTTCTGATCTTTTACGGTCTGCCGAGCGCCGGCATCGTGCTGGACGCCTTCACCGCCGCCGTCATCGGTTTCACCCTCAACATCGGTGCCTACAGCTCGGAGATCATTCGTGCCACCCTGGCGGCCATCCCCAAGGGGCAGTGGGAGGCAGCCTACTCCATCGGCATGAACTGGCCCCAGGTCATGTGGCGGGTGATCCTGCCGCAGGCGGCGCGCATCGCGGTGCCACCGCTCTCCAACACCTTCATCTCCCTGGTCAAAGACACGTCGCTGGCGGCGGCGGTGACCGTGCCCGAGCTGTTTCAGGCGGCCCAGCGCCTCGCCTCCGTCACCTATGAGCCGCTCATTCTCTATATCGAGACGGCCCTCATCTACCTGATGTTCAGCTCGGTGCTCTCCACCCTGCAAGACAGGCTGGAGCAGCGACTGGCTCACAAAGAGACCCGGGAGGTCGCCCTATGATCCGCTTGAGTGGCATCGAGAAACAGTTTGCGGGGCAGCGCGTGTTGAAAGGGGTGGGGCTGGCGATGGCCGCGGGCAGCGTCACCGCCCTGATCGGTCCCTCCGGCAGCGGCAAGAGTACCTTGCTGCGCTGCGTGAACCTGCTGGAGCGACCCGATGCAGGCCAGCTGGTGCTGGGGGGCAGCGAGCTCGACTTTACCCGGCATCTGTCACGGCAAAGCGTGCTGGCCCTGCGCCAGCAGACCGGCATGGTGTTCCAGAATTTCCAGCTGTTCCCGCACATGACGGTGCTGGAGAACGTGATGGAAGGGTTGGTGACCGTGTTGAAGTGGCCCAGGGAGAGGGCAGTGGCGCGCGCCCTGCAACTGCTCGACAAGGTGGGGCTCAGGCACAAGGCCGAGGCGGTGCCTGCCACCCTCTCCGGCGGTCAGCAGCAGCGGGTCGCCATTGCCCGGGCGCTGGCGCCATCTCCCAAGGTGCTGCTCTGTGACGAGCCTACCTCGGCGCTGGATCCCGAGCTTGCCCAGGAGGTGGTGGCCGTGCTGCGCCAGCTGGCCAGTGAGGGGACCACCATGCTGATCGCCACCCATGACTTGCGTCTTGCCGCCCAGATTGCGCAGCAGGTGATCTTCCTGGAGGCCGGGGAGGTGGTGGAGGCGGGCAGTGCGCGCCAGATGTTCACCACCCCCAAGCGGGCACGTACCTTCGAATACATCTCCACCCTCACCGAACGGCTGCCGGAGAGCTGGAGTATCTAGCCGGTTCTGGCGGATTGAGAGCGAGATAAAAAAACAGCCCCGCAGGAGCGGGGCTGTTTGCATGGCTGCTTGGTTATGGCGGCAGATCACACGGCCAGGTAGTCCATGATCCCTTCGGCCGCCTTGCGACCCTCGTAAATGGCGGTCACCACCAGATCAGAGCCGCGCACCGCGTCACCACCGGCGAACACCTTGGGGTTGCTGGTCTGGAAGGCGTACTCGGCCTTCTCGGGCGCCTTGATGCGATCCCGGCCGTCGAGCTCGACACCGTGCTCTGCCATCCAGGGCTGGGGGTTGGGCTGGAAGCCGAACGCCATCACCACCGCATCGGCAGCCAGCACCTGCTCGGAGCCTTCAATGACTACCGGATTGCGGCGGCCATTGGCATCGGGGGCGCCAAGCTCGGTGCTCACCACCTTGATGCCGCAGGTACGGCCGTGAGCGTCCAGTTCGACCCCGACAGGTTGCAGGTTGAACATAAATTCCACCCCTTCCTCCTGGGCGTTCTTCACCTCCCGCTTGGAGCCCGGCATGTTCTCGGCGTCGCGGCGGTAGGCGCAGATCACCTTGTCTGCCCCCTGGCGGATGGCGGTGCGCACGCAGTCCATGGCGGTGTCGCCGCCCCCCAGCACCACTACCTGCTTGCCGGCGAAGTCGATGTAATCGGCCTGGGCCTTCTCGAAGCCCAGCAAGCGATTGGCGTTGGAGATGAGGTAGGGCAGGGCGTCGTAGACCCCCGGCGCCTCTTCGTTGGCAAAGCCGCCCTTCATGTACTTGTAGGTGCCGACCCCGAGGAAGACCGCATCGAACTCACCGAGCAGGTCGGCGAAGGTGACGTCACGGCCCACTTCGGTCTCGAGGCGAAACTCCACCCCCATCCCCTCGAAGATCTCGCGGCGGCGTTGCATCACCTCTTTCTCCAGCTTGAAGGAGGGGATACCGAAGGTGAGCAGGCCGCCGATCTCCGGGTACTTGTCGAACACCACAGGGGTGACGCCATTGCGTGCCAGCACGTCGGCACAGGCAAGGCCCGCGGGGCCCGCGCCAATGACGGCGACCCGCTTGCCGGTCTTGACCACCTTGGAGAGATCCGGGCGCCAGCCCATCTCGAACGCCTTGTCGGTGATGTATTTTTCGATGTTGCCGATAGTCACGGCGCCGAATCTGTCGTTGAGGGTGCAGGCACCCTCACACAGTCTGTCTTGTGGGCAAACGCGGCCACACACCTCCGGCAGGCTGTTGGTCTGGTGGGAGAGCTCCACCGCCTCCAGGATGCGTCCCTCGTTGGCCAGCTTCAGCCAGTTGGGGATGTAGTTGTGTACCGGGCACTTCCACTCGCAATAGGGGTTGCCGCAGTCGAGGCAGCGATCCGCCTGCATGCCGACCTGGGCCTGGTTGAAGGGCTCGTAGATCTCCACGAACTGGATCTTGCGGATCTTGAGCGGCTTCTTGGGCGGGTCGACCCGCTGGACATCGATAAACTGGAATACGTTCTGGCTCATAGGGTTCCCTCCTTATTGCGCCTGGATTCTGAGTTCTGCACTGGAACGGCTGGTGTGGCCAAGCAGCGATTTGACGTCGCTGGACTTGGGTTTGATCAGCCTGAACTTGGGCACATAGGAGTCGAAGTTGGCCAGGATCTCCTCGGCACGCGAGCTGCCTGTCTCGTTGAGGTGCGCCGTGATGATACCGCGCAGGTGCTCCTGGTGGATGGCCAGATCCGCCACCTCCAGCAGTTCGACCAGCTCGGGGTTGGTGCGCTTGGCAAAGTTGCCGCACTCGTCGAGCACGTAGGCGAAACCGCCTGTCATGCCCGCCGCGAAGTTGACACCGGTCTTGCCGAGCACGGTGACGATGCCGCCTGTCATGTATTCACAGCCGTTGTCGCCAATCCCCTCGACCACCGCCAAGGCCCCTGAGTTGCGCACCGCGAACCGCTCGCCTGCGGTCCCTGCGGCATAGAGCTTGCCGCCGGTGGCGCCATAGAGGCAGGTGTTGCCGATGATGGCCGCCTCGTGGGATTTGAACGCCACGCCGACGTGGGGTTTGATCACCAGCTTGCCGCCGGTCATCCCCTTGCCCACGTAGTCGTTGGCATCCCCGGTGAGGATCATCTCAAGGCCACCGGCGTTCCAGACGCCGAAGCTCTGGCCGGCGGTGCCGTTGAAGTGCACCTTGACCGGATCGGCCGCCATGCCCTGGTTGCCGTGGCGCTTGACGATTTCGCCGGACAGACGCGCACCCACGGAGCGGTCGGTGTTGCGGATGTCGTAGCGGAACTCGCCGCCACTCATGTTTTCCACCGCCTCCAGCAGATCTTCCACCATCTTGAGGTTCAAGGGCCCCTTGTCGAAGGTGGGGTTGTGCTGCTGGCTGAACAGACTGGAGCCTGCCGGTGCAACCGGGGCCGCCAGGATACCGGACAAGTCCAGCTTGGCCTGACGGGCGGTGAGGCCGGGCAGGGCTTCCAGCAGGTCGGTACGACCGATGAGGTCGGTGAGCTGGGTGACGCCCAGCTCGGCCATCAGCTCGCGCGTCTCCTCGGCGATGAACTTGAAGTAGTTCATCACCATCTCCGGCAGGCCGGTGAAGTGTTCGCGGCGCAGCTTCTCATCCTGGGTGGCGACGCCGGTGGCGCAGTTGTTCAGGTGGCAGATACGCAGGTATTTGCAACCGAGCGCCACCATGGGGCCGGTACCGAAGCCAAAGCTCTCGGCGCCGAGGATGGCCGCCTTGATGATGTCCAGACCGGTCTTGAGGCCGCCATCCACCTGCAGGCGCACCTTGTGGCGCAGGCCGTTGGCCACCAGCGCCTGCTGGGTTTCGGCCAGGCCCAGCTCCCAGGGGGAGCCGGCGTATTTGACCGAGGTGAGCGGGCTTGCGCCGGTGCCGCCGTCGTAGCCGGAGACGGTGATGAAGTCCGCATAGGCCTTGGCCACGCCGCAGGCGATGGTGCCGACGCCAGGTTCGGACACCAGTTTCACCGACACCAGGCAGTTCGGGTTGATCTGCTTGATGTCGAAGATGAGCTGGGCCAGATCCTCGATGGAGTAGATGTCGTGGTGGGGCGGCGGGGAGATCAGGGTCACGCCGGGCACCGAGTAGCGCAGCTGGGCGATTTGCGCGGTGACCTTGTCACCGGGCAGCTGGCCCCCTTCACCGGGCTTGGCACCCTGGGCGACTTTTATCTGCACCACGTCCGCGTTCATCAGGTAGTGAGGGGTGACGCCAAAGCGACCGGACGCCACCTGCTTGATGCGAGAGTTTTTCTCGGTACCAAAACGCTTGGGATCTTCACCGCCTTCGCCGGAGTTGCTCTGACCGCCGAGGCGGTTCATGGCGATGGCCAGGGCCTCGTGGGCTTCAGGGCCGAGGGCGCCGATGGACATGGCCGCGGAGTCGAAGCGGGGGAACAGCCTGGCGGCTGGCTCCACCTGATCCAGCGCAACCGGGGTGGTGCCCTGTTTGAGCGACAGCAGATCCCGCAGGGTCGCCACCGGGCGCTCGTTCACCAGACGGGCATACTCCTTGTAATCGGCGTAGTTGCCGGAGCGCACCGCCACTTGCAGGGTCTGCACCACGTCCGGGTTGTAGGTGTGGTACTCGCCACCGTGGACGAATTTCAAGAGGCCGCCCTGGGTCAGCGGCTTGCGGCCGAGCCAGGCCAGACGGGACAGATTGATCTGATCCTGCTGGATGTCGGCAAAGTCGGCACCCTGGATGCGGCTCGATACGCCGCGGAAGCAGAGTTCGACCACAGCCCTGGAGAGGCCCACCGCCTCAAACAGCTGGGAGCAGCGGTAGCTTGCCACCGTGCTGATGCCCATCTTGGACATCACCTTGTAGAGGCCCTTGTTGATGCCGTTGCGGTAGTTAAGCATGGCCTGGCGCAGGCTCATTTTGAGCACGCCTTCTTCTACCTGCTTGGCGAGGGTCTCGTAGGCGAGGTAGGGGTAGATGGCGGTGGCGCCAAAGCCCAGCAGCACGGCGAAGTGGTGCGGGTCGCGCACGCTCGCGGTCTCCACCAGGATATTGGCGTCGCAGCGCAGGTTGTTGTCCACCAGGGTACGCTGCACCGCCCCCACCGCCATGGCGGCCGGGATGGGCAGGGTATCCGGGCTGATGTCCCGGTCTGACAGGACCAGCAGGACGGCGCCGCTGCGGGCCGCTTCAGCTGCCTCGTGGCAGAGACGCTCGAGGGCGGCTTGCAGCCCCTCTTCGGGGAGGTAGTTGAGGCTCAGCACCGCATGGCGGTAGTGCTCCCCTTCCAGGGCCAGCAACTGATGGAAGTCGGAGTAGAGCAGGATCGGCGACTGGAACAGCACCCGGTGGGCGTGACCGAAGGTCTCGTTGAATACGTTCTGTTCGCGGCCGATACAGGTGGCCAGGGACATGACGTGATTTTCCCGAAGGGGATCGATGGGCGGGTTGGTCACCTGGGCGAACATCTGGCGGAAGTAGTCGTACAGGGTGCGCTGGCTGGAGGAGAGCACCGCCATCGGGGTGTCATCCCCCATGGAGCCCACCGCCTCCTGGCCATTCTCGCCGAGCACGCGGATCACCTGATCCAGCTCTTCAAAGGAGTAGCCGAACAGCTTCTGGTAAGTCTTGAGCCGGTCATCCGGGAATTCCCGCGATCCCGTGCTGGCATCGTCCATCTGCTCGAAGGGCACCAGGCGCTTGCAGTGCTTGTCCATCCACTGCTTGTAGGTGTGACGGCTCTTGAGATCGTCATCAATTTCGAAGCTGGTCCAGATCTTGCCGTTGCTGGTATCGACCACGAACAGCTCCCCCGGGCCGACACGGCCCTTCTCCAGCACTTCGTCCGGGGTGTAGTCCCAGGTGCCCACTTCGGAGGCCAGCGTGATGAACTTGTCCTTGGTGATGACGTAACGTGCCGGACGCAGACCGTTTCTGTCGAGTGCGCAGGTGGCGTAGCGACCGTCGGTCATGACGATGCCGGCCGGGCCGTCCCAGGGCTCCATGTGCATGGAGTTGAAGTCGTAGAAGGCGCGCAGGTCGTCATCCATATTCGGGTGCTTCTGCCACGCAGGCGGGATCAGCAGGCGCATGGCACGGAACAGGTCCATGCCGCCGGCCAGGAAGAGATCCAGCATGTTGTCGAGGCTGGAGGAATCCGACCCCGTGGTGTTGACGAAGGGGGCGGCCTCTTGCAGATCGGGGATCAGCGGGGTGGCGAACTTGTAGCTGCGCGCCTTGGCCCACTGGCGGTTGCCGGCAATGGTGTTGATCTCGCCGTTGTGGGCGAGGTAGCGGAACGGCTGTGCCAGCGGCCAGCGTGGGCTGGTGTTGGTGGAGAAACGCTGGTGGAACACGCAGATGGCGGCCTGCATGCGGATGTCGGCCAGATCCAGATAGAAGCGCGGCAAATCCACCGGCATGCACAGTCCCTTGTAGACGGTGACCAGGTTGGAAAGGCTGACCACATAGAAGTAGTCGTCGCTGATGCGCTTCTCGATGCGGCGGCGCACGATATAGAGGCGGCGCTCGAGATCCTTGTCGACCCAGCCCGGAGGCGCGTTGACAAAGACCTGTTCAATACTGGGCAGGGACGCCTTGGCGATGGAACCGAGTACGTTGGTATCGATGGGCACCTTGCGCCAGCCGACCAGACTCAGGGTCTCTCTTTCCAGCTCCTCGTCGATGATGTCGCGCGTGGCCTGGGCCAGGATGGGATCGGGGTTGAGGAACAGCATGCCGACCGCGTAGTTGCGGCCCAGGTGCCATCCCTTCTCTTCGGCGACCGCTCTAAAGAAGCTGTCGGGTTTTTGCAGCAACAGGCCGCAGCCGTCGCCGGTCTTGCCATCGGCGGAGATACCGCCGCGGTGCTGCATGCGAGCCAAGGCTGACATCGCGAGACGGACAAGCTTGTGGCTGGCTTCCCCTTCCATGTGGGCCAACAGGCCGAAGCCACAGTTATCCCTCTCCAGCTTTGGATCATATAGTGACATTGCATTTCTCCCTTGCTCGGCCTTCCATCGCACTGTCATCAACAGACTGCATAAATTGCGATTGGCTCTTGTGGTTCCGTCCGCCTGAGGTGGCGAATCTCCAAACTAATGGGATTTTCGGGCAAGGTCAATTGGACATCCCGCTTGTTTGCAATGTTACATCGCCATAACAAAATGTGGGTTTTTGAGACTCAATCAGCATTTTTGTGTATTTATAACTGCTTTTTATTTATTTGTTGGATTTATATTCTGGTTGTGGACGGTTTAGTGGTTGACTGCATGGTGGCGGGAAACTGTAGTAATTTTACAAAGTCATCTCTGGTGTGCTTGGCGGGGATCACATTTCAGGATCCTGCGTCTTGCATTTGTCCATAAGCAGGCTAAACAGGATTTTTTCAGTAGTTACAGCCGGTTATGGGCGAGAGGTTATGGCACTTTTCTCCAGGTGGCAGGAGTGACAGGTTGTCAAAAGTGACCGTGAATGCTGACTGTTGGGTATTTATCGCATCTAACGTGAATATTTATATGATTTTTGGGTAGAGAGCGGGATTGATCCAGCGCAGCCTGCCCGCCGGGCTGCGTCGCTAGAATGACACCTCATTTCGGAGGTGTCATGCAGTTACACGAACTCATCAATACATTTGGCCAGGATCTCAAGCAGCGCCACGGCCAGAAGATCCACAAGCTCTCCATCCATGGGGCCTTTACCTGCCCCAACCGGGACGGCACCCTGGGCCGGGGTGGCTGCACTTTCTGCAATGTCTCCTCCTTTGCCGACGAGTCGGCCCAGCAACTCTCCGTGGTGCAGCAACTGCTGGCACGCCGGGACGAGGTGACCCGGGCCAGGCGCTATCTGGCCTACTTTCAGGCCTATACCAGCACCTATGCCGAAGTGGAGTACCTTCAGCGCATGTATGAAGAAGCCTTGTCGGTGAGCGACATGGTGGGGCTCTGCGTCGGAACTCGCCCTGATTGTGTACCCGATGCGGTGCTGGATCTGCTGGCAGGTTATCAGGCCCGCGGCTACGAGGTGTGGCTGGAGCTCGGGCTGCAGAGCGCCAACGACAAGACGTTGCAACGCATCAATCGGGGCCACGGCTATGCCGCCTATGTTGACGCTGTAACCAGAGCCCATCTGCGGGGCATCAAGGTGTGTGCCCACCTCATCGTCGGCCTGCCCGGCGAGGCGCCGATGGACAGCCTGGAAACCCTGCACCGTGTCGTGGAGACCGGCGTCGAGGGGATCAAGCTTCACCCACTGCATGTGGTGGAGGGGAGCACCCTTGGCAAGGCGTGGCAGGCGGGACGGCTGGATGTGTTGACGATGGAGCAGTATGTGGCGGCGGCGGTCGCCATGATCCAGTACACGCCTCCCGAGGTGGTCTATCACAGGGTCTCGGCGTCGGCGCGCCGCCCGACCCTGCTGGCCCCCGCCTGGTGCGAGAATCGCTGGAGCGCCATGACCGCCATTGCCGCGGCGCTGGCACGCTCAGGCCCTCAGGGGCACTGCCTGGGACGCCCTTTTTCTCTCCCTTCCACGGGCGAGTGCCAACTCTAATTTTGTCAAAAAAACAGTGGGTTATTAGATGAAATTCAGTCTTTGGAGTATAGTTTCGTTCAAGTCACCTTGATAAGATGGTCGGCTTGAAAAAAGATATAGTTATCAATAACTCTTTGCAGTTTGTATACCGGGCGGTGTCTCTTCGAACCGGGTGGCATATTTCTTGGCAACATCAGGTGCTTGGTATGTCCCCTCCGTTTCCGGCATGAAAATCTGTAAGGGAGGCGAGACATGCAGTGTCCCGGCTCTGTGCGCTAATCGGGTTGTGGGTCTGGGTGGCGAGGTCTGTTCTGTTTTTCCGGATCGCCACCGGGCTTTGGATATTCGGCCCCGAGACAACCTTCTGAATCATGTTTGATGGGATGCTATGCAAGCAGAAACCAGCCATATAGATGAACTGTTGGAGTGCCTGGTCTTTTTGACCCGCTTTTACGGGGTGCCCAACAGTCAGGATGCTCTCACCACCGGCTTGCCACTGGTCTCCGGGCGTCTCAGCACGGCGCTCTTCAGTCGTGCCGCCGAGCGGGGCGGTCTCTCTGCCCGCGAAGTGATCCAGCCCCTTGAACAGATCTCCTCCCTGCTGCTGCCCTGCGTCTTGCAGACGCGCAATGGCGGCGCCTGCATCTTGCTTGAATGGAATGAAGAACGGACCCAGGCGAGGGTCATCTTTCCCCAGGCCGGAGACGCGGCTCAATGGGTCAGTCTTGCCCAGCTGGGTGACGAGTACAATGGTCGTCTGTTCTACGTCAAGCGGCAGTTCAAATTTGATGAGCGCTCGCCCAAAGTGCTGGAGACCCGTGATGGTCACTGGTTCTGGAGCACCTTGTTCGAGTCCCGCGGTATCTATCGGGATGTGCTGGTGGCCTCGATCCTCATCAACCTGTTTGCTATCGCCAGCCCCCTGTTCACCATGAACGTCTATGACAAGATTGTGCCCAACCTGGCATTCGACTCCCTCTGGGTGCTGGCGGTTGGAGCCATGGTGGTGTTCACCTTCGACTTCGTGATGCGCCAGCTGCGCAGCTACTTCATCGATATTGCAGGCAAGAAATCCGACGTGCTCTTGTCGGCCAAAATCTTTGCCAAGGTGATGGGCATGAAGATGGAGTCCAGGCCTGCGTCGACCGGTGCCTTTGCCAAGCACTTGCAGGAGTTTGAATCGGTGCGCGAGTTTTTCACGTCGGCCACCGTCTCCACCCTGATCGATCTGCCGTTTGCCATCTTCTTCCTCTTCATCATCTGGATTTTCGCCGGTGTGATGGTGGTGGTGCCCATCATCGCCATCCTGATCCTGGTGGCCTACAGCTTCTACATTCAGGCACCGCTGAAGCAATCCATCGAGGAGGGGTCCCGGCTCGCCTCCCAGAAGAACGCCAATCTGATCGAAAGCATCTCGGGCCTTGAGACCGTGAAGATTTTCGGGGCCGAGAGCATGTTCCAGCACCGCTGGGAGCAGGCGGTGTCCCACATCTCGACCTGGGGCGTGCAGACCCGGCGCATCACAAACTCCATGTCTTCTCTGGCGAGCTACATCCAGCAGGTGGTGACAGTGGGACTGGTGATCGTCGGTGTTTACCAGATCTCGGAAGGATTGGTGACCATGGGGGGCATGATAGCGGCCGTGATGCTGTCGAGCCGGGCCATCGCCCCCATGGTGCAGCTCTCGGTGCTTTCCACCCGCTACAACCAGGCCAAGTCGGCGCTCGAAATCCTGGAGAAGATCATGATGACGCCGGGTGAGCAGGAGGAGGGCAGGCAGTACATCCACCATCCGGTCATCCAGGGGCGCATCGAGTTTGAAAATGTCTCCTTCAAGTATCCGGGCATGGAGAGCAGCACCCTGCACAACATCAACCTGCGCATCGAGCCGGGTGAGAAGGTGGCCATCATCGGGCGCATCGGTGCGGGTAAAACCACGCTGGAGAAATTGCTGATGGGTCTCTACCGTCCGACTGACGGTCTGGTGCGTCTGGACGGCTTTGAGCTGGACCAACTGCCGCCGACCATCATTCGCCGCAACATCGGCTGCGTGCCGCAAGATGTGACCCTCTTCTTTGGTTCCGTGCGGGACAATATCATGCTGGGTAATCCCCTGGTGGATGATGCCCGTGTCTTGCGCGCCGCCAAGCGGGCCGGGGTCACCAACTTTACCAACCGGGATCCCAACGGCCTCGACAGACAGATAGGCGAAGGGGGACGTCAGCTCTCCGGTGGCCAGCGTCAGTCCATCCTGCTGGCGCGCGCCCTGCTCAACGATCCCCCCATTCTGGTGATGGACGAGCCGACCTCCAACATGGACAACCAGTCAGAGATGCACGTGAAGCAGGAGCTGGCGCGGCTCGGCCCCGAAACCACCCTTATCCTCATCACCCACAAGACCTCCATGCTGGATGTCGCTTCCCGGGTCATCGTCGTGGAGCAGGGGAAGATAGTGGCGGATGGTCCCAAAGAGGTGGTGTTGCAGCAATTGAAGGAAGGCAAGGTGCGGGTGCAGGAGACGGCGAATGGCTAACCACTGGTTCAAGAAAACGCCCTCAGATACGGTCTTGCCTGCACCCGAGCATCTCGAGTACGTGGATGACGGCGCCGCCGCCGTGCTGCTGACGACACCCACCCGTGCCAGAGTCCTGCTGTGGGCCTGCTTCCTGTTTTTTGTCAGCGCCATCGTCTGGGCAGCCTGGGCAGAGCTGGATGAAGTGACCGTCGGCCAGGGCAAGGTGATACCGTCGCGCCAGTTGCAGGTGATCCAGAACCTGGAAGGGGGGATCGTCAAGGAGATCTTCGTCAAGGAGGGGGACATCGTCGAGAAGGGACAGCCACTGCTGCGCATCGACGATACCCGCTTCAAGTCGGATTTTCGCGAACGGGAGCAGGAGCTGGTCACCCTCAAGGGGGATATCGCCCGCCTGCGCGCCGAAATTCGCAGCGTGGTGGTCAAGAACGAGCCCAATCTGGGCTGGCGTGAACAGGTAGCCATCGACAAACAGGCCATCGAGTTCCCCGAAGGGTACGAGAATGTATTTGCCGAATATGCCGCCCGTGAAAGATCGGTGCAGGAGGCGCGGTTAAACAACCTCAAGAACCAGCTCTACATCCTGGGACAGCAGATCGAGCAGAAAGAGCAGGAGACCATAGAGCTCAATGCCAAGATCCGGACCGTAGGTCGCAGCGTTGATTTGGCTCGTCAGGAGCTGAACATCAGCCGTCCTCTCGCAAAAGAGGGTATAGTTCCTCAAGTGGAGCTAATTAAACTGGAGCGGCAGGTCAACGAAATGCAAGGGGAGCTGGAGGCGAACCGCCTGCTGGTGCCCAAGCTCAACTCGGTACTGCGGGAGACCATCTCGAAGCGAAATGATATCGCCCTGAAATTCCGGGCGGACTCCCAGACCGAGCTGAACGAACGTCAAGGCAAGTTGAGCCAGTTGTCGGAGGGCCAGGTCGGCCTCAGGGACAGAGTCGATCGTACCAGTGTGATCGCGCCTCTCAAGGGGACCATCAAGAAGCTCAAGATTAATACGCTGGGTGGGGTCGTTCAGCCGGGCATGGACCTGATGGAGATAGTGCCGCTGGAAGATACCCTGCTGGTTGAAGCCAAGGTGTCGCCCAAGGACATCGCTTTCCTCAGACCCGGACTGGAGGCCGTGGTCAAGATAACTGCCTATGATTTCACTATTTATGGAGGTTTACATGGCAAGGTTGAACAGATAAGTGCCGACTCAATCCAGGATGAGGAGGGCAATTCCTTCTATCTGGTGCGAGTACGAACCGAGAAGAGTTATCTGGGCGATGAGCTTAACGCACTTCCCATCATCCCCGGTATGTTAGCCAGTGCAGATATTATTACTGGTAAAAAAAGTGTCCTAGACTACTTGCTGAAACCCATCTTGAGGGCTAAGCAGTCGGCACTGAGAGAACGATAAGCCAACAATCTAAAAACAACATGACTGGAGATACCATGAAGAAGACGATTGTTGCCATGCTGGTTAGTGGCACCATACTGTTCCCGGGCCTGAGCCAGGCACAGACGCTGGAACAGTCAGTGGCGCAGTCACTGGCTACCCATCCGAAAATCAAGGAAGCTTTTGATCTCTATCAGGCACGACTGTATCAGCATGATGGAGCCAAGGGCGGCTATTACCCCACCATCGATCTGCGTGGTGGCGTCGGTTACGAGAAGACTGACAGTCCCTCGACCCGTGCCGCAGGTCCGAATTCACAGACGATCGATGACTCCATGACGCGCAAGGAGGCCGGGATCAGCCTTCGCCAGATGCTGTTTGACGGCTTTGATGTCAGCAGCAACGTGGCACGGACCGATGCCGCCGCCCAGGCCCAACGCCTGGCGATGATCTCCGAGGCGGAGAACACGGCCCTGCGCGTGGCCGAGGTCTACCTCAACATGCTGCGTCAGCAGGAGATCCTGGAGCTGTCCAAGCAGAACCTTGAAACCCACGAGCAGATCCGCAGTGACATCCAGAAACGGACCGACTCCGGTCTAGGGTCGACCGCTGACCAGACCCAGATCGACGGTCGTGTGGCTCGGGCTTACTCCAATCAGGCGGCGGCGGAGAACAACTATCGGGATGCCGAGAGCGAGTTCATCCGTGTCGTCAATGAAGTGCCCAAGGATCTCGTTCAGCCCGTACCGAACACCCAACTCCTGCCCGCAACACTGGAAGATGCTCTGAAGACGGCAACAGAGGTTCACCCGACCCTGCTGTCATCCCTGCAGGACATCGAAGAGGCGAAGTACCAGCATGAAGGCTCCAAGTCCGGGTTCTACCCGAACGTAGCCTTTGAAGTGGATCAGAACTGGAACGAGGACATCGATGCGGTCAAAGGCCGTAACGACGATCTCACCGCCATGGTCCGGATGCGTTACAACCTGTTCCGCGGTGGGTCCGATCTGGCAGAAAGCAAGGCAACCTCAGCGCTCTATTCCCAGGCCAAAGACATTCACATGAATGCCTTCCGTCAGGTGGAAGAGGGGACCCGCCTCGCCTGGAACGCCAAAGAGTCGCTGGCCAAGCAAAAAGTCTTCCTCAAAGAGCACGTGGACGCCAGCTATGACACCGTACAGGCCTACAAGAAGCAATTCGGCCTGGGTCAACGGACCTTGCTGGACGTGCTGAACACGGAGAACGAACTGTTCGAGGCTCGCCGCAGCTACATCACGGCCGAGTACGACTCCCTGTTGGCAGATTATCGTATCCTCAATGCCACCGGTGGTCTGCTCAATGCCCTGAATGTGCAGCAACCGGCTGAATGGCAGGCCAACAACAACTGATGGCCCTGCCACTGATGTCATATCAGGCAAGGGGAATGGCTGCAGCGTGCTGCAGTCATTCTTTTATGCGTCCGGTGGTCAGGGGATGATGGCGGCGTCATGACACAGAAAGAAGTGGCATCGACAGGCTGCAGCCGACGTGATGGGTATCGAGCTGTCGCAGGTGCACGTGCGCCCTGGCGGGTTCGCCTGCTGTGGCTGGCACTGCTGGCGATCCCCCTGCTGCTCAGCGCCAGCCAGCCACTCTCACCGGAGGATATGAAACTGGTCAAGCGCGCGGAGGAGACCTATGGCCCCAGGGCCGGCAAACGGGTCACCAGCTGGCGCACTTTGGCAATGCAGAACAAGGCGGCGGGGCTGACGGATCGGCAGAAGCTGGAGAAGGTGAACCAGTTCTTCAACCAGATGCGTTTCATCGATGACATCAAGTTGTGGCACAAGAAGGATTATTGGGCGACACCGCTGGAATTTCTGGGCGCAGCGGGGGGAGATTGTGAAGACTTCAGCATTTCCAAGTATTTTACCTTGCTGGAACTTGGCATCCCTGATGAAAAAATGCGAATGGTATATGTCAAGGCATTGGATTATAACCAGTTTCATATGGTCGTTGCCTACTATGAGACGCCTGCGGCAGTACCCCTGATTCTGGACAATCTTGTCGGATCAATTCGCCCGGCGACCCAACGGGCGGATTTGTTGCCAATTTACAGTTTTAACGGTAGTCACTTGTGGCTGATGAAGGCGCGTGGTCAAGGGGAACTGGCCGGGCAATCATCCCGCTTGGGATTATGGACAGACTTACGCAATCGCATGACATCGGGGCGATTGGCTCGGCCTGCGGTCAATTTGGATGATTAACCTATGACGCTCTACAGACAACTATTGGCAACCATGCTGCTGCTGTTCGGATTGCTGTTTGCCGCCACCTATTGGGTGCAATTCAATTCGACCCGCAACTACCTGGCGCAGCAGCAGGAGACCACCGTCATCAATACGTCCACCGCACTGGGTCTGGCGCTGACCCCCTATCTGGAGAACGGCGACAAGGTCAGTGCCGAATCCGTGATCAAGGCGGTGTTCGACGGGGGTTACTACAAGCTGGTCCGTCTCGATCTGCTGGCCTCCAAGGATGTCATCGAGCTGGAGAACAGCAGCCATATCGAAGGGGTCCCACAGTGGTTCATTGGGCTTGATCTGTTCCCTGAAGTGGCCAATGAATCGATTTTGACGTCGGGTTGGCTGCAACTGGGCAAGCTGAAGGTCGTCGGCCACCCTGGACAAGCCTACTACGAGCTTTGGAAAGGAATGAGCGAACTGGCCACCTGGTTCCTGGTCGGCTTTCTCGTCACCACTCTCTTGCTGATGCGGGCGCTCAATTATCTGCTCAAACCGCTCAAGCTGATTTGCGATCAGGCGGTTGAAATCGAGCTGCACCATTTCGGCCACGCCATTCCCGAGCCCAAGACCCGCGAGCTGCGGCAAGTGGTACAGGCCATCAATACCCTTTCCAGCAAGCTTGCCGTGCAGTTCAAAGAGCAGGCCGACGAGGCCGAGAATCTGCGATCCCGCGTCTATGTAGATGCCGTCTCCGGGCTTGGCAACCGCTCTTACTTCGTCGGGCAGGTCAATGCCTGGATTGCGGAGGCCGGGCAGGGCGGGGTCATGCTGGTGGCCGTCGACATGCTGGACGATCTCTATCGGGAAGAGGGCTTTGCTGCAAGGGACAACATGGTCAAGTCCATTGCACAGGTGCTCAGGGAACTGCTGGATGGTTGGGATGGCGCGGCACTGGCCCGGATCTCGGCGACGGAGTATGCCTTGCTCTGCCCCACCGATGATCTGTCTCAGCTCAAGGAGCTGGCAGAGCTCATCAACAGCCGTATCGCCGATCTGGTTGTCAATCCCATGGGAGAAAGCGGAGCGCTGTCCGTCGTCGGCATCGCTGGCCGTGATGGCAATGACGATCTCTCGGCCCTGCTGACGAAGGCGGATAACGCCCTTGGCAAAGCGCGCAATGAGCGGCGCGGTGCCGTCGTGATGGAAGGCGGCAATGAGCAGGGACTGATGGGACGCCTTGCCTGGCGAGACCTGGTGCAGGATGCCATTGCCAGACATCTCTGGCGCTTCAAGGCACAGCCTGCGTGCCGCTTCGATGATGGTACCCGCCTGCATGCCGAGTTGTTCGCGGCCATCTCGCGAGATGGAACGGATTACTTCGCAGGGCAGTTCTTGCCTGCGATCGAGCAGTTCAAGATGGGGGCCGAGTTTGACAAGGCGGTGCTGGAAGCCTGCGTCCCCTTGTTCAAGCAGCAACCGGAATTGGTGTTGGCAGTCAATATCACGGCGGGTTCTCTCTGTTCGGATGAGTTCCTGACATGGCTCAGAGGCTATCTGCCGCTGAACGTGGAGCTGAAGGAGCGACTGCTGTTCGAGATCCCGGAAGCGGCCATCATGAAACACAAAGAGTATGTGACTCATCTGGTTGAGCTGTTGCGAGAGCACGGCTTCTTGTGGGGGGTCGATCACTATGGCCGGCACTTCCAGTCCCTCGGCTATCTGGAAGAGCTGACCCCCGCTTATGTCAAGGTGGACCACGGGTATACCAGCCAGGTCATGGAACCAGGCGCCGATACCTCCTTCCTGGCGGCTGTCTGTCGGGCTGCCCACAACGCGGGTGTCACGACCATCGCCACCCGGGTGGAAGATCAACGGCAGGTTGAATTGTTGTCCAGTTTGCATATCGATGGTTATCAGGGGTTCGTTCACCCTGCATTTCCACTGGTATAAGCGGTACAACTCGATAGAAAGGGGCCCATTAAGGGCCCTTTTTTATATCTGTTTAGAATATGTACATCATTTTTACGCGACATATAGGTAATATCACTAAAACTCGCGCTGTTACTTATTTGATTTTTATATGTAAAAAATATTCGTTCGATTCGCTGCATCGGATGAAGTCAAAGAGACTCAACCCTGTACATTTTTGCAACGGAAGCAGGACGGGGGCGTATCTAGAGTGTAGGCATCAAGATCTGTCACCCTGGAGCAATGGATATGCGCACCCAAATCATCGACAAAACCGTGGTCGTCTCTTCCGTAGAAGGCAACGTTCAGATCCTGCTTGCCGATGGCAGCAGTCGTCCTCTCCAGCCTGGCGAGATACTGCAGCCTGGCGCCAGACTCAATATCGCTGATGATGCCAAATTGATGCTGGCGCCCTACGATGACAAACCTGCAGCGGACAATGGTGTTCCGGCAGGGACAGAGATGCCTCCAGAGGGGCAATCTTCCTCATCGGTTGCCAATCATCAGCAAGGCTCGCCTGAAGTGTCGCCAGAAATTGCGGCGTTGCAACAATCCATCCTGCAAGGGGTTGACCCGACCAAGAACTTCGAAGCCTCTGCTGCCGGTGGGGCACCTGCCGCCGGTGGTGGTGGCGGTATCGGCGGGGTCGCTGGGGCCAGTGGCAATGGTGGTTTTGTTGTCATAGATCGCATCGGAGATGCGACCATAGCCGAGGCCGGATTCGATACCGGCTATGACACGTTGATCGATCAGAATGTGCTGCAGGAAGACGATCTTCTGCCCGAGAATCAGCTCGATGATCAAGATGAGTCTGCTGTCACCCAGGAAGATCAGGCCATCAGTGGCAATGTGCTCGACAACAGCAATAATCCGGATGGTCCCCTTGATACGTCTGTCATTTCCTATAGCTGGGGCAGCAATCAGGGAATTGCTGCCGGCGTTGAGAGCACGCTGGATGGGATTGGTACGCTGATCATCAATGCGGACGGCTCCTATACCTTTACCCCTGCGCTGAACTACACAGGCCCTGTACCTGCGGTCAATTACACCGTAACGGATGGGGATGATACCAACGACTCCACTCTGACCATCACCATCACCCCTGTAGATGAGCCTGTCTCGCTGAATGGATTGCAGGTCGAGGGTGGTGAGCTTGTCCTTGATGAAGCCGCATTGCCGGATGGCTCAGCCCCCGATGGCACCGCCTTGACCAAGAGCAGTACCTTTACATTCAATGCGGCAGATGGAGTACAAAGCCTGACGCTGGGAGGTGTGACGCTGATCAGCAATGGCCAGGTCTTGACCACCTTCCCCCAGGGGATCCCCAGTCCTTTGGGAAATCAACTGCTGGTGACCGGCGTCAGCTACAACCCGGTGACAGGGGTTGGCAGCGTGACCTACAGCTACACCCTGAACGATAACGAAACACATAACAAACCTGCAAATGATGGGGCTCTGACGGAGAGCTTCAACGTTGTGTTGACGGACCTCGATGGCGACACGACCAGTGCAGGGCTGGATGTCGTGGTGCTGGATGACGTGCCGACGGCGGTAAACGACAGCAATCCGACCACGGCGACGGAAAACAACCTGGTCCTCAATGGCAACGTCATCACCAACGATGTGCAGGGGGCGGATGGCGCGGCGGTGACGGCCGCCAACCTGAGCGGGACCTACGGCAGCCTGGTGCTCAATGCCAACGGCACCTACACCTACACCCTCAACCCGAACGACGGTGACTTCAAGGCGCTGACCGGGGGCGGGGTGGGCAGCGAAGTGTTCACCTACACCCTGACGGATGCGGACGGAGACGTGAGCACGGCGACCCTGACCCTGACCATCAAGAACGACGATGACGGGGTGACCATCACCAACCTGACGCCCAAGGGCGAGGGCGGGGATGTGAAGGTGTACGAAGACGACCTGCTGGCGACCCGCGGCGAGAATGAGTCGGCGGGGTCGGACAGCAGCAAGGAGTCGACCACGGTGACGGGGGACTTCACCATCAGCGCGCCGGACGGGGTGAAGACCCTGAGCGTGGGTGGCATCAACATCGTGGTGAACGGGGTGGTGGCGGGCTTCCCGCTGAGCGGGGTGACCACGCCGCTGGGCAACACCCTGACCATCACCGGGTACAACCCGGCGACCGGGCTGGTGAGCTACAGCTACACCCTGAACGACAACGAGGCGCACCCGACGGCGAACGGCAACAACAGCCTGTTCGAAGACTTCGCGGTGAGCCTGGTGGACAGCGACGGTGACTCGGCGACGAACACCCTGAGCGTGCAGATAGTGGACGACGTGCCGACGGCGGTGAGCGACGTCAACCCGACGGCGGCGAGCGAGAACAACCTGGTCCTCAATGGCAACGTCATCACCAACGACGTGCAGGGGGCGGATGGCGCGGCGGTGACGGCCGCCAACCTGAGCGGGACCTACGGCAGCCTGGTGCTCAATGCCAACGGCACCTACACCTACACCCTCAACCCGAACGACGGTGACTTCAAGGCGCTGACCGGGGGCGGGGTGGGCAGCGAAGTGTTCACCTACACCCTGACGGATGCGGACGGAGACGTGAGCACGGCGACCCTGACCCTGACCATCAAGAACGACGATGACGGGGTGACCATCACCAACCTGACGCCCAAGGGCGAGGGCGGGGATGCGAAGGTGTACGAAGACGACCTGCTGGCGACCCGCGGCGAGAACGAATCGGCGGGGTCGGACAGCAGCAAGGAGTCGACCACGGTGACAGGGGACTTCACCATCAGCGCGCCGGACGGGGTGAAGACCCTGAGCGTGGGTGGCATCAACATCGTGGTGAACGGGGTGGTGGCGGGCTTCCCGCTGAGCGGGGTGACCACGCCGCTGGGCAACACCCTGACCATCACCGGGTACAACCCGGCGACCGGGCTGGTGAGCTACAGCTACACCCTGAACGACAACGAGGCGCACCCGACGGCGAACGGCAACAACAGCCTGTTCGAAGACTTCGCGGTGAGCCTGGTGGACAGCGACGGGGACTCGGCCTCGAACACCCTGAGCGTGCAGATAGTGGACGACGTGCCGACGGCGGTGAGCGACGTCAACCCGACGGCGGCGAGCGAGGACAACCTGGTCCTCAATGGCAACGTCATCACCAACGATGTGCAGGGGGCGGATGGCGCGGCGGTGACGGCCGCCAACCTGAGCGGGACCTACGGCAGCCTGGTGCTCAATGCCAACGGCACCTACACCTACACCCTCAACCCGAACGACGGTG